>NZ_JQNR01000003.1:645210-1290421 GCF_000745345.1 Actinacidiphila yeochonensis CN732 | reverse complement strand
CCCGGCGCACCATCAACGAGGGCGGCGCCTACCTCAACAACGCCAAGGTCGCAGGCGAGGACGCCGTCGCCACCCGGGAGGACCTCATCCACGGCCGCTGGCTGGTGCTGCGGCGCGGCAAGCGCAACCTCGGCGCGGTCGAGCTGACCTGAGTCGGCTGGAAACCCACGTTTGAGCGGCGGTCGAGCTTGACTCGGCCGCCGCTCGTCCGTAATGTAGTCCGAGTCGCCAAACGCCGGACGGGGTCCTGAAGGACCTCACCGCCGGCCGGCGGCCACCCAACTACCTACGTCTTCCCGTACTTCGGGCTGATTTTTGGTGCGCCTCGGTGTTCCAAAATTCATTTCGAAAACGCCGATTAGGAACCGGCGAGGGAATGGGGTAAGCTAGTAAACACGAAGGGAAAGCCCGGAGGGCAGCCGGGAGACGGTGACCGAAGGAAGCGTCCGTTCCTTGAGAACTCAACAGCGTGCCAAAAGTCAACGCCAGATATGTTGATACCCCGTCTCTCGGAGATCATCTCTGAGGACGAGGTTCCTTTGAAGAAAAACACACAGCGAGGACGCTGTGCACGGTCCGGCTTATTCCGTTGGACTGTGCCGCTCTTTCGCGGGTGTTGCCAGGATTACCTGGAAGCATTCACGGAGAGTTTGATCCTGGCTCAGGACGAACGCTGGCGGCGTGCTTAACACATGCAAGTCGAACGGTGAAGCCCTTCGGGGTGGATCAGTGGCGAACGGGTGAGTAACACGTGGGCAATCTGCCCTGCACTCTGGGACAAGCCCTGGAAACGGGGTCTAATACCGGATACGACCTGTCCTCGCATGGGGACGGGTGGAAAGCTCCGGCGGTGCAGGATGAGCCCGCGGCCTATCAGCTTGTTGGTGGGGTGATGGCCTACCAAGGCGACGACGGGTAGCCGGCCTGAGAGGGCGACCGGCCACACTGGGACTGAGACACGGCCCAGACTCCTACGGGAGGCAGCAGTGGGGAATATTGCACAATGGGCGAAAGCCTGATGCAGCGACGCCGCGTGAGGGATGACGGCCTTCGGGTTGTAAACCTCTTTCAGCAGGGAAGAAGCGCAAGTGACGGTACCTGCAGAAGAAGCACCGGCTAACTACGTGCCAGCAGCCGCGGTAATACGTAGGGTGCGAGCGTTGTCCGGAATTATTGGGCGTAAAGAGCTCGTAGGCGGTTTGTCACGTCGGATGTGAAAGCCCGGGGCTTAACTCCGGGTCTGCATTCGATACGGGCAGGCTAGAGTTCGGTAGGGGAGATCGGAATTCCTGGTGTAGCGGTGAAATGCGCAGATATCAGGAGGAACACCGGTGGCGAAGGCGGATCTCTGGGCCGATACTGACGCTGAGGAGCGAAAGCGTGGGGAGCGAACAGGATTAGATACCCTGGTAGTCCACGCCGTAAACGTTGGGAACTAGGTGTGGCGACATTCCACGTCGTCCGTGCCGCAGCTAACGCATTAAGTTCCCCGCCTGGGGAGTACGGCCGCAAGGCTAAAACTCAAAGGAATTGACGGGGGCCCGCACAAGCGGCGGAGCATGTGGCTTAATTCGACGCAACGCGAAGAACCTTACCAAGGCTTGACATACACCAGAAAGCTCTGGAGACAGAGCCCCCTTGTGGTTGGTGTACAGGTGGTGCATGGCTGTCGTCAGCTCGTGTCGTGAGATGTTGGGTTAAGTCCCGCAACGAGCGCAACCCTTGTCCTGTGTTGCCAGCAGGCCCTTGTGGTGCTGGGGACTCACAGGAGACCGCCGGGGTCAACTCGGAGGAAGGTGGGGACGACGTCAAGTCATCATGCCCCTTATGTCTTGGGCTGCACACGTGCTACAATGGCCGGTACAATGAGCTGCGATACCGTGAGGTGGAGCGAATCTCAAAAAGCCGGTCTCAGTTCGGATTGGGGTCTGCAACTCGACCCCATGAAGTCGGAGTCGCTAGTAATCGCAGATCAGCATTGCTGCGGTGAATACGTTCCCGGGCCTTGTACACACCGCCCGTCACGTCACGAAAGTCGGTAACACCCGAAGCCGGCGGCCTAACCCCTTGTGGGAGGGAGTCGTCGAAGGTGGGACTGGCGATTGGGACGAAGTCGTAACAAGGTAGCCGTACCGGAAGGTGCGGCTGGATCACCTCCTTTCTAAGGAGCACTTCCTACCATCGCAAGGTGGTCAGGGGGCCAGTTCATCGGCGAGTGTCCGGTGCTGGTTGCTCATGGGTGGAACGTTGACTATTCGGCACTGCCGGTTCGCCGGCTCGATCTAGTACGACCTCTTCGGGGGTATGGAACGGTGGGGTCGGGGGTGGTGGTGTCGGGCACGCTGTTGGGTCCTGAGGGAATGCCGTTGGTGTTCCTTCGTGTTATCGGGACCTGTCGGATCATGCTTTCGGGTGTGGTTTGTGGGTGACCGGTCGTGGCTTGAGAACTGAACAGTGGACGCGAGCATCTGTGGCCAATTTACTAAGGGCGCACGGTGGATGCCTTGGCACCAGGAACCGATGAAGGACGTGGGAGGCCACGATAGGCCCCGGGGAGCTGTCAACCAAGCTTTGATCCGGGGGTGTCCGAATGGGGAAACCCGGCAGTCGTCATGGGCTGTCACCCGCTGCTGAACTCATAGGCAGTGTGGAGGGAACGCGGGGAAGTGAAACATCTCAGTACCCGCAGGAAGAGAAAACAACCGTGATTCCGGGAGTAGTGGCGAGCGAAACCGGATGAGGCCAAACCGTTGGCGTGTGATACCCGGCAGGGGTTGCGTCAGCGGGGTTGTGGGAGTTTCCTTGATCGGTCTGCCGGCCGGTCGGAGAGTCAGAAACCGTATGTGTAGGCGAAGGGCATGCGAAAGGCCCGGCGTAGAGGGTAAGACCCCCGTAGCTGAAATGTGTACGGCTCTCTTGGAGATCACCCAAGTAGCACAGGGCCCGAGAAATCCTGTGTGAATCTGGCGGGACCACCCGTTAAGCCTAAATATTCCCTGGTGACCGATAGCGGATAGTACCGTGAGGGAATGGTGAAAAGTACCGCGGGAGCGGAGTGAAATAGTACCTGAAACCGTGTGCCTACAAGCCGTGGGAGCGTCGCAGTGTGTGCTTGCATGCACTGTCGTGACTGCGTGCCTTTTGAAGAATGAGCCTGCGAGTTTGCGGTGTGTTGCGAGGTTAACCCGTGTGGGGGAGCCGTAGCGAAAGCGAGTCCGAATAGGGCGTTTCAGTAGCACGCTCAAGACCCGAAGCGGAGTGATCTAGCCATGGGCAGGTTGAAGCGCGGGTAAGACCGTGTGGAGGACCGAACCCACCAGGGTTGAAAACCTGGGGGATGACCTGTGGTTAGGGGTGAAAGGCCAATCAAACTCCGTGATAGCTGGTTCTCCCCGAAATGCATTTAGGTGCAGCGTCGTGTGTTTCTTGCCGGAGGTAGAGCACTGGATAGGCGATGGGCCCTACCGGGTTACTGACCTTAGCCAAACTCCGAATGCCGGTAAGTGAGAGCGCGGCAGTGAGACTGTGGGGGATAAGCTCCATGGTCGAGAGGGAAACAGCCCAGAGCATCGACTAAGGCCCCTAAGCGTATGCTAAGTGGGAAAGGATGTGGAGTCGCAGAGACAACCAGGAGGTTGGCTTAGAAGCAGCCACCCTTGAAAGAGTGCGTAATAGCTCACTGGTCTAGTGATTCTGCGCCGACAATGTAGCGGGGCTCAAGTATACCGCCGAAGTCGTGTCATTGCAGCATTACCCCCAACGGGGGCTGTGATGGGTAGGGGAGCGTCGTGTGCCGGGTGAAGCCGCACTGGAAGGTAGTGGTGGACGGTTCACGAGTGAGAATGCAGGCATGAGTAGCGATTCAAACGTGGGAAACGTTTGCGCCGATTGACTAAGGGTTCCTGGGTCAAGCTGATCTGCCCAGGGTAAGTCGGGACCTAAGGCGAGGCCGACAGGCGTAGTCGATGGACAACCGGTTGATATTCCGGTACCCGCTATGAAGCGCCCAGTATCGAATCCTCTGATGCTAAGGCCGTGAAGCCGCCCTTGATCTCTTCGGAGTGATGGGGAGTGGTGGAGCCGCTGATCCGAGGGGGTAGTAGGTAAGTGATGGGGTGACGCAGGAAGGTAGTCCAGCCCGGGCGGTGGTTGTCCCGGGGTAAGGGTGTAGCCCGGACGGTAGGTAAATCCGTCGTCCATGCAGGGTGAGACCTGATGCCGAGCCGATTGTGGTGAAGTGGATGATCCTATGCTGTCGAGAAAAGCCTCTAGCGAGTTTCATGGCGGCCCGTACCCTAAACCGACTCAGGTGGTCAGGTAGAGAATACCGAGGCGTTCGGGTGAACTATGGTTAAGGAACTCGGCAAAATGCCCCGTAACTTCGGGAGAAGGGGGGCCATTCCTGGTGATGGGCCTTGCGCTCTGAGCTGGGGGTGGCCGCAGAGACCAGCGAGAAGCGACTGTTTACTAAAAACACAGGTCCGTGCGAAGCCGTAAGGCGATGTATACGGACTGACGCCTGCCCGGTGCTGGAACGTTAAGGGGACCGGTTAGTCACATTTCGGTGTGGCGAAGCTGAGAACTTAAGCGCCAGTAAACGGCGGTGGTAACTATAACCATCCTAAGGTAGCGAAATTCCTTGTCGGGTAAGTTCCGACCTGCACGAATGGCGTAACGACTTCTCGACTGTCTCAACCATAGGCCCGGTGAAATTGCACTACGAGTAAAGATGCTCGTTTCGCGCAGCAGGACGGAAAGACCCCGGGACCTTTACTATAGCTTGATATTGGTGTTCGGTTCGGCTTGTGTAGGATAGGTGGGAGACTGTGAGACCATGGCGCCAGCCGTGGTGGAGTCGCTGTTGAAATACCACTCTGGTCGTGCTGGATGTCTAACCTCGGTCCGTGATCCGGATCAGGGACAGTGTCTGGTGGGTAGTTTAACTGGGGCGGTTGCCTCCTAAAGGGTAACGGAGGCGCCCAAAGGTTCCCTCAGCCTGGTTGGCAATCAGGTGGTGAGTGTAAGTGCACAAGGGAGCTTGACTGTGAGACTGACGGGTCGAGCAGGTACGAAAGTAGGGACTAGTGATCCGGCGGTGGCTTGTGGAAGCGCCGTCGCTCAACGGATAAAAGGTACCCCGGGGATAACAGGCTGATCTTCCCCAAGAGTCCATATCGACGGGATGGTTTGGCACCTCGATGTCGGCTCGTCGCATCCTGGGGCTGGAGTCGGTCCCAAGGGTTGGGCTGTTCGCCCATTAAAGCGGTACGCGAGCTGGGTTTAGAACGTCGTGAGACAGTTCGGTCCCTATCCGCTGCGCGCGTTGGAGTCTTGAGAAGGGCTGTCCCTAGTACGAGAGGACCGGGACGGACGGACCTCTGGTGTGCCAGTTGTTCTGCCAAGGGCATGGCTGGTTGGCTACGTTCGGGAGGGATAACCGCTGAAAGCATCTAAGCGGGAAGCCTGCTTCGAGATGAGGACTCCCACCCCCTTGAGGGGGTAAGGCTCCCAGTAGACGACTGGGTTGATAGGCCGGATGTGGAAGCACCGTGAGGTGTGGAGCTGACCGGTACTAATAGGCCGAGGGATTGTCCATGTATGCTCGCGTCCACTGTTTGGTTCCCGGGTTGCGAAAGGTCGCACCGGTGAACTGGTTAATTGAAGATCGTGCTGGTTCCTGGAGCCTTGTCGACGCCCCTGTGTGATGTGGGGGTGGCCCGATAGAGTTTCGGTGGTCATAGCGAGAGGGAAACGCCCGGTTACATTCCGAACCCGGAAGCTAAGCCTTTCAGCGCCGATGGTACTGCAGGGGGGACCCTGTGGGAGAGTAGGACGCCGCCGAACAATCATTCAGCGTCAGCCCCCGTACTTCTGAAGTACGGGGGCTGACGCTTTTTTCATGCCCATTTTCGTGCCCTTTGGGGCCCGCCGCCTCGCGTGCGCCTTCATGCCGGGGGCTGGGTGCGATGCTCCTGCGGCCGCCCTCTCCTCCAGCACCCAGCAACCCAGCACTTCCAGGGCCCGGACGTTGCACCTTGCCGCTGGCTGTCCCGGACCCGTCCCGGACCACCCGCCAGGCCGGTAAGTCAGGGAGGCCCCGTTCCTCCCCGGAGTTCGCCCGCCGGCCCGGCCGGCAGGGAGACCAGCCGGCCGGGCCCGGGAAGGGAAGGAATAGGAAAGGGACGGGGAAGGAATCAGCGCTGCTGGGCCTGAGCCGCCTGAGCGAGCTCGATGTCGAGGGATTCACGCCGGATGCGCTGGTCGACGTACAGCAGCGCGATCACACCGGCCATGACCGGCATCGTGAACGCGCTGGCGATCGCCTGTCCGACACCGACGATGATGAGGTACGTCCAGCCCGGATGGCCGGAGTCCGTCAGCACACTGTCGCCGGTGAACCAGGAGGCGAGGCCCGCGAAGGGGAGCTGAGCCACGGACGAGGCCAGGACGGCCAGGAGAGCGGCGAGGATCTGGATGCCCAGGACCCGCCACCAGGCGCCCCGCACCAGCTTGGCCGAGCGCTTCAGGGCCGCGAAGACCTTCTGGCGTTCCAGGACGAGGGCCGGTGGAGCGAGGGAGAGCAGCACCCACAGCCAGATGACACAGGCCGAACCGACGATCGCGCCCAGCACTGTCAGTGCTGCGCCCGCATCATCCGACCCGGCTGCGATGAGCAGGATCCCCGGAAGCATCGCGATCAGCAGCACTACCACGTAGCCGACGGACATCAGCAACGTGAGCCCCACCAGCCTGGGCAGGCGGGGCCGGGCGTCGCGCCACATGGCCGAGGCCGTCACCGTCCAGCCGAACACCGCGCGGCTGACCACCGTCGTCAGCACCGCCGTCACCAGGAGGACGCCGAACGCCATGAGGAGCCCGCCTATGAGGGTCGGCCAGTAGGCGTCGCGGTAGGCGGACACGATGTCGTGCATCGAGGGGTTCTGCTCGTGCGTCAGCCTGTTGAGACGGCCGTTGTCGGTATAGGCGTGCTGGGTGACGACGCTGACGGCCTGGGTGACGGCTCCCACGCCCAAGGTGAGGGGGAGGACGGACCGCCAGTGCAGGCGTACCGTGCTGATCGCGCCGTCGAGGATCTCGCCGAAGCCGAGCGGCCGCAGCGGGATCACGCCTGGCTTGGGGGCCTGCGGAGCCCCGTTCCAGCCGGCGCCCCAACCGCCGTTCCAGCCACCGCCCGGGCCTGGCCGCTGCCACCCGGACTGCTGCCCGCCGGGTCGTTGGACCTGAGGCCCCCAGCGTGGGCCGCCCTGGTACTGCGGCGGCTGAGGAGCCGAAGGCCCGGCCGGCGGAAGGCCGGCGGAGGTCCATCCGGCCTGCGGCGGCGGCTGTCGGTGGGACCAGCCGGCGGGCGGTGCTCCCGGCGGAGCGGATGGCGGGCCGGACTCGTCGTCAGCACCGATCCGTTGTCGCTCCGCTCCCGCGGACTCGCCTGACGCGGCGGCGGGTTCGACTCTCCCGGCACCGTCGGCCGGCTCCGCCCCGTCGGTCGGCGTGACCCTGTCCGGAACCCCCGACCCCTCGGAAGTGTCCGCGGACGCGTCGTCAGCGGGCCGCTCGTTCGGAGCGGATGGCACGGATGAATGCGGAGCGGATGGCACGGATGAATGCGGAGCGGATGGCACGGACGGATCAGGGCCTGGGACGGGCGGATCGGGGTCCTGGGTGGACGGATCGGGGCGGTCGCCGTCTCGCGGCTCGCGGGAGTCGGAGGGTCCGGGCGATGCCCAGCCCGGATTGTCGGTCATCGGAGGCTGCCCCTTTGGGTTGCACGGCCTGTTCGGAGCGCCATCGTGTCACGGGCTCACGTCAGGGCGCCGTGTGGAGGCAGACTGAGGGGATGGCTGATCAAGCGACGCGAGCTGAGAACGCTGCCCTCCCCGCACTGCGCTGGGCGGAGCCGCCCGAGGGGCCGGTCCTGGTGCTGTTGGACCAGACCCGGTTGCCCCACGAGGAAGTCGAGTTGGTGTGCACGGACGTGCACGCACTGGTGGCGGCGATACGGTCGCTGGCCGTCCGTGGCGCCCCGTTGTTGGGCCTGGCCGGCGCCTACGGGGTGGCGCTCGCGGCGGGACGCGGCTATGACGTCGAGGAGGCTGCTGAGTTGCTGTCCCAGGCCCGGCCGACGGCGGTCAACCTCAGCTACGGGGTGCGGCGGGCCCTGGAGGCCCACCGGAAGGCCGAGCCGGGGCAGGCCGCGGCCGCCGCGCTCGCGGAGGCCCGCGCGCTGCATGCCGAGGACGCCGTCGCGAGCCGGGCGATGGCCGAGCACGGATCGCGGCTGCTCGGCGAGCTGGTGCCCGGCGGCGGCTTCCGGCTGCTGACCCACTGCAACACCGGCGCCCTGGTGTCGGGCGGCGAGGGGACCGCCCTGGGCGTGGTGCTGGCGGTGCACCGGGCCGGGGGGCTGCGGCGGCTGTGGGTGGACGAGACGCGTCCGCTGCTGCAGGGGGCCCGGCTGACCGCGTACGAGGCGGCCCGGGCGGGGATGCCGTACACGCTGCTCTCCGACAACGCGGCCGGCTCGCTGTTCACCGGCGGTGAGGTGGACGCGGTGCTGGTGGGGGCCGACCGGATCGCGGCGGACGGTTCGACGGCGAACAAGGTCGGCACCTACCCGCTGGCGGTGCTCGCCCGGTACCACCATGTGCCCTTCGTCGTCGTGGCGCCGACCACCACGGTGGACCTGGACACGCCGGACGGGGCCTCGATCGAGGTCGAGCAGCGCGCGGGGAGCGAGGTGACCGATCTGGCCCCCTCGCCGCTGGGCACGCAGGCGTACAACCCGGCGTTCGACGTGACCCCGCCGGAGCTGATCACGGCCATCGTGACCGAGAACGGCGTGGTCTCCCCGGTGACGGCGGAGACGCTCGCGGCGGTGTGCCGGTAGGCGGAGGCGGGGCGTCCGCCCGGGGCCTGCGGCGGTCCCGGGCGGGGAGGAGATCGTCGGCGGGCGAGGAGATCGTCGTCGGGGGGAGAGAGATCGTCGTCGGGCGGGGTCCGGCCGGGCGTTCGGGTGCCGCTCCGCCTCGGGCGGGGCCATACTGGCCGGATGTGCCGGTGGAGCGAGCGGGGCATGTCCAGCCGGGACAGGTACTAGGCTCGCCGCCTGGTGTCAGCGCGATGTCCGCGCCTGTCGTCGGACAAACGTCAATCGACCGTCAACGGACATCGACGGCCACGGAAACTGCTGGACGACCACGAATGACGTGGAAATGGACAGCAGTACGTGACCTCGATCACCGATGGTCACAGGAACCGATATGCAAATGGGATGATGGTCGGTATGAAGGGACGTGTCCTGGTCGTCGACGACGACACCGCGCTGTCGGAGATGCTTGGCATCGTGCTGCGCGGAGAGGGTTTCGAGCCGTCGTTCTGCGCCGACGGTGACAAGGCGCTGGCCGCTTTCCGGGAGAGCAAGCCCGATCTGGTGCTGCTGGACCTGATGCTGCCCGGTCGCGACGGCATCGACGTGTGCCGGCAGATCCGGGCGGAGTCCGGGGTGCCCATCGTGATGCTGACGGCCAAGAGCGACACGGTCGACGTCGTCGTGGGCCTGGAGTCCGGTGCCGACGACTACGTGATCAAGCCGTTCAAGCCGAAGGAACTGGTGGCCCGGGTCCGGGCACGGCTGCGGCGGGCGGAGGAGCCGACGCCGGAGCAGCTGGCGATCGGCGACCTCGTGATCGACGTGGCCGGCCACTCGGTCAAGCGCGGCGGCCAGCCCATCGCGCTGACCCCGCTGGAGTTCGACCTGCTGGTGGCGCTGGCCCGCAAGCCGTGGCAGGTGTTCACCCGCGAGGTGCTGCTGGAGCAGGTCTGGGGCTACCGGCACGCCGCCGACACCCGCCTGGTCAACGTGCACGTCCAGCGGCTGCGCTCCAAGGTCGAGCAGGACCCGGAGCGGCCCGAGATCGTGGTGACCGTCCGGGGCGTCGGTTACAAGGCGGGGCCGGGCTGAGATGTGCGCGTCGTACGAGCGTGAACGTCTGGAGAGCCGGCTGGCCGATCCCATGCGCGGGCTGATGCCGGTGATCCGCTCGTGCGTGCGCTGGGCGCGTCGGCCCCTGCAGCCCGCGACCCGCCTGTGGCGGCGCAACCTCCAGCTGCGGGTGGTCTCGTACACCCTGCTGATGTCGGTGGGCGTGGTGCTGCTGCTGGGCTTCGTCGTCATCGGGCAGGTGAAGAACGGCCTGCTCGACGCGAAGGAGAAGGCGGCCACCAACCAGGCGACCGGTGGTTTCTCGATCGCGCAGGACATGGCGAACGAGGGCACCCAGTCCCAGGACGGCACCGGTTCGAGCCCCCCGCAGGGGCCGATCGACTCCGGGACGTGGCTGACGGATCTGGTGCAGCAGTTCGCCAGCGGCGGCAAGGGCGTCTACTGGATCGTCGCGCTGACCCCGAAGAGCGGCGACGAGCCCACGTTCGGCGAGGGCAGCTCCAACGCGCACGGGCCGCGCAGCTCCGGCAGTGTGCTGCCCGACCGCAGTATCCCGGCTTCGCTGATCACGGCGGTGGGGAAGCACCCCGGCGCGCTGAAGCAGTACACGACCGTGCACACCGACGACGGCAGCAAGCCGAAGCCGGCACTGGCGGTCGGCAAGCGGTTGACCGACGTCAACGGCGGAACGTACCAGCTCTACTACCTCTTCCCGTTCGACCAGGAGGAGAAGACCCTCGGCCTGGTCAAGGGCACCCTGGCCACCGCGGGGATATTCGTGGTGGTGCTGCTCGGCGCCATCGCGTGGCTGGTGACGCGGCAGGTGGTCACGCCGGTGCGGATGGCCGCCGGGATCGCCGAGCGGCTGGCGGCCGGCCGGCTCCAGGAGCGGATGCAGGTCAGCGGCGAGGACGACATCGCCAGGCTCGGCGAGTCCTTCAACAAGATGGCGCAGAACCTCCAGGTGAAGATCCAGCAGCTGGAGGACCTGTCGCGGATGCAGCGCCGGTTCGTCTCCGACGTCTCGCACGAGCTGCGGACTCCGCTGACGACGGTGCGGATGGCCGCCGACGTGATCCACGACGGCCGCGACGACTTCGACCCGATCACCGCCCGCTCCGCCGAACTGCTCCAGAACCAGCTGGACCGCTTCGAGTCGCTGCTGTCGGATCTGCTGGAGATCAGCCGGTTCGACGCGGGCGCCGCCGACCTGGCGGCCGAGCCGATAGACCTGCGCGACGTGGTGCACCTGGTCGTGGACGCCTACGAGCCGCTGGCCGAGCGCAAGGGAAGCCGGGTGCTGGTGCGCGGCGACGCGCTGCCGGTGATCGCCGAGGCGGACCCGCGACGGGTGGAGCGGGTACTGCGCAACCTGGTCGTCAACGCGATCGAGCACGGCGAGGGCCGCGACGTGGTGGTCCGGCTGGCGACCGCGGACGGTGCCGTCGCCGTCTCGGTGCGCGACTACGGCGTGGGACTCAAGCCGGGCGAGGCGACCCGGGTGTTCAACCGGTTCTGGCGGGCCGACCCGGCGCGGGCGCGTACCACCGGCGGGACGGGCCTGGGCCTGTCCATCGCCGTCGAGGACGCACGGCTGCACGGCGGCTGGCTCCAGGCGTGGGGCGAGCCGGGCGGCGGTTCGCAGTTCCGGATGACGCTGCCGCGGACGGCCGGCGACAGCCTGCGCGGCTCGCCCATCCCGCTGGAGCCCGAGGACTCGCGGCGCAACCGTGCTCTGCGTTCCTCGGGACCGACGGCAGGGGGCGGCGTCGGGCGTTCCGGGGCGTCGGCCGGGGCGGGGACTCCCCCGCGGGCGTCGGGAGTGACGGGCCCGGGCGGGGCGACCGGAGCCACGGGTACGGCCGGAGCTGCCGGAGCGGCGGCGGGCGTGCCGGCGCCGCGCGCCGGGTCCGGGGCCTCGGGGCCCGAGGAGGGGACGACGGGCGGGCGGTCCGCCGTCCGGGGACCGCGGATACCACCGGTGCCGAAGGCGCCTCCCAGGGCGCCGACGGCCGATCCGGCGGCGCTGCCCGGGAGCGGCGCACGCGTGGTGGGGCACAGTGAGCACAGAGAAGCCGTTCGGGAGGACGACGTCTGATGGGTGCGTTGGGGGGCGGCCGACGGCTGCTGCGGTCCGGACTGCTGCCGCTGTGCGGAGTTCTGCTGCTGGCGGGCTGCGCCTCCATGCCGAGCAGCGGAGAGGTGCGCAAGGTCGGCGACACGCAGCACGCCGACTCCGACACCCAGGTACGGGTCGGCGCCATCCCGCCGAGCCCTGACGAGACCCCGTCGGCCATCGTCAGCGGTTTCATGGAGGCCACCACCAGCAGCGAGGCCGACTTCACCACCGCCCGCAAGTACCTGGCCAAGGGAGTCCAGTGGAATCCCGGGGCGAAGATCACCGTCTTCTCCGGCCAGGCGGTCTCGCACGAGACGGGCGGCTCCGCCAAGGGCGGGGAGGCGATGGTGGACCTCTCGGCCACCAAGGCGGCCGTCGTGGACACCAAGCACGCGTACGAGCCGTCCCAGGGGCCGTTCGACACGGAGTTCCACCTGATCCGGCAGGACAACCAGTGGCGGATCGACGGGCTGCCCGGCGGGCTCGTCCTGTCCGACTCGGACTTCCAGCGGATATACCACTCCGTGAATATGTACTATTTCGCCAGGCTGGGCCCTGACGGGCACGGTTCTGACGGTCCGGTACAGGCCCTGGTCGCCGACCCGGTGTACCTGCGCAACCAGACCGATCCGCTGGTGGCGACGGTGTCGGCCCTGCTGGGCGGCCCCACGACCTGGCTGGCCCCCGTGGTGAGCAGCGCGGCGCCGACCGGGGCCGCGCTCGACAGCAAGGCGTCCGACGGCGGTGTGACCGTCGACGACTCGCAGCGACTGCGGGTGCGGCTGGACCGCGCCGCGGACGGGCTGCGCGGCACACGGTGCACGATGTTCGCGGCGCAGTTGTTCGCCACCGTCCAGGCGCAGGCGTCGGCGCCGCTCTCCTCGGTCGAGCTGCTCCGTGCCGACGGCTCCACGGCCTGTCGGCTGCCCGGGCAGCAGGCTGCGCAGTACGGCTCGGACAAGCTGGTCGGGAGGGACGCGCGGCCGTACTACATCGAGGCCGACGGCGACCACCGGCTGCTGGCACTGCCCGAGGACGACGCCGACTCGGAGCCTCGGGCGACGCCGGTGTCGGGGCCCTTCGGCGCCGCCAAGGCGGGTTTGGGCTCGGTGGCGATCCGGCGCGACCAGCAGGCCGCCGCGGGGGTGCGCGACGACGGCCACGACCTGGTGGTGGGCTCACTCGTCGGCGGGACCGGGTTCGGCAAGGCGCTGGTCCACAGCCGGGCGGCCGGCGGCCTGAGCGCTCCGAGCTGGGACGGCTTCGACGACCTGTGGGTGGCCGACCGTGACCCGGACTCCCCGCGGCTCCTCGTCCTGAGCGGCGGCATGGGCACGCCGGTCGAAGTGCCGGTGCCCGGCCTGGAGGGGCGGGTGGAGTCGCTACGGGTCGCCTCCGACGGGGTGCGGATAGCGCTGGTGGTCCAGGACCACGGCACCACCCGGCTCCAGCTGGGCCGGATCGTCCGGGCCGGCAGTACCCAGCACCCGGCGTTCTCCGTCGACGACCTGCGGCCGCTCTCGCCGGTCGGGGAGAGCGTGACGTCCGTGTCCTGGGCAGGTCCCAGCCGGCTGGTGGTCCTCGACGCCGAACGTGGCGGCGCCCAGCGGATCGAGTACGTCAACACCGACGGCTCGGCGGCCTCGGCGCTCCAGGGCGTCAGCGAGGCGGCCTCGGTGTCCGCCTCGGAGAACCCGAAGCTTCCGCTGCTCGCCTCGTACGCGGGGCGCGTCTACCAGCTGCCGGCGGACGCGAACTGGAAGCAGCTCTCGCCGAAGGGCGTCAGCCCCGTCTATCCGGGCTGAGGCCGCGCTCGCCTCGCCGCGTTCGGGGGCGGGGGCGGGGCGGGTACCGGTGTGTCGGGTGCCGGCGCCATCGGGCGCGGGGGTTCCTGGGCGGCCGGGCAGGGCTTTCGTGCTGGGTCGCCTTCGGGATCGTGTCCGGGCTCCCTGTCCGGCTCGGCTTCCGGTCGCTTCCGGGGGCTTCCGGGGGCTTACGGGTCGCTTGCGGTCGGGATCTTCCCGCCGAGCCCACTGCTGGCCGGCCGCCGAGCCGCTGTCCCGTGGCGTGCGCCGGGTGTCGAGGGCGCGGCCGGCCTCTCGGCACTTCTCCCCGCTGAACGCTTTCGCGGCCCTCACCTGCGGCGATTCCCGGCTTGGCGGGCTTTCGCGCGAGTTATCCACAACCCGTACGGGTGACTGGTCGAGCCGGGGGAGCAGACCGCACAGTGGAGTCATGCGGGGCTGGTGGCGGGAGTTCGCCGGGCTGGTACTTCCGGTGGACTGCGCGGGTTGCGGGCGCCCGCGTACGGAGTTGTGCGAGCGGTGCCGAGGACTGCTGGGCGGAGCAGCCACGGTGCGGCGCGTCCGGCCGTCACCGGAGCCGTGGGGCCTTCCCGCGGTCTTCGCGGTCGGCCGGTACGAGGACGAGGTGCGGGCCGTCGTCCTCGCGCACAAGGAGCGTGGTGCCCTGGGGCTGGCCGGACCCCTGGGCGCCGCACTCTCGGCGGCGGTTCTGCGGGCGGCGTCCACGGCCGGGGCGCTCCCCGCAGGTGTCGGCGGTCTCCGTACGGTCCCGGTCACGGGCGGGGTCCGCCGTCCCGGCACCGCCCTGCCGGGTCAGCCGCCCCCGCCGCGGCAGGGTCCGCCCTGCCCGCCCGTCCCTCGGAGTCCCGCCGCTCCGAGGGACGCCCGCGGCGGCGTGCTCCTGCTGGTCCCCGTGCCCTCGTCCCGCAGGGCCGTGGCGCAGCGGGGGCACGACGCCACCGCCCGCATGGCCCGGTCCGCGGCCCGGGAACTGCGGCGGTGCGGGGTGCCGGCACGGGTGGCCGCCGTGCTGCGGCAGCGGCGGCCGGTCGCCGACCAGTCCGGACTGGCCGGGGCCGCCCGCCGGGCGAACCTCTCCGGTGCGCTGGAGATCGCCCGTTCGGCGGTACCGCTGGTTGCCGCAGGGCCGGTGGTGCTGGTCGACGACCTCGTGACGACGGGGGCGTCGCTGGCGGCGGCCGCCGGAGCCGTCGAGGCGGTCGGCGGGTGGATCTGCGGGGCGGCCGTGGTGGCGGCGCCGCCCGCCCCGTAGATCAGCTCGTATGTGTATTGCCGCAGGTAGGGAAGGCGCATTCGCTCGAACGGAGGTATGGGAGCGCTGGGGATGCCGAGATACACACTCCGGGACTATGTTCGGGAGAGAGGGAGGGCAGCACTTGGGGTGTTGATCTTCCCCTTGGGGCAGAAGGAGGTGAAAGCCGCAGCCTCGCGGACGGTGCGGCAGTACGCATCGCGAGGCGGCAGCCGACGCAGCGCCGGCGCCGGGGTGTCCCGACCGTCGGCCACAGGAAAGGGATCGCCCCTGGTCAGCGGGGGTGGTCCGGAACGGAGTTCTGCGTGGACATCGTCGTCAAGAGCCGCAAGACCGAGGTTCCCGAGCGGTTCCGGAAGCACGTGGCGGAGAAGCTGGAGAAGATCCAGAAGCTCGACGGCAAGGTGATCAGCCTCGACGTCGAGGTGTCCAAGGAGCTCAACCCCCGTCAGGCCGACCGTAGCGACCGCGTGGAGATCACGCTGAACCACCGCGGCCCCGTGGTCCGGGCGGAAGCCGCCGCAGGGGACCCGTACGCCGCGCTGGACCTCGCGGTCTCCAAGCTGGAGGCCCGGCTGCGCAAGGCCGCGAGCAAGCGGCACGACCGCCGGGGCACCGCGCGCATCCCCGCCTCCGAAGTCGGCAGCGTCGTTCCGGGAGCTGCCAGCTACAACGGCGACGGCACGTTCGTCGCCGACCAGGAGAGTGGCGAGGCCGTACCCACCAAGAAGATCGGCTCACTGGAAGTACACGGCGACGGGCCCCTGGTGGTCCGGGAGAAGACCCACGCTGCGGCGCCGATGGCGCTCGACCAGGCGCTCTACGAGATGGAGCTGGTCGGGCACGACTTCTACCTGTTCGTCGACAGCGAGACCAAGCAGCCCAGCGTGGTCTACCGCCGGCACGGGTACGACTACGGCGTCATCCACCTCAACGCCGACGAGTCGGGGGGCGTCGCGCCCAAGGGCGCGGGAGACACCCTCGGCCACGCCGAGTGATCCCCGCGGAGCTGTGCCCTCCCTGGACCGCAGCCGTCCGCAAGCCGTAGCCACCTCAGGAATCCGAGGCCGCGACGGCCGAATCCGAGGCAGATGACCTCAAGGCCGTGGCGGAGGCAGGCCGCGGCGGGAGAGTCCGGCGGGCCGTTGACACCGACCAGCGCCGCACGCTGGGCACACTCTCCCGGCGAGGAGAGGGACCGGCCGTGCCCACGGACATCGAGGTGGCGGGCGTCCTCAGCGTCGGACCGCGCTGAGGACGCCCGCCGCGACGGGGGCGCGCGCTGTAGCGCCGACTCATGTGCCGGCAACCGGAGAAGCGTCCTCGGGGCGCCACCGCACCGGGACGTGAAATGCTGGACCAGTGCTCAACTCTGGTCTGAGGGGGAGGATCTGATGCCGGACTACGGGCATGGAGCGCTCGGTGGCCGAGGCCGGTTCCCCGACGAGGAACCGATGCCCGGACCGGCCGCGGTGGAGCCCATCCGGGTGTTGGTGGTGGATGACCATGCCCTCTTCCGCCGCGGCCTGGAGATCGTGCTCGCGCAGGAGGAGGACATCCAGGTCATCGGAGAGGCCGGGGACGGCGCCGAGGCGGTGGAGAAGGCCGCGGACCTGCTGCCGGACATCGTGCTGATGGATGTCAGGATGCCGCGCCGGGGAGGGATCGAGGCGTGTACCTCGATCAAGGAGGTGGCCCCCAGCGCCAAGATCATCATGCTGACGATAAGCGACGAGGAGGCCGACCTCTACGAGGCGATCAAGGCCGGCGCGACCGGTTACCTCCTGAAGGAGATCTCCACCGACGAGGTGGCCACCGCGATCCGGGCGGTCGCCGACGGACAGTCGCAGATCAGCCCCTCCATGGCGTCGAAGCTGCTCACCGAGTTCAAGTCGATGATCCAGCGCACGGACGAGAAGCGGCTGGTGCCGGCGCCGAGGCTCACCGACCGGGAGATGGAGGTGCTGAAGCTGGTCGCCACCGGGCTGAACAACCGCGACATCGCCAAGCAGCTCTTCATCAGCGAGAACACCGTGAAGAACCACGTCCGCAACATCCTGGAGAAGCTGCAGTTGCATTCCAGGATGGAAGCGGTGGTCTACGCGATGCGCGAGAAGATCCTGGAGATCCGGTAGGTCCCGTCCGGGCCGTCCGGCGCCGCGGGGGGAGACCCCTCGCCGGCCGGTCGGTCCGCGGGCCGACCCCCGACCTGCGTCCCGCCGCCGCCCGCGCTGCGCGGGCCTCTGCTTGAGCGCGCCCGCCGCGCGTCCGACCCGCGCCCCGGGTTCCGGGCCTTCCGCGTGGCGGCCGGGACCCGGCAGCCACGCGGCGAGAGTTCCCTTACAGGCCGCAGGGCGGGTTTCGGGGGCGGAGTGGGCAGAGGTAAGGGCGGGTGGGGTGGCCGGTCAGCGGTGGTCCCGTCAGCGGCGGTCGTGGGCGCGTTTGACGGCGTCGGCCAGCGGTGCGCGCAGCGCCTCCGGCTCCACCCGCTCCACTCGGGCCTCGGTGCAGCCGACCCAGCTCGCCGCTTCCACGATCGCCTCGGCCGTCCCCTCCACGCTGCGCTGCCCCCCGAGGGAGACCTGCCGGGCGACCAGCGTCCGCCCCTCGCGGGCCGGGTCGACCCGCCCCACCAGCCGCCCGCCCACCAGCACCGGCATCGCGAAGTAGCCGTAGACCCGCTTCGGCTTCGGCGTGTAGGCCTCCAGCCGGTGGGTGAAGCCGAAGATCCGCTCGGTGCGGGCCCGGTCCCACACCAGGGAGTCGAACGGCGACAGCAGCGTGGTGCGGTGCCGGCCGCGCGGCGCCGAGGCCAGTGCGTCCGGGTCAGCCCACGCGGGCTTCCCCCAGCCCTCGACCTCCACCGGCACCAGCCCGGTGTCCGCGACCACCGCCGACACCTGCTCGCCCTTGAGGCGGTGGTAGTCGGCGAGGTCCGCGCGGGTCGCCACCCCCATCGCCGCGCCGGCCTGGGCGACCAGCCTGCGCACGCACTCGGTGTCGTCGATGTCGTCGTGGAAGAGAGCGTCCGGCACCGCCCGCTCGGCGAGGTCGTAGACCCGCTTCCAGCCGGTGCGGCGGGTGCAGACCACGTCGCCGGTGTCCAGCAGCCACTCCACGGCGATCTTGGTCTCCGACCAGTCCCACCACGGGCCGCCGTTCTTGGCGCCGCCGAGCTGGGTGGAGGTCAGCGGACCCTCCGCCCGCAGCCGGTCCAGCACGGCGCCGCAGGAGCGCTCCGAGTCCTTGAGCATGTGCCACCGGTGACCCCGGGCACGCCGGGACCTGCGCCGGAAGGCGAAGTGCGGCCACTCCTCGACCGGCAGCACACAGGCCGCGTGCGACCAGTACTCGAAGGCGCTCGCACCGCTCCAGTACGCCTCTTCGACCGCCTCCCGGCCGACCGCGCCCAGCCGCGCGTACGGCACCAGTTCGTGCGACCGGGCCAGCACCGAGATCGTGTCGAGCTGGACCGCGCCGAGCGAGCGGAGCACCCCGCGCACCCCCGCCTTCCGGTCGGGCGCCCCGAGCAGGCCCTGCGCCCGCAGGGCGATCCTGCGGGCCTCGTCTGCGGACAGGGACACGGCGGGCTGAGGCAGCGCTGTCATGGCGGACACCCTAGAACCGGCCACTGACAATCCGGCCGGGCTGACCTCGGGGCCGTCTCCGGGCCGGACCTCCGGGCCTGACTGCCGGGCCCTTCGCGGCCCGAGCGACTCCGCACGCGCCCCGATGCCGCGCGCGTCACCCGGGTCACGGGTCACCCCGCTCGTCCCACCGCGTCACCCGCGGAACCGCCGCCGCGGAACGCCGCCGAGCCCCTCCGCCCCGCTGGTCGCTCCGGTCGTCCCGGTCGTCCCACCGTCCGTTCACCGTCCGTGCGGACCCGGATGCGGCAGGTACGCCGTCCCGGAGGCGCGCCCCCAGTCGGAGGGGAGCAGCGAGCCGCTCCACGCGTCGCGCCGGGTCCCCTCGTGGACGATCTTCGCTCGCACCACGCCCTCCATCACGAAGCCGATCCGCAGCGCCACCGCGCGCGAGCCCTCGTTGCCGGCCTCGGCGAACCACTCCAGGCGCTCCACGCCCAGCTCGTCGAAGGCCCAGGCGCACACCGCGCGCCCCGCCTCCGCGGTCAGGCCCCGGCCGCGCCACTCCTTGGCCGTCCAGTAGCCCAGTTCCGCCTGCCGCTGCGCGGCGTCCAGGTGCTGGAGCCGTACCAGCCCCATCGAGCCGACCAGCGCGCCGTCCGGCGTGAAGAGGCCGAAGTTGTACACGGTGTCGTCGCGCCACCCCGCAGGGCACCGCTCGGAGACGAAGTCCTCCGCCATCTCACGGGTGTACGGATGGGGAACGGAGGTCCAGCGCGGGATGTCCGGGTCCTGGCAGGCAAGGTGCACCGCGTCGGCGTCCTGGGGGCCCAGCGGGCGCAGGACCAGGCGCGCGGTGGTCAGTGTCGGCGGCTTCAATGGCGTACCTTTCGGATGGCGGGCCGGAGCTGACCGCCGAGTATCGCCGAGCCGCTTGCACCGGGAAAACCGTTTTGCCGCCGCCGGGCCTCCCGGCCTCCCAGTGTCCTCGCTTACGATGGCCGGTGCAGCAGGGCCAGGCAGTCAGGACCCGCGCTGTGCCCCGCGCGGCAGTCGCGTGCAGGCCCGACCGGCAAGGAGTCATCCTACGTGTCCGTCATCAGCAAGATCATGCGTGCAGGTGAAGGCAAGATCCTGCGCAAGCTGCAAAAAGTCGCGGACCAGGTCAATTCCATCGAAGAGGACTTCGTCGACCTCTCCGATGCCGAGCTGCGGGCGCTCACCGACGAGTACAAGCAGCGCTTCCAGGACGGCGAGTCGCTCGACGACCTGATGCCGGAGGCATTCGCCACCGTCCGCGAGGCGGCGAAGCGGGTGCTGGGCCAGCGCCACTACGACGTGCAGATCATGGGCGGTGCCGCGCTCCACCTGGGGTATGTCGCCGAGATGCGCACCGGCGAGGGCAAGACCCTGGTCGGCACGCTGCCGGCGTACCTGAACGCCATCTCCGGCAAGGGCGTCCACCTGATCACGGTCAACGACTACCTGGCGCAGCGCGACTCGGAGTGGATGGGCCGGGTGCACAAGTTCCTCGGCCTCGAAGTCGGCTGCATCCTCGCCAACATGTCGCCGGCCGAGCGCCGTGTCCAGTACGGCTTCGACATCACCTACGGCACCAACAACGAGTTCGGCTTCGACTACCTGCGCGACAACATGGCGTGGTCGAAGGACGAGCTGGTGCAGCGCGGCCACAACTTCGCGATCGTCGACGAGGTCGACTCGATCCTCGTCGACGAGGCCCGCACCCCGCTGATCATCTCGGGCCCCGCCGACCAGGCCACCAAGTGGTACAGCGACTTCGCGCGCCTGGTGCAGCGGCTCGACCGCGGTGAGGCCGGCTCCCTGGGCAAGGAGGAGACGGGCGACTACGACGTCGACGAGAAGAAGCGCACCGTCGCCATCCACGAGTCCGGTGTCGCCAAGGTCGAGGACTGGCTGGGCATCGACAACCTCTACGAGTCGGTCAACACCCCGCTGGTGAGCTACCTCAACAACGCCATCAAGGCCAAGGAGCTCTACAAGAACGACAAGGACTACGTCGTCATGGACGGCGAGGTCATGATCGTCGACGAGCACACCGGCCGTATCCTCGCCGGCCGCCGCTACAACGAGGGCATGCACCAGGCGATCGAGGCCAAGGAGGGGGTGGACATCAAGGACGAGAACCAGACCCTGGCCACCATCACCCTCCAGAACTTCTTCCGCCTCTACTCCAAGCTCTCCGGTATGACCGGTACGGCCATGACCGAGGCCGCGGAGTTCCACCAGATCTACAAGCTCGGCGTGGTGCCGATCCCGACGCACCGCGACGTGGCGCGGGAGGACAAGCCCGACCTCATCTACCGCACGGAGGAGGCGAAGTTCGCCGCCGTCGTGGACGACATCGTGGAGAAGCACGAGAAGGGCCAGCCGGTCCTGGTCGGCACGGTGTCCGTGGAGAAGTCCGAGTACCTGTCGGCGCAGCTGTCCAAGCGCGGCGTCCCGCACGAGGTGCTCAACGCCAAGCAGCACGACCGGGAGGCGACCATCGTCGCCCAGGCCGGCCGCAAGGGCGCGGTCACCGTCGCCACCAACATGGCCGGCCGCGGTACCGACATCAAGCTCGGCGGCAACCCCGACGACCTCGCCGAGGCGGAGCTGCGCCAGCGCGGCCTGGACCCGGTGGAGCACGCCGAGGAGTGGGCGGCGGCCCTGCCCGGGGCCCTGGAGCGGGCCGAGGAGGCCGTCAAGGCCGAGTTCGAAGAGGTCAAGGAGCTCGGCGGGCTGTACGTGCTGGGCACCGAGCGGCACGAGTCGCGCCGGATCGACAACCAGCTGCGCGGCCGCTCCGGCCGTCAGGGCGACCCGGGCGAGTCCCGCTTCTACCTCTCCCTCGGCGACGACCTCATGCGGCTGTTCAAGGCGCAGATGGTCGAGCGGGTGATGTCCATGGCCAACGTGCCCGACGACGTGCCGATCGAGAACAAGATGGTCACCCGCGCCATCGCCTCCGCCCAGTCGCAGGTCGAGCAGCAGAACTTCGAGATCCGCAAGGACGTCCTGAAGTACGACGAGGTGCTCAACCGGCAGCGCGAGGTCATCTACGGCGAGCGCCGCCGCGTCCTGGAGGGCGAGGACCTCCAGGAGCAGGTCCAGCACTTCATGAACGACACCATCGACGCCTACGTGGACGCCGAGACCCGCGAGGGCTTCGCCGAGGACTGGGACCTGGACCGGCTGTGGGGCGCCTTCAAGCAGCTCTACCCGGCCAAGGTCACCATCGCGGAGGTGGAGGAGGCGGCCGGCGACCGGGCCGGCATCACCGCCGAGTTCATCTCCGAGTCGGTCAAGGACGACATCCACGAGCAGTACTCCGAGCGGGAGAACCAGCTCGGCGAGGAGATCATGCGCGAGCTGGAGCGGCGCGTGGTGCTGTCGGTGCTGGACCGCAGGTGGCGTGAGCACCTGTACGAGATGGACTACCTGCACGAGGGCATCGGCCTGCGTGCCATGGCGCAGCGCGACCCGCTGGTCGAGTACCAGCGCGAGGGCTACGACATGTTCACGGCCATGATGGAGGGCATCAAGGAGGAGTCCGTCGGCTACCTGTTCAACCTGGAGGTCCAGGTGGAGCAGCAGGTCGAGGAGGTGCCGGTGGCCGAGGACGCGGCGGCCGAGGACGCGGCGACCGAGGCTCCGTCGCTGGTCAAGCAGCCGGAGATCCGGGCCAAGGGCCTGGAGGCGCCGAAGCGCGCGGACCGGCTGCACTTCTCCGCGCCGACGGTCGACGGCGAGGGCGGCGTCGTGGAGGGCGAGTTCGAGGAGGCCGGCGTGGCCGGCGGCTCGGGCGGCTCCGACGACGCGGACGGCACCACCCGCGCGGAGCGCCGCCGGGCCGCCAAGGGTGGTCGGCGCCGCAAGAAGTAGCCGGGCGCGCGGCGCGGCACCGGCCGCGCGGCGGGATGACGGGTCTGTGGCCGTCCGCCGGGCCGTCCCTCAGGGGGCGGCTCAGCGGGCGGCCACGTCCGTGCAGTGCCAGCGCCGGCTGCCGTAGCCGGGTGTGTGGCCGCTGCCGGGCTCCAGCCGGAAGGCGACGGCCCGCACCAGGTCCTCGTCCAGGGCCACCACCGCGGCGACCTCCAGCGCCCCGCTGTACGTCGTGACGGCCCGGCAGCGCAGCACGTACGGGGTGCGGCCCCGGGCCAGGTCCCGCCAGTCGGCCCGGTCCGCGTGCAGCTGCCACAGCCGCTGGTACGCCTCCCCGCGCACCCGGCCCGCCAGCGTGGTCAGCGGGCGCCGTCCGGTCAGGACGTCGAGCAGCTGCTGGGCGAACCACAGGTGCGGCGGCAGCGCGCCCGCCCGCCCGCGGGGCTGACCTGCCGAGGGGCGCCGGGAGTCCGCACGGCCGGGTGGGGCGGTGCCGGCGGGGCCGGCGGACGGCGCCTGCCGGGCCTGGCGGACCGGTCCCAGGGGACGCCCCTCCTGGGCCGGGCGGGCTGCCGGAGACGGTGCGCGGCCGACGGTTCGGACGGTGGTCTGGGCGGGCGCCGCCGGGCGGCGGGGCGGAGTGGTCTGCACGGGTCGACCCCCAAGCTCGTCTGCTGGTTCGTGGGGCCGGTTGTACGGGCGGCCTGGCAGCGGCGGCAAAGGGCCGGCAGGGCCGTTCGGGGGGTCACCCGGATTCACCCTTGAACATGGGGGCACACGTATGCTTCACGCCATGCGCGTCTACATTCCCACCACCCTGGCCACGCTCGCCGACGCGTTCACGGCGGGTGAGCTGGGCCCGGCCCCGCTGGACGCTTTCGCCGTCACCCCGGGCCTGCGCGAGTGGTACGTGTCCGACGACATCGAGGAGCTGGAGTATGCCGCTCTGACCCGCGCGGCCCAGGCCTCGCTGCGGCTGCTCGCCGCGCAGCCGCAAGCGCGGCGCCGGCGCGTGGTGGTGGCGGTGGACGTGCCCGAGTCGGCGGTGCGATCGGACCCCGACCGGAGCCTCGACCCCGAGGCGCTGGGCGCGGTGCGGCTGCTCCAGCCGGTGGCGCCGGCCGAGGCCGCGGCGGTCCACGTGGACGCCGACGAGGCCGAGGCGGACGTCGCCGCGGCGGCGGGCGCGGTGGTCGCGGCGGATGCCGGCGACACGGACGCGCGATTCACCGTGGACGGTACCGAGGATCACGAACTGCTCTGGTATGCGACGCAGGAGATTCCCCACCTGATCGGCTGACGCCGGCGGGGCGGTCGCTCGGCCGTCCGAGGTCGGCCCGCCCCCCGGCTCGCAGTCCGTGGCCTGGCGGCGCGGGTCCGGGGTGTGCCGGCCGGGACCGCTGCGGCCGCGGCCGCCGACGGTCGTGGGTGTCGGCGGTGCCGGCCGGGCTGCCGCGCGGCTGGAAACGGCCCTCGTCGGCGGCGGCCCGCGGCTTCCGGAACCGAGTTGTCCACAGGCCGGAAACGGGTGTCCTCCGCCGCGAGTACGGTTCTGGGTGTGAACGCGCACCTGGTGTGGGATTGGAACGGAACCCTCTTCCACGACATCGACGCGGTGGTCGGGGCCACGAACGCCTCGTTCGCCGAATTCGGCCTGCCCCCCGTCACCCTGGAGCGGTACCGGGAGCTGTACTGCGTGCCCGTGACCCGGTTCTACGAGCGCCTGCTGGGCCGGCTGCCCGGCGCCGAGGAGTGGGCGACGATGGACGCCGCCTTCCACCGTCACTACTGGCGGCTGGCGGAGGGGTGCGGCCTCGCCGAGGGCGCTGCCGAGCTGCTGGCCGCGGGCGCCGCCGCGGGGCGCACCCAGTCGGTGTGCTCCCTGGCGCCGCACGAGGAGCTGGTGCCGTTCCTGTCGCGGTACGGCATCACCGAGCACTTCCTGCGCGTGGACGGCCGCCGCGGCCCCGCGGGAAGCGGCAAGGCCGCGCAGATGGCCCGCCACCTCGCGGCACTCGACGGAGTGGAGGCCGAGGGCGTCGTCGTCATCGGGGACGCGCTGGACGACGCCGCCGCCGCGGCCCACGTCGGCGCCCGCGCGGTGCTCTACACCGGCGGTTCGCACAGCCGGGCCGTCCTGGAGTCCGCCGGGGTGCCGGTGGCCGAAAGCCTCGCCGAGGCCGTCGACATCGCCGTGCGAATAACCGGTTGAGCGGAGTGAGCCCGAGTGAGCGCGAGGGCGTTCGGCACGGCGTCGGCACGGTGTCGCGCGCGCCAGGCGGAATCCGTGCGACCGGCATCTGACCTGTCCACTCGGGCCAAACCGGAGTGGTGCATTTGTACGGACACGGCGCATGACAGGCACCCCGGCCAGAGCGATAGCCTGGCAGGCGTGATCACCCTTGATCCGCGCATCGGAGGTGGCGGCGTGCCGACGCGCACGCCGCGCCTCCTTCCCGGCATAGCGGCGCCCCGCAGCGGAAACCCCGCGTCGCGGTGCGTCGTGCCACCCACCGACGTCACGCAACGGCGCGCGACAGGAGTCAGAGGACATGCAGAGCAAGCTGGACGAAGCCAAGGCCGAACTGCTGGAGGAGGCAGCGCGGGCAGGTGAGAGCAGCCCAGCCGGGGGACACCCCGGGCAGGGCCTCGACACCGGGGCGCTGACCTCCTTCCTTCAGCGGTACTACCTGCACAGCGCACCCGAGGACCTCATCGACCGCGATCCGGTCGACGTCTACGGCGCGGCGCTGTCCCACTACCGGCTCGCGGAAGAGCGCCCCCAGGGCACCGCGAACGTGCGGGTGCACACCCCGAGCGTCGAGCACAACGGCTGGCAGTCCAGCCACACCGTGGTCGAGGTCGTCACCGACGACATGCCCTTCCTCGTGGACTCCGTCACCAACGCGCTCACCCAGGCCAACCGCGCGATCCACGTCGTCGTCCACCCCCAGTTCCACGTCCGGCGGGACGTCGCGGGCAAGCTCCTGGAGGTCGTCGGCTCCGCCTGCGGCCCGGACGGGACCCGCCAGGAGGCGCCTGCGCACGACGTCCTGACCGAGTCGTGGATCCACGTCGAGATCGACCGGGAAACCGATCGGGACGACCTCAAGGAGATCGCCGCCGACCTGCGCCGGGTGCTGTCCGACGTGCGCGAGTCGGTGGAGGACTGGGCGAAGATGCGCCAGGCCGCCCTCACCATCGCCGACGAGCTGGCCGACGCCCCGCCGCCGCTGCCGGAGCAGGAGGCCAGCGAGGCGTGGGAGCTGATGCGCTGGCTGTCGGAGGACCACTTCACCTTCCTCGGCTACCGCGAGTACACGCTCACCACCGAGGCCGGCCCGGACGGCACCGAGGAGGACGTCCTGGTCGCCGTCCCGGGCACCGGGCTCGGCATCCTGCGCTCCGACCCGCAGCACCCGCAGGCCGACGGCACGCACCCCGGCCACCCCGCCTCGCCCTCGTTCAGCCGGCTGCCCGCCGACGCCCGCAGGAAGGCCCGCGAGCACCGCCTGCTGGTCCTCACCAAGGCCAACAGCCGCTCCACCGTGCACCGCCCGTCGTACCTGGACTACATCGGCGTCAAGAAGTTCGACGCCGAGGGCAACGTCGTCGGCGAGCGCCGCTTCCTCGGCCTGTTCTCCTCCACCGCGTACACCGAGTCGGTGCGGCGGGTGCCGGTGGCACGCCGCAAGGTCGAGCAGGTGCTGGAGAGCTCGGGCTACCCGGCGGACAGCCACGACGGCCGCGACCTGCTCCAGATCCTGGAGACCTACCCGCGCGACGAGCTCTTCCAGACCGGCGTCGACGAGCTGCGCTCCATCGTCACCAGCGTGCTGTACCTCCAGGAGCGCCGCAAGCTCCGCCTCTACCTGCGGCAGGACGAGTACGGGCGGTACTTCTCCGCGCTGGTCTACCTGCCGCGCGACCGCTACACCACGGCGGTGCGGCAGCGCCTGACCCGCATCCTCCAGGAGGAGCTGGGCGGCGACAGCATCGACTTCAGCGCCTGGAACACCGAGTCGGTACTGTCCCGGCTGCACTTCGTGGTCCGCGTCGGCGCCGGCACCCCGCTGCCCCAGCTGACCGACTCCGACGTCGAGCGGATCGAGGGGCGGCTCGCGGCCGCGGCCCGGTCCTGGGCCGACGGCTTCGCCGACGCGCTCACCGCCGAGTGCGGCGAGGAGCGGGCCGCGGAGCTGAGCCGCCGCTACACCGACGCCTTCCCGGACGGCTACCGGGCGGACTTCTCCCCGCGCGTGGCCGTCGCCGACCTCCAGCACATCGAGGGCCTGGGCGAGGACGACTTCGCCCTGAGCCTGTACGAGCCGGTGTCGGCCCCCACCGGGGAGCGGCGGTTCAAGATCTACCGCAGCGGCTCCCCGGTGTCGCTGTCCGCGGTGCTGCCGGTGCTCCAGCGGCTGGGCGTCGAGGTGGTCGACGAGCGCCCCTACGAGCTGCGCCGCTCCGACGGCACCCGCACCTGGGTGTACGACTTCGGGCTGCGCCTGGACCCGCCGCTGCCGGGCGGCAAGGACGCCCCCGGCCTGGGCGAGCTGGGCGACGAGGCCCGCGAGCGGTTCCAGGAGGCGTTCGCGGCGACGTGGACGGACCGCGCCGAGAACGACGGCTTCAACTCCCTGGTGCTGCGGGCCGGCCTGGACTGGCGCCAGGCGATGGTGCTGCGCGCCTACGCCAAGTACCTGCGGCAGGCCGGCTCCACCTTCAGCCAGGACTACATGGAGGACACCCTCCGCACCAACGTCCACACCACCCGGCTGCTGGTCAACCTCTTCCAGGCCCGGTTCTCCCCCGAACACCAGAAGGCGGGCAGCGAGCTCACCGACGGCATCCTGGAGGAGCTGGAGGGCGCCCTCGACCAGGTCGCCAGCCTCGACGAGGACCGCATCCTGCGGTCCTTCCTCACGCTGATCAAGGCGACGCTGCGCACCAACTTCTTCCAGCGCGGCGCCGACGGCCGCCCGCACCCCTACCTGTCGCTGAAGTTCGACCCGCAGGCCGTCCCCGACCTGCCGGCGCCCCGCCCCGCGTACGAGATCTGGGTGTACTCGCCGCGCGTGGAGGGCGTGCACCTGCGGTTCGGCAAGGTCGCCCGCGGCGGACTGCGCTGGTCCGACCGCCGGGAGGACTTCCGCACCGAGGTGCTGGGCCTGGTCAAGGCGCAGATGGTGAAGAACACCGTGATCGTGCCGGTCGGCGCGAAGGGCGGCTTCGTCGGCAAGCGGCTGCCCGACCCGGCCGCCGACCGGGACGCCTGGCTGGCCGAGGGCATCGCCTCGTACCGGACCTTCATCTCCGGGCTGCTGGACATCACCGACAACCTGGTGGCCGGCGAGGTCGTCCCGCCGCCGGACGTGGTGCGGCACGACGGCGACGACACGTACCTGGTGGTGGCCGCGGACAAGGGCACCGCGTCCTTCTCCGACATCGCCAACGAGGTCGCGGGCTCCTACGGCTTCTGGCTGGGCGACGCCTTCGCCTCGGGCGGGTCGGTCGGCTACGACCACAAGAAGATGGCGATCACCTCCTCCGGCGCCTGGGAGTCGGTGAAGCGGCACTTCCGCGAGATGGGCCACAACACCCAGGAAGAGGACTTCACGGTCGTCGGCATCGGCGACATGTCCGGTGACGTCTTCGGCAACGGCATGCTGCTGTCGGAGCACATCCGGCTGGTCGCCGCCTTCGACCACCGGCACATCTTCCTCGACCCGAACCCGGACGCGGCCGCCTCCTACGCGGAGCGGCGCCGCCTGTTCGCGCTGCCGCGCTCCTCGTGGGCGGATTACGACACCTCGCTGGTCTCGGCCGGCGGCGGCGTGTACCCCCGTACCGCCAAGGCGATCCCCGTCAGCGCGCCGGTGCGGGCCGCGCTCGGCATCGAGTCCCACGCGGCCAAGCTCACCCCGGCCGAGCTGATGAAGGCGATCCTGCAGGCCCCGGTGGACCTGCTGTGGAACGGCGGCATCGGCACCTACGTCAAGGCGTCCACCGAGTCCCACGCGGACGTCGGCGACAAGGCCAACGACGCGATCCGGGTGGACGGCTCCGACCTGCGGGTGCGGGTCGTCGGAGAGGGCGGCAACCTCGGCTTCACCCAGCTGGGCCGGATCGAGTTCGCCCGCAGCGGCGGCCCCGGCGGCGAGGGCGGCCACATCAACACCGACGCGATCGACAACAGCGCCGGCGTGGACGCCTCCGACCACGAGGTCAACATCAAGATCCTGCTCAACCGGAGCGTCGCCGACGGCGACCTGACGGTCAAGCAGCGCAACACCCTGCTGGCCGAGATGACCCACGAGGTCGGCAACCTGGTGCTGCGCAACAACTACGCGCAGAACGTGGCGCTGGCCAACAGCATGGCCCAGGCCCCCAGCCTGCTCCACGCCCACCAGCGGTTCATCCGCCGCCTGGGACGGGAGGGCCGGCTGGACCGGGCGCTGGAGTTCCTGCCCACCGACCGGCAGATCCGGGAGCGGGCGGCGGCCGGCGTGGGGCTGACCCAGCCGGAGATGGCGGTGGTCCTCGCCTACGCCAAGATCACCGTCGCCGACGACCTGATCCGTACCGACCTGCCGGACGACCCCTACCTGAAGTCGCTGCTGCACGCCTACTTCCCGGTGCCGCTGCGCGAACGGTTCGCCGCCCAGATCGACCAGCACGCCCTGCACCGTGAGATCGTCACGACCCTGCTGGTCAACGACACGGTCAACAGCGGTGGCACCACGTTCCTGCACCGCTTCCGGGAGGAGATCGGGGCCACCACCGAGGAGATCGTGCGGGCCCACACCGCCGCCCGTGCCATCTTCGGGCTCGGCGGGATCTGGGACGCGGTGGAGGCGCTGGACAACACCGTCGCCGCCGACGTGCTGACCCGGATCAGGCTGCACTCGCGGCGGCTGGTGGAGCGCGGCACCCGCTGGCTGCTCAACAACCGGATGCAGCCGCTCCAGATCGCCGAGACCATCGAGTTCTTCAGCGAGGGCGTGGCCGAGGTCTGGGCCGAGCTGCCGAAGCTGCTGCGCGGCGAGGATCTTTCCTGGTACGAGTCGATGCGCGACGAACTGACCGGGGTCGGGGTTCCGGAGGAGCTGGCGGCGAAGGTCGCCGGGTTCAGCTCCGCGTTCCCGGCGCTGGACATCGTCGATGTGGCGCGGCGCGCCGACCGGGCACCGCTGGACGTGGCCGACGTCTACTTCGACCTCGCCGACCGGCTGGGGATCACCCAGCTGCTGGACCGGATCATCCAGCTGCCCCGGGACGACCGCTGGCAGTCCATGGCGCGCGCCGCGATCCGCGAGGACCTCTTCGCGGCGCACGCCGCGCTGACCGCCGACGTGCTCGGCGCCGGCGGCGACGCGGCCGGCCCCGAGGAGCGCTACCAGGCGTGGGAGGAGCGCAACGCCGGCCTGGTCAACCGGGCCCGCACCACGCTGGAGGAGATCCAGGGCTCGGAGGAGTTCGACCTGGCGAACCTGTCGGTGGCGATGCGGACGTTCCGCACGCTGCTGCGCACGCACCACTGATCCGGCCGCGGTCCGGGGCGCCACCAGGCACCCCGGACCGCACGGCTCGGCGGCTCCCGAGGCCCGGACGGGCCCGCACCCGGGAGCGGGCCGGACCCGCGCGCTACGGCCCGCACCGGGAGCGCGCCGGGCCCTCGCGCTACGGCCCGCGCCGGCGGGCGGGTGCGCGCTACTTCACCGCACCGGCCATCACGCCCGAGACGAACTGCCGCTGGAAGGCGAAGAAGACCACCAGCGGGATCACCATCGACAGGAACGCGCCCGGCGCGAGGATGTCGATGTTGTCGCTGAACTGCCGCACCTGCTGCTGGAGCGCCACCGTGATCGGCTGCGACCCGCTGTCGGCGAAGATCAGCGCGACCAGCATGTCGTTCCACACCCACAGGAACTGGAAGATGCCCAGCGAGGCGATGGCCGGCCCGCCCAGCGGCATCACCACGCGGGTGAACAGCCGCAGCTCGCCGGCCCCGTCCAGCCGGGCCGCCTCCAGCAGCTCGCGCGGGATCTCGGCGAAGAAGTTCCGCAGCAGGAAGATCGCGAACGGCAGCCCGAAGGCGGTGTGGAAGAGCACCACCCCGCTGATGTCGCCGAAGATGCCGATCTCGCCGAAGAGCTTCGCCACCGGCACCAGCGCCACCTGTACCGGCACCACCAGCATGGCGACCACCGCCAGGAACCACCAGTCGCGGCCGCGGAAGTCCATCCACGCGAAGGCGTAGCCGGCCAGCGAGCCGATCACCACCACCAGCACGGTGGCCGGCACGGTGATCAGCGCGGTGTTCCACAACGAGTCGGTGATCGCGTGGTTGTCCAGCAGGCTGCGGTAGTTGGAGACGGTCAGCTGCGACGGCGAGGTGAACACCTTCCACCAGCCGCTGGCCGCTATGGACTGCGGCGAGCGCAGGCTCGACAGCAGCAGCCCCACCGTCGGCAGCAGCCAGAACGCCGCCACCACCACCAGGAACAGCCGCACCACGCCACCCGTCGCGGCGCCCGCCAGCCGCGCCGCGATGCCCGGCCGGCCGCCGCGTGCCAGCCGCCCGTCGCGGCGCGGGCCGCTCTCGGCGGCCGTACCGGGTGTCGGACCGCGGGTCGGCTCAGCGGCCTCGCCCGCCGCAGTGGCGTCCGCGCTCATCGCTGCCGCTCCCTTCGCAGCCGGATGTTGAAGATCATCACGGGCACCACCAGCAGCAGCAGGATCACGCCGATGGCGCTGCCCACGCCCTGGTCGTCCCCGCCGCCGAAGGACTCCAGATAGAGCTGGAGCGCCAGCACGTTGGCGTTGGACTGGGTGTTGCCGGGCGCGATGATGTAGACGAGGTCGAAGATCTTCAGCACGTTGATCATCAACGTGACCATCACCACCACCAGCACCGGGGCCAGCAGCGGAACGGTGACCCGGCGGAAGACCTGCCACTCGTTCGCCCCGTCCACCCGGGCCTGCTCCATCAGCTCCCTCGGTACTCCGGCGAGTCCGGCCGCGATCAGCACCATCGCGAACCCGGCCCACATCCACACGTAGGAGGCGATGATCGACGGGGTGACGAGGTCCGGGCCGAGCCAGTTGACGCCGCCGTACTTCCCGGAGAAGTTCGAGGCGGGCAGCCGCAGGTGGGCGCCGACGGCCTTGGCGGGCAGTGTGTAGGTGCCGTCCTTTCCGGAGGTGGCCGAGGCGACGACCTTCCCGTCCCTGACCGCCTGCACCTTCACCCCGGACAGCGCCTTCTCGCCCGGGTCGATCACGTTCGGCCTGCCGGTGCCGCCGGGCCGGAAGTCCAGCCACACCGTGCCGGTGACCTCGCCCGGCCGGGGCGCCGCCGGTTCGGCCTGCCCGGCTCCGGAGGGCAGCTTGTCCTGCGCGACGCCGACCAGCGGCAGGTTCATGGACGTGCCGCTGGACGCCGTGCCGGTCGCGGTGAACGAGCCCCCGGCGGTGGGTTCCAGGTCGCTCCCCGGCCGGGGCCGCGCCCCCGGGTAGGCCGAGTCGCTGGTGAACGTGTCGTGCACGGCCACCACCACGGCGTTGGCCACGCCCCGCGCCGGGTCCTGCTCGTAGACCAGCCGGAAGATGATGCCGGCCGCGAGCATGGAGATCGCCATCGGCATGAAGACGAGCAGCTTGAACGCCGTGCCCCAGCGCACCCGTTCGGTGAGGACCGCGAAGACCAGGCCGAGCGCGGTCGCCACGGTGGGCGCCACCACCACCCAGATCGCGTTGTTGCGCACCGCGGTGAGGATGCCGTGGTCGGTGAAGACGGTGCCGAAGTTCTTCAGGCCGACGAAGGAGTTGCCGTCGGCGTCGAAGAGGCTGCGGTAGACCGTGAAGACGATCGGATAGACCACCAGCGCGCCGAGCAGTACCAGGGCCGGCAGCAGGAACAGGGCGGCGATCCACACCCGGGTGCCGGTGACACCGCGCCGCCGGCCCGGGCCCGCGCCGGTCGGGTCGGGGACGGCGGGGTCGGGGACGGCATCCCGGATGCCGCCCCCCGCCCCCGCCGGATCGCCCGCCCCCGCGAGCGAGGCGTCAGCCATCCGCGATCAGCTCCCGTACGCCTTGGCCGCGTCGGCCTCCAGCTTGGCCTGGGTGCCCGCGATGTCCTTCGGGTCGGCCAGGAAGTCCTGGAGGTCCTTCCACTCGCCCTGCCCCTTGGTGCCGCCGAAGGCCGCCGGCGCCTGGTCGGACATGTCGAACCGGAAGTCGTCACCGGAGGCGATCAGGGCCTGGGCGATGGTGCGCTGCACCGCGTCCGGGTAGGCCGAGAGCGGCAGCGACTTGTTCGGCGACAGGTAGCCACCGCTTGACGCCCAGATCTTCGCCGCGTCGGTGGACGCCACGAAGGTCAGCAGCGCCTGCGCGCCGGGGCTGTCCTTGAGCGCCACGCCGACGTCGCCGCCGCTGACCACGGGCGCCTTGCCGCCGTCGACGGCCGGGAACGGGAACACCTTCGCGTCCGTGCCCACCTTCGCCTTGGTGCTGGAGGTGATGAACGACGCCACGAAGTCCGCCTCGTAGACCATCGCGGCGGCCGGCGGGTTGCCGGTGAAGACCTGCGTCACCGACTTCGGGAAGTCCGTGGCCAGCGCGCCCTTGGTGCCGCCGGCGATCAGGTCCTTGTTCCCGAAGAGCTGCGCCAGCGTGGTCAGCGCCTGCTTCACCGAGGGGTCGGTCCATTTGATCGTGTGGGCGGCCAGTTCGTCGTACTTCTGCGGGCCGGCCTGCGAGAGGTAGATGTTCTCGAACCAGTCGGTGAGCGTCCAGCCGTCCGCGCCGCCGATCGACACCGCGGGGGTGCCCGACTCGTAGACGGTCTCGGCGGTCTTCAGGAAGTCCGCCCACGTCGTGGGCGGTGTCACCCCGGCGGTCTGGAAGGCGGCGTTGTTGTACCAGATCAGCGACTTGTTGGCGACCTTGGCGTAGACGCCGTACTGCTTCCCCTTCCACGCGCCCAGGTCGCGCCAGCCCTTGGAGAAGTTCTTGTCCAACTGCGCCTGTGCGGCGGCCCCGAGCGGCTTCAGCCAGCCCTTGTCGGCGAACTGGTGGAGCACCCCGTTCTGGGCCAGGAACGCCACGTCCGGCGGCGCCCCGCCCTCGATCTTGGTGCCCAGGAAGGTGGACTGGCTGTCGCCGGTCGGCACGAACGTGGACTTCGCGCCGGTGCGCTGGTCGAAGGCGTCCAGGACCTTCTGGAACGCCTTCTGCTCCGGGCCGGTCCACACCGCGGCCACCTCGATCTTCTGACCGTGCAGGTCAGGGAGGTCCAGCCCGTCGGACGAGGGCAGGGCAGCCGCCGACGGCGACGCTTTCGAGCCGTCCTTCCTGCCCCCGCCACCGCAGCCCGCCGCGGTCACGGCGAGCGCGGACACCGCGACCACGGCCAGTGCCGTGCGAGTCACGTTCCGGTGGGCTCGCGTGGTGCGTGTGCGTTTCACGATACGCATGTAGCCATCCCCTCAGTGCCGAGGCGACCGTCCTACTGCCCGGTTCACAGGGTCGCAAGAGCGCGCGGCCGCGCCTGGGGACCATCGTGACCATGCCGTGATGCTGCGTCAAAACTCGTGTCGGGGGTGACTATTGGTGGAGGTGGTGGAGGTGGTGGAGGTGGTGGAGGTGGTGGACGTGGCGGGTGGAGGCAAGGGGCGGGTCCGGGAGGCGGCGGGCCTGCCCGGCGGCGGCCGACGGCCCCGCCCGCACCCCGCGGGAGCGGCGTCGACGGCGCGGGCCCCGGCCGTCCTCCGGCAGACACGGCCCCTCCCGCCGCGGCGACACCGGAGCCGGCACCGCCGCGGCGCGATAGCCGAAGCCGGGTGCGGGCGGGCCGACGCCGGGTGCGGGATCAGCGGGCGGGCCGACGCCGGGTGCGGGATCAGCGGGCGGACCGATGCCGGGTGCGGGATCAGCGCGCGGACCGACGCGGGTGTCAGATCAGCGGGCGGGCCGACGCGGCGGCCTCCGGCTGCGCGCCCTGACCACCCGGCGCCCCCGAGCCGGGCTCCTCGGCCGCCGGCGCCGCCGTCTCCGCCGCCCGCTGGAGAGCGCTGGCCAGCAGCGCCAGGTCGGTGGGCCCGTTGCCCAGCTCCCGTACCTGCCGGCGGGCCGGCGGGTCGCCCATCCGCTCCCACTCCACCGGCACGACGGTGGGCCGCAGGGTCGCCGTACGGGGGATGCGGCCGCTGACCCGGGCGGCCTGGAAGACCGTCACCGCGCCGCCCGGCCGCCGCAGGTAGGCCCGTCCGGGCAGCGCGTCGTCCAGCCCCGCCGGGTCCTCCACGTGCACCAGCAGCGCCGCCGACTCCGGGTCCGGCATCCGCAGCGCGATCCGCAGCCGGGCGCGCTCGTCGGCCTCGGTGCCCGCGGTGCGCTCCGGGCGGCCGGTCGAGGCGACCAGGTGCACACCCAGCCGCTCGCCCTCCCGGGCCACCGCCTCCAGGGCCCGCACCACGCTGCCCGCCGCGGGGCGCCCCGTGCTGCCGAGCCCGGGCGCGACCACCGCGTCGAAGTCGTCCACCACCACGACCAGCCGGGGCACGGCCGGCGCGGTCTCCCCGGTGCCGCCGGCCGAGGAGTCGGCGGCCTGCGGCCCTCCGCGTTCGACCTGGTGGGGCAGCGCCGCCGACACGGCCCGGCGGGCGTGCCAGGCGGCGAAGTCCTCGTCGCCCAGCAGCTGCGCCCGCCGCTTCAGCTCGGCCGACAGGGCCTGGGCGAACTCCCGCATCCGCACGGGGTCGGAGGCCACCAGATGCGTCGACACGTGCGGCAGGTCCGCGCACGCCGCCAGGCCCTCGCCCCGCTCGGTGCCGGCCCCGTCGACCAGCACCAGCGCCAGCCGGTCCGGCGGCTCGCCAGCGGCCAGCGCGGCCGCCACCGAGCGCAGCAGCTCCGTCTTGCCGGCGCCGGCCCCGCCGCCCACCAGCAGGTGCGGGCCCTCCGCCACGAGGTCCACGGCGACCCGGCCGCCCGCGCCCAGCCCGACCACCGCGCTCGCCCCGGCCGCCGCCCGGGCGCCTCGGACCAGCGGGCGCCGATCCGGGCCGGCGTGGCCAGCGCCAGGTCGAGCTCGTCCAGGAGCCGTACGCCGGCCGGGAGCTGGTGCCGCGACGGAACGTCCGCCGAGCCCGCGTCGGCCTCCCGCAGCGGGGCCAGGGCCCGGGCGAAGTGCTCGGCCCAGGTCGCGGAGACGGCGTCCAGCACGATCTCCGCGCCCTCGGCGCAGGCCCGCACCGCCCCCACGGCCTCGACCGGTACCGGTACGGGACCGCCCTCACCGGATGCCGCGGCGATGCCGGTCGCGGCGGCCTCGGGCGGGGAAGCGGGCCCGTTCGCGGCCGCGTTCGCGGAGCCGGCCGCGGCCGGTGCCGCCGTGCCGCCCCCGGCGGCCGTCTCGACCAGCAGCGCCGTCCCGACGTCGCCGCGGATGCGGGCGACCGCCCCGGTGGCCACCGGGGGACGCTCGCCCGACTCGGCCAGGCACAGGACGTGGACGCCCGCGGCCGGCCCGGCCGCCGCGAGCCGGGCCACCGTCTCCCGCAGCGCGGCGGAGCCGGGGTCGCCGTCCACGACGAGCAGCGCGGCCGGGCCCTCGTGGGCGGCGGCCGCCGCCTTCACGGCCTCGGGCCGGGCGGTGGCCCAGCCCGAGCCCAGCGGGCCGGCCTCCACCCTGCGCACCAGTTCGGCGGTGCGCGCCTCGGCCTGGTCCCGGTCGAAGGCCAGCAGGAGCCGGCAGTCCTGGCCGTGCCCGGGGCGCAGATGGGGCAGCCAGTTCAGCCAGGACCACTCCTCGGCGCGCTCGTCGGCGCCACGGGTGCGGTCGGCGGCCAGCAGCACGACCTCCAGGGCGGCGGGGGAGTGCAGCGCGCACAGCTGGGCCAGCACCGCCCGGGCCAGGCCGGCCAGGCGGGGCGCGGCCCGGCCAGGGTCAGCGCGGAGGTGGCCGGCGCCCGAAGGTCGACCGTGCACGGCACCGCCCGCAGCAGCCGTCGGCCGTCCGGGGCGGGCAGGTCGGCGGTGCCCAGGCGGACGGTGAGCGCGTCGGGGTGGCCGGGGCCCCGCTCCCACAGCCGGCGGCCGGGGCCGAGGGCGGTCAGCAGCACCGACGCCGGGTCCGGCCACCGCTCGCGCAGCGCCTCGGCCTCGCCGCTCTCCTCCTCGGCCGCTTCCGGACCGTCGGGAGCGCTCTCGGCCGCTGGGGAGCGGGGGCCGGCCAGCCGCCGCGCCCAGGCGCCTATGGCACCGCGGACGCCGCCGCGCGGGTCCGCCTCGTCCAGGGCCTGGCGCGGCCGCTCGCCGGTGGCCCGCCGGCCGCTGCCCGCGCCCTCCGCGGGGCTGTCGGCGGCCAGGCCGCGGCCGTGGGTCCCGGTGGCGGCGCCGGCGGACTCCGCGGGGCCCCAGGGTGCGACCGGGTACGGGCCGGGGCCCCCCGGCGCCGGGGCCGACCCGGACGGGCCGTCCGGTGGCGGCGCGGCCTCACCCGTGCCGCGCGGCCACACCCGCAGGTGGCCGTCGTTGTCCGCGCTGGTCGCCAGGGGCGGGGCCGCCGCGCGGTGGGCCGGGCTCAGCCGCAGGGTCGACTCGCCGATCCGCAGCGGCACGGCCGGCGGGAAGGCCACCGGCTGGCCGCCCACGGCGGAGCCGCCCAGCACGGTGCCGTTGGTGGAGCCGAGGTCCGCGACCGTCACTCCGCCGTCCGGGCCGACCGCGACCACGCAGTGCAGCCGCGAGACGTCCGGGTCGTCCAGCGGCACGTCGGCCTCGGCGGAGCGGCCTATCCGGGCCTGGCCGCCCTGGAGCAAGTGCACGCCGCCCGCGTCCGGGCCGCCCACCACGTGCAGCGCGGCCAGGTCCGCCGGCGGGCGGCCGTACTGCCCGAAACGGCCGTACTGGCCGTGGTCGCCGTGCTGCTCGGCGGGCGCGTGCAGGGACAGCAGCGCGCCGTCCACCAGAGGGGGTACGCCGAGGACGGCGTTCGGATCGAGCCGGCCGGCGCCGGCGTACAGCGCGACCGAGGCCCCGGCGGAGCGGCCGCCGGGCTGGGCCGAGCCCGCCGCGCTGGCCAGGGCGCCGGCGACGGCGCTCAGCGCGGTGCCGGCGGGGGCGGTGACCAGTACGTCGCATCCGCGGCCGCTGCGCGGCCCGAGGACGGTCAGCCGGATCTGCATCTCGTCCGCGGTCCCTTCTCCCGGCCCGGGCGTACCGGCTGCGCCCGCGCTGTACGGGGCATCCTCCCACCCCGCACTGACAGTTCGCTGCGGGGAGTCCCCTCCGGTTGATCTTGCCCGCCGGGCCGGCCGGGGCGGGCGGCGGCCCCGGAACCGCCGGGCAACCGGAGCGGCCGGTACGCGCGTCCTCAGGCCGGGGACCCGACGAGGACCGCGGCACCGCCGACCCGGAGTGACCACCCGGACGGCGGGTAGCGGCCGGGAGCACCGGCGGGAGTACCGGGGGAGGAGTACCGGCCGGAGTACCGGTGGTGACGGCGGAGCGCCGGGAGCGTCCGGTGAGGCCGCCGCGCGCCCCCGCGCTCCGGTCGTCCTGAAGCGGAGCCCCGCGCTTCGGGGAGGCAGGCAATAGGCTGGGCCGGAATGTGTGGACGCGAAGGTACGGGAACGTACGCGAAGGCAAGGCACGCGAAGGTACGGGAACGTGCGCCGAGGTACGCGGCAGGCCGCGGGGACGGCGTGAACGATCAGCACGAACGATCAGGGAGCTCATGACGTGCGGCCGGTAGGCAGCAAGTACCTCCTGGAGGAGCCGCTGGGACGCGGCGCGACCGGCACCGTGTGGCGCGGCCGGGTGCGCGACGACCAGGGCGGCGTCGTCCAGGACACCGTCGTCGCGGTGAAGGTCCTCAAGGAGGAGCTCGCCGGCGACCCCGACGTGGTCACCCGCTTCCTGCGCGAGCGCTCGGCCCTGCTGCGGCTGCGCCACCCGCACATCGTCCGGGTCCGCGACCTCGTCGTCGAGGGCGATCTGCTCGCCCTCGTCATGGACCTCGTCGACGGCCCCGACCTGCACCGCTACCTGCGGGAGAACGGCCCGTTCACGCCGGTCGGAGCGAGCCTGCTCACCGCCGCCGTGGCCGACGCGCTCGCCGCCAGCCACGCGGACGGCATCGTGCACCGCGATCTGAAGCCCGCCAACGTCCTGCTCGCCACCGTGGCGGGCGAGGACGGCGCGGACCGCATGCACCCGATGCTGACCGACTTCGGCATCGCCCGGCTGGCGGACTCCCCGGGGGTCACCCGGACCCAGGAGTTCGTCGGCACCCCCGCCTACATCGCGCCCGAGTCGGCGCAGGGGCGGCCGCAGACCTCCGCGGTCGACGTCTACGGCGCCGGCATCCTGCTGTACGAGCTGGTCACGGGGCAGCCGCCGTTCCGCGGCGAGTCGGCCCTGGAGGTGCTGCACGCCCACCTCACCGAGGAGCCGCGCCGCCCCTCCAGCGTCCCCGAGCCGCTGTGGACGGTGATCGAGCGCTGCCTGCGCAAGGACCCGGGCCAGCGGCCCAGCGCCGAGAACCTGGCCCGCGCGCTGCGCGTGGTCGCCGGCGGTATCGGCGTGCACGCGAGCCCGGCCGCCGTGGAGGCGGCGCTCGGCGTCGGCGCGCTGCTCGGGCCGGCCGCCGACCCGGCGCCCGTACCCGGCACCGGTGTCCCGGCGGCCTTCGGCGGCGACGCCGAACCCACCCAGGTGCTCCCCTCGGGCAGCAGCGCCTACGACCCGAACGCGCCCACCAGCGCCTTCAGCTCGAACGCGGCAGCCGGCGCCTACGACCCGTACGCCGCCACCAGCGTGCTGCCCTCCTCGGGCGGCGGCGACGCCGACCGCACCCGGGTGCTGCCCTCCGACGGCGCCGCCGGGGGCACCCCGCCCGACCCGCACCACCCGTGGGAGTCCCAGCTCAGCGCCGCCCGCCAGCGCAACGAGCAGACGGAGGTGCGGCCCGTCGACCCCGGGCTCGACCCGCTCCACCGCCCCCCGCTGCGCCGCTCCCAGCAGCCCCAGCAGCAGCCGCGCCAGGCCCAGCCCCCGGCCAGTACCACCAGGGCGGCCAGGGGGCCCAGCCCTACGGCTACCCGCAGCAGGGCGGCCAGGACCCCCGCTACGGCCACCCGCCGCAGCAGCCGCAGGCCCGGCGGCCCGAGCCGCGCTACCAGGAGCCGCCGCAGCAGGCCCCCGCCGGGCCGAACCGCGCCAGGAGCCCCGCTACGAGCCGCAGCGGCCGCCCGCCCCGCCGCGCCCGAGCCGCGGGCGCCGCGGGAGCCGCGGCGCACCGCGAACCCGATGAAGATCCCGGGCCTGGGCTGCCTCAAGGGGTGCCTGATGGTGATCCTCGTCGTCATCGTGGTGTTCGTCGTGGTCTGGTACACGACCCCGCTGCCGGACTGGGTCAACAGCACGCGCAACCTGTACGACGCCACGAGTGACTGGATCAGCTCGGCGTGGGACAAGGTGTCGTCGCTGACCGGCTCGGGCGGCTCGTCCAACTGAGCCCGGCGGGGCTGATGGGGGCCGGTAAGGGGTCCGGTGGGGGCGGAGACGGGGCGGGCACGGCCGGCTGTCGGGTCCGCCGCTGTCCCCCCTCAGGGCGGTAGTGGGGATTTGTCGACTTCCCGAGGGTGATTTCTCCGCCGTAACCCCCACCGACCGGCCACCCGTGCCCCGAACGATCCCTGACCCGCGTAGTTTTGTCGCCAACACCACGCGACGCACCCGCGCGCCAGGCGGCAGCGGGGCCCGGACACCCGGCAAGCAGGCCCGCCGGTGGCAGCAGGCGGCAGCGCGCGGCGCCACGAGGGGATCGCCGGAGGAGTCGGAGCAGAGTTGGCCAGGAAGATCGGCAGCCGGTACACCGCCCACCAGGTGCTGGGGCGGGGATCGGCGGGCACCGTGTGGCTCGGCGAGGGGCCGGAGGGCCCGGTCGCCATCAAGCTGCTGCGCGAGGACCTCGCCTCCGACCAGGACCTCGTCGGCCGCTTCGTCCAGGAGCGCACCGCCCTGCTGTCCCTGGACCACCCGCACATCGTCGGCATCCGCGACCTCGTGGTGGACGGCACCGACCTGGCCCTGGTGATGGACCTGGTGCGCGGCACCGACCTGCGCTCCCGGCTGGAGCGCGACCGCCGCTTCGCCCCCGAGGCGGCCGTCGCGGTGGCCGCCGACGTCGCCGACGGCCTGGCCGCGGCGCACGCCGCGGGCGTCGTCCACCGCGACGTCAAGCCCGAGAACGTCCTGCTGGACTCCGCGGCCCCGCCCGGCCCCGGCGGCGCCCCGCCCGCGCTGCTCACCGACTTCGGCATCGCCCGGCTGGTCGACACCCCGCGCCGCACCCGCGCCACCCGGATCATCGGCACCCCGGACTACCTCGCCCCCGAGATCATCGAGGGCCTGCCGCCTCGCGCCTCCGTCGACATCTACGCGCTGGCCACCGTCCTGTACGAGCTGCTGGCCGGGTTCACCCCGTTCGGCGGCGGGCACCCGGGCGCGGTGCTGCGCCGGCACGTCACCGAGACCGTCCAGCCGCTGCCCGGGCTGCCCGAACCGCTGTGGCAGGTGCTCGCCCAGTGCCTGGCCAAGGCGCCCGCCTCCCGGCTGAAGGCCGCCGAGCTGGGGGCGCGGCTGCGCGAGCTGCTGCCGGAGCTGGCCGGGCTGCCGCCGCTGGAGGTGGACGCGCCCGGCGGCTCGGGCGCCGACCGCGAGGCGGGCCCGCAGGGCGCCGAGGACGGCGACGACGGAACCGGGGACCCGTTCGCCGCCACGCCCTACGACGGCCGTGCCGGAGCCGGCGCCGAGGCCGCCGACCGTCGGCGGGGCGCCGTCCCCCTGGTGCGGTCGGCCGCCCCCGACTCCAGCCGCGACACCCACACCAGCATCAGGCTGCCCACCGCGGAGGAACTGGCCGGCTTCGCGGCCGCGGCCCAGGAGGAGCGCGCCGCCCGTGGCCGCGCCTCGGCCCCGAGCGCCCGGCCGGCCCCCGCCACCGCTCGGTCGCCGACGCGGTACGGCAGCGCCGGCTGAAGGTCACCGCGGCCTTCGCCGCCGCGCTCGCCGTCGCGGGCCTGGGCGGCTGGGGCATCGCCTCGGCCGGCTCCTCGGGCCACTCCGGGCACCCCGGTTCCGGTCCGGCCCGCGACGACCACTCCCCGTCGGGGGCCCCTTCGTCGGCGACCACCATGGGCCACGGCACCCCCGCCGCGCCCACCGGCGGCGCGGCCGCCCCGCAGGGCGGCACCGGCACCCCCGTGGAGCTGCCCCAGTGGTCGGCCTACCGCGACGCGCCGGCGGCCGGGGTCCGGCTCACCGGCGGCCCGCGCGCGCTGACCGTCGGCCACTCCACGTACGTCTTCGCCCGCGGCGCCGACAAGAACGTCTGGTACGTCGTGTACGACGGCTCCGGCTACGGCTCCTGGCACCGGCTGACCGGGATCAGCACCGAGGGCGATCCGGCCGTGGTCTCGGCCGCGCCGGGCCGGATCGACCTCTTCTCGGTCGGCACCGACGGCCTGCTCTACCACCGGACGCTCACCAGCGGCTACTGGCAGCAGTGGGTCCAGGTCGACCAGCGCACCCGCTTCGACGCCGCCCCCGCCGCGGCCTCGTCCGAGCCCGGCCGGATCGACCTGGTCGGCCGGGTCGGCGGCGACCTCGTCACCGCCTCGCTGGTCGACGGCCGGTGGAACGCCTGGGCGCTGGTGCCCACGGCCGGGCGGATCACCGCCGCGCCCGCGCTGGTCTCGCGGGCGCACGGCGCGCTCGACGCGTTCGTGGTGCGGCGCGCGGACGGAGCGGTGCTGCGGCTGCCGTTCTCCGGCGGGGCCTGGCGGCCGTCGTCGGTGGTGGACGGCCTGGACGGGACGGCCGCGGGGCGGCGGGCGGGCGGCCGGAGGCGCTGGCGGACAGCGGCCGGCTGTACGTCTTCGCCGGCGCGGCCCAGTCGGAGGCCGACGGTGCCCCCGGGCCGCTGGCGCTGCCCGCCGGGGCGTCCGGGCCGGTGGGGGCGGCGGCGTCCGGCGGCACGCTGGAGGTCTTCTCGCTCACCTCGGACGGGCGGCTGGCCCGCGCGACGGCGGCGGTGTAGCGGGTTCCAGCGGAACCGTTCCTGCGGCGGCCCGCGGCCCGACCCGGCGGCGGGTCAAGGTGCTTCGGGCGGTTCGGGCCGGAACAGCGGCCGGTTTCGGGGGTGCGGTTCCGTCCTGCGCAGCGGCCGTCTCCGGGCAGCGGCGCAGGCCGGAACGGGGGCCGCCACGGTGCGTCAGCGGCCGTGGACGGAGGGGCGGCGACGCCACGGGGAGCCGTACGACCGGAAACCGCCCTTCACCCGACCAGCCGGTACGCTGGACCCGTGGCAGTCGTCGACGTATCCGAAGAACTGAAGTCCCTCTCCTCCACCATGTCGTCCATCGAGGCGGTTCTGGACCTGGACCGGATGAGGGGCGACATTGCCGCGCTCGAGGAGCAGGCAGCGGCGCCCTCGCTGTGGGACGACCCGGAGAAGGCGCAGAAGATCACCAGCCGCCTCTCCCACCTCCAGGCGGAGCTGCGCAAGACCGAGGCGCTGCGGGGCCGCATCGACGACCTCGGCGTGCTGTTCGAGCTGGCCGAGGCCGAGGACGACGCCGACACCCGCGCCGAGGCCGAGGCCGAGCTGGACGCGGTGCGCCGCGCGCTGGACGAGATGGAGGTCCGCACCCTCCTGTCCGGCGAGTACGACGGGCGCGAGGCCCTGGTCAACATCCGGGCCGAGGCCGGCGGCGTCGACGCGGCGGACTTCGCCGAGCAGCTCCAGCGCATGTACCTGCGCTGGGCGGAGCGCCACGGCTACGCGACGGAGATCTACGAGACCTCGTTCGCGGAGGAGGCGGGCATCAAGTCCACCACCTTCGTGGTGAAGGCCCCCTACGCCTACGGCACCCTCTCGGTCGAGCAGGGCACCCACCGCATGGTGCGCATCTCCCCGTTCGACAACCAGGGCCGCCGCCAGACGTCGTTCGCCGGCGTCGAGGTGCTGCCGGTCGTGGAGCAGTCCGACCACGTGGAGATCGACGAGTCCGAGCTGCGGGTGGACGTCTACCGCGCGTCCGGCCCCGGCGGCCAGGGCGTCAACACCACGGACTCCGCGGTGCGCATCACCCACCTGCCCACCGGCATCGTCGTCTCCTGCCAGAACGAGCGCTCGCAGATCCAGAACAAGGCCAGCGCGATGAACGTCCTCCAGGCCAAGCTGCTGGAGCGGCGCCGCCAGGAGGAGCAGGCCCTGATGGACTCGCTCGGCAAGGGCGACGGCGGCAACTCCTGGGGCAACCAGATGCGTTCGTACGTCCTGCACCCCTACCAGATGGTCAAGGACCTGCGGACCGACCACGAGGTCGGCAACCCGCAGGGCGTGCTCGACGGCGACATCGACGGCTTCATCGAGGCCGGCATCCGCTGGCGCAAGTCCAACGAGAAGGCCGCCGCGTAACCCTGCTCCAGCCGCGTAACCCTGTTCCACGCGAGGGCGGGCACCCCACCAGGGGCGCCCGCCCTTCGCCGTACTCCCCCAACACGCGCGTGCGGCAGATCCGTTCCGCGTGTCGTGTCACAGTGCTGTACAGAAGTGGCGGGCACAGGAGGGCATTCCACCCAAGCCCGGCGTAACAGCCTTGACGGTCGCGGGTCGACGGGGAAGGGTGTTGCGCGGCATGCGCATGTAACGAGTCGTAAGCGCACGGGGACGGCCGAGAGCCGGTCCACCAGGAGCGCGGCACGCCACTCCGCATCGCTGCGCGGCCGCACACAGACATTCAACTGGGGGTACGTGACATATGAGCAAGAGAAACACCAGGCTGCGCGTCGTTCGCGTCGCCGCGGCCGCGGTGATCGCGGCCGGCGCGACCATGACCGCCGTCGGCGCGGCCCAGGCGGCGTCCGCGCCGAGTGGCGTCCACGTGCAGGTGGAGGTCGGGAACGAGGACACGATCCCGAGCGACACCCCGACCGACGGGGCGACGGACCCGACGGACCCGCCGTCCTCTCCGGCCGATGACGGCAGCGGTGGCGTGCCGACGACGGAGCCGACCTCGCCGGACCCGACCGGTGACGGCGACGGCGGCGTGCCGACGACGGAGCCGACCTCGCCGGACCCGACCGGTGACAGCGACGGCGGCGTGCCGACGTCCGAGCCGACGTCCTCGGCTCCCACGGGTGACAGCGGCGGCGACCAGTCGACCACCCCGACGACGCCCGCGGGCGGCGGCGGCTCCACGACCAGCGGTTCGTCCTCGTCCGGCGGCTCCGGCTCGGGCGGATCGTCCTCCGGCGGGTCGTCCTCCGGCACGTCCTCCTCGGCGTCCGGCGGTTCGTCCTCGTCCAGCAGCGGGAACGACAACACCTGCACCCTGACCGGCGACAGCGTCGACTGCGGCAACAACGTCAGCACCGACAACACGCAGCCGGTCGAGCAGGGCCAGACCACCACGCAGCTGGCCGAGACCGGCTCCAGCGGCACGACGTTCATGATCATCGGCGCGGCGACCCTGATCGCCGGCGGCATCGGCTTCCGGCTGACCCCGCGCCTGGTCAACCGCGCCGGCGGCAACGGCGGCGCCGCGGCCTGACGGACGCGCTCCGTGTCGCTCCACGCGGCACCACGACGGACGGCGGGTCCGGGGAGTTCCCCGGACCCGCCGTCCGCTTCTGCCGCGTTCCGCCGCGCCACGGGCAGGGGACCGAGCAGGGAACGCCGGAGAGAGCGGCGACTCTGCCGGGGCCCGGGAGGACGTGCGGGGGCGGGCCCGGGAGGATATGCGGGGCGGGCCCGGCTCGATCTCGTCTGCGGATTCGGCGCATCGCGGTGGGCGGGCGCGACACGGAGCCCTCAGACGGGCCCGGGAAGGCCGTCTGCCGGGCCTTTCGACGTCACCTCTGGCGGGGAACCGCCGCGGATGTCCCCAGGGACGTCAGGCATGTCGCGAGCGCGGTCGCGGAACGACGCCGCCGAACACGGCCCGGCGTCGCTGCCGCCGGCGGTGTGCCGGGTGGGCCGGTGTCGGAGTGTCGCCGGCGGTAGGCCGGTGCCTCAGGCCGTCGCGTGCTCGACGAGGAGGACGACGGCCAGCAGGGCGATCAGCGCGGCCACGATCGCGGCCGGTGATATGGGGGAGGACCAGCCGCTCTCCTGCTCCAGTCGGGCCCGCGTGGCACGGCACGTCGGGCAGCGGCCCTCGCTCACGGGGCCGGCACACTGCGCACACACCAGTCGGTCGAACGTCATCGCGCTCTCCTCCTCCGTCCGGTGAAACGCCGCCGGTCAGTCAATGGTTCCCCGAGGTGACCGCGCTACTCGCCGTCGCTGCGCGTCGCACGGGTCCGGTGGCGTGCGCGGCCCTCTCTCCACTGTGCCAGGTTCCGTCCCCGGGGGCGCCCCCGGGGACCGAAAGCGCCCGGAAAGCGCCGATGTGCGCCCCTGGGTGCCCCTGGGTGCCCCTTGACTGTCCTTGGGCGCGCCTGAGTGCCTGGTGGATGCCCGGGAACGGGTCCGCCCGGTGGATCGGCCCGTGGATCGGCTCGTGGATCAGCTGGTGGATCAGCCTGGTGGATTCCCCGCGGCAGGGAGAAGTGCCCGCTGTGGCCCGAAGGGGCCTGTGACGGCTTTGCCCTGGTACGGCCTGTGGCCCGGGCCACCAACCCAGGGCGGCGACTGCGCTCCCCACACGCGTTCGCGTAGTGTCGCCCCCGACATCCCCTATCCGGCCGAACCCCAAACCCCGCAGCCGTCGCGCGTTCCGCGGGCCCCGAATCCCACAACCCTGGTGCCACCGTGATCCGATTCGACAGCGTCACCAAGACCTACCCCAAACAGAACCGCCCCGCCCTGCGGGACGTCTCGCTCGAGATCGAGAAGGGGGAGTTCGTCTTCCTCGTGGGGTCGTCCGGCTCAGGCAAGTCGACGTTCCTGCGCCTCATCCTCCGCGAGGAGCGCACCGACACCGGCATGGTCCACGTCCTGGGCAAGGACCTCAACAGACTGTCCAACTGGAAGGTCCCGCAGATGCGGCGCCAGCTCGGCACCGTCTTCCAGGACTTCCGGCTGCTGCCCAACAAGACCGTCGCCGAGAACGTCGCCTTCGCGCTCGAAGTGATCGGCAAGCCCCGCGGCACCATCCGCAAGACCGTCCCCGAGGTCCTCGACCTCGTCGGCCTGGCCGGCAAGGACGACCGGATGCCCGGTGAGCTGTCCGGTGGCGAGCAGCAGCGCGTGGCCATCGCGCGCGCCTTCGTCAACCGGCCGATGCTCCTCATCGCGGACGAGCCCACGGGCAACCTCGACCCGCAGACCTCTGTCGGCATCATGCGGCTGCTGGACCGGATCAACCGCACCGGGACCACCGTCGTCATGGCCACCCACGACCAGAACATCGTCGACCAGATGCGCAAGCGCGTCATCGAGCTCGAGAAGGGGCGACTGGTCCGCGACCAGTCCCGCGGCGTGTACGGCTACCAGCACTAGCCCGGCCCACCAGCGGCCCCGCCACCTCCGCGGCGGGGCCGGCGCCGCCGCACCGGCACCCCGGCGAGCCCGGCCATGCGGGCTTCCCGCCGCCACCCGCCGCCTCACCGCGAGTGCCGCCCGCGTCGGCCGGACCCGCCCCGCACCGCCCCTCCGGAAGGAACCCCGACCCCCATGCGTGTCCAGTTCGTCCTGTCGGAGATCGGCGTCGGCCTCCGACGCAACCTGACCATGACGTTCGCCGTCATCATCTCCGTAGCGCTCTCCCTCGCCCTCACCGGCGGCGCCCTGTTGGCCAACAAGCAGGTCACGGCCATGAAGGGCTACTGGTACGGCAAGGTCGAGGTCGCCCTCTACATGTGCAACAAGGCGGACGCGTCGACCACGCCGAACTGCGCCAAGGGCGCCGTCACCGACCAGCAGAAGGCGCAGATCCTCGCCGACCTGCGCAAGCTGCCGATCGTCAAGAAGGTGTACTTCGAGAGCGAGCAGGAGGCGTACAAGCACTACAAGGAGCAGTTCAAGAGCACCCCGCTGGTCAACGCGGTCACCCCGGACCAGATGGAGCAGAACTACCGGATCAAACTGAAGGATCCGACGAAGTTCGCGGTGGTGGCCAGCGCCTTCAACGGACGGCCGGGCGTGCAGTCCGTGGTCGACCAGCGGAAGGTGCTGGAGAACCTCTTCGACCTGCTCAACGGCATGACCAGGGTCGCCTACGTGGTGCTGGCCTTCATGCTCACCGTGGCCATGCTGCTGATCATCAACACGGTCCGGGTCTCGGCGTTCAGCCGCCGCCGGGAGACCGGGATCATGCGGCTGGTGGGCGCGTCGAGCTTCTACATCCAGATGCCGTTCATCATGGAGGCCGCGTTCGCCGGACTGGTCGGCGGCGTGCTGTCCTGCGTGATGCTGCTGGGGGGCCGCTACTTCCTGATCGACGCCGGTCTGAACCTCCAGGAGAAGATCCCGCTGATCGCGTTCATCGGCTGGGGGCCGGTGATCAAGGTGCTGCCGCTGGTGCTGCTCATCGGCGTGGTGATGCCGGCGGTGGCCGCGTTCATCGCCCTGCGGCGCTACCTCAAGGTCTGACCCGGAGGTCGGCCCTGGAGGTCGGCCCTGGAGGACTGTCGCTGGAGGACTGTCTCTGGAGGGGCGGCGGTTGTCGGCCATGCGGCCGGCGGCCGCCGTTCGGCGTCTGGGATCAGGGAGTCGAGTGACTGGTCCGATGGTATGTGCGGACAACGTTCCGGTTGCCGGAATCGCTCCTGTGAGGTATCGCCATAGACCCGTCCGGACGGCCCCTCTGCCCTAGACTTCCGGCCATGTCCGGCCCGTCGCTGTTCGGGACGCCCCGCCGCTGGCGCCGCGGGGCCGCCCTGACGTTGGCGTGCGGCGCCGTACTGGCCGCCGGCGCGGCAGCCGGCAGCCTCACCGCCCCGCCCGCCCAGGCCCGTGCCTCGCGCGGGCAGGGCGCCGTCCATCCGGCCCTCCCCGCCCAGGCATCCGCCCCGGCCGCCGCCTCCGCCGTCACGGCTGCCCCGAAGGCCCCGGAGGCAGCCCCCACGGCTGTCCCGGCCGCCCGGAAGCCCGCCGCGATCATCGGCGGCACCCCGGCCGCCGATCCCCGGCCCACGGCGACGGCCACCCCCTCCCCGGACCCCGTCCCGACCGGGCAGGACGCCGCCGGCACCCTCAGCGCCTCCGCCGCCCGTGCCGCGGCCGACCGTGACGGCGACCGCTGGGCCTCCTTCTACACCGCCCGCGAGTACGCCGGCCTCCAGCAGGCCCTGGACGGGAGGTACGTCGGCACCGGCGTGTCCGTCCGGCAGGCCGACGACGGGCGCGTCACGATCACGAACATCCAGCGCGGCAGCCCCGCGGCCCGCGCCGGACTGCGCGGGGGGGACGTCCTGGACACCGTCGGCACCGCCAGTTGCGCCGGCGAGCCCGTCACCGAGGTCGTGGCCGCCCTGCGCGGCAGCGGCGTGCCCGGCAGCCGCGTCGCCCTGGGTGTGCGGCGCGGCGACCGCTCCTGGACGGTCACCGTGCGGCGGGCGACGCTCACCACCGAGCCCGTCACCGTCACCCCGCGGGCCGGCGGGCCGACCGTCATCGCCGTCGACGCCTTCACCAAGGGCGTCGCCCGGCAGGTACGGCAGGCCGCGCGCACCGCGGACCACGGCGTCGTCCTGGACCTGCGGGGCAACTCGGGGGGCCTGGTCAGCGAGGCGGTGGCCACCGCGTCCGTCTTCCTCGACGGCGGCCTGGTCGCCACGTACGACGTGCACGGGCGGCAGCGGGCCCTGTACGCGGCGGCCGGCCGGAACACCACCGCACCCCTGGTGGTGCTGGTGGACGGCGGCACGATGAGCGCCGCCGAGATGCTCTCCGGCGCGCTCCAGGACCGCGGCCGGGCCGTGGTGATGGGCTCGCGCACCTTCGGCAAGGGCGCGGTCCAGATGCCGCGCCGGCTCTCCGACGGTTCGGTCGCCGAACTGACCGTCGGCCACTACCTGCTGCCGGACGGACGGGACGTCGAGGGCCGGGGCATCACCCCGGACGTCGAGGTGCCGGCGGGCCACGACCCGGTCGCCGACAGCCTCGACGTATTTGCCGGCCTCGGAGCCGCCTCCTAGTGCGACAATGGCCCCGCTATGGCTAAAGAGACGGGTCGCAAGATGATCGCGCAGAACAAGAAGGCGCGGCACGACTACCACATCCTCGACACCTACGAGGCCGGGCTGGTGCTCACCGGGACCGAGGTGAAGTCGCTGCGCCTGGGCCGCGCGTCGCTCGTGGACGGCTTCGCGCAGCTCGACGGCGGCGAGGCGTACCTCCACAACGTGCACATCCCGGAGTACACGCAGGGGACGTGGACCAACCACTCCGCGCGCCGCAAGCGGAAGATGCTGCTGCACCGCGCGGAGATCGACAAGCTCAACCAGAAGTCGCAGGAGAGCGGCCACACCCTGGTGCCGCTCGCCCTGTACTTCAAGGACGGTCGGGTGAAGGTCGAGATCGCGCTGGCGAAGGGCAAGAAGGAGTACGACAAGCGGCAGACGCTGCGGGAGAAGCAGGACCGCCGCGAGTCGGACCGGGCGATCTCGGCGGCCCGGCGCAAGCAGCGGGGGTAGCGCCCCCCGGGGCGCCCCGAGGCCCCCTGCGGCCGGCCGCAGGGGTGGGCGGCGGCTGACCCGCGCGGGTGGACCGGGCGGAATACAGTGGCCGCCCTCGCGGCTGATCCCGTACCATGGAGACCAGCACCACCGGGTCCGCCCGGTGTGCACCTTGATAACACCACATGGGGATGATCGGTTTCGACTGGGGATGTCGAAGCAGGGGAAGCGAGCCGAGAAAGCGGCAATGATCTCGTTAACCATATGCCGAAACCAATAATCGCCAATTCCAAGCGCGATTCCTCCGCCTTCGCCCTCGCTGCCTAATTAGCAGCTAGCGAAGACTCTGCGGAGTGTCAGCCCGGGGCTGTTCCCGACCCGGATCCTGGCATCATCTAGGGGACTCAACCGCTGCGCCCGGCCACGGGACACAGCGGGAAACCAAACAGTGGCTGGGCCCGTCGGCGGCTTGTCCGCGTGACTGCCGGGGCCGAGAAAAGCACAGCGGACTGCGCTCGGAGAAGCCCTGGTTCCGCACCACAGGACGCGGGTTCGATTCCCGCCATCTCCACACTCCCCCAACGGGGCGAGGTACACCTGCCACTCACCGCAGGCGCACCTCGCCCCGTTGCTTTTCCCGCGCCCGCCTTCCTATCGCGCGGGCCCGTTCCGCGCGAGGTCAGGGTGTCACCGCTGGGGTGCTGCGGGCTGCCACTTCGCCAAATCCGCGAGGAATTCCGAGTAGGACCGGTTCGAGCCCTCGGGGTGGGTCAACATTCCCCGCTTCAGGGCCTCGGTGAGGATCACGGGACCGTCGCTCTCACGGTAACCGGGTGTGCTGAGTGCGCCGATCAGGTCCTCGTTCGGTGTCCGGCGGCGGCCTGTGTCCTTTCCGCGCAACTGCGCGGGGATGGACCAGGAGCGGTGCACCAGGGGAAAGGCGTCCGGGAAGAGCAGCAGCCATGCCTCGGACTCCGCCGCCGCGAGAGCGTACGCGGTCGAGTTCGTACCGGCTGCCTTCGCCAGGGCCGCCGAGACCGTGCGGCGGGCGAGGTCGTAGGCCGGACCGGGGGAGGCATCCATGTCCTCATGGACCGCGATGCCCACGAAGAGTCCGTTCTTCTGTCGTGCCTTGCCGCACGCCTTCTTCACCAGCGTGGTCGCGGCTGTGGAGAGGTCGGTGCCTGACTTCTTCCTGAGCCGCACCTGGTCGGTGATCTCGGTCAGGGTGACGGTATCGGCGAGCGCCGGGTGGTTCGCCTTGATGAGGGCCGCCAGCATGCGGCGGTCGTTGGAGCTTTCACCGGCGAGAACGACGATCCTCTTGCCGGAGGCGTGGACGCTCTGACGGCTCACAGCTCGTCCTCGGTCAGGTCACCGCCGAGCACGCCGGAGAACCAGAGTTCTCCCAGCGGCTGATCGCCACTCACCTCGGCGATCTCCGCAATCTCCGTCGCGGAAAGCGCCGGGATGACGGATGCGCCGTCCTGTTGGCGGTCACACACGATGAACTCGTCGGGATTCAGCCGGTCGACGAGGGCGGGCGAGTGCGTCGCCACGATGAACTGCGTGCGTTCCGAGGCTTCGCGAAGCCGCTCGACGATGAGTTCGAGTGCTTGCGGGTGCAAGCCGTGGTCGATCTCCTCGACGCAGGTGAGCGCGGGTGGATCGGGGTCGTAGAGCATGGCCAGCAGGCCCAGGAGGCGCACGGTGCCGAACGAGGCATCCGCCAGCGGAGTGGGTCGGCGCAGCCCCCGTTCACGCAGCACGACGGCGAGACGATCCGCGTATCCGCCGACCTGCTCGAACTCGATGGTCTCCAACTGCGGCAGGATCCTGCGGGCGTCCTCGGTGAGGAGGCGCCACCTCTCCTCGTCGGCGCTCAATTGGACGAGAATGGAGGCCAGGTTCTCCGCGTGCGGTGCCAGACCGCCAAGGCTGGGTCGGAGCCTGGTCGGCTGCCGCGCGGCGGTGACGTTCACGTCGAAGACCCTGAACGAGGAGAGCCGCTGGGCCACGCGGGCGACCTCCTCACCGCCGTCGGCGCGGCCCAACCGCGGCAGGGTGGAGAGGCCGCTGCTGAGCCGCTGGATGCCGAAGCTGCCGCTTTCGGACTCACGTCCGGCCCGATCGTCGACCACTCGGGCGGAGCCGCCCGAGATCTTGATACGCCGCCCCCTCCCCTGGGTGCGTTTGAACCGGAAACTCTCCTCGCGCGACAGGGTGTAGGAGGTACGCCTCGTCGACTGGGCGCGCCTGCGGATGGTCAGCTCGTACTCGTCCGGTGCCCTCAGGCTGGCATGGGTCGTCCATGTCGCCTTGAGCTGGATCTTCATGGAGGTCGGGGGCTTGGCGCCGCCCCAGAAGGCCACCTCGTCGAAGCCGCCCCGGTCCTCCAGCGCGGGTTCGAGATCCGTCTGGATGATCGCTGCCAGGAAGTCGAAGACCTTCAGGACGTTGGACTTCCCCACTCCGTTCGGACCCACCAGCACGGTGAGCGGGCCGAGCGGGATGGTCACGTCGCGGAGGCTGCGGAAGTTCTCGACGTGGAGCTCCAGTAGGCGGCCGGGCATGGGGCAAACCTATCGGGTGGCTGAGCCCGCCGCAGGCAAGCGGAGAGTGTGGTTGCGCCGCCTTGCCGGCGGTGCGCTCCAGGTCGGGGCTCGGGGCTCGGGGCTCGGGCAGCGGGGCGGCGGGGACAGGGCGGGTGCTTCCTGCCCCGGCGGGCCCGCGCCGTCCGGATCGTGCCGAGGGGGGAGGCGTGGGCCCGGGCGGGGGAGGGGTCAGGCGGCGGTGCCGCCGGTGAAGTCGGTGGCGAAGGTGGTCTCGATCGTGGTCGCGACCGACTGGGCGACGCCTGTGCCCGTCAGGATCAGGCCCAGTTCGCGGTTGCTGGAGAGGGAGTTGCTGCTGATGTTCATGGAGCCGGCCTCGACCGCCTGGGTGGAGAGGCCGTAGTCCGCGACCATCGCCTTCGCGTGGATGTAGAAGCCGTCGGGGTCGGAGTAGCCCACCACCTTGCCGCCGGCCGCCTTGATCGAGGAGACCTCGCCGGCGTAGTCCGAGGGCGTCTCCAGGACGACGCGCACGGCCACGCCCGCCTTCGCCCGGGCCACGATCGCGTTGACGACCGTGCTGTCGCTCAGCTCCAGCTCCTCCACGTCGAGCGTCTTCGTGGCCCCGTCGACCAGTGAGACCAGGCGGCTGCGGGAGTCGGTGGGGGACCACAGGAGGTGGTCGCCGTCGGTCGGGGTGACGGAGGTTCCGGCGTAGTCGGCGTTGAACACCTTCTCGATCGACGCGACATCGCGGCTGTCGTCGTCGAACACCCCGTAGTCGCGGCCGGTGGTGTAGTACTGCGAGGTCAGGTTGCCGGTGAGGATCAGGGACGTGGTGCCGTCCACGGTGATCGTCTTCTGGTGGGTGTAGACGAACGCCGACGGCGACCACACCACGCCGACGCCCGCCGCCGTCAGGGAGGCGTACGCGGAGCTGTTCTCGCTCTGGTGCTGGCGGTCCAGGATGACGCGGACGGTGACGCCCTTCTTCTTCAGGGCTATGAGGTCGTTGACCGCCGTCGTGTCCTGCAGCTCGTACATCGTCATGTCGAGCGAGCTGGTGGCCGTGTTGACGAAGTCGTAGATCGTGGGCTCCGTGGTGCCGCTCCGCGAGAAGGCGAACGCCGTGTAACCGGCGGCGCTCGCGGGGACGGTGGCGAGGGCGACGGCGGCGGCTCCGGCGGTGAGCGCGGTACCGGCGCGGGTGAGGACCTTCCACAGCATGGGTGGCTCCTGGTGGTGTCGACGGACGGTGGCGCTCACGGGCCCTTCATGGACGCTCGCGGGCACTCGCGGGCACTCGCGGGCACCCACGGGCGCTTACGGCGGAACGGGAGTGGTGCGTGGTGAGCGTGGGCATGACACCACGCGCGTAGAACGCCGGGAAAGAGCGGCGAGGTGAACGTGGTGTGACGGTCGGGACGGTCCGGGTACGACCGGGGGCGCGGCCCAGGTGGGAGGCGGGGTGGGCGGCGACCGGGGATCGCAAAGACTTGGTAAGCGGAGCGTCCCGATGCCCGCGCCCGGGGCGCCGGATCGCGCGGACGGGCTCCTCGGGCGGCACCGGTCCGTGGCCTCCGCTTCCCCGGCCGGTGGTGCGCGGCCCGGGGGATCGGCGCCGCCGCGGACGCCGGTGCGCCCGCCCGGCTGATGGCGTTGACCGGTGACCGCGGCCCGGTGACCCGGTGCTCCCCGGGCTCAGGTCGCTCCGGCGCCCGCCGTTCCGACGGGGACCTGGCCCGGCTTTCGGTTGCGGCGGCGTGGGTGGCGGCGGCGCGGCGTCCATCCTGCCCGGCGCGTTCGCACGGCACCCGAGCCGCGGGCAGGGTCAGCCCGCGGCCTCCTCGGCGATGCCGCGCACCTCCCGTTCCGCCCGTGCTCCCGACTCCCGGGGGTCGACGCGGACGTCGGCGGGGGCGCCCGAGGCCGCGGCGCCGACCGTCCGCTCGACGCGGTGGGCCAGGCGCCGGAGGACGTCCTCGGTGATGCCGAAGTGCTCGTGCGCGATCCGCGCCGCGGCGTCGCCGTCGCCGCCGCACACCGCGTCGACGAGGTGGTGGTGGCCCGGGCGGGACCGCTCGTACAGGTCCCAGGTGTAGGGCTCCATCGAGACGCCGAGGCTGACCTCGGAGAGCAGCCGCCGGTGGAGGGCGACCAGGCGCGGGTTGTGGGCGGCACGGGCGACGGCCAGGTGCAGTTCGGTGTCGATCTCCCGGGCCCGGCTGGGGGAGGGGGCCTCGTCGAAGTCCGCGAGGAGGCGGCGCAGTTCGGCCCGGTCGGCGGCGTCGGCCCGGTCGGCCGCGGTGCGGGCGATCAGGCCCTCGACGAGTCGGCGGTAGTCGAAGAGGGCCTCGAACTCCTCCCAGCGGTCGAGCAGCGTCTGCTGGACCGCGCGGGCGCTGGCCTGTGTCCACTCGGCCCGGACGAACGCGCCGCCGGCCCGGCCGCGGCGGATCTCCAGCAGCCCCTCGTCACTCAGCCGGCGCAGCGCCACCCGCACGCTCTCCCGGCTGACGCCCAGCAGCGCGGCCAGCTCCCGTTCGCTGGGGAGGCGGTCCCCGAGGCTGTACTCGCCCAGCGCGACGGCGGTGGCCAGCCGGTGGGCCACCTGCTCTCCGGTCGTGGCGGCGTGCAAGGGCTCCAGGGAAGCCCGCCCGCCGAGGGGCGGGTCTGGCAGGTCGGTCATCTTCACCTTCGCATCGGGACGTTCGGCGGAAGATTCGGCGGGGTGTCCGCCAGGGTCTGGACGGGCGTCCGGCGGGGCGCCGTTCGGGCTCCGGGCGGGGTGCCGCCCGGACTCCTGCAGGATGCCGTTCGGGCGCCGGACAATAAAAGGTCTAGTAATCAGACCTTTTATTGTCTAGGCTGCTCGGCACAGCGTCGCACCACACCCTAGGTCCGACCAGGCGTGATGTGCCGCCGCCCGGGTTCCCCGCGGCGAAACCACGGCCGTACGCCAGCGCCGCCGGCGGCCGCCGGGCGAGAACCGCCTGCCCCTCCGGCGCCGCCGTTCAGGCTGCCGGAACGGGTAGGCGGTCGAGAGCCGACGGTCTTCACCGGCCTTCCGCTGAGGTCCCCGGACCTCCGTCGCCGTCCGCCGATCTCCGTCGCCGTCCGCCGTCCGCCGTCCGCCGTCCGCCGACCTTCGTCCGGGTCCGCCGATCTCCGTCGCCGTCCGGGCAAGCCGCACCGAGCCGACCGAGTCCGGCCGAGTCCGGCCTGAGTCCGGCCGAGCCCGGCCTGAGCCGTATCGAACAGCGCGAACGACGGGAACCGACCGGAACGCACCCGAGCACTCCCCACGCCTCCGAATCCCCCCGTCCCCACTGAACTCCCGCGGAGGGCCACGCACCCATGACGTCCACCACCGACCCGGCAGGGTCCCGGCCGCCCGGGAAACCGTCCGCGAAGCCGCCGTCCGCAGGCACAGCCCCAGGCACAGCCCCAGGCACAGCCCCGGCCCCAGGCGCGGGCGCGGGCCGTGGAGCGGGCTCGGGAACAGAGCAGGACCTGGCCTCCTTCGGGTACAGCCAGGAGCTCAAGCGGTCGTTGAGACTGTCCGACCTGATCATCTACGGGTTGGTGTTCATGGTGCCCATCGCACCGTTCGCCATCTTCGGTGTGGTCTTCAACGGGTCGAAGGGCATGGTCCCGCTGACCTACCTCATCGGCCTGGTCGCGATGTTCTTCACCGCGCTCAGCTACCGCGAGATGTCCCGGGCCTTCCCGATCGCCGGCTCCGTCTACGCGTACGCCGGGCGCGGCATCAACGACAAGGTGGGCTTCATCGCGGGCTGGGGCATCCTGCTGGACTACCTGCTCATCCCCACCCTGCTCTACGTGATGAGCGCCGCCGCCCTCACCTCGCTCGTGCCCGGCGTGCCGCAGTGGCTGTGGGTCGTGGTCTTCGTCGTCGTCAACTCGGTTGTCAACTTCTTCGGCATCGAGTCCACCGCCCGGCTCAACAAGTACTTCCTGCTGGGTGAACTGGTCGTGCTGGCGCTGTTCGTCGGGTTCGGCGTGGCGGCGATCGTCGCGGGCAAGAACGGCGCGCACTTCTCACTCGACCCGTTCTACCGCCACGGGCTCGTCACCCCCGGGCTGATCTTCGGCGCGCTGTCCATCGCGGTGCTGAGCTTCCTCGGCTTCGACGGCATCTCGACGCTGTCGGAGGAGGTCGAGGGCGGCGACCGGCGCCTGGTCGGCAAGGCCACGATGTACGCGCTGGTCGCGGTGGCGGTGCTGTTCGTCGTGCAGACCTACGTGGCCGCCCTGCTGGTGCCGGGGAAGACCGGGTTCAAGGGCGACGACGCCACCAACTCCGCCTTCTACGACATCGCCGCCATCGCCGGCGGCCACTGGCTCAAGACCACCATCGCCGTCGCCTCCGCGCTGGCCACCGGCGTCGCCAACTCGCTGGTGGCACAGGCCGCGACCTCCCGCCTGCTCTACAGCATGGCCCGCGACCGCAAGCTGCCGGCGTTCCTCGGCCACGTCCACCCCAAGCGGAAGGTGCCGCAGCGGGCCATCATGTTCGTGGCGGTCGTGTCCCTGGTGCTGGGCCTGTGTTTCGTCGGCCAGGTCGACCTGCTGTCGTCGCTGGTCAACTTCGGCGCGCTGTTCTCGTTCCTGCTGCTGCACGCCTCGGTCTTCACGCACTTCGTGCTCCGCAACCGCAGCCGCCGTTACGGTCTCCACATCGCGGCCCCGCTCATCGGCTTCGTGATCATCGGCTCGGTGCTGTGGAACATGGACGACCGCGCCCGGATCAGCGGCGTCATCTGGCTCGCCGTCGGCGGCTGCGTGCTGCTCTACTACCGCCTCAGCGGACGGGGCGCCAACCTGGAACTGGAGAACACCTGATGCACCTGAAAGCCACCGACTCGCACAACGTCTGGGACAACTCGATCCCGCCGGTGCTCACCGTCGCCCCCGGCGACACGGTGACCGTGGAGACCCTGGAGTCCAGCGGCGGGCAGCTCTCCCGCACCTCGACGGCCGCCGACGCCGCCAACCTCGACTTCGGCCGCCTCAACCCGGTGACCGGCCCGATCCGGGTGGACGGCGCCGAGCCCGGTGACGCGCTGGTCGTCGACATCCTCGACGCCGCCGTCGACGAGTGGGGCTGGACCGCCTGCATCCCCGGCTTCGGACTGCTCGCCGACGACTTCCCCGACGCCCACCTGCGGATCGTCCCCATCAACGGCGACCGCGCCGAGCTGCTGCCCGGCCTCGCCGTGCCGGTGCTGCCCATGGTCGGCACCATCGGGACGGCCGTGCCGGAGCCCGGCGAGCACTCCGTGGTGCCGCCGCGCCGCTGGGGCGGCAACATGGACATCCGCCAGATCGGCCCCGGTGCCCGGCTGCGGCTGCCGGTCGGGGTGGACGGCGCGCTGCTCTCCCTCGGCGACGTGCACGCGGCGATGGGCGACGGCGAGGTCTGCGGCACCGGCGTCGAGACCTCGGCGACCATCCGGCTGCGCGTGGGCCTGGAGAAGGGCGCGGCCCCCCGCACCCCGATCCTGGAGACGTCCCCGGCCTCCCGCCGCACCGGCGCGGCCCTGGTCACCACCGGCATCGGCCCCGACCTGATGGCCGCGTCGAAGGAAGCCGCCCGCCACCTCGTCGACGAGGTGGCCCGCCGTACCGGCATCGACCCCGTCGACGCGTACCTGCTCGTCAGCATCGCGGGCGACCTGGTCATCTCCGAGATCGTCGACGTCCCGAACTGGGTCGTCAGCGCGCACCTGGACCGCTCGCTCCTCGCCGGCCTCTGAGCCCCTGGCCTCCGAGCCCCGGGCCGCGCAGCCCTCGGCTGCTCCTCACGCCGCCCTGCTCCTGAGCCGCCGCCGAAGGCCGGGGCCGGGCATCCCGCAGCGGATGCCCGGCCCCGGCCTTCTGCTTTCCCGCGTCTGCTCACCCGGCCGTCAGGCCGACCCAGTCGAGGTTCACCTGCCCGGTGTCACCCGCGTCCCACTTCAGCGTGACGGTGGGCTCGGCACCGCTGAGGGTCAGCCCCGTGACGGTGGTCTGCCCCCAGGTGTTCCAGTCCCCGGCGGTGCCGACCGGCGGCAGCTGGACCTGCCGGACCTTGGCGCCGTCGGCGTAGAGGCTCAGGGTGCGGCCGTCCCCGCTGGCGTTGGCGTAGCGGATGGTGAGGTCGTACGTGGCCGCGCCGGTCTTCGCCCGGTGCACCGGGAAGGTGCTGGAGGCCCCCTGCTGCCAGATGCCGTCGACGTATCCGCGCCCGTCGTAGCCGGTGTGGGCGTCCGCGCCGTAGATCACGTCGTTCGTGGAGACCTTCGTGCCGCCCCGGTTGATCGCGTCCTCGGCCTGGAGCCTGGTGGGTGCCGGGCAGCCGTGCAGGGCAGCGGTGCCGGGCTGGTCGGGGCAGGTGTCCGCGGCGTCGAGGACGTGGTCGCCGTCCCGGTCGGCCCGCGGCGCGCCGGTCAGGGTGATGTCGACGGTGTGCCGTCCGGTGAGGTCGGCGGGCACGCTGTGGTGGTCGGTGCGGCGGCCGTCCACGGTGAACCCGCTGACCACGTTCCCGGCGCCGTGCAGCCGTACGGTGAGGTCGGCCTGGCGGTAGGAGATGCCGCTGAGGGTGACGTCACCCCAGCCGGCGGGCAGCGACGGGGCGAAGCCGATCCCGCTGGTGGTGAAGTCCAGGCCGAAGACGCCGTCGTAGATCATCCGCAGGTAGGCCGTGGCGCTCCACGTCTGGTCGGGCTGGGAACCCCACGCGGTGCCCGCCTGCCAGCCTCCGGACTGCGCTCCGGTGTCGGCGTTGTAGATCTCGTAGAACCCGCTGCTGTTGTCGGCGAGTTCGGCCAGCCGGCCGACTTCCTGGGCGAAGGGGACCTGGGCGCCGACGTCCGCCAGTCCGCTGGCCCACATGCCCTGCACCATCGGCCACACCATTGCGTTGTGCCGGCCCGGCTCGGCCTCGCTGTAGCGCGCCTCCGTCGGGTAGGTGTCGGTGATGCCCCACGTGCTCGTGTGCGTGTGGGCGACGATCTCCCGCGCCTGCTGGGGGCTCGCGATGCCGAACATCAGGGCGAAGGCCAGCCCGGTGCCCTCCTCGTGGTCGTCGACCTGGCCCTGGAGCGCGTCGCCGTTGTGGATGAAGTAGCCGTACCTGCCCTCCTTGGGCAGCCAGAGGTACGTGTTGATGGCCTTCTTGAGGGCGGCCGCCTTGGCCTGGTAGCCGCGCACCTCGGCGGCGGGCCGCCGGAGCGACTTCGCCATGTCCGCGGCGTCCACGTACGCCTCGTAGTAGACCTCGTTGGTCGACAGCATCATCGCTGAGCGGATGGCCGGGTACGACCCGGCGCCCGCGCCCAGGGCGTCGTCGCCTTCGACGGGGGGCGACGGGTAGCCGGCGACGCCGTCGTTGAAGAAGCCCAGCCCCTCGAACAGGCCGTACGTGGTGTTGAACCCGAAGTCCGCGCCCCGGCTCGCGGCGGTCTCCCGCGCGTGCAGGGTGTTCACGGACGCCTGGTACGCCTCGCCGAGGAACGTGCGGTCACCGGTGACGAGGTAGTGGTTCCAGGCACCGGTGACCCAGATGACCTGGTCCCACTGCTGGTTGTCCTGCTGGACGACCAACTGGCCGTCGGCGTCCTTGTCCACCACGGACCACAGCGTGTTGCGGGCCGCGTCCGGCTCCAGGAGGTTGGCCGCGTTCCAGGTGTTGAGCGAGGCGTCCCGGGTCCACGGCTGCGGGTAGCCGCCGCCGGCCTTGATGAACGTACCCGGCGGGTCGGACATCAGGCCGCTGGTGTCGTAGACGTTCGGGTCGTACGGAACGGTGTTCGTCTCCGTCAGGTTCCGCACCGCCGCCCGGTACGCGGTTCCGTACAGCAGGTCGCTGTTCTGGTGCGCGAAGGCGAGTACCGGATCGCCGCCCGCCGTCGCCTGCGCTGTGCTCGTCGCCTGCGCCGTGCCCGTCGCGGCGTCGGCGGCCGTGGAGGCCGACGGGGCCGCCAGCCCCACCGCGACCGCCATGGCGATCGCTCCGGCGGACGCCAGTCCGCGGCGTCCGAACAAGCCCGTGCCTTTCCGTCCCATCGTTGCGGCACTCCCTCACTGAGTCGTTGACGTCATGGACGACGCTGACCACGGCCGGCGTACCGACTGCCGACAACGTTGTCCAAGTGATCGCTGCCCCGAGGTGGCGTCCGCACTATGGCAGAGCCGGTGCCCGCGCGGAAGGCCGCGCGGGCAAGTCCGCAGCCCCCGACCGGGTTCGTCAACGCCGTTGTGAGGCCGAGGCGTTCGGTGCGGCGCGCGCCTTCCCCCGCCGATCCGCCCGTGGTCGTGGACCACGTGGACTCCCGGGCGCGCGTGAACCCCCGGGGCCGGACCCGCCTCCCTTTCCAGGCCGGACCCGCCTCCCGGCCCCGGGCTCCCCGCCGCATACGGTGGCCGGCAGGGTGCGGGGCGCGCGGCTACGGTGCCGCGACGTGCCGTCCCGGCGGGCCGTACCGTGCGGCGCGGCGGGACGGTTTGGCCGCCTCGGGACGGGAAGGTGTGGGCATGGATCTGGGACTGGGCGGCCGGGTGGCCCTGGTGTGCGCGTCGACCGGCGGGTTGGGGCAGGCCGCGGCCGAGGCGCTGGGCGCGGAGGGCGCGGCCGTGGCGGTCACCGGCCGCCGCCGGGAGCGCGCCGAGGAGATCGCCGCGCGGATCACGGCCGGCGGCGGCCGGGCGGTCGGCCTCGGCGTCGACCTGACGGCCCCGGGCGCGCCGGACGCGCTGGTGGACGAGACGGTCGGCGCGCTCGGCCCGATCGACGTCCTGGTGCTCAACGGCCCCGGCCCGACCCCCGGCACCGCCGCCGACCTCACCCCGGAGGGCGTCGCGGCGGCCGTGGACCTGCTGGTCGCCCCGCACGTCGCGCTGGTCCGGCGGGTGCTGCCCGGCATGCGCGAACGCGGCTGGGGCCGGATCGTGGCGATCGGCTCCGGCGGCGTGGTGGCGCCGATCCCTGGCCTGGTCTCCTCCAACGCCGGCCGCGCCGCCCTCGCCGGCTACCTCAAGACGCTCGCCACGGAGGTGGCCGCGGACGGCGTGACCGTCAACCTCGCGCTCCCCGGCCGGATCGCCACCGACCGCCTCGTGCGGCTCGACCAGCACGCGGCGGAGCGCACCGGCCGCCCCGAGCGGGAGATCCGGGCCGCGGCCGAGGCCGCGATCCCGGCCGGGCGCTACGGCGGCGCCGACGAGTTCGGCGCGCTCGTCGCCTTCCTCGGCAGCGAGCGGGCCTCGTACATCACCGGCACGGCCGTCCGCTGCGACGGGGGCCAGCACCCGGCCCTGTGACCCCGTGCGGCGCGAACCCCGCCGGGAGAGACGGTGCCCCGCCCGGGAGAGGCGGCAACCCTGCCGGGGGAGGGCGCTAACCGGGCGGGCTGACCGCGTCGACGAGGAGTGCGGCCCAGCGGCGCCAGGCGCCGTCCTCGGCCGGGGTGTGGTCGGTGACGGTGCCGATCATCTCCATGAGGACCGGGAAGTCCGCGCTGGTGAAGTCCGCCCGGACCACCCCGGCCTCGCGTGCCCGCGTGACGAGCGCTTCCGCGCCCCGCCTGAGCTGGGCGCTGTGGTGCTCGACCTCCTCGGAGTGGGACTCGACCCGGGCGAGGACGTCGTGGAGGGCCCGGTCCCGGACGCGGAGTTCCAGGATGGCCCAGAGGTAGCCGCGCAGCGCCTCGCGCGGGTCGGCGACCTCGGCGGCTTCGTGGAGGAGGCCGACGAAGGCGGCCAGTTTCGCGGCGACCAGGGCGTCCAGGATGGCTTCCTTGTCGGGGAAGCGCCGGTAGACGGTGCCGACCCCGATGCCCGCCGCGCGGGCGATGTCGTTGAGGCCCACTCCGGTGCCGTGGGCGGCGAAGAGCCCGCGTGCGGTCCGCAGGATCAGTTCGCGGTTGCGCGCCGCGTCGGATCGCAGCGGGCGGGTTCCGGCGCGCGGCGTGTCGCTGGCCATGGGGGGAAGCGTACCGTCGCCCCCGCCGTAACCGGAAAGTGGAATCCGCTTTCCGGTGGTGTTACGTTTCTTCGTGCGGCCTTCGGCCGGGACGGACCGCTCCGCCCTCGCGCGAGGCGTCCGAGCAGCCGGCGCGCAGCCGGCCCGGAAGCCCCGACGCTGCCCGCCGGACACCAGTGACGCGTGCCCGGTGAGCCGCGGTCGACCGCTCCCGCCCGTCGGCGCCCACGCACCAGCACCAGCCCCAGGAGCCACCATGCGCACTGTCTACATCCACGGTGAACGCGACGTCCGCGTCACCGAAGTCCCCGACCCCGAACTGCTCAGCGGGCCGGAGGCCACCGGCCGGGACGCCGTGGTGCGGGTCGTCGCCGCCTGCGTCTGCGGGTCGGACCTGTGGGGCTACCGGGGCGTGCGGGCCACCGACGAGCCGCACGGCATCGGGCACGAGTTCGTCGGCGTGGTCGAGGAGGTCGGCGGCGCCGTCCAGACGATCAAGGTGGGGGACTTCGTCATCGCCCCCTTCTACATCTGCGACGGCACCTGCGTGAACTGCCGCAACGGCTGGACCGTGCACTGCCTCAACGGCGGCTTCTGGGGCCGCCCGATCGACGGCGAGGGCCCGTCCGACGCCGCGCAGAGCGACCGCGTCCGCGTGCCCCTCGCGGACGGCACCCTGTTCGCGGTCCCCGGCGGCCAGCCCTCCGACGACCTCATACCCGGCCTGCTCACCCTGTCCGACGTCATGGGCACCGGCCACCACGCCGCGCTCTCCGCCGGTGTGCGCGAGGGCTCCACCGTCGCCGTCGTCGGTGACGGCGCCGTCGGCCTGTGCGCGGTCATCGCGGCCAAGCGCCTGGGCGCCACCCGCATCGTCGCCATGTCCCGCCACGCCGACCGGCAGGAGCTCGCCCGCACCTTCGGCGCCACCGACATCGTCGCCGAACGCGGCGACGAGGGCATCGCGAAGCTCAAGGAGATGTTCGACGGCGTCGGCCCCGACATCGTCCTGGAGTGCGTGGGCACCAAGGAGTCCATGGACCAGGCCCTCAGGTCCGCGCGCCCCGGCGGCCAGGTCGGCTTCGTCGGTGTGCCCGCGGGCGGGCCGGAACTCCCTGTCGGCACCATGTTCGGCACGAACGTCGGGGTCCGCGGCGGAGTCGCCACGGTGCGCGACTACATCGAGGAGCTGCTCCCCGAGGTCCTGGACGGCACCATCAAGCCGGGCCTGGTCTTCACCGCCGAGATGCCCCTGTCCGAGGCCGCCGCCGCCTACGCGGCCATGGACGAGCGCCGCGCCGTCAAGGTCCTCCTGCGCCCCTGAGCCCCGCTCCCACGGCTCACGCAGTCCGAGTCTCCGAGCTGCCGAGCCTGTGATCCCCTGGGTCTCCGATCCGCTGATCCGCTGATCCGCTGATCAGCTGAGCAGACGGCGGACCGGCCGGGCAAGCCTCAACCGCTCCCGTGCCGGTCCGCCGCGGACTCCTGGCCTTCTCTGACGGTGCCCACTCTGCTCGTACCCCCTGCCTCCGGGGCCCGGGGCCGTCTAGGCTACGAAGCGCTCACGTGTCGTCATCGCTGACTGGAGCCCAAGCATGAGCCTCCCCGAGATCGTCTCCCAGGAGCAGTGGCTGGTGGCCCGCAAGGAGCTGCTCGCCAAGGAGAAGGAGCTACGCCGGGCGCAGGACGCCCTCGCCGCCCAACGACGCCGCCTGCCCATGGTGCGGATGGAGAAGCCCTACGTCTTCGAGGGCGCGGACGGCCCGGTGGGCCTGCTGGAGCTGTTCGAGGAGAAGCGGCAACTCATCGTGCAGCACGTCATGTTCGACCCGTCCTGGGACGTGGCGTGCAAGAGCTGCACGGCCGGTATCGACCAGCTCGCCGAGAAGCTGCAGGACCACCTCGGGTCCCGCGACACCCGGTACGTCCTCGTGGCCCGCGCGCCCTACCCGAAGTTCGCCGCCTACGTGGAGCAGCGCGGCTGGACGCTGCCGTGTTTCTCCTCCTACGGCAGCGAGTTCAACTACGACTTCAACGTCTCCATCGACGCCTCCGTCAAGCCGGTCTACTTCAACTACCGCGAGCTGCCGGAGCTGAAGGAAGCCGGCCTCGGCTGGATCGCCGACAAGCCGGGGGAGCAGCCCGGGCTGAGCTGCTTCCTGCGCGACGGTGACGAGGTCTTCCACACCTACTCCACCTACGCCCGCGGCTCGGACTTCGGCGGCACGTACGGCTTCCTCGACCTCACCGCCCTGGGCCGCCAGGAGGAGTGGGAGGAGCCCAAGGGCCGCGCGGTGCACGCGGGCGCGGCCATCCCGCAGTTCGAGTAGCGGCAGCCGTTCGCGGCGCTGCCCGGCCGGTGGAGCCCGCCGCCGACCGGGCAGGACGTCTCAGGCCGTGGGGAGTTCGCCCTCCCGCACGGCGCCGAGGAAGACGTTCCACTCCGCAGGAGTGAACGCGAGCACGGGCCCGTGCGGGTCCTTGCTGTCCCGTACGGGCACGGTGCCGGGGTTGTGCAGGGCGACCTCGATGCAGGCGCCGCCCGGCATGCCGTCGCTGTAGCTGGACTTGTGCCACTGAACGTCTTCGAACCTGTGCGTGCTGAGCATTGGGTCCTCCAGTGGTGGACGGCAGGGTTTCAGGCCGTGGGGAGTTCGCCTTCGCGTACGGCGCTGAGGAAGGCGTTCCACTCCGCGGGAGTGAACGCGAGCACGGGCCCGTGCGAGTTCTTGCTGTCCCGTACGGGCACGGTGCCGGGGGTGTGCAGGGCAACCTCGATGCACGCACCGTTGCTACTGCCGTTGCTGTAGCTGGATTTGCGCCACTGGGCATCGTTGAACCTGTGCGTGCTGTGCATCGGGTCCTCCAGTGGTGGATGGCAGGGGCTCAGCTCGTGGGGAGTTCGCCCTTCCGCACGGCGCTGAGGAAGGCGTTCCACTCGGTGGGGGTGAACGCGAGGACGGGCCCGTGCGGGTCCTTGCTGTCCCGTACGGGCACGGTGCCGGGGGTATGGAGGGCGACCTCGATGCACTCGCCGCCGGCCTGGCCGTTGCTGTAGTTGGACTTGTGCCACTGGGCATCGTTGAACCTGTGCGTGCTGTGCATCGGGTCCTCCAGTGGTGGATGGCAGGGTTCAGGCCGTGGGGAGTTCGCCCTTCCGCACGGCGCTGAGGAAGGCGTTCCACTCGGTGGGGGTGAACGCGAGGACGGGCCCATGCGGGTCCTTGCTGTCCCGTACAGGGACGATCCCGGGGACTCCACCGGCAACCTCGACGCATGCCCCTCCGGGCTCACCGTTGCTGTAGCTGGACTTACGCCACCGGGCGGAGTTCAGCTCGGGGGTGGCTCGCATTGCCTGTAGTCCTCCAGAACGGCCTCAATGTAGCGCGCGGACGCTCCAGCAGACAGGGCGTGCGCCTTCATCCGATCGTACCCTCGGATGCGACGCGCGATGATGAGGCGATCTTCGATCATCTCCCCTGTTTCGCCGCCCTCTTCGTAGAGCGCGGTGGAACCATCGGGGAGGGTCAGGAGAATGACAGTGCCGTTCATGATCGGGTAGCCGTAGTGTGAGAACGGCATGATCTGGACCGTCGTGTGGGTGGTGTCGACGTACGGGAGCAATGCCTCCAGCTGTTCCCGCATGACTACCGGTCCCCCTGTAGTGCGCCGTAGCACAGCCTCATCGAGGATTGCCCATAGGTCTGGCGGGTTGTCGCTCTTCAGCCGCTCCTGACGGCTGAGACGTTCCGCCGTCAGACGGTCGACCTCTTTCATGCTGAACTCAGGGTGGGCAGCTGTGAACAACGCCCGCATGTACGCCTCGGTCTGGAGCAACCCCGGAATCACGCTTGCTCCGTACTCCTGGATGCGGGTTGCCGTCGCCTCCAACTCCAGGCAGCGGTCGAACCGCTTCGGAACGCGTTCGCGCTTGATGACCACCCAGAGCCCTGCGAACAGCTTGCCCGAGCCGAAAGCCGCGTCCAGCTTCTCGGGAAGCGGGGGTAGCGGGACCCGGTCGCCGACCTCGACGCCGTGTACGTGAGACTTGGAGTAGTTGACGATGTCCGCGAGCGCGTCCAGGGACATGCCTGCCCCGAGACGTAGTCTGCGGAGCTCTGAACTGAAGAGGTCGCGCGCGGACTCGACAGGCTTGAGTTCGCGAGGGGTGGGTGTCATGTGCGCGGACCTCCTGGTGTGCCGGTCCCGCGTGAGGGACAGAGGGTGCGGCATTCGAGCCTAGTGGCGCAGCGCGACCGGTGCGATGCGAAAAGTGAGATCCGCGTAGAGGCTGAAGAGGGGTCAGGGTGCCGACCTGGGGGTTCGCACTTGTCCCAAAGCGGGTTGTGGGACAAGGGAACCTCGCGCTGGGTGGGGCTGTGGGACCCGCGGGAAAGCGCCGAGGCCCGAGAAACGAAAAGGCGTGGAGTCGCCTTGTGCCCGGCAGAAGGGTGGGACGCAGAACGTCTTGGGGCGGTGGTGGCGGACGGCCACCATGGAAATACGGCGGGTCACTCGACTGGCGGCCGTTCTCCCCGTTCCCGTAATCCCGGAGCTTCCGCATGCACATCCGCGCCACGCCCAGAACGCCTCTGATCCGGGGAGGAGTTGAGCCGGACGAAGCTCCCTTGGAATGCCCTTCCGTGCCGGGGCCGTCCACCTCGGCCGAGACCGAGTCTCAGCCCGAGCCCGAGCCCGAGCCCGGACCCGGGCCCGAGCCCGAGGCCGTCGCCTGGCGTCTGGCGCGGCATCCGCGCAGTGTCGGGCGGGTGCGGACCGCGTTCCGTGCGCAGGCCGAGGCGTGGGAGCTGCCGGAGGAGTCCGTCGAGACCGCCGTGCTGCTGCTGAGTGAGCTGGTCACCAACGCGGTGCGGTACGCGCGGGTGCGGGGGCGGCAGATCGAGGTGCGGTGTGTGCGGGAGGAGGCGGCGCTGCGGGTCGAGGTGTCGGACGCGGGCCTCGGCATGCCGGTGGTGCGGGCGGCCGACGACGAGCAGGAGACGGGCCGGGGCCTCGCACTGGTGGAGGTGCTGGCCGATGACCGGGGCGTCACGCCCCGCGCCCACGGCATCGGCAAGACCGTCTGGTTCACCTGTGGTCACGCCGCCACCGCGTGAGGCGCGCGTAGGGACGTCCTCGTCGCCTGCGGCAGGTCCGCCCACTGGCGGGACGTAACAGCGGGGAAATCAGGGCGAACCGTGGTTGTTACGGCGTCTTGGGACGATCGTGGTCCTTGCCGCGGTGGTGGGGAGGCCGGGTTCACGTCTCGTCAGGGGGCAGAGCCCGGCCACAGACGTATCGGGCCCTATGCGGCCCGGGCGCGGGCGCCGGGTCGGCGGGCCGCGCGGGACCATGGAGGGGCCGGGGCGCCTGGGACGGCGCGGCGCGGGTGCACCGGCGGGTGGCAGGGAGCGTCGTCGTCAGCAGAGGTGGGCGGGTCATGGCAGCGGAGTCCGGGGCGGACGGCGCGAGCGGGGACGGGGCCGGCGCCGGGGCGGAGCCCGAGTCGGCGGCGAGGTCGGCCGGAGTGGCGGCGGCGCGGTGGAGGTGCTGCCGCTGGCCGGGTTCACCGTCGGGGTGACGGCGGAGCGGCGGGCCGGCGAACTGGCCGCGCTGCTGGAACGGCGGGGTGCTGCCGTGGTGCACGCGCCCAGCCTGCGGATCGTGCCGCTGGCCGACGACGCGGAGTTGCTGGCCGTCACGAAGGAGCTACTGGACGACGCGCCGGATGTCGTCGTCGTCTCCACCGCGGTCGGCTTCCGCGGCTGGCTGGAGGCGGCCGGGGCTGGGGTCTGGGCGAGGCACTGCTGGGCCGTCTGGCGGCGGCGGAGCTGCTGGCGCGTGGACCGAAGGCGTGCGGGGCGATCCGTGCGGCCGGGCTGCGGGAGAGCTGGACGCCGGACTCGGACGCGATGGCGGAGGTGCGGGATCGGCTGCTGGAGCGGGGGGTGCGGGGCCGGCGGGTGGCGGTGCAGCTGCACGGCGAGCCGCTGCCCGGCTTCGTCGAGGCGCTGAGCGCGGCCGGTGCGCGGGTGGTGGGCGTGCCGGTGTACCGGTGGCTGCCGCCGGAGGACCTCGGCCCGGTGGACCGGCTGGTGGACGCGGTGATCGTGCGGGCCGTGGACGCGGTGAGCTTCACCTCGGCGCCCGCCGCGGCCTCGCTGCTGTCCCGGGCGGATCGGCTGGGGCGGCTCGACGCGCTGCTTGACGCGCTCCGTTCCGACGTGCCGGCGGTCTGCGTGGGCTCGGTCACCGCGCAACCGCTCCTCGCCCACCACGTGCCTGCGCTCCAGCCCGAACGGTCCCGGCTCGGGCCGCTGGTGCAGTTGATCACCCATGAACTGCCCGCGCGGGCCAGGAGGTTGCCGGTCGCCCGGCGTGAGCTGGAGATCCGCGGGCAGGCGGCGCTGGTGGACGGCGAGTTGCGGCCCGTGCCGCCCGCCGGGATGGCGCTGCTGCGGGCGCTGGCCCGCCGCCCCGGCTGGGTGGTGTCCCGCCCCGACCTGCTGCGGGCGCTGCCGGGCACGAGTCGCGACGAGCACGCGGTGGAGACGGCGATGGGCCGGCTGCGGACGGCGCTGGGCGCGCCGGAGCTGGTGCAGACGGTCGTCAAGCGCGGCTACCGCCTGGCGCTCGACCCGCACCCGTCCGCCCCGTAGGCGGGGGCGGCGGGAGCGGTGATGACCCTGGCGCCCCCGAGTCGCGGCGGGGGTCGGAGGACGGCGGTTCAGGCGGGTACGGGTGCCGCCGCCACCGGTGGAGTCGGTCGGGTGGGGTAACCGGAGGGGTGGTGCCGCAACACGCCTGATTCCCCAGCCCCCTTGAATGTGACGGTCCGTCATGATCGCGGTGCCGCCCCGCCGCCTGCTGGCGCGCACGTGGTCTGGTCCACTCAGGGATGGTGGTGTCACCCTGGTGGGGGAGGTGTGGCGCATGCGGTTCGACGGGGGCCGGCGGTCTCTGGATCTGGTGGCGGCGGGCGGTGGAGGTCCGGCCTCTGATGAGGACGCGTTGTGGGACCCGGTGGCGCTCACCGGCTGGCTCCGCGCGGCGGGACTGGTGCCCGCGGGCGTGGCCGTCCCGGCCACCGGCGAGTGGCCGCCGCGGTTCGCCGCGCTGCGGGAACTCGTACTGCGTCTGGTGGACGGGGAGTTGGCCGGACTGCCGGCCGACCCGCGGGACGTGGCCGCGCTCAACGGGTACGCCCGGGTGGCGCCTCCGGTGCCCGAGGCGGTCTGCGGCGGGACGGGTCCGGCGGACGGCGGGGAGGGGACGGGGACGGGGCTGCGCCGCGGTATGGCCGCCCCGCCCACCTGCGACGGGCTGCTGTCGCTGCTGGCGCGGGACGCGGTGGAGCTGCTGACCGATCCGGCCGCCCGGGAGCGGCTGCGCCGGTGCGAGGGCGAGGGGTGCGGCCGGGTCTACGTGGACACGTCCCGGGGGCACCGGCGCCGCTGGTGCAGCAGTGAGGTCTGCGGCAACCGCGAGCGGGTGGCCCGCCACCGCAGGCGTGCCCTCCTCGCCGGGTGAGCCACGGGGGCCGTCGCGCGCCGAGGTCCGGCCGCGTTCCGGGCCGCTCGGCCGGGCCCGGGCGGTCCGGCGGCCCGGACGCGCCCTATCGGGTCCCGGGCGGCTCGGCGGCGCGTTGACGGCGCGTTGGCGGCGCGAGGTCGGAGAGGTCGGTGGGGCTGGACGGCCGAGGAACGCGAATCCCGGGTGAACATCGGATTATCGGTTCAGTAAGGCGCTTCCTTGCCCCGCGCGCCCGCTTACGTTGACCGCACCGCCGCAGCGGTACGGCTGCCGGGTGTCGTCACGGGGACGAGGCGAAGCAAACCATGGGTGATTACCTCGACGCCGACAACGTCGTGGCTCTGGTCACCGCGCTGGTCGGCGTGGTGGTGTCGGTCGGCGTCGTCTGGTACGAGCGCCTGTCGCAGGGCAAGAGCATCGGCTACCGCGTCCAGATGGACATCGCCGTCGACAGCGACAACGAGCTCTTCAACTCCTCGCCCCGGACACCCGACGCCACGCTGCTCCTGCTGCGGATCGAGAACGACGGCGCGGAGAGCATCAGGGCCGACGACTACACCGGCCGCGACGAACTACGCGCCCTCACCGTCCAGTTCGCCGGCCGCCAGGTGCAGAGCGCGGCCGTCACCCAGCCCGACCCCGGCGCGCTCATCGAGCACTTCAGGCTCTCCGAGACCGCCACCGGCGTGCTGCACGAGGGCGACCGGATCTTCCTGCCCCGCGTGCCGCTCAACCCGGGCGAGCACTACAAGCTGCTGGTCCGGCTCACCGGCGGCCCGGTCCGCTCCGGGGTCGAGATCACCGGTGGCATCGCCGGGGGGAAGATCAAGCCCAACCGGTCCGTCCCGATGGACGACAAGCCGCCGCTCTTCACCCGGCCGGCCCGGCTCGTCACCATCATGCTGACCGTCTGCGTCACCGTGCTGGCCGGCATCATCTTCGTCGGCCGGAGCGCCCCGCCGCCGGCCGGCTGCGAGCGGGGAAGCCTGCGGATCACCGGCTCCACCGCGTTCGCGCCGGCCGCGGAGGAGATGGCCGCGAAGTACGCCTCCGAGTGCCCGCACGCCACGGTCGACGTCAGCGCGCAGGGCAGCGACGAGGGCGTACGGCAGCTCGCGTCGGACGGCGCGGCGAAGGACGCGTCCGCGGTGATCGCCATGTCCGACGGCCCCAAGGCCGAGGGGAGTTCGCCGAAACTCGTCGGCCACCGCACCGCCGTCATAGCGTTCGCCGTCGTCGTCAACGACCAGGTGCCGGCAACCAATCTGACGGTGGATCAGATACGGCGGATCTACAGCGGCGACATCACCAACTGGGGCCAGCTCGGCGGCCCGGACCTGCCCGTGCTGCTCATCAGCCGCAGTGCGGACTCCGGCACCCGCGACATCTTCCGGCGCCGGGTGCTCGGCGGTGTGGACGAGCCCGCGTTCACCTCCCGCGACTGCGTGCACAAGAACTCGCCGGCGACGGCCAAGGTCGTCCGCTGCGAGCTCGACTCCACCGACGAGGTCCTCCGTGAGGTCGCCGCCCACCCCGGCGCCATCGGGTACGGCGAACTGCGCGCCGCGACCTCCTCCAAGGGCCTGCACACCGTCGACCTCAACGGCCGCGCGCCCTCGGCCTCGACCATCGCCGACTCCAGCTACCCCTTCACCGAGATCGAGTACGCGTACACGTACGGCTCGCCGGCCGGGGACTCCCTCACCGAAGGGTTCCTCGACTTCATGGTCCGCGGCGCCGGCCAGGACCTCATGACGGCACGAGGCGACGTCCCCTGCTACTCCCCCGAGGGCCTCAAGCGCTGCACGACCTGACCCCGCCGCCATCCCGGCCCCGGCGGACGGACCCCCGCCGGGGCGGACGGACCCCCGCCGGGGCGGACGGACCTCCGCCGGGGGCGCGGGGAACCGCGCGACCGGCCACGGCGCCGTCGTATCCGGCCGCGCCGCAAGGGGCACCCGACCCCCGGAAGCGGCCCGCCAGGCAAGGCCGGCCACGCCAGAAGGCCGACCATATGACGAAAGACTGAGCCGAAAACCGGGCGAACCGCCGGAGGCAGTGCGCATGGAGCCCGCAGGTCGCGTACGGTTGCAGGCTGCTCCTCGCACGGCCGCGTAGGGGCGAGGCACAGGAAGAAGGGGGCCCTGCGTGGCCGCGCAGACCGCAGCAACCGGCGTCAGGGACCAGGAGGTCGCCGCCGAACAGGATCACCTGGACCGGGTGTACCGCCGCTTGGAGGAGAAGATCCACGAAGCGGAGTTCCTGGTCAGCGACGCCGCGCAACGCGGCCACGTCGGCACGCCGGGTGCCCTGGCGGAGCGCGACGCCCAGGTCTTCCGGGCCGGCATCCGGCTCAACCGGCTCAACAACGAGTTCGAGGACTTCCTCTTCGGCCGCATCGACCTGCTGGGCGGCAAGGACGGCGTGAAGGGCCCGGACGGCGCCTACACGTCCGTGGAACCGGCCGAGGACGCCGTCCGCCCGGACAACACCGCCGACATCGCCGAAACCCTGCACATCGGCCGGCTCGGCGTGCTGGACGCCGACTACGCCCCCCTCGTCATCGACTGGCGCGCCCCCGCCGCCGCGCCGTTCTACCGCTCCACCCCGGTCGCCCCCGGCCGGGTCGTGCGCCGCCGGGTGATCCGCTCCAAGGGCCGCCGGGTCCTCGGCGTCGAGGACGACCTGCTGCGCCCGGACCTGGAGACGGGCCTGCCCGTCGTCGGCGACGGCGCCCTGATGGCGGCGCTGGGCCGCTCCCGCACCCACACCATGCGGGACATCGTCTCCAGCATCCAGGCCGAGCAGGACCTGGTGATCCGCGCCCCCGCGGCCTCCGTCACCGAGGTCAGCGGCGGCCCCGGCACCGGCAAGACCGCCGTGGCCCTGCACCGCGCCGCGTACCTGCTCTACCAGGACCGGCGGCGCTACGCCGGCGGCATCCTGTGCGTCAGCCCGACGCCGCTGCTCGTCGCGTACACCGAAGGCGTGCTGCCGTCCCTCGGCGAGGAGGGCCAGGTGGCGATCCGCGCGCTGGGCTCCCTCGTCGACGGTGCCACCGCCGACCTCTTCGACGACGCCGCCACCGCGCGCGTCAAGGGCAGCCTGCGGATGCAGAAGGTGCTGCGGACCGCCGCCCGCGGCTGCCTGGACCTGCCCCTGGCGGACGGCCCCAGCCGGCTGCGGGTGGTGGCGTTCGGCCGCCGTATCGAGCTGGAGGAGCCGGAGCTCGCCGAGGTGCGCCGGCAGGTGCTGAGCGGCACGGCCCCCGTCAACCTGCTGCGGCCCCGGGCCCGCCGCCTGCTGCTGGACGCGCTGTGGCGCCGGTCCGGCCGCCGCTACGACGACGGCGAACTCGCCGCCGACGCCCGCGCCGGCTTCGACGAGGACGTCGCGGACGAGCAGTCCTTCACCGACTTCCTCGACGCCTGGTGGCCGCTGCTGGAGCCGCGCGGGGTGCTGGCCGCGCTCGCCGACGAGAAGCGGCTGGCCCGCTGGTCGCGCCGGGTGCTCACGCCCCGGAGGTGCGGCGGGTGGCGCGCTCGCTGCGCCGCGACGGCCTGACCGCCCACGACGTGGCGCTGCTGGACGAGCTGTCCGTCCTGCTCGGCCCGCCGCCGCGCGAGCGGCGCCGCGAGGTCGACCCGCTGGACCAGCTCACCGGCCTGGAGGAGCTGATGCCGCAGGCCGCCGGCGAGAGCCGCCGGGAGCGGGCGGAGCGGCTGGCCCGGGAGCGCACCGAGTACACGCACGTCATCGTCGACGAGGCGCAGGACCTCACCCCGATGCAGTGGCGGATGGTGGGCCGCCGGGGCCGTACGGCGACCTGGACGGTGGTCGGCGACCCGGCGCAGAGCTCCTGGACCGACACCGACGAGGCCCAGCGGGCCCGCGACGAGGCGCTGGGCTCCCGGCCCCGCCGCCGCTTCACGCTCACCGTCAACTACCGCAACCCCGCGGAGATCGCCGAGGTCGCCTCCGTCGTCCTGGAGCTGGCCATGCCCGGCACGCAGCCGCCCACCGCGGTGCGCTCCACCGGCGTACGGCCGCGCTTCCTCGTGGCCGGCCGCGAGCCCGGCCGGGACCTCGGCGGCGACGTGCGGGCGGCGGCGGCGCAGCTGCTGGCGGAGGTCGAGGGCACCGTCGGCGTGGTCGTCGCCATGGAGCGGCGCGCCCAGGCCCGGAAGTGGGTCGCCGGCCTCAGCGACCGGGTGGTGGCCCTGGGCAGCCTGGAGGCCAAGGGCCTGGAGTACGACGCGGTGCTGGTCGTCTCGCCCGCCGAGATCGCCGAGGAGTCCCCGGCCGGGCTGCGCACCCTCTACGTGGCGCTGACCCGCGCCACCCAGCAGCTGGCCGTCATGGCCGCCCCGAAGGACCTGCCGGACGCCGACGGGGTCCCGGACCTGCTGCGCCGGGACTGACCCCCGGCCCTCCCCGCCGCTGCCCCGACCGCGCGCCGCCCGCCCGCTCCCGAGCCCCGCACCGGGCCGGGGGCGGGGTACCGGGGGCGGGGTGCCGGGTGGGAACGGCGAAGGGGCGCGGCAACGGCGAAGGGCGCCGCCTCCGACCTCGGAGGGGCGCCCTTCGCCTCACGTCTACGACACCGACCCGCCATGCTCGCCTCGCGGCAAGTGGGCGCTCGAAGCGCCTAAGGTTGGGCCCGGGGGCTTGGATCGAGCCGGTGCCGTATCCAATCTAACAAACCCCGGGCCGAACCTCTTCCCACCCGGGGCGGTCTTCTCTCCGCTCACCCGGGCGCAGCACGGCACGGCCGCCGTCCGGGCGCGCTCCGGCGCCTCCGAGGGCCTCGCGGAGCACTCTGAAGGACCCGGTGCCTCTCCGGGTCACCGGGCCCGGAAGTTACGATTCCCCTGCGCCCACCGCGCCGGACGGGAAACCTTCCCGCGTTCACGGGTACCGGCCGGTAGGTGCAACGATCGGTCCGCGCCGTGTCGGCGCCGCCGGCCCGGCCGCCCGTCCTCGCGGCCCCGCCGGAGTCCGCCCCCGGCGCACCGCACCACCCTCACGCAGGAATCGGAAGAAGGTCGTCATGGCAACGGCGCCAAGCGTCTCGTACTCGATCACCGTCCGTCTGGAGGTGCCCGCCAGCGGAACCGCGGTCGGGCGGCTCACCACCGCGGTGGAGTCCTCAGGCGGCTCGGTGACCGGCCTGGACGTCACCGCCTCGGGCCACGAGAAGCTGCGCATCGACGTCACCATCGCCGCCACCTCCACCGCGCACGCCGACGAGATCGTCAGCAAGCTGCGCTCGATCGAGGGCGTGGCGATCGGGAAGGTCTCCGACCGCACGTTCCTGATGCACCTCGGCGGCAAGATCGAGATGGCCTCCAAGCATCCCATCCGCAACCGCGACGACCTCTCGATGGTCTACACCCCCGGCGTGGCCCGGGTGTGCATGGCCATCGCGGCCAACCCCGAGGACGCCCGCCGGCTGACGATCAAGCGCAACTCCGTCGCCGTGGTCACCGACGGCTCCGCGGTGCTGGGCCTGGGCAACATCGGCCCGCGCGCGGCGCTGCCGGTGATGGAGGGCAAGGCGGCCCTGTTCAAGCGGTTCGCCGGTATCGACGCCTGGCCGCTGTGCCTGGACACCCAGGACCCCGACGAGATCGTCGCCATCGTCAAGGCCATCGCGCCCGGGTTCGCCGGCATCAACCTGGAGGACATCTCCGCGCCGCGCTGCTTCGAGATCGAGGCGCGGCTGCGCGAGGCGCTGGACATCCCGGTCTTCCACGACGACCAGCACGGCACCGCGATCGTGGTGCTGGCCGCGCTGACCAACGCGCTGCGCTGCGTCGGCAAGCAGATCGGCGACCTGCGGGTGGTGATGTCCGGCGCCGGAGCGGCCGGCACCGCCATCCTCAAGCTGCTGCTGGCAGCCGGCGTCAAGCACGCGGTGGTCGCCGACATCCACGGCGTCGTCCACGCCGAGCGCGACGACCTGGTGGACGCCGACCCGGACAGCGCCCTGCGCTGGATCGCCGACAACACCAACCCCGAGGGCGTCACCGGCACCCTCAAGGAGGCCGTGGTCGGCGCCGACGTCTTCATCGGCGTCTCCGCCCCGAACCTGCTCGACGGGGCCGACGTCGCCCGGATGGCGGAGGGCGCGATCGTCTTCGCGCTGGCCAACCCCGACCCCGAGGTCGACCCCGCCGTCGCCCGCGAGACCGCCGCCGTGGTGGCCACCGGCCGCAGCGACTTCCCCAACCAGATCAACAACGTGCTGGTCTTCCCGGGCGTCTTCCGCGGCCTGCTGGACGCCCAGTCGCGCACCGTCAACACCGAGATGATGCTCGCCGCCGCCCGCGCCCTGGCCGGTGTCGTCGGCGACGACGAGCTGAACCCGAACTACATCGTGCCCAGCGTCTTCAACGACAAGGTGGCGGGCGCGGTCGCCGGCGCCGTCCGCGAGGCCGCGCGGGCCCAGGACGGCCGGCAGCAGGACGCCTTCGAGGTGCCCTCCGCCTGATCCCCTGGGCCTGAGCCCCGGGCCCCGTCCCCGGACCCGGTCCCCGGCCCCGGCCCCGCCGTCCCCGGACGGCGGGGCCGGGGGCGTGTACGGGCCTGGCCACGGGGCCGCGGCGGGGGAGGCACACCGCCACCACCGGCACCGTCGGCGACATCTCCACCAACGGCCCTGTGCTCGACACCACGTCCTCGTACGCGGTGTCGGCGTGGGTGAACCTCGCTGACACCTCCACCTACCGCACCTTTGTGGCCGAGGGCGACACCACCCGGGCCGGCTTCTACCTCCAGTCCACGGCCGAAAAGGCCTACCGCTTCCGCCTCGCCAGTGGAGGCCGCGGCGTGGCCCGCCGCGTTCTACGACGCCATCGCCCCCGCCGCGCCGGCGCTGAAAACCGGGGCCCACCTCGTCAGCCAGTACGGCGCGAGCACCGGAGGCATCAACCTCTACGTCAACGGCGCCCCGCGGCCACCGGGACCGACCCCTCTCCCTAGCAGAGCACCGGCCCACTGTCGATCGGCGGCACCAACCTCGCCGGCGACATCCTCACCACCTCGGCCGGCGCCACCGTCGCCTCGATCGGCTACAGCTACGACGCCGACGGCAACGAGACCGGCAAGACCACTACGGGGCTGGCCGGTGCCGCCGTCAACACGTACACCTACGACTGGGCCGACCGCCTCACCTCGTGGGACAACGGCACCACCGCGACGCTCGCCCTGACCGACCAGCACGACGACGTCGTCGGCGACTTCTCCGTCACCGGCACCGCGGTCACCGCCTCCACCGGCTACGACCCGCTCGGCAACGTCACCGCCTCCACCGGCTACGACCCGCTCGGCAACGTCACCGCCACCACCGGCACCCCCGAGGGCGACCTCGGCTACCAGTCCGGCTGGACCGACAACGCCACCGGCAAGGTCGACATGGCCGCCCGCTGGTACAACCCGGCCACCGGCCAGTTCATGAACCACGACACCGTGGCCCAGTCCCCGCTGCCCGACTCCGCCAACGCCAACCCCTTCGCCTACGCCAACGACAACCCGCTGACCGGCACCGACCCCACCGGCCACGGCCTGCTCAGCTCCATCGGCCACGCCGTCAGCGGCGGCTACCACGCCGTCAGCAGTGCCGCGTCGTCCCCGCCTACCACGCGGTGGTGGGCTGGGTGTCGGGCCTCTACGACTCGATGGCCAGCGAGGTCGCCGCCACCGTCGCCGCCCTCGACCGGGGACTCGCCTCCATCGAACGCGAGATCTCCCAGCTCAACAAACAGGTCGCCGACGCCAAGGCAGCGGCCAAACGAAAAGCCGCGACCGCGGCCCGCAAGGCGGCCACCGTCGTCAGCCACGCCGCCCACACCACCTACAAAGCCGTCGCCAAGGCGGTCAACACCAGCTCCACCTTCTTCAAGAACCACGCCGCGGCCATCGCCTCCTTCGCGGTCTCCACGGTGGTCTTCGCCGGCTGCGAAGCGGTCGTGACCGGGGCCAGCGGCGGCACCCTCGCCGTCCCCGGTGCCATCGGCTGCGGCGCGCTCGCCGGAGCGGCCGGCGGCCTGGTCGACCAGGGAACCAAGTGCGCCGACGGACAGAAGGGCGCCTGCTCGGTCACGTCCTTCGGCGAGTCCGCGGTCCTCGGCGCGGTCGGCGGCGCGGTCGGCGGCGGCATCGGCGGGGCCCTCGGCGGCAAACTGGCCGAGTCCGCACTCGGCGGCGTCTTGCCGAAACTGGTCACCAGCACCCTTGAGGGCGCCACGATCGGCGGTATATCGGGCGGCACCACCAGCGCCCTCGACTACGGCCTGACGTGCTCCGACAGCCAGGCCGGCTGCTCCTGGTCCAGCGCGGGGGACGCGGTGGCGTCCGGCGCGGTTTCGGGGGCGATCGGCGGCGGCATCGGCGGGGCGCTGTCGGGCGTCGGCCGGAGCGGCGACAGCGAGGAGCCGGCGGCGAGCGGCTGCTCGTCGCCGGAGGGGCCGCACAGCTTCGTCGGCTCGACCGGCGTGGTGATGGCGGACGGTTCGACCAAGCCCATCGACCAGGTGAAGGCGGGCGACAAGGTCGAGGACGCGGTGCCCGGCGAGAAGGGCACGCAGGTCCACACGGTGCAGAAGGTCATCGTGACCACGACGGACCACGACTTCGTGGACGTGACGGTCGCAAGCTCTGCTGCCTCTGCCTCTGCCGCGGCTTCTGACGCCCACACGGTGCCGGCGTCCAGCCCGGGGCTGGGCAAGCGGGTCCTGCGCAAGGCAGCCCTGGGCCTGGCGGCGTCCGCCGCGGTGGTCACCACGGGCCTCGGCCTCACCCACCACGGAGCCCCGCCGACCGCACCGGTCGCCTACGCCGCTCCGGCAACAGCTGCGGCCACTCCCACCGCTGACGTCACCTCAGACACCCCCGACGCGTCCGCCCTCCCGACCCAGGGCGGCACCCTCACCACCACCTACCACCACCCCTTCTACGACGAGACCCGGTCCGCCTTCGTCGAGGCCGCCGAGCTCCACCCGGGCGACCTCCTCCAAACCCCCACCGGCACCACCCGCGTCACCGCCGTCCACCGCTACCACGCCACAACCACCACCTACGACCTCACCATCGCCGGCCTCCACACGTACTATGTTGTGGCCGGCGGCGTCCCGATCTTGGTCCACAATGTAAATCTTGTTTCGAATGGGACGTGTTCGACCGCCACGGTGAGTCCTCAGCAATTGGCGGATGATGCAAGGGCGCTCCACGATACGGTAGGGGTGGGAACGCGGGCCGATCGGGCCACGACCGTTGCGACTGGACAGCTTGGGGGTGAGCTAGTGTACGCGGTAAATCAGAACGGTACGAGCCGGGCCATTCGTGCTCTGGCTGAGCGGCTCGGCTATGAACGAGTATTTGCCACGGAACTCACCCCACAGGTGCATACCGATGCAGAGCAAATCCTTTTCAATGCAATTGACGAGGGTGAATATGAAGCCGATGGCATAATTGCCTCCTCGCGCCCTGCGTGTGGCGTTGTCCGGCAGAACTGTGCCGGCAGGGCTGATGACTATCCTGGAATTCAGCTGTACGACGATCGAAGATAGTATTCGGCGGCAGGCTGGGCTCGCGATTTAGTTCGACCTGCCGCTGGACTTCATGACGCAGGGATCAGGCCATGTTGCTGCTGTGGGATCACGTGATTGAGCGCCATGCGGGCGCACTGGATCGGCTGGATCGTGCCAAATTGTGCGGTCTGGCCGTAGATGTAATTGAGTCAACGGAGCATTTGTTCAACCCGCCATTTGCTGAATTCTTCCCGCCCGCTACGGCTGAACTCATTCTATCCACAATGGTGCACATTAGGGATACTTCTCCCGATTGGCGGCTGAGTCGGGAGTATGCTGACGAGTTTTTTGCGTCGCATGACTCCCTTCCGGAAGTTGCAGTCAGGCCCGGAGTGGGGCCCTTTGTGATGGCTGTTGTGCGGCTCGTTGGCGGCCTATCGGAAAAGATGACCGCAGATGAGGTCCTGGAAATCCTGTCTGCGTGCTATGAGGCAATTCTGATGTCGCAACTAACCGGACGTGTTACTCTTGAAATGCAGCAGGGGAATGAGCGATGTAGGGCGGCAATTGACTTGCAAGAGCGGCTCACTGCACAGTATTTGAGAACCTGAGCTCTCCACTCTCCAAGTGAGCGTGATTATCATTCACGCCCAGAGATCCCACCGGATTTGTTTCTGGTGGAGCCTCTGGTGTGTCTGACGGCAGTAGTTGACGGCAACGTCGGCGGACGGATGCTAACCAAACCGGCGGATCGCCGTCGTTGGCCTCGGCTCCAGCGTCGGTGAGGTTGCCGAGGGTGTGGCCGAGGAGGTCGATGGCCTGGCGCTGGAGGCGGAGTCGGACGTGGGCGTAGACGGTGGCGGTGACGCCGATGTGGGCGTGGCCGAGGAGTTCCTTGACGACGACGAGTTCGACGCCCTGTTCCAGGAGCAGGGTCGCGGTCGAGTGGCGGAGGTCGTGGAACCGGATCATCCGTAGGCGCCCGTCGTGGAGCAACGCGTTGAAGTGCCGGGTGAGGGTGCCGGGTTCGAACGGGTGTCCATCCGGTCGGGTGAAGACCAGGCCATCACCTATCCAGCCTCCGGCGGCCTGTCGACTGCGGGCATCCGAGAGTTCGGTTCCCCGTTCGGACTCTCGGTAAGAGACCTTGTGGGGCGCCCTGGCGACTGGATCGCTCCCTCTTGGCCCACGCGCTGCTGGATCCCCATCAGCCCCACCGGACGCTGATCGGAGGCCACCCCGGTGGCTGACCGCCGAGCCGCTGGCGGCCACCAGAGCCCTCACCTGTGCGGGCCGGGGAGCGGAGTCCGGGCAGGCCGACAGCTCACGTCATCGTCAAAGCCTCGCACGGATCGTGGAGCAGTCGGCGGGTGCGCGGAGGGGAGAAGGACGATCAGTCGGTGGCTTTGGGGTGTCCGGTGCCGGCGTAGGTGATCCAGGCGGTGCGGTTGGCGTGGTCTAGCAGGTACCAGATGCGGCCGCCGCCGGTGACCTCGTACTGCCAGCGCCCCAGCGTCTGACCCTTCCAGGCCGTGGAGCCGAGCTTTCCTTTGGGGCGGTGGTGGCGCGGGGTGAAGCGGATCTTGTCGAAGGCGCGACGGAGGTTGCCTGCCGCATGGCGGGTCAGGTGGTCCCATCCGTTGGCGGCCTCGGTGTTGGCGAAGCGCAGGTCGAATTCGTCGCCGACCGGGGTGGGGCGGCGCGGTCACCGCGCTTGGGGCTCACCGGGCGGTCTCACCTTCGGGTACGGGAACGGGGCCGAGGTCACCGTCGGGCTCGCGGGTGAGGATGGCGTGGAGAGCCGGGTCGGCGTAGACCTCGGCGCTGTGCCGCCACTGGGCCAGCAGCAGCGCGATGGGAGTCAGATTCTCCAGCGCGGCAGCCCCGCGAGCAGTCTCCACGAGATCGCCGAGCATTGCCTCGACGTCGTCCTCTGGGAGGAAGACCGACCAGGGCAGGGCATCGGGCAGTGCCTGGCGCAGTGCGGTGGCGTTCTCGGTGCGGATCAGCACGCCGAGCAGGCGCGCGGTGAAGTCGACCACGGTGGAGTCCTGCTCCAGCTGCTCGGCGCGAATGAGCGCCAAGTCGCCCGCGTCGCGTTGGCGTAGGCGCAGTGCACGGACCGCGTCCAGGCGCCGGGCGGTGGCGGCGGGGTGGTGGAGCAGCTCGCTGAAGGGCACGTCCTCATAGGCCGTCGGCTGACATCCACAGTAGTTCGGATGTCCTGGACCGGGTAGCGGATCGCGGTCCGGGTGCCGCTCGGCGAGGCGATGACCGCGCCCGCGTCGCGGCTGAGGGCTGCCGCTGCGCCGGAGTCACCAGGATGTGCGACCACGGCGGTGGCGATGGGTGTGCGCGAGGCTGCCCAGGGATCAGGGGTATGGCGCCGAGCGGGTTGGGAGCGTGGTTGTCTCGCGGCGGCTGGGGCGGGCGGCAGCGGGGGTCCAGGGTGGACGCGGACGCCCGTGGGGTTGGTTGGAGCGAGCCGGTCGCGGAGAGTGATGGTGGGGGGAGGGTGGCGTCGCGGGTGTCCCCGGGGCGGTCAGGAGGGGGCGCAGGGCCCCCTCTCAGCGGTTTTTCCGCGACTCGCGCGGGCAGGCGATTGGCTTTCCCCCCATATATGGGGGCAGGATGCACACCTGGGCAGTGAGGCAGACAGCAACACGGCTAGAGCTCGCGCCCCTGGCAGAAAGAACACGGGAGTACAGATATGAACCGCAGTGAGCTGGTGGCCGCCCTGGCCGACCGCGCCGAGGTGACCCGCAAGGACGCCGACGCCGTGCTGGCCGCGTTCGCCGAGACCGTCGGCGAGATCGTGGCCAAGGGTGACGAGAAGGTCACCATCCCCGGCTTCCTGACCTTCGAGCGCACCCACCGCCAGGCGCGCACCGCCCGCAACCCGCAGACCGGTGAGCCGATCGAGATCCCGGCCGGGTTCAGCGTCAAGGTCTCCGCGGGCTCCAAGCTGAAGGAAGCTGCCAAGGGCAAGTGAGCCCCGCCGGCCTGGCCGCCGGACAGGCGGCCGGCCGTACGCCGCCGCGCGTGCGTCGAGGGCGGCCGTCCCACCCCTGAGGGGCAGGGACGGCCGCCCTCGACGTTTTCCCGCGCGTTTCCGCGTGTTTCCGCGCGTTCTCCGGGCCTTGTCCGGACCTTCCCCGCGCGTGCCTCGTACGAGCCCGTACGACGCCGTACGAGCTCGTACAGCGCGGTCTCCGCGGGGTCCGCGGTCCGGCGCCCTCACCCGTACGGCGGCAGTCCCCGTACGGGCCTTCGGCGTACCCGGAACGCGCCCCTGCCCGGAAGCGGCCCAGCGCCCGGCGCCCCGCACCCGCCTGCCGCCACCGCCCCACACGCCACCGCCCCCGCACGCCGAGGCCCCGTGCGCCGCCTCCCGGTCTGGGAAGCGGCGTACGGGGCCTCGGGGGCTCGGACGGCCCTCGTGCGGGCCGCGCGGCGAACGGGCTCGGGCTCAGGCCACCGCGCCGGTGCGCTCCTGGGACGCCGGTCGCGGCACCGGGAGCTCGATGTCGGCGCCGAGGCCGCGCAGCTTGTCCAGGAAGTTCTCGTAGCCGCGGTTGATCAGGCTGATCCCGTGCACCCGGGAGGTGCCCTGCGCGGCGAGCGCCGCGATGAGGTAGGAGAACCCGCCCCGCAGGTCCGGGATCACCAGGTCGGCGCCCTGGAGCTTCGTCGGCCCGGACACCACCGCCGAGTGCAGGAAGTTGCGCTGGCCGAAGCGGCAGGCGCTGCCGCCCAGGCACTCCCGGTACAGCTGGATGTGCGCACCCATCTGGTTGAGTGCCGAGGTGAAGCCCAGCCGCGACTCGTAGACGGTCTCGTGCACGATCGACAGCCCCGCCGCCTGGGTCAGCGCCACCACCAGCGGCTGCTGCCAGTCGGTCTGGAAGCCGGGGTGGACGTCCGTCTCCAGGGCGATCGCGTTCAGCGGGCCGCCCGGGTGGTAGAAGCGGATGCCCTCGTCGTTGATGTCGAACGCGCCGCCGACCCGCCGGTAGGTGTTGAGGAACGTCATCATGGTGCGCTGCTGGGCCCCCCGGACGGTGATGTCGCCGCCGGTGGCCAGCGCCGCGCTCGCCCAGGACGCCGCCTCCAGGCGGTCCGGCACCGCGTGGTGGGTGTAGCCGCCCAGCGAGTCCACACCGGTGATCCGGATGGTGCGGTCGGTGTCCATCGAGATGATCGCGCCCATCTTCTGCAGGACGCAGATCAGGTCCTCGATCTCCGGCTCCACCGCCGCGTTGGTGAGTTCGGTCACCCCCTCGGCGAGGACCGCCGTCAGCAGCACCTGCTCGGTGGAGCCCACCGACGGGTACGGCAGCCGGATCTTGCAGCCGCGCAGGCCCTTGGGGGCCTCCAGGTACTGGCCGTCGGCCCGCTTGTCGATGGTGGCGCCGAAGGAGCGCAGCACGTCGAAGTGGAAGTCGATGGGCCGGCCGCCGATGTCGCAGCCGCCCAGGCCGGGGATGAAGGCGTGGCCCAGGCGGTGCAGCAGCGGCCCGCAGAGCAGGATCGGGATGCGCGAGGCCCCGGCGTGCGCGTCGATGTCGGCGACGTTGGCGCTCTCCACCTTGCGCGGGTCCATCACCAGCTCGCCGGGCCGGTCACCGCTCTCGACGGTCACGCCGTGCAGCTGGAGCAGGCCGCTGACCACCCGCACGTCCCGGATGTCGGGGACGTTGCGCAGCCGGCTCGGCTCGCTGCCCAGCACCGCGGCGACCATGGCCTTGGGCACCAGGTTCTTCGCGCCTCTGACCCGGATCTCGCCTTCCAGGGGGGTCCCACCGTGGACGAGCAGCACATCGGCGATGTCGGTCATGGGTCTCGCGATCGTCGAAAGAGGGTGGTCTGAGGGCCGGGCGGCGCGCACTCCCACGCCGTCCGAGGTTCCCGCACAGCCGTGCGGGAACCACGAAGAGATGGTAATGCGCTTGACGTCATAGCCTGCCCTGCCATTGACCCTCCGTCTGCCCGCCGGTTGGGGGATCATGTGCAGCATGACCGAGGTGTCCTCGCTCACCGGACGACTGCTGGTGGCCACGCCGAAGCTCGCGGACCCCAACTTCGACCGGGCCGTGGTGCTCCTCCTCGACCACGACGGTGAGGGGGCGCTCGGCGTGGTGCTCAACCGTCCCACCCCGGTCGGTGTCGGGGACGTGCTGGAGCCGTGGGCCGGCCTGGCCGTCGCCCCGCAGGTGGTCTTCCAGGGCGGCCCGGTCTCGCTGGACTCCGCGCTCGGCCTGGCCGTGGTCCCGGGCGAGCCGGGCGTCGACCGGGACGGGGACCTGCTGGGCTGGCGCCGGGTGCACGGCGCGATCGGCCTGGTCGACCTGGAGGCGCCGCCGGAGCTGCTGGCGCCCGAGCTGAGCAGCCTGCGGATCTTCGCCGGCTACGCCGGATGGGGGCCCGGCCAGCTGGAACGGGAGCTGGTGGACGGTGCCTGGTACGTGGTGGACTCCGAGCCCGGCGACGTGTCCTCGCCCTCCCCGCAGCTGCTGTGGCGGGCGGTCCTGCGGCGGCAGCGCAACGAACTGGCCATGGTCGCGACCTATCCCGACGATCCGTCTCTCAATTAGCTCCGCGTCTCAACTAGTCTTGATGGCTATGAGCACTCTCGAGCCCGAGCGCGGGGCGGGCACCGGCACCCTGGTCGAGCCGACTCCGCAGCTCTCCCACGGTGACGGCGACCACGAGCGCTACGCGCACTACGTCCAGAAGGACAAGATCATGGCCAGCGCGCTCGACGGCACCCCCGTCGTCGCGCTGTGCGGCAAGGTCTGGGTCCCCGGGCGCGACCCGAAGAAGTACCCGGTCTGCCCGATGTGCAAGGAGATCTACGACGGTATGCCCGCCGGCGGCGGTGGCGACCGGTCAGGCTCCGGCTCGTCCGGCTCGTCCGGAAGGGGCGGCAACGGCTGACAGCGGCGCGTTCGGTCCGCCGGACGCCGCCGACGACGACGCCAGCAGCGGGGACCGCGTGCACGCCCTGGTCAGCCAGGGCCGCTTCGCGGAGGCCCACGCCGTGGTCGACGACGCCTTCGTGGAGCGCAACGGCAGCGCGGGGTACCTGCTGCGTGCCTGGGTGCTCGCGCAGGAGCAGCGTCCCGCCGACGCGCGGGACGCGGTCGACTGGGCGCTGGCCATAGCCGGCCCCGCCGAGGCCGCCGACGTCTTCGTGCTGGCCGGCGTCGTCCTTCTGGCGATGGACGAGCCGCACGCCGCGTTGACGGCGGCACTGCGCGCCTCGGGCACCGACCCCGACGGGTGGGAGCCCAAGGTGCTGCTCTCGGACGTCTACCGGCGGCTGGGGCGCCCCGCCGACGCGGTGGCCGCGGCCCGCCGGGCGGCGGCCATGGCCCCCCACGAGGTGGAGGCGCACGTGGCGCTCGCCCGGTCGCTGTGGGCCGAGCGCGGCTTCCTCGGACGCATACCGAGGCGCAGCCGCGCCGAGCACCGGGCCGCGGCGCGGCGGGCGCTGGCGCTGGGGGCCGCGCCGGGCCAGCTGGTCGCCCCGCGCGGCGGGGCGCTCTTCGGGGGCGTGGGGCTGGCGCTGTTCGCCGCCGTGCAGCTCTACCGGGTCGGTACCGGCGACACGTGGGGGCTGCTGGCCGCCGGGGTCGGCCTGGCCGTCGCGGTCGTGCTGGTCGTGATGGCGGCGCGGACCGGCGCCCGGCGCACGGGTGTCAGCGCGCTCGCCCGGATCACCGGTATCCGGGCGACCGTCCGCACCGAGCTGGTCGGCGATCCCTGGCTGTGGCGGATCGCCGCCGTCCGCACCGCCCTGCTGATGCCGCTGCCGGCCCTGGTCACCACCGGCCTGGTCGCCGACCGGGCCTGGCAGGGCCACCCGGTGCCGGCCTGGGCCGCGACCCTGCTGGCGGTGGCCGGGCTGACCGGCGTCAGCGCGCTCGTCCTCGCCGTGCCGTGGTGGTACGGCGGCATGTACGCGCGGCGCATCCTCCGTTACGGGGGTTTCGTCCGGACCCAGCTCACCGTGGTCGGCCTGCTGGCCGGCGGCACGCTGGCGCTCGCGGTCCGCGGGGCGGCGGTGAGCGGGCTGTGGGCGGCCGCGGCGGTCGCCCACTTCGTCTGGACGGTCGGCGGCTGGCTCACCGGCGCGGTCCTCGTCTCCCGCTTCCACGCCCTGCGGCGGCGCGAACTCTTCTCCACGTAGGCCACGTAGGCCACGTAGGTCGCGTAACCCACGTGGCCCACGCGGGCCGCGCAGGCGGCCTGGTGCCCACCCCGGCCACGCGGGTCGTGGTCGTCGTCGCGGTCGTCGCTGTGGTGGGGGACACGGGGCTCAGCCGTTTCCGGCGGAGGGGGCCGCGGAGGGGATCACGGCCCAGACGGCCTTCCCGGCGCCGTCGCGGCTGGAGACGCCCCAGCGGCCACCGGTGAGGGCGTCCACGAGGGACAGGCCGCGGCCGCCTTCGGCGTCGTCGGGAACCTCGCGGGGGACCGGGGCGGCGGACCCGGCGTCGTGGACCTGGATGCGGATGCCGTCCGGCAGGTGCTCGAAGTGCGTCTCGATCAGTATGTCCGACGGGACCGTCGCGTGCCGGAGCGCGTTGGTGAACAGCTCGGAGAGCACCAGTTCGGCGACGTCCGCCGTCTCGGCGAGGCCCCAGACCAGCATGTTCTCCCGGAGGGCGTGCCGCGCCGGTCCGACCGAGCGGGGCTCGACGACCCAGCGCCGTACGGAACGCGCGATCACCTCGGCTTCGAAGATCGGGTGCAGCATCACCGGCCGCTCCCTCCCGTGCGTCGCGGCCACGGCCGGCTACTCACCGGGGACCGCCGTCCGGTCCGTGGCGCGGCGGTGGGGATGCTGCCGGATCATCTCGTCGTACGTGCCGACGTTCCGGGTGTTGCCCCAGCTCCGCGCGGCCTCCCGCGCGTTGCCCGCCGCCCGGCAGATCCGGCAGCCCTCGACGGGTACGGGTTCCGGCCTCGATGGTTCGGCCTGAGTCGTCGTGGTTTCAGCGCTCACCTTCAACCCACCTCCTCGCAATCCTGTCCGTACGGCCCTCGGCGGGTGAGCCACGCGGCCGGTTCGACGTGGCCGGAGTGCCGCGTCAACCCGGGTCCCGTGGGACGCCCTTCGAGTGCCCTTGGAGCGCTCGCCGGGTGCCCGTCGGGGTGCCCTTCGAGTGCTTCGCCGCCGGAAGCGGCCGGGCCCGGGCCCGTGCTCCCGACGGTGGAGGCTCCGCACGGAGGGGGCGGCTTCGGCACGTTCCCGGACCGGGGGAACCGCCGACGGCCCGCAGGCCGGGTCGGCCTTGGCCGGTGCGACGGTCGCGCCGGCCCTCCCTCACTCGAAGCGGTTCATTTCCGGTAACCACTCAACTCCCGTGCGCCATGATCAGTTAGCACATTCCTTGCACAACGACGTTGAGCCGGGCTTCTGTTGATATGGGCCCAGGATTCGGCATGGGAGAGTGACGCCATGGAAAGCACTCCGGCGGCCGGTGAGAACATCGGCGTCCTGCGCAAGACGCGAGGGATGGGCCAGGCCAAACTGGCCCGCGAGGCCGGTATCTCCCTTTCCTACCTGAGCAAGATCGAAGTGGGCCTCAGGCCCGCCACGCCCCCTGTGGTCGCCTCCATCGCGCAGGCGCTGCACGTCACCACGGCCCGGATCTACGGACAGCCGTTCATGGGGCCGTCGGAGCAGTCGGACCGGCTCAACGACCTCCGCAGCGCGGTCCGTCGGCACACCCTCCCCAAGGAGGACCAGCCGGACCCCGCCGACCTGCTCAGGGATCTCCGGCACGCGGCGGTCCTGCGGGCGGACACCCGCTACCTGGAGCTGCTGCGGGTGCTGCCGGGACTGCTGGGCCGCGCCACCGCCAGCGCGCTGGCCTCGGACGGCGACCCGACCGCCTGGGGCAACGTCGCCGACGTGTACGGCTGCGCCTACGCCGTCGCGCACCGGTTCGGGGAGCCCGATCTCGCGGAGATGATCGTCGCACGGCAGTTCTGGGCCGCACAGCAGACGTGGAACCCGCAGGCGGAGGCGGCGGCCGCCTGGAACGAGGCCGGGACCTACCAGAGCGCGGGCCAGTACGAGGACGGCCTGGCCATCGTGGAGCGGGCGATCACGAAGTACGAGGCGGGCTGCTCCACCGGCCCGGAGAAGGTCGTGCACCTGGGCTCGCTGCACCTGCGCGGCGTGGTCCTGGCGTCCCGGAACAAGGACCACAAGGCGACCCGGAACCACCTGAACAAGGCCTGGGCGCTGGCCGAGCAGCTTTCCGGGGACGTGCTCCAGCACAACCTCACCTTCGGGGCCGGGAACACGGCCCTGTACGAACTCGCCGCCCACGTCGAACTGGGCAAGCCCGACAAGGCGGCCGAGATGTCGGCCCCGCTCATCGAAACGCCCCCTCCCGGCCTCAAGCCCAACCGCGTCGGCCGGCTCTGCATCGACGTGGCAAGGGCCCGGCTGGCCACCAAGGATCTGGCGGGGGCGGAGGAGGCGTTGAAAGCCGCGTTCAAGGTGGCGCCGCAGATGTCGGAGATCCACCCCATGAGCCGCGAGGTGCTGCGCGTTCTCTTCATACTCCACCAGCGCTCCAAGCCCGAGCTGATGGAGATGGCGAAGCGGGCCGGACTCACCGCGTAGCGGTCTTCCCGCCGGTCCGGGACCCCTTCGCGCATTGGTCTATGCCAATGGGTGTCGGCGGTGCAGGATTGCCCCATGGACCTCATCCCCACCCCGCGTCACACGGCCACCTACTCCGCGGACGACAGCCGCGCGTTCACGCTGAACCACGCGACCGTGCTGCACGAAGGCCCCGGCACCGCCGGCGCGGCGCGCTGGCTGCGCTCGACGCTGGGCGCGGCCACCGGCCTGCCGCTGCCGCCCGGCACGGGTTCGCCGGGCGGCACCGTGCGGCTGGCCCTCGACCCGACCGTCCCGGGCGGCCCGGAGGGCTACCGCCTCACCGTGGACCCGGCCTCCGGGGTCCGCGTGACGGGCGGCGGGCCGGCCGGGGTGTTCTGGGGCGCGCAGACCCTGCGCCAACTGCTCGGGCCGGACGCGTTCCGCCGCGCACCGGTGCGGGAGCGCGAGTGGCGGGTGCCCGCCTGCCACCTCTCCGACGCGCCCCGCTTCCGCTGGCGCGGCCTGCTGCTGGACGTGTGCCGGCACTTCCTGCCCAAGGACGGTGTGCTGCGCTACCTGGACCTGATGGCCGCCCACAAGCTGAACGTGCTGCATCTGCACCTCTCCGACGACCAGGGCTGGCGGATCGAGATCCGCCGCCACCCCCGGCTGACCGAGGTCGGCTCCTGGCGGAAGCGGTCCAAGGTGGGCCTGCGCGAGTCCCCGCTGTGGGACGAGCGCCCGCACGGCGGCTTCTACACCCAGGACGACATCCGCGAGATCGTCGCCTACGCCGCCGACCGGCACATCACCGTCGTCCCCGAGATCGACATCCCCGGCCACTCCCAGGCCGCCATCGCCGCCTACCCGCACCTCGGCAACGCGGACGTCGTGGACACCGCCGCGCTCGGCGTCCTCGACCACTGGGGCGTCAACCCGAACGTGCTCGCCCCCACCGAGGAGGTGCTGCGCTTCTACGAGGGCGTCTTCGAGGAGGTGCTGGAGCTGTTCCCGTCCCCGTACGTGCACGTCGGCGGCGACGAGTGCCCCAAGGACCAGTGGCGCGCCTCGCCCACCGCGCAGGCCCGCGTCCGCGAACTGGGCCTGGCCGGCGAGGAGGAGCTCCAGTCGGCGATCGTCCGCCACTTCGACTGCTGGCTCGCCGACCGGGGCCGCCGCCTCGTCGGCTGGGACGAGATCCTGGAGAGCGGGCCGCGCACCGTCCCGGAGGGCGGCCCGCGCGCCGACGGCGCACCCGGCACCCGCGGCGGCTACGGCCTGACCGGGGGCGCCGTCGTGTCGTCCTGGCGCGGCTACGCCGGCGGGGTGGCCGCCGCCCGCGCCGGCCACGACGTGGTGATGTGCCCGGAGACCCGGGTCTACCTCGACTGGCGCCAGTCGGACGCGCCTGACGAGCCGATACCCGTCAAGCACGTGCGCACCCTGGAGGACGTCTACCGCTTCGAGCCGGTTCCGCCGGAGCTGACCGAGGCCGAGGCGGCGCACGTCGTCGGCGTCCAGGCCAACATCTGGACCGAGACGATGGACTCGGTGCGGGCCCTGGACTACATGGCGTTCCCGCGGCTGTCCGCGTTCGCCGAGGTCGCGTGGTCCGCGCTGCCCGCCCCGGAGGACCGGGACTGGGCCGGCTTCGAGACCCGGATGCGCGCCCACTACGGCCGGCTGGACGCCCTCGGCGTGGAGTACCGCCCGCCCGGCGGCCCGCGGCCGTGGCAGCGCCGCCCGGGCGTCCTCGGCCGCCCGTTGCAGGGCCCGCCGCCCGAGCGCTGACCCCCCGTCCGCCCGCAGCCCCGGCCCCGTCCGTCCCCGCCTGCCGCCGTCTGCTCCCGGCCGCCTCCGTACGCCCCGCGCGCCCCCACCGCGCCGGGGGCCGGAGCCGGCTCGGTACCAATCATCCCGGTACGGTCCGAACCGCGGCGTTCCCGGCACAGCGGTCGATCGCCGCACGGCCGTACGATCTCCCCCCCGCGGTGCGGATCGGTACTTCGCGGACCCTCGCGCCGACCGCGGGGGAAGATGTGCCAGAGTTGCCACGTCCGGGCTGTCAGCACGTACGGTACGGCTACCGCGCGACGGCGGTGGGCTGGGAAGGGGCAGCTGCGTGAGCACCTACGCACGGCAGGCGGCGGCGAACGTCACACTGCCGTCCTCGCTCGACGAGGCGGTGGAGGCGCTGGCCGCCATGCCCAGTGCCGTGCCCGTGGCCGGCGGAACCGACCTCATGGCCGCCGTCAACTCCGGGCTGCTGCGCCCCGCCGCGCTGGTGGGCCTCGGCCGGATCAGCGAGATCCGCGGCTGGCACTACGCCGACGGCGCCGCCCTGCTCGGCGCCGGCCTCACCCACGCCCGCATGGGCCGCCCCGACTTCGCCGCGCTCATCCCCGCGCTGGCCGCCGCCGCCCGCTCCGCCGGGCCGCCGCAGATCCGCAACGCCGGCACCCTCGGCGGCAACATCGTCACCGCCGCGCCCACCGGCGACGCCCTGCCGGTGCTGGCCGCGCTGGAGGCCGGGGTGGTGCTGGCCGGGCCGGAGGGCGACCGCGAACTGCCCGTCAGCCACCTGCTCACCGGCCTCGACCCGCTCCGCCCGGGCGAGTTGCTGGCCTTCGTCCGCATCCCGCTGCTGCACGCCCCGCAGACGTTCCTGAAGGCCACCGGCCGCACCGGCCCCGGCCGCGCGACCGCCTCCGTGGCCCTGGTCGTCGACCCGGCGCGGCGCCAGGTGCGGTGCGCGGTCGGCGCGGTCGCACCCGTGCCGCTGCGCCCGCTGGAGGCCGAGCAGTGGGTGGCCGGCCTGATCGACTGGGACGGCGAGCGCAGCCTCGCCCCCGAGGCGTGCACCGCCTTCGGGGAGTACGTGGCCGCCGCGTGCATCCCGGACCAGCCCGGCGTCGAACTGCCGCCCGCCGCCGTCCAGCTGCGGCGTACGGTGGCCGCACTGTCCCGCCGAGCGCTCGGGAGGGCCCTGGCATGACCGACCGGCACCCCAACGAGCGCGGCCACGAGCCGGAGCGGCACCCCCAGGCGGGGCACGGCAACGCGGGCGCGTGGCAGCCCGTGCCAGGCGGCGCGGACTACGACCCCGACCAGACCATGCACGTCTCCTTCGCCGCCCAACTGCCGCCCGAGCCGCGCCCCGGCGAGGACCCGCTCGGCGCCCACGGCCCGGCCGGCGACGGCTACCAGCCCCTGGACCTGCCCGACTACGCCGGCTACCAGGCGCCCTACTACGGCGCGCCCGGCGGCACCCCCGTCTACGGCCAGCAGCGCCCCGCCGGCGGCCACCCGCACGAGGACGCCGGCCGGCGCGGCCCGCGGGACCCCGGCGGCCAGGGGCACCCCGGCGGCCCGAACCCGCGTGACCCGCAAGGCGGTTACGGCGCCGACCCGGCCGCGGGGGCGGCCCCCGGGAACGACCCCGCCACCTCGTGGACCATCCCCGTCATCCGGGACGACGCCGAGAACGACTCCGGCGAGTACAGCGTCGGCGCCTTCGCCCAGCCGTGGGACGACGTGCCCCCGCCGGCCCCCGGCCGCCCGTCCCGGCCGGCCGGCCTCTTCGGCCAGGGCGCCGCCGCCGCGCAGGCCGCCCAGGCCCGTGCCGCCGAGGCCCGCGCGGCCGAGGCCGCCGCCGCGCACGGCGCCGCGGGCCCCGGCGACGCCGAACCGCCCGCCCACCCCGGCCCGGCGGACTTCCCCGGGAACGTCGGGGCCGGCGGCTGGAGCCCGTCCGCGCCCTATGAGCCCGCCGGCGACTACGCGGGCTACCTCCCCGCCGACTTCTCCGACGCGGACTTCCCCGACGCCGACCTCCCGGACACCGGCCTTCCCGCCGTCGACCCCTGGCAGAGCTATGCCGGAACGGGCGCCGGAGCCGGAACGGGAGCCGAACCGGACGCCCCCCGAGGCCCGCTCGCCGGCTACGAGCCGGCCGAGCCCTACGGCGGCGGCGCCGTCGACCCCTGGCTGCCCGCCGCACCGCCGGCCGCTGACGGCGCCTGGTCCGGCGTGGTCGACGACCCCGACGGACCCGCCCCCGCCTCCCACACGGCAGGGACCGCCCCCTCCGAGGCGCCGGCGTCCGAGCCGACCGCCCGGGAGGCCGCGGGCCACCCGGTGGACGCGCCCGGCGCGGAAGCCGGCGAGCCCGTGCCGGACGCCCCCGCCGCGGCGGAGTACGAGGGCGGGCCGGAGGGCCACCTCCCGCCGTCCGGGTCCGAGGGCGACCCGTACGCCGCGGCGCCGGAGCTGAACCTGGACCCGCACCCGGTCGCGCGCACGCACCCGGCCCCCGCCCCGTCGCCGTCGCCGGAGCAGGCGGCCGACGGGCCCGGCCCGGAGGCTCCGCGGCACGACGTCGAGGACGCGGCCGCCCCGCGGCAGGAACGGGAGCAGGAGCAGGAACTGCCCGAGGAGGGGCTCGCCGAGGACCGTTCCCGCGAGGACGGCCAGGCCGAGGACGCCCCTTCGGACGGCGCGCTTCCGGAACCTCCCGGGCTCCACGGGCTTCCCGAGCTTCCCGAGGACGCCTTCGCCGGCGCCCTCCCGGAGGCCGCCGCCGACGGCACCGCGTCCGACCCGGAGCCGGCCCCGGACGCCGACCCCGCGCCCGTTCCCGAGACCCGCAGCGAGCACCCGCTCGCCTCGTACATGCTGCGCGTCAACGGCACCGAGCGGCCGGTCACCGACGCCTGGCTCGGCGAGTCCCTGCTCTACGTGCTGCGCGAACGCCTCGGCCTGGCCGGCGCCAAGGACGGCTGCGAGCAGGGCGAGTGCGGCGCCTGCTCGGTCCAGGTCGACGGCCGGCTGGTCGCCTCCTGCCTGGTGCCGGCGGCGACGGCGGCCGGCAGCGAGGTCCGCACCGTCGAGGGCCTGGCCGCCGACGGCCGCCCCTCGGACGTGCAGCGGGCGCTGGCCGAGTGCGGCGCCGTCCAGTGCGGCTTCTGCATCCCCGGCATGGCCATGACCGTGCACGACCTGCTGGAGGGCAACCACCGGCCCACCGACCTCGACATCCGCAGCGCCCTCAGCGGCAACCTGTGCCGCTGCTCCGGCTACCGCGGTGTGATCGAGGCCGTCCGCACCGTCGTCGCCGAGCGTGAGGCCGACGACGGGGCCGGCGCCGCCCAACCGGGGGACGAGCCGGGCCGCGTCCCGCACCAGCTTCCCCACCAGGGCGGCCCCGGCACCCCCGGCACCCCCGGAGCGGGCGCGTGACCGCCCGCCCGCCCCTCGCACCGCCCGCGCGCACCGCCCCGGGCGGCGCCGTACCGCCCGCACACCCAGCAACCGCCGCACCGTCCACGGGAGGAGCCGCGTGAGCATCATCGAAGGTCCTGCGGCCGCCGACGCCCTCGCCGACGACGGCGCCCCGTTCGGCATCGGCGCCTCCCTGCCGTCCGACGACGCGCCCGCCAAGACGCAGGGCACCTACCCGTACGCCGCCGACCTGTGGGCCGAGGGGCTGCTGTGGGCGGCGGTACTGCGCTCCCCGCACCCCAGCGCCCGCATCGTCCGCATCGACACCTCCGAGGCCGTCGCCATGCCCGGCGTGCGCGCCGTGGTCACCCACGAGGACGTGCCCGGCGACGCCATGCACGGCCGGGGGGTCGCCGACCGGCCGGTGTTCGCCTCCGAGGTGGTGCGCCACCACGGTGAGCCGGTCGCCGCCGTCGCCGCCGACCACCCCGACACCGCGCGGCTGGCCGCCGCCGCCATCCTCGTCGAGTACGAGGTGCTGGAGCCGGTCACCGACCCGGAGAAGGCGTTCGCCGCCGCGCCGCTGCACCCCGACGGCAACCTCATCCGCCACATCCCGCTGCGCTTCGGCGACCCGGACGCGGTCGGCGAGGTCGTGGTGGAGGGCCTGTACCGGGTGGGCCGCCAGGACCCGGCGCCGATCGGCGCCGAGGCGGGCCTGGCCGTGCCCCGCCCGGACGGCGGCGTCGAGCTCTACACCGCCTCCACCGACCCGCACGCCGACCGGGACGTCGCCGCCGCCTGCTTCGGCCTGGAGCCGGACCGGGTGCGGGTGGTCGTCACCGGGGTGCCCGGCGCGATGGCCGACCGGGAGGACCCGGGCGTGCAACTCCCGCTCGGCCTGCTGGCGTTGCGCACCGGCTGCCCGGTGAAGTTCGTCGCCACCCGCGAGGAGTCCTTCCTCGGCCACGCCCACCGCCACCCCACGCTGCTGCGCTACCGGCACCACGCCGACGCCGAGGGACGGCTGGTCAAGGTCGAGGCGCAGATCCTGCTGGACGCCGGCGCCTACTCCGACGCCTCCTCCGACGCGCTGGCCGCCGCCGTCGCCTTCGCCGCCGGCCCCTACGTCGTGCCGCACGCCTTCGTGGAGGGCTGGGCGGTGCGCACCAACAACCCGCCCTCCGGCCACGTCCGCGGCGAGGGCGCCCTCCAGGTGTGCGCCGCGTACGAGGGCCAGATGGACAAGCTCGCCGCCAAGCTGGGCCTGGACCCGGCCGAGGTGCGGATGCGCAACGTCCTGGCCACCGGCGACCTGCTGCCCACCGGGCAGACCGTCACCTGCCCAGCACCCGTCGGCGAGCTGCTCAAGGCGGTGCGCGACGCGGACCTGCCGCCGCTGCCGGACGGCGACGACGAGTCGCAGTGGCTGCTGCCCGGCGGTACCGCCGGCGCGGGCGAGCCGGGCGCGGTGCGCCGTGGCGTCGGCTACGCGCTCGGCATGGTGCACGTCCTGGGCGCCGAGGGCACCGACGAGGTGTCCACCGCGACCGTCCGCGTCCACGACGGGCGGGCCACCGTGCTCTGCGCGGCGGTCGAGGCCGGGCAGGGCTTCACCACGCTCGCCCGGCAGATCGTCCAGGAGGTGCTGGGCGTGCAGGACGTACGGGTGCTGCCGTCCGACACCGACCAGCCGCCGGCCGGACCGTCCGCGCGCGGCCGCCACACGTGGGTGTCGGGCGGGGCGGTGGAGCGCGCCGCGAAGATGGTGCGCACCCAGCTCCTCCAGCCGCTGGCCGCGCAGTTCGGCATGTCGGTGGAGCTGCTGTCCATCGCCGACGGCAAGATCACCTCCTACGACGGGGTGCTGTCCACCACCGTCGACGAGACGCTGGACGGCAAGGAGCTGTGGGCGACCGCGCAGTGCCGCCCGCACCCCACCGACCGGCTCGACGAGAACGGCCAGGGCGACGCGTTCGTCGGCCTCGCGTTCTGCGCGGTGCGCGCGGTGGTCGACGTCGACATCGAACTCGGCGCGGTCCGCGTGGTGGAGATGGCGGTCGCCCAGGACGTCGGCCGGGTGCTCAACCCGGCGCAGGTCGAGGCCCGCATCGAGGCCGGGGTGACGCAGGGCGTCGGGCTGGCCCTGATGGAGGACCTGCGCAGCTCCCACGGCGTCGTCAAGCGGCCCAACCTCACCGGCTACCCGCTGCCCACCGCCCTGGACGCCCCCGAGGTGCGCGTCGTCAAACTGGTCGAGGAGCGTGACGTCGTCGCCCCCTTCGGCGCGAAGGCGGTCTCGGCGGTGCCGGTCGTCACCTCGCCCGCGGCGGTGGCCGCGGCGGTGCGCGCCGCGACCGGCCGCCCCGTCAGCCGGCTGCCCATCCGCCCCCAGGCCGCGGTGGTCAAGCCGCAGACCTGACCCCCCGGGCGGGGCCGGGGGCGCCACTGTGGCGGGTGGATCAGCAGTCGGATTCCGCGGGGGTGGCCGATGAGCTGTGCGCGGTCCGCGCAACGCGGGCGAGCAGGGTGCGCAGCTGGTGGGCGTCGCTTTCGGCGAGGTCGGCGAGCGGTTCCGCCTCGGCGGCGGCGAGCCGGGGTGATCCAAAGAGAACGGGCCGGCTAGACCATTGCCGTCAGAACACCCCCGTCGGCTCGAACCGCGGCACCGTTGGTGGCTGCCGACAACGGACTGGCCAGGTAGAGCGCGAGCTGCGCGATCTCGGACGGTTCGATGAAGCGTTGCAGGAGCGTGGTCTGGTTGGCGCCGATGATCGCGGCCTTCATCTCGTCGGCCGGTACGTTTCGGGCCTGGGCGATGCCGGCGACCGCGTCCGCGACGCCGTCCGAGTAGGTGGGTCCGCCGAGGATCGTGTTGACGGTGACCGCAGTGCCGCGTGTGAGCTTGGAGAGACCGTTGCCGAGGGCGAGCATCGCTGCCTTCGTCACCCCGTAGTGCACCATGTCGGCGGGGATGTTCACGCCCGATTCGCTGCTGATGAAGATGATGCGGCCCCAGTTCCTGTCGACCATGCCCGACAGGACGTGGCGCGAGAGTCGGACACCGCTCATGACATTGACGTCGAAGTAGCGCTGCCACTCGTCGTCGGAGACATCCTCGAAGCGGTCAAGGCCGAAGAGGCCGACGTTGTTGACGAGGATGTCGAGATCGCCCAGTGATCCCAGCAGGTCCTGGACCTGAGCGGGATCGGCGAAGTCGGCAACCAGTCCGGAGACATCCGCGTCCGGGACGTCGGCACGGAGCCGTCTCACGGCGTCCTGGACGCCGGTCTCGCTGCGTCCGTTGACAACCACTGCGGCGCCCTCGCCGAGCAGTGCACGCGCGACGGCGAAGCCGATGCCTTGGGTCGAACCGCTGACGAAGGCGGTCTTGTCTTTCAGCCGCAGGTCCATGAATCCACTCGTTCCTGTGATGCCGAACCGGCTTCCTTGACTTTCCTGGGCAAGTGAAAATATACCGGGCTGACTTTCCTGGTCAAGTCATGAGGGATAGGGTGGGGCCATGTCACGACTCAGCGGCGACGACCTCGAAACCTGGTCGGCCCTGGCCACCGTCCTGGAATGGCTACCGACCGCCCTTGACGCGCAGTTGCAGCGGGACGCCGCACTCACGCACTTCGAATACGGCGTGATGTTCGCGCTCGCCAACGCTGATGACCGCACCCTGCGGATGAGCACCCTGGCCGGCTACTCCAACAGCTCCCTGTCCCGCCTCTCGCGCGCGGTGGCCCGCCTTGAGGCGAAGGACTGGATCCGCCGGGCACCCGACCCGACCGACGGTCGCTTCACCCTCGCCACCCTCACCGACGCCGGCGAGCGCAAAGTGGAGCAAGCAACCCCCGGGCACATGGCCACCGTCAACCGGCTGGTCTTCGATTCCCTGACCACAGCCCAGACGCGGCAATTGCGCGATATCAGTCGACGTATCACCACGGCCATCCGCGCGGAAGACGGCTGGACGCCGCCCACGAAGGCCACCCCGTGAACGAAGCGTCGTCCCGATCGCGGGCCAGCCGCGGGGCGAGGACTCCCCAGATCATCAGGTGAGTCGGCCGAGCGCGAGCCGGAACCCGCGCGCTCGTCGACACCAGAGCGGGGCCCTCGCTCGGGTTCACGCCACACCGCGCACGGGAACCCGCGAACTCGCACGCTTCGGGGCGTGCCCAGCAGAAGGCGGACGGAGGCGCGAAAGGCCGTCGCTTCCCTGGCCGAGGCCGGTGCTTCGGTGCGCGTGATCGCCGAGCAGATCGCCCGCTGCGCCGAGGTGGAACCCCGCCTCGCCCAGGTCCGGGTCCTGGAGCACCGGATCGGCGTCCGACCGACCCGATCCGCGGTCCGCGCGGAGGCGGCGCGGCGGGAGGACGGCACGCTGATCGTCCACAACTACGGGCACGGGGGAGCGGGCGTCACGCTGTCCTGGGGCCGCGCCGAGGAGACCCACCGCCTGACGGGCCGGGCGCGCGCTGCCGAGGGGCCGCGTGGCAGCGCGCGCCCGACCTGATCCCGCCGCGCTACGCCAGCAGGCCGCGGGCCATCTCCCGTACCGCGTCCAGGGCCTGGTGGTGCAGGCCGCCGCCGAAGGTGACCCGGGTGGCGCCGAAGCCGCCCAGCTCGCGGGGGGACGGGCCGCCCGGCCTGCACAGGGCGTTGACGGGCAGGCCGGTGGCCTCGGCGAGGTCGGCGAGCAGTTCGGGCGGTGCCGTGATCGGGTACAGGCAGTCCGCGCCGGCCTCGGCGTAGCGGCGGCCGCGTGCCACGGCGGCGGCGAGGGTCCGGTCGCCGCGCAGGAAGGTGTCGATCCGCGCGTTGACGACCAGCGCGTCGCCGGCCGCCTCCCGCACCGCCGCCAGGTAGTCGGCCTGCTCGCCGGGGTCGCGCAGCCGCCGCGTCGCCGGGTCGGAGTCCTCCAGGTTGCAGCCGGCGGCGCCGATCTCCAGCAGCCGCTCGGCCAGCTCCTTCGCCGGCAGCCCGTAGCCCGCCTCGACGTCGGCGGTCACCGGTACGTCCACGGCGCGGACGACGCGGGCCACCGCAGCGAACATCTCCTCCACGGGCGTGTGCTGCCCGTCGGCGTACCCGAGGGCCGCGGAGACGCCCTCGCTCGGCGTGGCCAGCGCCGGGAAGCCCGCCTCGGCGAAGACCCGGGCGCTGGCGGCGTCCCACGGCCCCGGCAGCACCAGCGGGTCGCCCGCCGCCCGCCCGTGGTGCAGCGCGCGCAGCGCCGCCCCCCGGCTCACACGAGCCTGCCGGGCGCGACGCGGTAGGCGACGTTGAGCCGGTTCCAGGCGTTGATGGCGGTGATCGTGCCCACCAGGCGGGCGAGTTCGTCCTCGTCGAAGTGCCCGGCCGCCTCCTGCCACACCGCGTCGGGCACGAAGCTGCCCGCAGGGCCCCCGGTGAGCAGCGTCATCGCCTCGGTGAGGCCCAGCGCCGCCCGCTCCCTGGCGGTGTAGACGCCGTCGGTCTCCTGCCAGGCGTCCAGCAGGAAGAGCCGCTCGTCGGCCTCCCCGGCCTTGCGGGCGTCGCGGACGTGCATGTCCAGGCAGAAGGCACACTTGTTGAGCTGCGAGGCGCGGATCTTCACCAGCTCCGCCACTGTCGGGTCCAGCCCCTGGGCGGCGGCCCTGCTGAAGTCCCGCATCGCCTGGAACATGTCCGGCGCCTGTTTCGAGTACGTGCCGCGTTGCGTCATACCCCGACGCTACGGCCCGTTCCGCGCGCGCGGGTGGCCCACTCGGGACCGGCTTTCGTGGGCCACTTCCCGGACGCGGGCGGGGAACCGGGCGGAGTCCTCCGGGGAGCGGGCGGGGAACCGGGCGGAGTCCTCCGGGGAGCGGGCGGGGAACCGGCCCGGGTGGCGTCGGCGTCATGGGCGGTGGCGCGCGCGGCGGTAGAGTGCGCTGGTCCAGGCGTTCCGAGCGCCGGGGCGGGACGAGGACGGCAAGGAGCGCGCGCCGGCCGTGGCGCGCGGGAAGGACGGGGGACGTGGGACTCTTCGACGCGATCCGCGGCGAGTTCGTCGACATCGTCGAGTGGACGGACGACAGCCGCGACACCATCGTGTGGCGGTTCCCGCGCCACGACAACGAGATCAAGATGGGCGCCAAGCTCGTCGTCCGCGAGTCCCAGACGGCGGTGTTCGTCAACGAGGGCCAGATCGCGGACGTGTTCACGCCCGGCACCTACACCCTCCAGACGCAGAACATGCCGCTGCTGTCCACCCTCAAGGGCTGGAAGTACGGCTTCGACTCGCCGTTCAAGGCCGAGGTCTACTTCGTCACCACCCGGCAGTTCACCGACATGAAGTGGGGGACGGCCAACCCGGTCATCGTCCGGGACCCGGAGTTCGGCATGGTCCGGCTGCGGGCCTTCGGCGCGTTCGCCGCGAAGGTCGTCGACCCGGCCGCGCTGCTGCGCGAACTGGCCGGCACCGACCCGCAGTTCCGCACCGAGGAGGTGCAGGAGTACCTGCGGCAGATGGTCGTCGGCAAGCTCGCGACGGCGCTGGCGACCTCCGGGGTGCCGATGCTCGACCTCGCCACCCGGCAGGACGCGCTGGGCACGCAGCTGGCCGCCGCGCTCAGCAAGGAGCTGGAGCCGGTCGGCATCGTCCTGCCCCGGTTCGTGATCGAGAACATCTCGCTGCCGCCGGAGGTCGAGCAGGCCATCGACGCCCGCTCGCGGATGGGCATCGCCGGCGACCTCGACCAGTACACGCGCTTCCAGGCGGCCAACGCGATCGGTGACGCGGCCCGCAACCCCGGCGGCGGGGGTGAGGGCGTCGGCCTCGGCGTCGGCATGGCCATGGGGCAGCGGATCGCCGCGAGCCTGGCCCCGCAGCCGCAGCAGTTCCAGCAGCCCGTCCAGCAGCAGTTCCCACAGCCGGGCCAGCAGCAGTTCCAGCCCCAAGCGGCCCCCGCCCCGGCCGCCGCCGTACCGCCGCCGCTGCCGCAGCAGGCGCAGTGGTTCACCGGCGCGGGCGGCGTCCAGCAGGGGCCGTACGACCTGGCCGCGCTCGCCCAGCAGGTCGGCACCGGCGCCCTCACCCGCGAGACGCTGGTGTGGAAGGACGGCCTGGCCGGCTGGCTGGCGGCGGGCCAGGTGCCCGAGCTGGGCGGCCTGTTCGGCGCGGTGCCGCCGCCCCTTCCGCCGCTTCCGCCGCAGGGCTGAGCGGGGACCGGGAGCGGGCCCGGCACAGACCGGGCGGTACGGCAAGGCGAGACCGGACACGGCAAAGCCAGGGCAGGGCAGGCCAGGCGAGGGCAGGCACGGACACGAGGGTGGGGAGCAGGGGATGAGCGGCGACGAGCTGACGGCGTCGGAGGCAGCGGGCACGGCGGGGCCGGAGAGCGGCCACCTGGTCGCCGGGCAGTCGTACCCCTGCGAGGCATGCGGCGCCAGCGTGGAGTTCAAGCCGGGTACGAGCACGCTCAAGTGCCCGTACTGCGGCCACGAGCAGGCCGTGGCGGCGGTGGCCCGCGAGGTCCGCGAGCACCCGATAGCGGAGCTGCTGACGCTCCCGGACAAGCCGCGCGCGGCCGTCCTCGGCGCCGCCCGCGCCTTCGTCTGCCCCGGCTGCGGTGCCCGCACCGAGACCGACGACCTCTCCGCCCGCTGCCAGTTCTGCGCCACGGCGCTGGTCGCCGACCCCGAACTGACCGAGCGGGTGGTACCCGAGGGGGTCGTCCCGTTCGGACTCGACCGCGCCGCGGCCCGCGAGCGGCTGCGCGAGTGGACCTCCTCGCGCTGGTTCGCGCCCTCCAGCCTGAAGAAGGTCACCGAGGCCGAGACGTTCAAGGGCAGCTACCTGCCGCACTGGACGTACGACTCCGCCACCGTCTCGTCGTACCGGGGCGCGCGCGGCGAGCACTACTACACGACCGAGACGCGGGACGGCGAGGAGGTGCAGGTGCGGCACACCCGCTGGTACAACGTCTCCGGCACGGTCGCCCGGGACTTCGACGACGTCCTGGTCGCCGGCACCGTCCACGTGGACACCAAGCGCCTCGACAAGCTCACCCCCTGGCCGCTGGACGAGGCCCGCCCCTTCCAGCCCGAGTACCTGGCCGGGTTCCAGACCGTCCGCTACGACGTGGAGCCCGAGGACGGGCTGGAGACCGCGAAGCAGCGGATGGCCGTGGCCATCGAAGCCGACTGCCGCCAGGACATCGGCGGCGACGAGCAGCGCGTCCACTCCGTCGCCACCCAGTACGACCAGGTCACCTTCAAACTCCTGCTGCTCCCCGTCTGGTTCCTCACCTACCTGCACGCCGGCAAGCCCTGGCAGGTCATGCTGAACGCCCGTACCGGCGAGGTGGTCGGCAAGCGCCCCTACAGCGGGGTGAAGATCACCGCGGCCGTCGTCGTCCTGCTCGCCGTGGTGGCCGCGGTCGTCGCGGTGGTCCAGCTCCGCTGAGGCGGCGGGGCGGCGGGCTGGCGGGGCGGCGGTCAGCTCCGGGCAGCGCTGGGCGTGGAGGTCCGGAGCCAGCTGAAGGCCGACGAGGCGGACGAGGCCGACGAGGATCGTCGCAGGTTGTCTGGAGGCCGCGACCGGATTCGAACCGGTGTATCTCGCTTTGCAGACGAGTCCCTAAGCCACTCGGGCACGCGGCCGTGCTGTTCTCGCACGGACGACGATGCCGTGTGCGGGCCGGCGGGTCAACGGGTCCGGGCGGGAAGCCACGGTGGGCAACAGGACCGCCATGCTCCGTTCACAAAAGGGCACCCGCGCCCGGGCACCCGCGCCCGGGCCTCCTCGCGTGGGCATGGATGCCCCGTCCCCCCGTTCCCTCCCGTCCGTCCGCTTCCGACCGCCGGTGGCCTCCCGCGGACGCCCGCGCACGGTGCGGCCTCCCCCCGCCCCGGACGCCGCCCCGCGCACCCCGGACGTGCGGAGTAGGACCAGCGGACCACCGCCGACCGGGCTCCGGCCAGGGGCCACGGCCCGGTTCGCCCCTTACGCTTGCCGGATGACGATTTCCGACACGCGGGACGGGGAACGCCGGGCCGGGCCCGGGGGCGCGGAGGACGGCGGGGGAGTCCTCGGCCACGCCTACCGGGCACTCACCTTCGGCATCGTGTCCGTCGTCCTCATGATCGCGTTCGAGGCGACCGCCGTCAGCACCGCGATGCCCGTGGCCGCGCGCGACCTGCACGGGCTCGGGCTCTACGCGTTCGCGTTCTCCGCGTACTTCACCACCTCGCTGCTGGCCATGGTGGTCAGCGGCCAGTGGTGCGACCGGTCCGGCCCGCTGGCGCCGCTCTCCGCCGGGATCGCCGGCTTCGCGGGCGGCTTGGTCCTCAGCGGGACCGCCGCGTCCATGCCGGTCTTCGTCCTGGGCCGGGCCGTGCAGGGCCTCGGCGGCGGCCTGGTGATCGTGGCGCTGTACGTGGTGGTCGGCCGCGCCTACCCCGAGCACCTGCGGCCCGCGGTGATGGCGGCGTTCTCCGCGTCCTGGGTGGTGCCCTCCCTGGTCGGGCCGGTGGTCTCCGGGACCGTCTCCGAACACCTCGGCTGGCGCTGGGTGTTCCTCTCCATCCCGGTCCTGGTGGTGCTGCCGCTGGCGGTGATGCTGCCCGCGCTGCGCCGCGCCGCCGCGGGCGGCCCGCACGAGCCGGCGGCCGAACGGCCCCGGATGGACCGCCGCCGTATCGGACAGGCCGCCGCGCTGAGCGTCGGCGCGGCGCTGCTCCAGTACGCGGGCCAGGACCTGAGGCCGCTGTCGGCGGTGCCGGCGCTGGCGGGCGCCGCGCTGCTGGTGCCGTCGGCGCTGCGGCTGCTGCCGCGCGGCACGTTCCGGGCCGTGCGCGGGCTGCCCACGCTGATCCTGCTGCGGGGCATCGCCGCCGGCTCGTTCATCGTGGCCGAGAGCTTCGTGCCGCTGATGCTCGTCACCCAGCGCGGCCTGTCCCCGACGCTCGCCGGGCTCTCCCTCGCCGGTGGCGGCCTGACCTGGGCGGCCGGGTCCTGGCTGCAGGCCCGGCCGCGGTTCGCGCCCGCCCGCGAGCGGCTGGTGCGGGTCGGGCTGGTCCTCACCACCACGGCGATAGCCGCCGTGCCGCTGGCGCTGCTGGACGCCGTGCCGCCGTGGCTGGTGGCCGCCGCCTGGTGCGTGGGCGGCCTCGGCATGGGGCTGGCGATCTCCGCGCTGAGCGTGCTGATGCTGCGGCTGTCGCCGCCCGAGGAGGCCGGCACCAACTCCGCCGCGCTCCAGGTCAGCGACGCCCTGTCCAACGTCCTGCTGATCGCCGCGGGCGGCACCGTCTTCACCGCGCTGGGCGGCGGCTCCACCACGGCCACCGCCGCCTCGGCCGCCCACCCGGGCGCCTTCGCCGCGGTCTTCCTCCCGGCCGCCGCCATCGCCCTCACCGGCGCCGCGCTCGCGCCCCGCCTGCGCGCCCGGCGGACGTGACTCAGCCGTCCAGCAGCAGCTTCTCCAGGGCGGCCCGGGCGCGGGCGTCGGACTCGGCCCGCCGCCCGACCGCCGTGGCCAGTTCGGTCGCCCAGGCGTCCAGCGGCACCGGCGTCCGGGACAGCACCACACCGCGTACCACGGTGGCCACCTCGCCCTGCGGCCGTCCCTGCGCCAGGGTCAGGATCAGCCGCCGGTCGTCCAGGGTGACCTCAAGCCTCTCCACCCGGCCGGCGCGCCCCGCGAGCCGGTCGCTCATGGTGCGCCTGCGCTCCAACGCCACCGAGCCGGGCGGCAGGGCGTCCGCCAGCGACTCGGTCAGCACCCGGGCGTAGACCTCCAGGTCCGCCGCGTCCCGGCGCAGCGCGGCGGCCACCAAGTCGATCGACGCGCCCGGAGCCGCCTCCGTCTCCGCCTTCGCGTCCGCGTCCCGCGCCGGTTCGGCGCCCGACTCCCGCGCCCGTTCCGGGAGCGGATCGTGCTCGCTCATCGTCTTCCCCATGCCTGATCGTTGTGTCGTCGCCTGCCGGGCGCCGAGCCCGCCGGCCATTGAGGCCCGCCGAGGCCCGCCGAGGCCCGCCGAGATCTGCCGAGATCTGCCGAGCCTGTCAGCCGTCGAGGCTGAGCACCATGGTGGGCCGTTCGATCTCGTGGTCCGGCCGCAGCGGCCGGACCGCCGTGCCGATCGAGAAGAACTCCGTGGTGTGCCCGCCCCACCGGTGGTTGTGCGCGTTGAGCTGCACCCCGACGACGCCCTCCGCTTGGAGCGCCTCCGCCTCCGCCTGCATCCGGGCCATGGCCAGCTCGCGGGCGTCGTACAGCGCCTGCGTGAACTGCTCGATCTCGACGTTGCGGCCCATGTTCGACATCACCGCGCCTATCCGCTGGTGCGCGATGTGGTAGACGCAGGTGCCCATGACCATGCCGAGCGGCGCGTAGCCGGCCCGGATCAGCGTCCAGAAGTCCTGCCCGGAAAGGTCCGAGGTGAAGGGCTGGCCCTTGTTGTTGCGCCAGGTGCCGCCGCCGGGGGGCGGGTTGTCGGCCTTGACGGCGGTACCGATCGCGATGAACTCCGCGACGTCCTTGCCGAACTCCCGCGCCTCCACCGTCAGCCGGACCCCGACGATGCCGTCGGCGCCCAACTGCGCGGCCTCCGCCTCCATCCGGGTCATGGCCAGTTCCCGGGCGTGGTACATCGCCTGGCTCAGCGTGTCCAGCTCCTGGTTCTTGCCCCAGCGGCCGAGCTGGATGCCGACGTGGTAGATCGAGCTGCCGAGCACCAGGCCGATCGGCTTGAAGCCCGCCTCGCGGACGAGGAGGAACTCGTTCACCGACAGGTCGCTGGTGAAGATCGACCCCGCGCGGCCGGGCTCCAGCTCCGACAACCGGCGCATCGCGTCCGCGGGAACGCCCTCGGCACTCGGCTGTTCGTTCGTCATGTCAGTACCCCTCGTCCACCGTGCGGTCGGTTCGGATCGGTCGTCGGGAGCGCCATCCCGCGCCGGCCGGCGCGGGGGCGGTCCGGGAGGGCCGTCACTCGTTCAACTCGCTGATCTCCTCGACCAGCCGCCGGTACTCCATGCGGTCCCCGTAGGGGCTGGACTCCACGGCCGCCAACCGCTTGCGCAACCTGGCCCCGCGGTCGCCCAGCGGCATCACGGACAGCGTCCGCGGCGGCGGCTTCCGCAGCCGGAACCGCGCGACGGTGGTGCCGACCATCGTCGCCTCCGCGACGTGGTCCTCCTGCTCGGAGTTGCCGGACTGGATGCAGCTCTCCGCCCACACCCGCAGCCGGCTGTCGGCCATGATGATCCCGTCGCCGCCCCGCCCGGCACTCTGCGCCCGGAGCTGCCGCCGCGCGTCGGAGCGCACCTCGCTGACCAGATCGGTCCACCCGGTCACCTCCACGTTGGACCACGAGTACGTCTGCGACGTGGTCCGGTAGTCGTCGTGCCGCACCCCGATGGACATGCCCACCAGCAGCTCGACCGGCACCCATCCGGAGCCGAGCAGCTTCGCGAAGCCCTCGCCGTCCAGGTGCGAGGTGAACGGCTGTACGGCGCGCTCGGTGCCCCGAGCCCGCACCGCCGTGCCGATCACCTTGAACTCCAGGCAGTTCACCTGCCCGGTGAACGGGGCCATGGTCAGCTCGGCGGCCACGACTCCGTCACCGCCGAGGGCCCGGCACTCGGCGGTCATGCGCCCCAGCGCGGTGCGCCGGGCCTGGTCGAAGACGCCGACCAGCTGCTGGGACGGGGCGCCGTTCCCCGACAGGGCGACCGGGGCGCCGCTCGTCGAGCCGAAGCTGTAGCGGTACCGGGCGGCCCCCGGGAACTGGCAGTCGTGGTAGCCCCAGAAGCGGCCGCTGCGCCCGATGCGGAAGACCGCCGACCCCATCACCTGGCCCACCGGCTCGAAGCCCACGGAGCGGACCGCGGCGAACTCCCCGGTGGAGAGCGCCGACGTCCACGTCCCGCTCCGCTCAGCCGAGGCCAGCCGCCCCGCAGCGGTGGGAGGCAGCCCCTGACCGTTCCACGGCACCGACATGTGTCCCCCGTTTCCCGCGCTCCCGCCAGGTGAGTGGGCGAAGCCCTGCCCCGAACTTTAGACCGTGCCCCGCGTGCCGTGACGGACGAGTGGCCGGTGCCGGGCGGCCTGTCGCGCCGGAGCGGGGAAGGGGGCCGAGGAGGCACCGGCGGCCGCGCGGATCGCGCGCACGGCGGGGCCGGGACAGCGGCGGGAAAGGCGGCGTGAACGGCAGTGGGAACGGCAGTGGGAACGGCGGCGAAAATGGCGGGCGGCCGAACGCCGGCGGACACTACCGTCGGCCCATGCCCGAACTGACCGTGACCCTCACCCACGACGAACTCGACGCCCTGCGGCGGCACGCCGACGCGGAGGACCGCCCCATGGAGTCGATCGCCCGTGACGCCGTCCTCCGGGCCGTCGGTGAGCGCTCCCGGCGCTTCGAGGAGGCCGCCGCCCACGTGCTCCGGGCCAGCGCCGAGCTGAACCGCAGGCTGGCATGACGCCCGCGCCGCACCACCTCGCGCCGGCCGAACTGCTCGACCTGGCCGCCCGGCTCGGCCGCCCCGACGTCCGCGACCGCGGCCTGCTGGAGTCGGCCCTCGCCCGTCCGCGCGCCGCCGTCTTCGGCCAGGACGCCTACCCCGGCGTCTGGGAGAAGGCAGCGGCCCTCATGGTGTCGCTTGTCCGCAACCACCCGATGGTGGACGGCAACAAGCGCCTGGCCTGGTACGCGGCCTGGGTCTTCCTCCACCTCAACGGCCACCGGCTGCGCCCCGGCTTCGACGTGGACGAGGCGGAGGCGTTCGTCTACGCGGTCGCCCAGGGCGAGCTGGACATCCCCCGTGTCTCCGCGACGCTGCCCCGGTTCGCCGGCTGAGAGCCGCCGGGCTCACTCCGTCCGCAGCTCGTACCGCAGGCGCTGCCCCGCGGCCGGGAAGACGGACAGGTCGACCTGGAAGGGCCGCTCCCGCTCGTCCAGCGTCACCCGGGCCAGGCACAGCACGGGCTCGCCCGGCGCCAGGCCCAGCGCGGCGCGTTCGGCGGCGTCCGCGAGACGGGCCGAGACCTCCTCGCGGACCCGGGCGGGAGACCGGCCGAGGGAGGCCAGGTAGGCGACGGCGCCGCCCTTGATCTTCGCCGTCCCCGCCAGCGGGGTGCCGCGTGCGACCTCCACCGGGTAGTAGGTGTCGGTCAGCTCACAGGGCCGCTCGTCGAGGTACATGACCCGCCGCCGGACGATCACGGTGGCGCCGTCCGGGAGCCCCAGCGGCCCCGCCACCTCGGCGGGCGCGGCCACCTCCGCCGCCTCGACGATCCGCTGCGTGCCCTTGCGGCCCCGCGCGGCCGCCTCCTCGGCCCAGGTCTCCCCGGGCCGGGGCGCCACGTACGGAGCCGATGTGCTGGTCCACTCTCCCGCCACGCCATGTCCCCTTCCGTTCCCCCGGCGAACGCGCGCCGCGCCACCCCCGGAGCCCCGCGCCGTACGAGCCCGGCAGCACCGTACCGGCCCCCGCCCCGGGCCGTCCCGGACCCCGCCGGGCCGCGCTGTGAGGTGTGTCGCAGCGCGGTCCGGGGTGGGGCGTCGGGGCCGGAGGGGGGTGGGCGGGCCGGTAGGCTGAGGCGGTTTTCGTACCGAAGGAAGGAGCCCGGCGCGCGCCCGGCCGGCTGCCGCGACGACCCCGTATGGAGACCGTGACTACCCCCGTATCCCCCTCCCACCACCTGTCGCCCGCCTTCCCCGGCCGCGCCCCCTGGGGCACCGCCAACAAGCTGCGGGCATGGCAGCAGGGAGCCATCGACGCGTACGTGGCCCGGCAGCCCAGGGACTTCCTGGCGGTGGCGACACCGGGCGCGGGCAAGACCACCTTCGCGCTCTCCCTGGCGTCCTACCTGATCCACAACCACCTGGTGCAGCAGATCACCGTGGTCGCGCCGACCGAGCACCTGAAGACGCAGTGGGCGGACGCGGCGGCCCGGATAGGGATCAAGCTCGACCCGGACTACAGCGCCGGCCCGGTGGGCCGGGAGTACCACGGCGTGGCCGTCACCTACGCGGGCGTCGGCGTGCGGCCCATGCTCCACCGCAACCGGTGCGAGCAGCGCAAGACCCTGGTGATCCTGGACGAGATCCACCACGCCGGCGACAGCAAGTCCTGGGGCGAGGCGTGCCTGGAGGCGTTCGAGCCGGCCACCCGCCGGCTCGCCCTGACCGGCACCCCGTTCCGCTCCGACACCAACCCGATCCCCTTCGTCGTCTACGAGGAGGGCAACGACGGCATCCGCCGCTCCTCCGCCGACTACACGTACGGCTACGGCAACGCGCTCGCCGACGGCGTCGTCCGCCCGGTGATCTTCCTCAGCTACTCGGGCACGATGCGCTGGCGCACCCGGGCCGGCGACGAGCTGTCCGCGCGGCTCGGCGAGCCGATGACGAAGGACGCGGTCGGGCAGGCGTGGCGGACCGCGCTCGCTCCCACCGGCGAGTGGATTCCGAACGTCCTCAAGGCCGCCGACACCCGGCTGAGCGAGGTCCGCAAGGGCATCCCGGACGCGGGCGGCCTGGTGATCGCCACCGACCAGGACTCCGCCCGCGCCTACGCGAAGCTGATCCGCGAGATCACCGGCACCAAGGCCACGGTGGTGCTCTCCGACGACCCGGGCTCGTCCAAGCGGATCGAGGAGTTCAGCGCCTCGGAGGACCGGTGGATGGTCGCCGTCCGGATGGTCTCCGAGGGCGTCGACGTGCCGCGGCTGGCCGTCGGCGTCTACGCCACGACGATCTCCACGCCGCTGTTCTTCGCCCAGGCCGTGGGCCGCTTCGTGCGGTCCCGGCGGCGCGGCGAGACCGCGTCCGTCTTCCTGCCGACCATCCCCAACCTGCTGGAGTTCGCGGGGGAGATGGAGGTCGAGCGCGACCACGTGCTGGACCGCCCGAAGAAGCAGGGCGAGGAGGACCCGTTCGCCGAGGAGGACAAGCTCCTGGCGGAGGCGGAGAAGGAGCAGGACGAGGAGACCGGCGACGACATGCTGCCGTTCGAGGCGCTGGAGTCGGACGCGGTCTTCGACCGGGTGCTGTACGACGGCGCCGAGTTCGGCATGCAGGCCCACCCCGGCAGCGAGGAGGAGCAGGACTACCTCGGCATCCCCGGGCTGCTGGAACCCGACCAGGTGCAGATACTGCTCCAGCGGCGCCAGGCCCGGCAGATCGCCCACAGCCGCAAGAAGCCGGACGACGAGGCGGACCTGCTCGAACTGCCCGCCGAGCGGCGGCCCGTGGTCAGCCACCGCCAGCTGCTCGAACTGCGGAAGCAGCTGAACACCCTGGTGGCCGCCTACCACCACCAGAGCGGCAAGCCGCACGGCGTCGTCCACAACGAGCTGCGCCGGGCCTGCGGCGGCCCGCCGAGCGCCGAGGCCACCGCCGGGCAGCTGAACGAGCGGATCAAGAAGGTCCAGGAGTGGGCGACCCGGATGAAGTGACCGCCCGCCGGGGGCGGCCGCGTGGCGTGACGGCCTGACGGGCCGGGTGCGAAGCGGCCGCCCGGGGCGGAGGTTCGCGCGCGTGGGCCCGGGGCGCCGTTGTCCCGGGCCGCCTTCGTCCGGGGGCGTCGCTGCTCCGGGCTGCCGCCCTGGGCGTCAGCGGCGGGTTGCGCGGCGGACTTTCGCGGCGGGTCCGGCGTGGCGGGTCCGGCGTGGCGGGTCCGGCGTGGCGGGTTCGGCGCGGCGGCGGTGCCGCCGGAGGGGTGCCACCCCGAGCCGGGGTGTCACTGCGACGAGTGACACCCCGGCGGGTGAAACCCGCCGTTTGGTGCCGCGGATTGCGGGTTCTTGGGACGAATTGCGGACCTTTGGCATGTCAAGACCAGGTCAAGACAGCGCCCGGATTGTGGACGACCCCTTCCGCTGAGCGGTACTCCCTCGCTAGCGTGCCGGTCACGCACGCGCCGTGGCAGTGCAGCCGCGGAGCGCAGCCGGTATTCAGAACCGACCGGCGGCCTCTCCGCGCACTGCCGTTGGGACCGGCGGTGCGGAGCCCCCAGGGGTCCAGTGGGACGCGCCGCCGATTCACGAGGAGGGGGCGTCGTGACCGCGGAGACGTCTCAAACGCTCGACCGGGGCCTGAGGGTCCTGAAGTTGCTCGCCGACACCGATCACGGCCTGACCGTGACCGAGTTGGCGTCCAGGCTGGGCGTGAACCGCACGGTGGTCTACCGCCTGCTCGCCACGCTCGAACAGCACTCGCTGGTCCGCCGGGACCTCGGCGGGCGGGCCCGGGTGGGGCTAGGCGTGCTGGGCCTGGCCCACCAGGTGCACCCGCTGCTGCGCGAGGCCGCGCTGCCCGCGCTGCGCTCGCTGGCCGAGGACATCGGCGCCACCGCCCACCTCACCCTCGTCGACGGCTCCGAGGCGCTGGCCGTGGCGGTGGTCGAACCGACCTGGACCGACTACCACGTGGCCTACCGCACCGGTTTCCGCCACCCGCTGGACCGCGGCGCGGCCGGGCGGGCCATCCTCGCCGGGCGCGGCATCCGGCCGGCCGCCGACGGCCTCGGCTGGGAGCGGGTGCACCGGGACGGCTCGGTCGAGCCGGCCGGCGCAGCCGGGGCGTACGCGGGCGGCGTCCTCTCGGGCGGCGGCTACCAGGGCTTCGCCGACTACGCGCTGCGGCCGGTGGGGACGGACGACCAGGTCGACGGCACCGACCAGGTCATGGGCGGGGAGCACCTCCGCTACGTGATCACCTCGGGCGAGCTGGAGGCGGGCGCCAGCGGCGCCGCCGCCCCGCTGCTGGGGGTGCCCGGCATCGAGGGCAGCGTCGGCGTGGTGATGCTCGTGGACTCGGTACCCGAGCGGGTCGGCCTGCGGGTCGTCGAGGCGGCCACGGAGGTCTCCGAGGCCCTGCGCTGACCCGCAGGACGGCAGGACCCGCGGCCGCTGTCCCCGCCCCCGTCCCTGCCGCCTGACGGGGTCCGACGCGGCTGCGTCGGGGCGCGGCCGCGGGACTGACCGGGCCCGGGCGCGGCCGGGGGAGCAGCGGGTCGCGGGGGCCGGGAAGCACCGTCGGGGAAGCCACCCCCGAGCCCCGGATAAGCTTCTTCGCATGCTTGCGCTCTCCCGCCGGACGGTGACCCTGGCCCTGTGCGCCGTGGTGGTCGTCGCCCTGGCGCTCGTCGCCGCCCTCGCGCCGCTGCCGATCTCCATCGTGGAGCCCGGTATCACCGCCGACGTCCTGGGCGCCGACAAGGGCACCCCGGTGATCACCGTCAGCGGCGTCCAGGTCCGCCGTACCAGCGGCCAGCTGCGGATGGTCACCATCGCGGCCACCGCGCCGAACACCACCGTGCGCTTCTCGGACGTCGCGCGGGCCTGGTTCGCCGACGACCGGGCGGCGATGCCGCGGGACTCCGTCTACCCCACGGGCGGCTCGGTCACGGCCATCAACAAGGCCAACGAGAAGGAGATGGTCCAGTCCCAGCAGGACGCGACCGCCGCCGCCCTCAAGCACCTCGGGCTGTCGTCCTCGCAGGTCAAGGTGACCCTGCGGCTGGCCGACGTGGGCGGCCCGAGCGCCGGCCTGCTCTTCACCCTCGGCATCATCGACAAGATCGACGGTGACGGGCACGGCGGCGACCTCACCGGCGGCCGGACGATCGCCGGTACCGGGACGATCACCGAGGGCGGCACGGTCGGCGCGGTCGGCGGGGTGCCGCTCAAGGAGCAGGCGGCCCGGCGTGACGGCGCCACCGTCTTCCTCGTGCCGCGCGCCGAGTGCTCGGACGCCACGGCGGAGCTGCCCGGCGGGCTGAAACTGGTCCCGGTGACCACGCTCGACGGCGCGCTGACCGCCCTCGCCGACATCCGCGCCGGCCACGCCACCCCCACCTGCTGACACCGGCGCCACCCGCCGGCACCGGCAGGGGCACCCTCCGCGCGACGCGGACCGTCCAGGCGGCCCGAGGCGGCCGGGGTGATCGATGCGCAGCCGGTGGCAGCCGGCGGGGGGCTCAGCCCGTCGGGGCCGCGTCCAGCGGTGCGGGCGCGCCGGCCGAGTCCCAGGCGCGGAAGGCCGGCATCACCAGCGGGCTCAGCGTCGTCAGCAGGTAGATCGAGCTGACGACGGCCATGGCGGTGGTCAGGCCCGCGTACTGGACGGCGTAGCCGCCGACCAGCCCGCCCAGCGGCACCGCGACCAGCACGCCCGAGCTGACCGCGCCGAAGACCCGGCTGCGCAGCCGTTCGGGCACCAGCCTGACCAGCTCCGAGCCGATGATCGGGTTGATCACACCGCCGGCCAGCCCGCAGAGCACGCACACCGCGACCAGCGGCGCCAGGTGTCCCGGCACGAAGGCCCCCACCAGGGTCCGCGGGAAGCCGGCGAGCAGGAACCCGCCGATGAACAGGGTCCGCTGCGAGAACCGGTGCCCGACCACGCCGTACAGCAGCGTCCCGCACAGCGCGGCGCCGGCGAAGGTGCCGGTGACCACGCCCAGGCTGACCGAGCCGCCCAGCCGCTCGCGGGCCTGCACCGGCAGCAGCACCGCCGACCACGCCTGGTCCAGCGCGTTCGTCATCATCACGATCCCGACGATGGCGAAGAGCAGCCGGGCCCCGAGGAGGTAGCGGAAGCCCTCCCGCAGGTCGGTGCGGTAGCCCGCCAGGGCGGCGCGGACCCCGCCGGCCGCCGGCTGCTCGGACCGCCGGCGCTGTACGGCGCCGCGCGCGCCGACCCCGACCAGCACCGCGGAGACGGCGAACGTACCGGCGTCCAGCAGCAGCAGGTTGACCGCGCCGAGCACGGCCACCAGGACGCCGGCCAGCGGCGCGCCGATCATCCGCGCTCCCCGGTAGGCGCCCTCGTAGGCGCTGTTGGCCCGCTGGATGCTCGTACCCGCCCGGACGGCCAGCGCGGGCACCAGCACCTCGCGCGCCGTGTCCCCGGGCGCGCGGAACAGGCCGCACAGCACGACCAGCGCGACCAGCCGGCCGAAGGTGAGCCCGCCGAGCAGGTGGAGCACGGGTATCGCGGCCGTCGTCAGGGCGCAGACCGCGTCGGAGCAGACGCTGGACGCGGTGACCCCGAGACGGTCGATCAGCGGGCCGCCGAGCACCGCGGCCACCACCACGGGCACGGCGGACGCGAACGCGACCACCCCGGCCCGCGCCGCGCTGCCCGTGGTGGCCAGCACGAACCACGGCACGGCGACGAGCGTCAGGGTGCCGCCCATCATGGAGATCACGCTGGCGGCGAGGAGCAGCGCCAGCGGACGGCGGTCGCGCGGCGCGTCGCCCGGCGCGGGCTCCTGGCCGCGGTCCTCCTCCGCCTCCCGCGAGTCGTCGGCCGGCTCCGCCGGGACGGCCGGTTCCGCCGCGTCCGAGGGCCCTGGCGGGGTGATCGGGTCCAGCAGCCCGCCATGAGGCGGACCGTCAAGAGACGGGCCGTCAGGAGACGGCGCGCCGGCGTCCGGGTCGGCGCCGTCCGGCGCGCCGGACCGCTCCCTGGGACCTGACCCCTCGGGGCGGCGGGCGGCCGGGGCGCCGGCGGCGGACGGTGCGGCGGACGGGTCGCGCGGGCTCAAGGCGGTATCCCCCAGATAGTCGGGTGGTCGGGTGGTCGGGTGGTCGGCGGTTGCCGAAGGACGGTCGACGGTCCGGCCGGTGGTCAGCCGGCGCGGCGGGCCCAGCGGACGCGGGCCGGTGGGCGGGGGCGGACCGGGGAGCCGTCGTCCGCCGGGCCGGGCAGCGGCCCGGCCGCCGGCGGCTCCGCACGCCACCTCGGGCGCCCGTGGGCAGCGTCCGAGGACCCCGCCGCACCACCCGCGCGGGCACCCCGGGCAGCGCCCCCGGGCGCGGGGGCGGCTGGGGCGTGAGGGGCGCGGCAGGAGTCGTGGGGCGCTGTTGGCACGTCCTTACCGTAGAGAGCACACAGATCCTGCGCAGTCGTCTTACGCAAAAAACCTGTCGCTCTTCACCGCGTTCCGGTTCCGGTCGCCGCCCGGACCGCTCCGCCCGCCGTACGTCCTCCTGCGCCGGCCCGCCCCGGCTCTCCTTTCGTCCGTTTGCGGCCCGTCCCCGTCCCCGTCCCCGTCCCTGTTCCCGTTCCCGTCCCCGTCCCTGTTCCCGTTCCCGTTCCCGTCCCTGGTGGTTCCTCGTTCCCGTCCCGCCGCGGATCAGCCCTCGCGCGCGGCCTGTTCGACCAGCGGGATGATCCGCAGCCGCACCGGGGTCTCCAGCGCGATCACCGTGGAGGCCCGCACGATGCCCTCGATGCCCACCACCCGGTCGATCACCCGCTGGAGGTCGGCGTTGGAACGCGCCACCAGGCGGCACAGCATGTCACCCTCGCCGGTGATCGTGTGCAACTCCAGCACCTCCGGCACCCCCGACAGGTGCGTCCGCACGTCGGTTCCCTGGCCCTGCCGGATCTCCAGCGTGGCGAACGCCGTGACCGGATAGCCCAGCGCCGCCGGGTCCACCTGCGGCCCGAAGCCCCGCACCACGCCCCGCTCCAGCAGCCGGTCCAGCCGGGCCTGGACGGTGCCGCGCGCCACCCCCAGCCGGCGCGACGCCTCCAGCACGCCGATCCGCGGCTCCTCGTCCAGCAGCGCGATCAGCCGGCCGTCCAGCGCGTCGATCCCCATCCCCGCCCGCCTCCGTGGTCATCATGTACGGATTGCCGGGACGATCGTCACCTCGGCTGTACAGGTTGTCCAGCGGAATCCGCACCTGTTGCGCACTCTGAACGGGGGCGGGAGGCTCGTAGCATGACCGCTCCCAAGGGCACCGAGGACGCTTTCCCCGTCAAGGGCATGGACGCCGTCGTCTTCGCCGTCGGCAACGCGAAGCAGGCGGCGCACTACTACTCCACCGCGTTCGGGATGCGCCGTACGGCCTACTCCGGACCTGAGAACGGCAGCCGCGAGACCGCCTCCCACGTCCTGGAGTCGGGCGGCGCGCGGTTCGTGTTCACCTCCGTGGTCAAGCCGGCCACCGAGCACGGCCGCTTCCTGGCCGACCACGTGGCGGCCCACGGCGACGGCGTCGTCGACCTGTCCATCGAGGTGCCCGACGCGCGCGCCGCCTACGCGCACGCCGTCGGCAACGGTGCCACCGGTCTCGTCGAGCCGTACGAACTCCGGGACGAGCACGGCACGGTGGTGCTCGCCACCATCGCCACCTACGGGCAGACCCGGCACACCCTGGTCGACCGGAGCGGCTACGACGGCCCCTACCTGCCCGGCTACGCCGCCGCCGGGCCGATCGTGCCGCCGCCCGCGCGGCGCTCCTTCCAGGCGGTCGACCACTGCGTGGGCAACGTCGAACTCGGCCGCATGGACGAGTGGGTGACCTTCTACAACAAGGTCATGGGCTTCACCAACATGAAGGAGTTCGTCGGCGACGACATCGCCACCGAGTACTCCGCGCTGATGTCCAAGGTGGTCGCCGACGGCTCCCGCAAGGTCAAGTTCCCGCTCAACGAGCCCGCGGCCGGGAAGCGGAAGTCGCAGATCGACGAGTACCTGGAGTTCTACGGCGGCCCCGGCGTGCAGCACATCGCGCTGGCCACCAACGACATCGTCGCGTCCGTACGGGACATGAGGGAGGCGGGCGTGGAGTTCCTCGACACCCCCGACTCCTACTACGACACCCTCGGCGAGTGGGTCGGCGACACCCGGGTGCCGATCGGGACCCTGCGCGAACTGCGCATCCTGGCCGACCGCGACGAGGACGGCTACCTGCTCCAGATCTTCACCAAGCCGGTCCAGGACCGCCCGACGGTCTTCTTCGAGATGATCGAGCGGCACGGCTCCATGGGCTTCGGCAAGGGCAACTTCAAGGCGCTGTTCGAGGCGATCGAGCGCGAGCAGGAGCGGCGCGGCAACCTCTGATCCCCAGTCAGCGGCGCCCGGCACCGGTCCACTTCCGGCCCGTCACCGCGAAACTCGCAGGTGGCGGGCCATTGAGGCGGCCCGCACGGAGGTGCGAGGGTGTGCCCATGCACGACACACTCATCACCGCGCTGGCCGCCGGCCTGCCCGCCGAGGCGCTGATCACCGACCCCGACGTGGTCGCCGCCCACTCCCGCGACATGGCGGGCTTCACCGAGGTCGGCACGGCCGCCGCCGTGGTCCGCCCGCGCACCGTGGAGCAGGTCCAGCACGTCATGCGCACCGCGAGCGGGCTGCGGGTGCCGGTGGTCCCGCAGGGCGCCCGTACCGGGCTGTCGGGAGGCGCCTCCGCGGTGGACGGCTGCGTCCTGCTGTCCCTGGAGCGGATGGACCGCGTCCTGGAGATCGACCCGGTGGACCGGGTGGCCGTGGTCGAGCCCGGCGTCGTCAACGCCGTGCTCTCCAAGGCGGTCGGCGAGCACGGCCTCTGCTACCCGCCGGACCCGTCGAGCTGGGAGCAGTGCACGGTCGGCGGCAACATCGCCACCGGCGCCGGCGGCCTGTGCTGCGTGAAGTACGGGGTGACGGCCGAGTACGTGCTCGGCCTCGACGTCGTGCTCGCCGACGGGCGGCTGCTGACCACCGGCCGGCGCACCGCCAAGGGGGTGGCCGGCTACGACCTCACCCGGCTGTTCGTCGGCTCCGAGGGCACCCTCGGCGTGGTCGTCAAGGCGGTGCTGGCGCTGCGCCCGGCGCCCCGCCCGCAGTTGGCGCTGGTCGCCGAGTTCCCCTCCACCGGGGGCGCGGGGCGCGCGGTGAGCGCGATCATGGCGAGCGGCCACGTGCCGTCGCTGCTGGAGCTGATGGACGGCACCACCGTCCGCGCGGTCAACGCGATGGCGAAGATGGGCCTGCCGGAGACCACCGAGGCGCTGCTGCTGGCCGCCTTCGACAGCGAGGACCCGGCCGCGGACCTCGCCGCCGTCGGCGCGCTGTGCGAGGCCGCCGGCGCCACCGACGTGGTGCCGGCCTCCGACCCGGAGGAGTCGGAGATGCTGCTCCAGGCCCGCCGGCTGTCGCTGACGGCGTTGGAACGGGTGAAGCCGTCCATGCTCATCGACGACGTGTGCGTGCCGCGCGGCCGGCTCGCCGAACTGCTCGACGGGGTGGCCGCCATCGCCCGGCGGTACGACCTGGTGATCGGGGTGTGCGCGCACGCCGGCGACGGCAACGCCCACCCGGTGGTCTGCTTCGACGGCACCGACGAGGCCGAGGCCGGGCGGGCCCGCGAGTCGTTCGACGCCATCATGGAGCTCGGCCTGTCGCTGGGCGGCACCATCACCGGCGAGCACGGCGTGGGCACCCTCAAGCGCGAGTGGCTGGCCCGCGAACTCGGCCCCACCGGGCTGGAGGTGCAGCGCGGCATCAAGGCCGTCCTCGACCCGCTCGGCCTGCTCAACCCGGGCAAGGTGCTCTGAGGCCGGGGCCTTGGGAGTCCGGGCCTTCGGGTCCGGGGCGCCGGGCCCCGGACCGTGCGGCGGCCCGGGGCCGTACGGCCTGGGCCCGTGCGGCCCGTTCGGCCCGGGCCCGGCGCCCTGGCCGGACGGCCGGTCAGGCACCGGCGTCCGGGGCGTCCTCCGCGCCCGGGCAGGCAGGGCGGGCCGGGCGGGCCGGGCCGCCGGGTCGGCGCGGCGGGGTGGGGCGGCCGCGCAGCCACACCTCGTCGCCGGCCGCAGGGGCCAGCAGCCTGGTCAACGCGTCCTCGATGGAGAGCTGTTCGTGCTCGGTGCCCGGTGGCACCGCGCGCAGCGTCCGTTCCAGCCAGGCGGCCACCTGCGGGGCCGGCGCCTCCAGCAGCGCGTCGCCGTCCGGCGAGCTGAGCGCGAGGCACAGCACCGCGCGCCCGTCCGCCTTCGTCGGCCAGATCCGCACGTCGCCGCTGCCGCACGGCCGGAACACCCCCTCCACGATCAGCTCGCGGGCGAAGGTCCAGTCGACCGGCGCCGCCGAGCCGATGTGGAAGGTGATGTGCACAGCGAACGGGTCGTCCGTGCGGTAGGACAGCCGTGCCGGAACCGGAATGCTCCGCTCCGGTGACAGCACCAGCCGCATTTCGAGTTCGCGTTCCACCACGTTCTGCATGAGTCCGACGTCCTTTCCTCGGCGCGGTGGCCCCAGGGGCGGGTGGCGTGTTCGGGGCCCGCACCTGGAGAGAGCGCGTGACTGGGCCACCATTACGCGGGAGCGGGCGCATCGGTCCGGATTTCCCGAACGCCTGACGGCGGCCCGCCCGCCGGGGTATTGGCGTGCTGGGGGAGTGGTGGTCGCCGGGCCGGGCCCAACGGGCGCCGCGGTCTGGTAGATGTGGACGTTGCCACCCCCGGCCGAGCAGATACGGATTCCGTGCACGATGAGCGCTCCACCGTCCGGCTCCCCAGGCTCCCCAGGTTCCATGCCCGGCGCTCCCGCCCCGGGCTACTACCCGGACCCCTCGATCCCGCGGTACGTCCGCTACTGGGACGGCTCCGCGTGGGTTCCCGGCACCAGCCGGCCGGCCCCGTCGGACGGCGGCGCGCCCCCGGCGGCCCGTCGGCGCGGTGGTCCGGCGCTCGACGAGTCCGGCCCGATGTTCCTCGACGAGGACCCGGCCGCCCCCGTCGCGCAGTACGGCCCGGCCGCCGCCCAGCTGCCCGACCCGCGTGCGCCGCAGGGGGGTTGGCCTGCCGCCGCCGGGGCCCCGGGGCCGGGCGCGCCGACCGGTGACCCCGAGCGGCGGCTGCCGCCCGGCCCCAACCCGACGGCTCCGCCCGGACCGGGGGCGCCGCGGATCTCCTGGGGCGCGGAGCGGGCCGCCGCGCCGTTCGCGGGGGACGCGTCCGCGCCGCCCTTCGGCGGTGGACCCGTCGGCGGCGTCCCGGCCCCGGCTCCGACGCCGGCCCCGGCCCCGGCTCCGGCTCGGGTCCCTGAGACGGGCCAGGGCCAGGGCCAGGGCCAGGGTGCCGAGGGGCCGGCCGCCGTGCCGTGGGCCGCGCAGGTGCAGGACCTGGCGCGGGGCGAGGGGCCGGTGGTGCCCTGGAAGCCGGTCGCGGCCGACCCGTTCGCGTCGGCCCGCGCCGACGCCCGGCCGGGCGGCCTGGTGCGGCGGCTGCTCGCCCGGCTGGTCGACACCGTGCTGGTCGGCGCGGTGACCGCGGTGGCGGCCGTCCCGCTGGGCTCGGCGGCCTACCACCACGCCAAGGACAAGGTCGACCAGGCGAAGCTGACCGGCCGTACGGTCCGGGTCTGGCTGCTCGACGGCACCACGGGCACGCAGCTGGGCGCCGTCCTGGCCGTCTTCCTGGTCGCCTGCCTGCTCGTCGAGGTGCTGCCGACCGCGCGTTGGGGGCGTACCGCGGGCAAGCGGCTGACCGGCCTGAAGGTGCTGGACATCGAGGCCCAGCAGCCGCCCGGCTTCGGCGCCAGCCTGCGCCGCTGGCTGGTCCGTACGGTGCTGGACCTGCTGCTGGTCGGCGTCGTGGGCGTGGCCTGGTGCCTGTGGGACCGGCCGTGGAAGCAGGGCTGGCACGACAAGGCCGCGCGCACGTTCGTCGCGGGCGGCTGATCCGCGGAACCGAGCCGGGGAGCGGAGTCGGGGAGCGGAGCTGGACGACAGGCCGGGGCCTGCCCGGGGCGTGGGCGGGTGACCCTTCCGGGTGGCCGTACGGATGGGGATCGGCGGTACTCCGATCGGCGTCCGTCGGCGGGCGGGCCCGCCCGCCCGGGGGTTGACTCGGGGCATGAGCACCGACCAGCCGCCGCCCGGCCCACCTGACGACCCGTTCGGCAACCGGCCTCCTCAGGGCGGCGGCCCCGGTGCGTCCGGCGGGTCGCCGTACGACCGGCCCGGCGGCGGGCAGCACCCGGACCAGCCGCCCCCCGGCAGTCCGTACGGCGGCGGCCCCTACGGCCCGCCTCCCCCCGGCGGCCCGCGCAACCCGTACGAGAAGGGGCCCTGGGAACAGGGCGGCCAGGGCGGCCAGGGCGGAGGCGGCGACTGGGGCCGCGGCGGCCAAGGGGGAGGCGGCGACTGGGGCCACGGCGGTCCGGGCGGCGGCCCCGGGGGCCCGGCGGTCCTGGCGGCCCGGGGGGTCCCTACCAGCAGGGACCGTACGGCGGCGGCCCTGACCCGTTGGCCGGCATGGCCCCGCTTGCCGAGCCGGGACGGCGCGTACTGGCGCGGATCATCGACATCGTCATCGTGCTGATCCCGTCGTTCCTGCTGGACTGGGCGGCCGTCGGCATCCACGGCGACAACTTCTCCACCGGCCGCTCGGCGGTCGGCGGCGTCTTCACCGCCGGCATCGGCTTCCTGTACGAGTTCTTCATGACCCGCGCCAGCGGCCAGACCGTCGGCAAGCGCATGATGGGCCTGCGGGTGGCGATGCTGAACGACGGCAGCGTGCCCGTGCCGAACGCCGCGGCGGTGCGGGCGCTGATCCTGTGGCTGCCCGCGTTCTGCTGCTCGTGCTTCTGGTTCCTGATCATCGGCCTGACCGTGTTCTCCGACCGCCCCTACAAGCAGGGCGTCCAGGACAAGGCGGCCAAGACCGTGGTCGTCCAGGCGACCTGACGGTGCGGCCGGATCACTCCGCCCGGGAGCCGGCGCCCGTCCGCGCCGCCGCCCGCGAGCGTGCCGCGCGGGCCGAGCGGTTCGAGCGGGCCGGGAACGCCAGGACCGTGCGGTGCCGGGGGGCGGGCGGCGAAGGGCCGGGCCGGCGCCCGGGACGGTGGCCGGCGGGGACGCGGACGCGGGAGAGGGCGCGGGCGAGGGCCGGGAGACGGCGGCGCGGCCGCCGGTCAGGACGGCGACCACCGTGCCCAGGAGCAGAGCGCCGAACGCCACCGCCGCCACCGCCGTGCCCGAACGCGCACCGGACAGCGCCAGCACCGCGACGGTGGACAGGACGACGGTCGCCGTACCGGCGGCGACCTGCGCGGTCGTGGGTCGCGGCACGCGCTGCGTGCGCTGCGTGCGCTGCGTGCGCTGCGTGCGCGGTGGAGGCGGTGGAGGCGGCATCGGAGGGTTCCGTCCTTGAGGGGAGGCCGGGGAGCGGCGTGCGCGGCCGGCTCCATGGCTTTCGGGATGCCCCGCGGTATCGCCAGGTAAGCATTGCCTCACCAACGGCGCGGTGCACGCAGGGGGCGCACGGGGTCGCAGAGAGGCGGGGCACGCGGCGCGCCTGCGCGCTGGTTCCCAGGTCCGGGCGGGTCCCGGGGCGCGGCGGGTCCGGGCCTCGGGCGGGTCCGGCGGCGCGGTGCTCCGGGCTCCGGCAGGGCAGTGCTCCGGGCCCGGCAGGGCAGTGCTCCGGGCTCCGGCAGGGCGGAGGTTCGGGCTCCGGCGGCGCGGTGCTCCGGGCTCCGGCAGGGCGGAGGTTCGGGCTCAAGCGGCGCGGAGCTCCGGGCCCCGGCAGGTGCGGGGCCGCAGCGGTCGACAGCCGGGACTGTCCGGTCAGCGGAGCGGGCAGCCCGGAAGGCGGGCAACCTAACGGGACGTCATGAGCAAGTCAAGATCTGTCTTTTCGGTTCCCCATCCGGTGCAATGGCCTTTCCCAAGGGGAGGTCAAGAATGGTGAAAAGACCGTGGGGGGCCCGCCGTGGCGCGGCCCTCGCCGTCGCGGCGGCCCTGCTCGGGGTGCCGGCGACCGCCGTGTCGGCCGCTGCCGCCGACCATGCGGCGGTACCGGCCGCCGCCACCGCCGCGGCTGCCGTCCACGACCCCGCGCAGAGCGAACCGCACGATCTGCCGGGCCCGTTCAGCAAGCAGCAGGCGGCCGAGCACTCCGCGGCGCTCCAGCAGGTGGTCGCCGGCAAGACCGCGGTGCAGCACCGCGGCGGCTCCGACGTCGTCCAACTCGGCAAGGGCAAGGGCAAGAAGAGCAAGTACGTCGAGCTGGGCCGGGAGAAGACGGACAAGATCTTCACCATCCTGGTCGAGTTCGGCGACCAGGTGGACAGCAGCACCACCTACGACCCGGACGGCCCCGACGGCCCCGAGCCGCCCGCCGCCAAGTACGGCGGCCAGCCCGGCCCGGCGCACAACACCATCGCCGAACCCGACCGCGGCCAGGACAACTCCACGGCCTGGCAGGCGGATTACAACCAGCAGCACTTCCAGGACCTGTACTTCTCGCACGACCAGGACAAGGAGTCGCTGGCCAAGTACTACGAGAAGCAGTCCTCGGGCCGCTACTCGGTGGAGGGCCAGGTCTCCGACTGGGTCAAGGTCCCCTACAACGAGGCCCGTTACGGCTCGGACTGGTGCGGCTCCACGATCTGCTCCAGCTCCTGGGACCTGATCCGCGACGCCACCACCGCCTACGTCGCCGACCAGAAGGCCCAGGGCGCCACCGACGCCCAGATCAAGGCCGACCTCGCCCAGTACGACCAGTGGGACCGGTACGACTACGACGGCGACGGCGACTTCAACGAGCCCGACGGCTACATCGACCACTTCCAGATCGTCCACGCGGGCGAGGACGAGTCGGCCGGCGGCGGCGCCCAGGGCACCGACGCGCTGTGGGCCCACCGCTGGTACGCCTACGGCAGCGACGCCGGCCGCACCGGCCCGGCGGGCGACAAGGCCGGCGGCACCGAGATCGGCGACACCGGGATCTGGGTCGGCGACTACACCCTCCAGCCGGAGAACGGCGGCCTCGGCGTCTTCGCCCACGAGTACGGCCACGACCTCGGTCTGCCGGACGAGTACGACACCAGCTACGTCGGCGAGAACAGCACCTCGTTCTGGACCCTGATGTCCTCCGGCTCCTGGATGGGGACCGGCCAGAACGCGATCGGCGACCTGCCCGACGACATGAGCGCCTGGGACAAGCTCCAGCTCGGCTGGCTCGACTACGGCACCGCCAAGGCGGCGACCCGCTCGACCACCAAGCTCGGGGTGGCCGAGTACAACACGAAGGACAAACAGGCCCTGGTGGTGCAGCTGCCCGACAAGGCCGTCACCACGACCGTCGCCACCCCGGCCGAGGGCAGCACGCAGTGGTGGAGCGGCATGGGCGACAACCTGTCGAACACCCTCACCCGCCATCTGGACCTCACCGGCACCTCCAGCGCCTCGCTCGGCCTCAAGGGCTGGTGGGACATCGAGGACGGGTACGACTACCTCTACGCCGAGGTCTCCACCGACGGCGGCGCGAACTGGACCGCGCTCGACGGCACCGCCAACGGCAAGGCCCTGCCGCGCGACGGCGGCGACGTCCCCGCCCTGACCGGCACCTCCGGCGCGTACGAGGACCTCTCCTACCCGCTGGACGCCTACGCCGGCCAGCAGGTCGAGCTGCGCTTCCGCTACCAGACCGACGGCGGGGTGGCGCAGAAGGGCTTCGCGGCCGACGCGATCACCGTCACCGCCGACGGGCGGACCGTGCTCAGCGACGGCGCCGAGGACGGCGACAACGGCTGGACCGCCGACGGCTTCTCCCGCATCGGCGCCTCCTTCGCCAAGGACTACCCCGAGTACTACGTGGTGGAGAACCGGGAGTACACCTCGTACGACGCCACGCTGCGCACCGGCCCGTACAACTTCGGGTGGACCTCGACCCGGCCCGACTGGGTGGAGCACTTCCCCTACCAGAACGGCCTGCTGGTCTGGCTGTGGGACACCTCGCAGGCGGACAACAACGTCGGCGAGCACCCGGGCAGCGGCGAGATCCTGCCGGTCGACGCGCACGCGAAGCCGCTGCTGTTCTCCGACGGCACGGTGATCCGCAACCGCGTGCAGGCGTACGACGCCACCTTCAGCGAGCACGCGGTGCCGGGCTTCACCGTGCACCAGGACGGGGTCGCCACCCGGATCAAGGCGGAGCCGGGCGTGCCGGTCTTCGACGACCACAGCGGCACCTACTGGTACGCGAGCAACCCGTACGGCAGCGTCCAGGTGCCGGACACGAACACCCGGATCGGCATCCTGCGGGAGGCGGGCGACGGCAGCACCGTCACGGTCAGTGTCGGACCGGCCCACCGGTGACCCCGAGGTGACGGTAGGTGTCCGAAATCGTCCAGATTTCAACTGAAGTCACCCATGTAACGTTTGTCACATCCGCCTCTGACCTGCGCTGATCCATGGACCGGCCGTCGCCCTCTGGTGGGCGGCGGCCGGTCCGGCACAAGATGTGGACATGGCAGTCGGCGGATTCACCAGGCTCCCCGGAGGCACGGTCGTGGTCGCACTCGGCCTGCCGCACCCGGGCTGTCCCAACGTGCTGGTCAGGGTCGTGGTGCACGCGGCGAACCGGCAGCGCGCGCTGACCCGGCTGAGCAACCTCGGCTTCCGCGGCGCCCGGCTCACGGGCAACGCGGAGCCGCCCACCTCCGACGAGGTCACCGCGGTGCTGCACCACCCCGACGGGCTGATCTGGCGCGACTACCAGGCCCTGGGTACGGACCCCTGGAACCCCCGGTCGGCGCTGGACCGCTTCGCCGCGCACCGCCTCCAGTCCGCCGACCACCCCGGAGGCCGTCCGGTGGCCCACCCGGCCGGCCGGCACGCCGCGCACCCCGCCGGCCACCGGGTCGGCCGGTAGCTCCTGCCGCCTCGGGCGCCCACGGGGACGGCACCGGGCCAGGTGGCGTCCTGGTTCCAGGCCCGGCTCCCCGGCTCCTGGGCTTCCCGGCTCCCCGGCTCCCGGGCGGTCAGCTCTGGACGAGCGGCTTGCCGCTCAGCTCCACGCCGGCCTCCCGCAGCTGGCCCAGGGCCAGCTCGGTGGTCGCGGCCGATACCCCGGCCGTCAGCTCCAGCAGCACCCGGGTGGCGAAGCCCTCGCGGGCGGCGTCCAGGGCGGTGGCGCGTACGCAGTGGTCGGTCGCGATGCCCACGACGTCCACCTCGCGCACGTCCCGCGCGCGCAGCCAGTCGGCCAGCCGCAGGCCGTTCTCGTCGGCCCCCTCGAAGCCGCTGTACGCGGCGGTGTACGCGCCCTTGTCGAAGACCGCCTCGATCGCGCCCGAGGCGACCACCGGGGCGAAGTTCGGGTGGAACCCGACACCCTCCGTACCGGCCACGCAGTGCGGGGGCCAGGAGGTCGCGTAGTCGGGCGTGTCCGAGAAGTGCGATCCGGGGTCGATGTGGTGGTCCCGGGTGGCCACCACGTGCCGGTAGGACCCCGCGGACTCCCCGATCAGGTCGGTGATCGCGGCGGCGACGTCGGCACCGCCGGGCACCGCCAGGCTGCCGCCCTCGCAGAAGTCGTTCTGCACGTCGATGACGATCAGTGCGCGGTGCATGGTCTCTCCGAGGGTTCATGCGGTGTGGGGTAACGAGGGTACGGAATCGGCCTCCGGCCCGGAACCTGGGGCGCGTCACCCTCCCGGGTGGGTCTGGCGCGGCTTCCCGCCGCGGGTGTGGGTGTCGTCGGCCGCCCGCCGGGGCGGTGGCGGCTGTTCGCACTGTTCCCGTGCCCCTTCGGGAGCGGCGCGAACAGCCCCGAAAGGGTGTGGGGCCTCCCGGGGAAACCGCCGGGGACCTCGGGCGACCCGTGGACCCCCGGCGCCCCCGGCGACCCCCGTGGCCCCGGGGCCGCCCGGGGGAGAGGTCAGGCCATTTCCGTGGGGATGACGGCCTCGCCACGGGAGAGCTGGGTCGCCGAGAGGGGGAGGCCGCCGCGCGCGGCGATGTGCCGGGCACGGGCCGCGTCGAGGGGCTCGCGGCCGACGACCTCGCCCCGCCGCACCAGCGGCACCAGCAGCTGCCGGTCGCGCAGCTCCTCCGGCACCGGCCCGCTGCCGACGACCTCGGCCTCGGCGACCCCGTCCGCGTCCAGCCGGCGCGCGGCCCACTTGCGGCCGCCCACGCTCGTCTTGCCGCCCAGCGCCTTCTTCGCCACCGGCACCAGCTCGGCCTCCGGCGCGGACGAGCCGGACGAGCGCGCCACCAGCTTGTAGACCATCGAGCACGTCGGGTTGCCGCTGCCGGTCACCAGCGAGGTGCCCACCCCGTACGCGTCCACCGGCGCCGCGGCCAGCGAGGCGATGGCGTACTCGTCGAGGTCCGAGGTGACGACGATCTTCGTGTCCCGGGCGCCCAGGTCGTCCAGCTGCTGGCGCACCCGGTGGGCGAGCAGCAGCAGGTCGCCGGAGTCGATCCGCACCGCGCCCAGCTCCGGCCCGGCCACCTCCACCGCCGTGCGGACCGCGGCCGTCAGGTCGTAGGTGTCCACCAGCAGCGTCGTGCCGCGGCCCAGCGACTCCACCTGCGCGGTGAACGCGTCCCGCTCGGTGTCGTGCAGCAGGGTGAACGCGTGCGCGCTGGTGCCGATGGTGGGCAGACCGTAGCGGAAGCCGGCCGCGAGGTTGGAGGAGGAGGCGAAGCCGCCCACGTACGCGGCCCGGGCGGCGGCCACCGCGGCCAGCTCGTGGGTGCGCCGGGCGCCCATCTCCATCAGCGGCCGGCCGCCGGCCGCCACCGCCATCCGAGAGGCCGCCGCGGCGATCGCCGAGTCGTGGTTGAGGATCGACAGCACCACCGTCTCCAGCAGCACCGCCTCCGCGAAGCTGCCCTCCACCCGCAGCAGCGGCGAGCCGGGGAAGTACACCTCGCCCTCGGGGTAGCCCCAGATGTCGCCGGTGAAGCGGAAGCCCGCGAGCCACTTCAGCGTCGCCGCGTCCACCACCCGCTCGCGGTCGAGGAAGGCGAGCAGGCGGTCGTCGAACCGGAAGTTCTCCACCGCGTCCAGCACCCGGCCGGTCCCGGCCACCACTCCGTAGCGGCGTCCCTCGGGCAGGCGGCGGGTGAACGCCTCGAAGACCGACCGGCGGTGCGCGGCACCGCTGCGCAGTGCCGCCTGGAGCATGGTGAACTCGTAACGGTCGGTGAACAGGGCCGTGGACGGCACGTCCACCGGCAGTGCCAGGTCTGCTGCGCTCATGCCGCGATGCTACCCCCGTTTGCGTCAGTGTGACGAGATCCCTGCCGGGGTACGGCGTGTGGGTCCTCTCACACGCCCGTTTGTGCGACGCCCCCGGACAGCGGCAGCATGGGAGTGTGAGTGCCCACCCGTCTCCCACCCTCCTCCCGCGGCGGCCCGCCGCCGCCGGGGCAGCCCCATCAGCCCCGGTCCTGGGAGCCCCCGCGGCCCCCGAGATCGAGCGCACGGAGCCCAGCCGGGCGCCGTACGCGGTCCCCGAGCCCGACGTGCCATGGGTGACCCTCGTGCACAACGACCCCGTCAACCTGATGAGCTACGTGACGTACGTCTTCCAGACGTACTTCGGCTACTCGAAGGGCAAGGCCACCAAACTGATGAAGGACGTGCACTACAAGGGCCGGGCGGTGGTCTCCAGCGGCTCCCGCGAGGAGATGGAACGGGACGTGCAGGCGATGCACGGCTACGGCCTGTGGGCGACGCTGTCGCAGGACCGCTGATGGCGCGCCGACGTAACCGCGCCGGCGTCTTCGAGTCCGCCCCCGGCGGCGGCGCGGCGATCACCCTCGACGAGGTCGAGATCTCCATCCTGCGCAGCCTCGCGGTGCAGCTGCTGGAGCTGGTCGGCCCCGGCGACGCCGCGGGCGCCGACGACGACCCGCTCGCCCAGCTCTTCGCCGAGGGCCCCAGCAAGCCCCCGGACGACCCGGCGCTCGCCCGGCTCTTCCCCGACGCCTACGAGGACTCCGAGGACGCCTCGGAGTTCCGCCGGTTCACCGAGAACGACCTGCGCGCCCGCAAGCGCGAGGACGCCCTGTCGATGATCCGGGTGCTCGACTCCGGCGGCCCCCGCCTCACCCTCACCCCGGAGGACTCCCGGCACTGGCTCGGCGCCCTCAACGACCTGCGGCTGACCCTCGGCACCCGGCTGGAGGTCAGCGACGACGAGGGCAGCGAGCTCTTCCACCTGCCCGACAGCGACCCGCGCAAGCCGCTGGTCATGGCGTACCTGTGGCTGGGCGGCCTCCAGGAGACGCTGGTCGAGACGCTGATGGGCTGATGGGCTGATCGGCGGCTGATCGGCTCATGAGGTGTTCGGCTCACGAGCTGATCACCCCGTGAGCCGAACGGCCCCGTCTCTCCGCGAGCCCGGACCCGCCGCCCCTTTCCGGACCCGCCGGTCCGCGCCGGGCCCGCCGGTCCGGTACGGGCCCGCTGTGGGCCGTCCGGGGTTCGCCGCTCCCGGCCCGGCGCGCCGCCCGGACGGCGGTGGTACGGATCGGCCATGGCGGAGATAACGGACGGCACGGCGGACGGGACCGCGGACGGCGCAGAGGCCGGGACCACGGCCGGCCCGGCGGCCGGGGTGGAGAACGGCCGCGGAGCGGGCGGGGGCTACTCCCGGGGGCTGGGGGCCCGGCAGGTGCAGATGATCGCCATCGGCGGCGCCATCGGCACCGGCCTCTTCCTCGGCGCCGGCGGTGCCATCCACCAGGCCGGCCCCGGCCTGCTGGCGATGTACGCGCTGGCCGGCGCGGCCGTCTTCTGCATCATGCGGGCGCTGGGCGAGCTGCTGGCCTACCGGCCCGCCCCGGGCTCCTTCGCCGACTACGCCCGGGAGTTCCTGGGGCCGTTCGCCGGCTACGTCACCGGCTGGACGTACTGGCTGATGTGGGTGGTCACCGGCATGGCCGAGGTGACGGCGGCCGCCGCGTACCTCGCCTACTGGTGGCCGCAGGTGCCGCGGTGGGCGGCGGCGCTGGGCTTCCTGGTGCTGCTGCTGGCGGTGAACTTCCTCTCGGTCGGGGTCTTCGGCGAGGTCGAGTTCTGGCTCTCCACGGTCAAGGTCACCGCGATCGTCGGGATGATCCTGGTGGGCCTGGCCGTGCTGCTGCTGGGCGTCTCCTCGGCCGGGAGCACCGCCTCCGTCGGGCACCTGTGGCGCGAGGGCGGCTTCTTCCCGCACGGGGTGGGCCAGGCGCTGCTGACGCTCCAGATGGTCACCTTCGCGTACCTGGCGGTCGAGTTGGTCGGCGTCACCGCCGGCGAGGCCCGCGACCCGCGCCGCACCCTGCCCCGGGCCATCAACACCCTGCCGTGGCGGATCGGGCTGTTCTACGTCGGCTCCCTGGCCGTGATCCTGTGCGTGGTGCCGTGGACGGCGTTCCAGCCCGGCACCAGCCCGTTCGTGGCCGCGTTCGCCCGGATCGGCATCCCGCTGGGGGCCGGCGTGGTCAACCTCGTCGTGCTGTCGGCGGCGCTGTCCTCGTGCAACTCCGGGATGTACTCCACCGGCCGGATGCTGCGCGACCTCGGCGTGAACGGGCAGGGCCCGCGGGCGTTCACCAAGCTGTCGGCCCGCCGCACCCCGGCGCGCGGCACCCTCGCCTCGGTGGCCGCGATGGGTGTCGGGGTCTGGGTCAACTACGTCGATCCGGCGGGCGCGTTCACCTACATCACCGCCTTCGCCACGGTGGCCGCCGTCTGGACCTGGGGCGTCATCCTGGTCGCCCACATCCGCTACCGGGCCGCGGTGCGGGCCGGGCGGGCCGCGGCGGCGTGGTTCACCGCGCCCGGCGGCGCGGCCGCGTCGTGGGCGGCGCTGGCGTTCCTCGCGCTGGTCGTCGTGGTCGTCGCGATCGACGCCCAGGCCCGTGTCAGCCTCTACGGGGCGCCGCTGTGGGCGGCGCTGCTCGCGGTCGGCTACCGGGCGCTGCGGCGCCGCTCCCCGGCCGCCTTCGCCCGCCCGCGCACCTGCCGCCCGGGCGGGAGCCGGACCCGGTCGCGGACCGGGCCGTGGACCCGGCGCAGGACCCGATCGCCGTCCAGGCCACCGACCCGGTCCCCCACCCGGTCGCGGACCCCGAGCCCGCCGGACCGGGTGCCGCGGCAGCCGGCCCGGAGCCCGACCGGGAGCTCGACCGGGAGCCCGGCCAGGAGCGCGGCACGCAGCCCGGCACGCAGCCCGACCAGGGCCCCGACGACCACCCTGATCCGCTGGCCGGAACACCGATGCGGTAGTCGAAGGGCCCCTGTTACGTTGCCCGCATGCTGACCATCACCCAGGAGCTCCACGACGCGATCGTGGCCCACGCGCGGGCCGACCACCCCGACGAGGCCTGCGGGATCGTCGCGGGCCCCGAGGGCAGCGGCCGTCCCGAGCGCTTCGTGCCCATGCTCAACGCGGCCCGCTCGCCCACCTTCTACGAGTTCGACTCCACCGACCTGCTCCGGCTCTACCGCGACATGGACGACCGGGACGAGGAGCCGGTGGTGGTCTACCACTCGCACACCGCGACCGAGGCGTACCCCTCGCGCACCGACATCTCCTACGCCAACGAGCCCGGCGCGCACTACGTGCTGGTGTCCACCGCCGAGGAGTTCCAGTTCCGCTCGTTCCGCATCGTGGACGGTGTGGTGACCGAGGAACCCGTCACCATCGTGCGGTCCTACGTCTGAGTCCCGGAACGTGAGACACATCCCTGGGGCCGAACGGGGGAATCGATACGATGACCCCATGGTTCTCCACGACGTGAGCATCTCGGCGCCGGGCACTCTGCTCGTGGCGCGGCTGCACGTCGACCTGTGCCGCCGCACCAGTGCGGCCTGTCCGCGCGGCTGAAGCCCCTCCGGCGCGGGCCGTTTCCGTCCGCCCGCCCCACCGCGCCGTTCCAGGCGCCGCCGCCCGTGAACCGCACGTCCCGCGCATCGCACGCACGGCCCTTCAGCACAGTCCAGCACTCTCACGCACCCACAGGAGCGCAGCCATGGCCATCGAGGTCCGTATCCCGACCATCCTCCGCACCTACACCGACGGGCAGAAGGCGGTGGAGGGCAGCGGGAGCACCCTCGACGAGCTCTTCTCCGACCTCGACACCCGCCACGCCGGCCTCCGCGAGCGCGTGGTCGACGGCGCCGAGCTGCGCCGCTTCGTGAACGTCTACCTCAACGACGAGGACGTCCGCTTCCTCGACGGCATCGCCACGAAGGTCGCCGACGGCGACAGCGTCACCATCCTGCCCGCGGTGGCCGGCGGCTCCGGTACCGCCGCGGGCACGGGTACGGGCACGGCGGGTACGGGCACGGCGGCGCGGTCGGCCGGCGGCCGCTGATGCGCTACGACAGCCCGCTGGCGGCGGTCGGCAACACGCCGCTCGTGCGGCTGCCGCGCCTGTCGCCCTCGGACGAGGTGAGCGTGTGGGCGAAGCTGGAGGACCGCAACCCCACCGGCTCGATCAAGGACCGCCCGGCGCTGTACATGGTGGAGCGGGCCGAGGCGGAGGGTGTGCTCACGCCGGGCTGCACCATCCTGGAGCCGACCTCCGGCAACACCGGCATCTCGCTGGCCATGGCGGCCCGGCTCAAGGGCTACCGGATGGTCTGCGTGATGCCGGAGAACACCTCGTCCGAGCGGCGGGAGCTGCTGGCCATGTGGGGCGCGGAGATCATCTCCTCGCCCGCGGCCGGCGGCTCCAACACCGCCGTGCGGGTGGCCAAGGAGCTGGCGGCCGAGCACCCGGACTGGGTGATGCTCTACCAGTACGGCAACGCCGCCAACCCCGGCGCGCACTACGCCACCACCGGCCCGGAGATCCTCGCCGACCTGCCCACGATCACCCACTTCGTGGCGGGCCTGGGCACCACCGGCACCCTGATGGGCGTCGGCCGCTACCTGCGCGAGAAGGTGCCGGGCGTGGCGGTCGTGGCGGCCGAGCCGCGCTACGACGACGTGGTCTACGGCCTGCGCAACCTCGACGAGGGCTTCGTGCCCGAGCTGTACGACGAGTCGGTGCTCACCACCCGGTTCTCCGTCGGCTCCGCCGACGCCGTCCGCCGCACCCGCGAACTCCTGCAACTGGAGGGGCTGTTCGCGGGGGTGTCGACCGGCGCCGCGCTGCACGCGGCGCTCGGCGTGGCGGCCCGCGCGCACCGCGCGGGGGAGCGGGCCGACGTCGTCTTCGTGGTGGCCGACGGCGGGTGGAAGTACCTGTCCACCGGCATCTACACCGCCGCCGGCACCGAGGAGGCGATCGAGGCGCTCCACGGCCAGCTCTGGGCGTGAGGCACCGGCGCCGCGGCGGGCGGCCGACCGCCCGCCGCGGCGAGCGACCTCACCCGTCCGGGTGTGGTCGGCACATGCCGGTGACGGATGCACGAACGGTGTTCCACGCCTGTGGGTGAACAGGAGTGGTGATTCCGCCCACAACCCGGCCCCGTGGGAGCGCGGCGTCCAGCACCCCGCTTTACCCTCTCTAGAACGTGGCGGGCCGCCGCCACGGCTGGAGCCGGACTCGGGGCGGCGCGCCGCGCCCACGGAGGTGTACCCCGCGATGAACCTCACGGTCGTCGGCTGCTCGGGCTCGTTCCCGTCCGCGGACTCGGCGTGCTCCAGCTACCTGTTCGAATCCGACGGCTACCGGCTGCTGGTCGACATGGGCAACGGCGCGCTCGGCGAGCTCCAGCGCCACGTCGGCCTGTACGACCTCGACGCGGTCCTCCTCAGCCACCTGCACGCCGACCACTGCATCGACATGTGCGGCTACTTCGTGGCCCGCTACTACCGGCACGAGGGCGGCCCCGCCGAGCCGATCCCCGTCTACGGTCCGACCGGCACCGAGCGGCGGTTGAGCATCGCCTACGGCGACGTGCCGGACGAGAAGTGCATGAGCGAGGTCTTCGACTTCCGCACCCTGGAGCCCGGCTCCTTCCGGCTCGGCCCGTTCGAGGTGGCCGTCCGCGCGGTCAGTCACCCGGTGGAGGCGTACGGCTTCCGGATCGAGGCCGGCGGGCGCACGGCGGCCTACTCCGGCGACACCGGGCCGTGCGACGCGCTGCTGGACCTGGCCCGCGACGCGGACCTCTTCCTGTGCGAGGCGTCCTTCACCGCCGGCAAGGAGGACATCCCCGACCTGCACCTCAACGGACGCCAGGCCGGGGAGACCGCCACCGCCGCCGGGGCGGGCCGGCTGGTGCTCACCCACATCCCGCCGTGGACCAACCCGGCGGTGAACCTGCGCGACGCCAGGGACGTGTTCGCCGGCCCCGTCGACCTCGCCCGGGCCGGCGCCGTCTACGAGGTGTGACCGGGTACAGCCGGAGGGGCCGGGGGCGCGTGACCGGGGGCATCCCCCGAACGGCTGCCTGAGCCGTCCGCCGGTTGCCGGGCCGCGCCCGCGTTCCCCCGGCTCCCCGCCGCCCTGTCACCGCCCTGCCGCCGGGCGGCCACGCCCGGCACCTTCGGCCAACCGTGCGTTAACGTGACATAACGGACGGCAGGACCGCCGGCGGGCCTGCCGGGAACCGCGCACAGTCAGGAGACGCGCATGTCCACCAAGGCAGAGAAGATCGTCGCCGGCCTGGGCGGCATCGACAACATCGAGGAGATCGAGGGCTGCGTCACCCGGCTGCGCACCGAGGTGGTGGACCCCGGGCGGGTCGACGAGACGGCCCTGAAGGCCGCCGGGGCGCACGGCGTGGTGAAGATGGGCACGGCCGTGCAGGTGGTCGTCGGCACCGACGCCGACCCGATCGCGGCGGAGATCGAGCGGCTGCTCTGAGCCGTCCCCGGGGGCGGCTCCGGGGACAGGGCGGCGGTAGAGCGGCGGCCGGTCGGACCGGAGGCCGGGGAGCGCGGGCGGAGGTCGCCGGGCGGCCCGGGCCACCCGACGCGCTCGTACCCGGGACCGGCCCGCCGCGGTGGACGGGCCCGCCGCGGGTGGACCGGCCCGGACCGGCCCGGGGCTACTTGGACTCGACGCGGCCGAAGGCGTCGGGACCCGTGGTCAGCGCCTCCTGCGCCGTCTGCCAGGCGTTGTCGCCGGGGTCGAAGGCGGTCCGGAGGTAGGCCGCGGTGAGCTCGGCGACCACGGCGACCCGGTCGGGGTTCTCGTCCGTGGTCTCGACGCCGTCGTGGCCCTGGATGCCGCCCAGCAGGTGCTCGCCGCCGAAGACGGTGAGCAGGGTCTTGGAGCCGGGGGCGAGGTGGTAGGGGTCGGCGTGCCAGTCCGGCCCCGTGGTCGTCCAGTGCTGGGAGTCGTCCTTGTCGCCGGCGACGACCAGTGCGGCGGTGGTCATCGTGGTGAGGTCGGTGCTCCGGAAGACCGGCGCCTTGGCGGTCATGAACCCGTCGAAGGCGTCGCCGCCCCGGCCGATGGCGCACAGCAGCACGCCCTGCGTGATCCGGGGGTCGAGGGCCTTCACCTCCTCTCCCGTCGCGGGGTCGGTGGCCCCGGCGCCCAGCAGGAGTTCGGCCGTGAAGCCGCCCAGGGAGTGCCCGGCCACGGCGACCTTGGTGCGGTCCAGGCGCCCGGCGAGCTGCGGCACGGCCTGCTCGATCTCGTCGAGCCGGTCGAGGATGTCGCTCATGTCCTGGGCGCGGGAGCGCCAGAACAGGGGCGCCTCGGGCAGGCCGCCGACCAGGTGGCTCAGCCGGGGGGCGCTGAGGTGGGTGGGCTGGACCACCACGAACCCCTGCGCCGCCCAGACCTTGGCGAGGGGGAGGTAGCCGTCGGCCGAGGCCAGGCCGTACCCGTTGCCGTGTCCGTGCGAGAAGAGGATGATCGGCAGGTCGTCGCCGGTCACGGGCGCGGAGACGCGCACGTCGAGGGGTAGCGGGCGTCCGGGAACCGACAGCGTCACCGGGCTGACGGACAGCACCGGAGGGGTGGTCGGGTGGAGGTAGGTGGCGGCTGGAGAAGTTCGCTCGGCCATGGTGCGCCTTCCCGTTCGGGGTCTCCGCCGCGCCTCTCGTGGGGCGGGACGGCAGGGGATGGGAACGCCGGTTCGGCTGGACTGAGCCAAAACGGAACGTTGCTCCACGCAGAATACGGAGCGCCGTTCCTCTTTGCAATCGTAGAGTCGTGACGTCATGACGGCGGGTCGCGGGGAAGGGGGTCTGATGTCCGGTACGGGACAGGCGGAACGGTCAGGGCAGCCGGGACAGGCAGAAAAGCCGGGACAGCCGGGGCAGCCCGGCAACGCGCCGGCCACGGCCAAGCGGGCCGATGTCGCGCGCAACGAGGAGAAACTGCTCGCCGCGGCGGCGGAGGTGTTCGTGACCTCCGGCGTCGACGCGCCCGTCCGCGAGGTCGCGGCCAGGGCCGGCGTCGGGATGGGAACGCTCTACCGCCACTTCCCGACGCGGGCGGACCTCGTCGTGGCCGTCTTCCGCCACCAGGTCGAGGAGTGCGCCCAGGCCGGGCCCCGCCTGCTGGAGGCCGAGGACTCGCCGCTGGCGGCGCTGCGCCGGTGGATCGACCTGTTCGTCGACTTCCTGGCCACCAAACACGGCCTCGCCAACACCCTGCAGCCGGACAGCAGCGGCTTCGCCAGCCTGCACACCTACTTCATCGACCGCCTGCTGCCCGTCGGCGCGCACCTGCTCGACGCCGCGGCCGGCGCGGGCGAGATCAGGCGCGCCGTCCAGCCCTACGAGCTGATGCGCGGTATCGGCAACCTCTGTATCGCCCCCGACCCCCACTACGACCCGCGACGGCTGATCGACCTGCTCCTGGCCGGACTCCAGCAGCCGGAGGCGCCCTGACGACGGGCCCGAACCGGTGCCCGCCCCGACGACGGGCACCGAACCGGTATCGGCCCGTCCGGAACCCCCGCGCGCGGACCCGCGGCGGCGCGGGAGCGGAACCTCGCCGGACCGTGCCTGGCGCCATGGCGGGTGGTCACCCGGATAGGCTCATCCGCATGTCACGATTCGACGGCCGCACCCCCGACCAGCTCCGCCCCGTCACCATCGAGCGGAACTGGAGCAAGCACGCCGAAGGCTCCGTCCTGGTGTCCTTCGGCGACACCCGCGTCCTCTGCACCGCCAGCGCCACCCAGGGCGTCCCGCGCTGGCGCAAGGGCAGCGGCGAGGGGTGGGTGACCGCCGAGTACAGCATGCTGCCCAGGGCCACCAACACCCGCGGCGACCGCGAGGCGGTGCGCGGCCGGATCGGCGGCCGCACCCACGAGATCTCCCGGCTGATCGGCCGCTCGCTGCGGGCCGTGGTCGACTTCAAGGCGCTCGGCGAGAACACCGTCGTCCTCGACTGCGACGTCCTCCAGGCCGACGGCGGCACCCGCACCGCCGCGATCACCGGTGCCTACGTCGCTCTGGTGGACGCGATCAACTGGATGCAGTCCAACCACCTCGTACGAGTGAAGGCCAAGCCCGTCATCGGCAGCGTCGCCGCCGTCAGCGTCGGTGTGGTCGACGGGCAGCCGGTGCTGGACCTCGCCTACGAGGAGGACGTGAAGGCCGGCACCGACATGAACGTCGTGTGCACCGGCGACGGCCGCTTCGTCGAGGTCCAGGGCACCGCCGAGGGAGCGCCCTTCGACCGCGCCGAGCTGGACGCCCTGCTCGACCTCGCCACCGGCGGCTGCGCCCAGCTCACGCAGGCGCAGCAGGCCGTCCTGGGCTGAGCCCGTCCGACAGCGAGACGCGGCAGCGACGCGGAACAGCGACGTGCCCCCTTCCCCGACCGCGAGTGGGTCGGAGAAGCGGGCGCGTTTCGGGTTCCGGCTCAGGCGTCGAAGTGGCCGGCCTTCACGCTGGTGAACCAGTCGCATCCGGTCGGGGACGCGTCAGGGAGGTGGGTGCTCACGGGGTCCGTTCCCTTTCTTCGGCCGCCTTGCGGATACGGGACAGGGAGTCGTCGGCGGACAGGTCGGCGCCCTGCGTGCGCGCTGGGGCTGTTCGCCCGAGGTGGTCGGCAAGACGGTCTGGGCCGAGTGCGCCCGGGGTCGGTCGGCCGCCTGGTCGGTCAGCCGCCCGGGTCAGTCGGTCGCCTGGTCAGTCGCCTGGTCGGTCAGCCGCCCGGGTCAGTCGGCCGCCGGGGCCGGGGCCGCGTACATGCGGGCGATGACGTCCTCGATGGCCGGTTCGCGGATCGACAGGTCCACCAGCGGGTAGTGCGCGGCCAGCGCCGCCACCAGCGGGGCCGCGCTCTCCCCGGCGGGGAAGGCGAAGGACTGCCGCGGCCCCTCCACCCGGACGCAGCGGGCCCCCGGCAGCTCGACCGCGGGCAGCTCGCGGGCGAAGTCCGCCACCAGCGTCCGCTCGCTGCGGCCCACCGCGTGCAGCCCGGCGAGGTCCCCGTCGTGGACGAGGCGGCCGTGGTCGATGACCATCACCCGGCGGCACAGCATCTCGATGTCCGTGAGGTCGTGCGTGGTGAGCAGCACGGTGGTGCCGCGTTCGGCGTTGAAGTCGCGCAGGAACTCCCGTACCCGGGTCTTGCTCACCACGTCCAGGCCGATCGTCGGCTCGTCGAGGTAGAGCACCTCCGGGTCGTGCAGCAGCGCGGCGGCGATGTCGCCGCGCATCCGCTGGCCCAGCGACAGCTGCCGCACCGGGACCTCCAGCAGCGGGCCCAGGTCCAGCAGCTCCACGCAGGCGTCGAGGTTGCGGGTGTAGACGGCGTCGGGGACGCGGTACATCCGGCGCACCAGCTCGTAGGAGTCCCGCAGCGGCAGGTCCCACCACAGGGTGGTGCGCTGCCCGAAGACCACCCCGATCCGCCGGGCCAGCCGGGTGCGGTCCCGGGTCGGGTCGATGCCGTCCACCCGGACCCGGCCGCCGCTCGGCGTCAGGATGCCGGTGAGCATCTTGATCGTGGTGGACTTCCCGGCGCCGTTGGGCCCGATGTAGCCGACGACCTCGCCGCGCGGCACGGTGAACGAGATGCCGTCCACCGCCCGCACCTGGTGGCGCTCGCGGCGCAGCAGACCGGTGCGGCGCCGTACGTCGAAGACCTTCTCCACGCCGTCCAGCTCGATCACCGGGTCGGCGGCGGTGGACGTACGCCCGGCCGAGGGCCCGGGGGCGGGGCGGGGCGGGCGGAGGTCCGGCGGTGGGCGGGTCGGACGGCGTCCCCGCGGTTCCTGCGGCGGTCATGAGGTGGATCAGCTCCCTGTACTGCGGTAGGCGCGGAGGCCCGCCCGCCAGGCGGCGGCCGCCAGCGCGCAGCACAGCGCGGCGGCGACGGGCGAGGCGAAGTCCAGCCAGCCGGGCAGGCCGAGCGGGTCGGGCTCGCCCAGCACGCGCAGGGCGGGCAGCCAGTTGACGAAGGCCAGCGGCACCACGAAGGTCACACCCCGGACCAGCTCGCGGGCGAAGATCCCGGGCGGGTACTGGAGCATGGTGTTGCCACCGTAGGTCACCGAGTTCTGCACCTCGGCGGCGTCCTGCGCGATGAACTGGAACGCCGCGCCGGCGGTGAACACGGCGCAGAAGATCACCGCCCCGCACACCACCATCCCCGGCACCATCGCGATCCGCCACCACGTCCAGTGCACGTCGACGCGGGCCAGCGACCAGCCCAGCACCGCCAGGCCCTGCACGATCCGGCCCGTCCGGCGCAGCGCGAACTTGTCGGCGGCGACCTGCGCCAGCACCGGTGCCGGCCGCAGCAGCAGCGTGTCCAGCGTGCCGTCGCGCACCCGGCGGCCGAGCCGGTCCATGGAGCCCAGCAGCAGGTCCGCGAAGCCGAAGGCGGTGCCGGCGGTGCCGTAGAGGAAGGCCACCTCCGGCAGCGTGAAGCCGCCGAGGGTGTGCACCTGGCCGAACATCAGCACGATGGTGACGAAGTCCAGCGCGGTCGCGGCGAGGTTCCCCAGCGCGGTCATCGCGAAGGACGCGCGGTAGGCCATCGTGGAGCGCACCCACATCCGCACCAGGAGCCCGTAGACGCGCACCCCCTCGGCGGCGCGACGCCACGGCCCGCGCGGCGCGTCGTGCCGGCTCCGCCACGCGTCGGGGACGGCGGGGTCCTCCGCCACCGCAAGGGCGGGTCCACCGGGAAGGGCGGGGGCGGCGGGGCTGCCGGGTTCCCCCGGAAGAGCGGGGCTCTCAGCCACCCTGGACCACCACCCGGCGCGTCGCGAGCCCCTGGACCGCCCGGCCGGCCGCCAGCAGCACGACCGCCCAGACCGCCTGGAAGCCGAGCGAGCCCGCCGCGCCGCCGCTCCGGTGCCGGCCCAGCAGCACGTCCGCCGGCACCTGGAGCATCGCCGACCAGGGCAGCGCCCGCGCGACGGCGCCCAGCGTGCCCGGGAAGACGCTCAACGGCAGCAGCATCCCGGAGAAGAACAGCCCGGCCAGCCACACCACCTGCGACACCCCCGCGCCGTCCAGCAGCCAGAAGAAGCTCAGCGCCACGAGGTAGCGCAGCGCGAAGCTCACCAGCAGCCCCAGCGCCACCGACACCAGGAAGAACAGCCAGGTCAGCGGGGCGGTGGGCAGGGCCAGCGTGAAGATCAGCGACCCCACGCACATCGGCACCACCCCGCGGGCCACCAGCTGGAAGGCGGCCCGTCCCAGGTCGGCCGAGAGCCACCACGCCTGGAGGTCGGCCGGCCGGTACAGGTCCACGGCGACGTCCCCGGAGCGGATGCGGTCGCCCAGCTCGTCCTCGAAGCCGCCGCCCATCAGTGCCATCGGCGTCAGCAGCCCCTGCCCGAGCCACACGTACGTCAGCGCCTGCGGCTGGCTGTAGCCGCCCAGGTGCGGGCGCTGGCTCCACAGCGCGATGTAGCTGTACGTGATGATCAGCCCGAAGACGGTGTTGGTGAACAGCCCCGCGGCGGTCGCGGTGCGGTAGGTCGCGTAGCGGCGGAAGCCGCGGGTGACGACCGCCGCGTAGAAGCCCGCGGAGAAGCCGCGCATGGTGTGAACCCCCTCACGTGGTCCGGGACACAAGCCGCGAAGCGTACTACGCCGCAGGCCAGACGGGCCAAGGGTTTTTCCGCCACGGACGGGTGACGGAAGTGCGCCGGACGGCCCGTCACAGCCTCGTCACGGATGTGCCGCACGGATCGGACGCGCCCGGATGGTGCGACAGTGTTGAGGCAGCGTGAGTTCAGTGGGCTACGTGGCTGTACGGGAGCGTACGTAACGATCTGGTCCATATGTTCCGCCCGGACCAACCCCGAGGGCGGTCGAGGAGTCCCAACAGACATGAGTGACGTTCGGAACGGAAGCACGCCCGGATCGGGCGGCTGGGGACCGCGCCCCACGCTCACCGACCGGCGCGGCCGGCCCCGCCGTACCGGCCTGCGGCGGCTGGTGCCCGGCTGGCGGCTGCTCTTCGGCGGCGGCCTGACCGTCCTGCTGCTGCTCGTCGCCGCGTTCTTCGTCGGCTACGCGCTGGTGGACATCCCCGACCCGAACGCCGCCGCGACCGCGCAGAACAACGTCTACTACTACGCGGACGGCAAGACCGAGATCACCCGTGACGGCGCCGTCAACCGGCAGAACGTCTCCCTGGCCGAGGTCGCCAAGTCGGCCCGCTACGCCACCCTCGCCGCGGAGGACCGGAACTTCTACCACGAGTCCGCGGTCAGCCCCAAGGGCATGGTCCGGGCCGCGTGGAACACCGCCACCGGCAAGGGCGTGCAGTCCGGCTCGACGATCACCCAGCAGTACGTGAAGAACTACTACCTGAACCAGAACCAGACCGCGCAGCGGAAGGCCAAGGAGTTCTTCATCGCGATCAAGCTGGATCGCAACGAGTCCAAGGACCAGATCCTTGAGGGCTACCTCAACACCAGCTACTACGGCCGCAACGCCTACGGCATCCAGGCCGCCGCGCAGGCGTACTTCAGCACCAACGCCTCCGACCTGACCGTCGCCCAGAGCGCGTACCTCGCCACCCTCCTGAACGCCCCCAGCGCGTACGACCTCTCCGCCCACCCGGAGAACGCCCACGCGGCCGAGGCGCGCTGGAACTACGTGATGGACGGCATGCTCAAGGAGCACTGGATCACCGCCGCCCAGCGGGCGAAGACGACCTTCCCGACCATCGGCAAGCCGAAGGCCACCGCCAGCAAGGCCGGCCAGCGCGGCTACATCGTCCAGGCCGTCGACGACTACCTGATCCAGCACAAGATCGTCGACGCCGCGGCGCTGCGCGGCGGCGGCTACCGGATCACCACCACGATCCAGAAGCCCGACGAGGACGCCATGGTGAAGGCGGCCCAGGAGCAGGTCTACGACAAGCGCGGCACCGCCGCGGCCGACAAGTACGTGCGGGCCGGCGGCGTCTCCATCGACCCCTCCACCGGGAACGTCGTCGCCCTCTACGGCGGCATCGACTACACCAAGCAGTACGTGAGCAGCGCCACCAACCGCACCTACCAGCCCGGCTCCACCTTCAAGCCGGTCATATTCGCCTCCGCGCTGCAGAACGACTCGACCACCCAGAGCGGTCGGACGATCACCCCCACCACGATCTACAACGGCGACAGCGGCCGCCAGGTGCAGGGCCCGGACGGGCCGGTCGGCTACCACCCGGCCAACGAGGACGAGAAGGACTACGGCGACATCACCGTCACCGACGCGATGGACAAGTCGGTGAACGCGGTCTTCGCGCAGATGGCGCAGGACGTCGGCACCAAGAACGTCATCAACACCGCCCACGACCTGGGCATGTCCACGGACATCGACATCCCGCAGACGCCCGCGATGGCGCTGGGCGCCTTCGGTACCAGCTCCGCCAGCCCGCTGGACATGGCGCAGGTGTACGCCACCCTCGCCGACCACGGCAAGGAGATCCCGTACTCGATGGTCGTCAAGGTCAGCAAGGACGGCCAGGACGTCGGCCTGCCGCAGCGCGACGCGGTGCAGGCGGTGCCGCGCACCGCCGCCGACACCACCACGGCGATGCTCAAGAGCGTGGTCGACAGCCCCTACGGCACCGCCGCGGCCGCGCAGAACTCCGGCTGGCCGGCCGCCGCCAAGACGGGTACCGCCGACGACGACAAGGCCGCCTGGTTCGCCGGCTACACCCCCAAGCTCGCCACCGTCGTCGCGGTCTTCGGCATGGACCCGGACACGGGCGCCCAGAAGGCGCTCTACGGGGCGATGGGCTCCGCCCGCGTCAACGGCGGCGGCCAGCCCGCCAACGTGTGGTCCCAGTACACCGCGGCGGCACTGAAGAACACCCCGGTCACCGGCTTCCACCTGGACCTCCAGGCCGGCAGCCAGACCCAGGCACCGGACTCCGGCGACACCCCCGGCACCGACCAGGGCGACACCGGCCAGACGCCCACCACCACCGCGCCGTCCACCGGCTCGCAGTCGCCCACCACCCCGTCGGGCACCCCCGGCGGCTCCACGTCGACCACCGCGCCGTCCACCCAGCCGACCGAGGGCGGCTCCGCGCCGACGACCGGTACGGCCACCGCGCCCACCGCGCCGCAGGACCCGACCGGCAGCGGCTCGAACGGTTCGAACGGCTCCGCGGGCTCCGCCGGATCGGCCGGCTCCGGCGGCACGGACACCGGCACCACGGACGGCCTCAGCGGCGGCACGTCGTCCGGCACGTCGTCGGGCACGTCGTCGGGCACGTCGTCCGGGCAGGGCACCGCGAGTGACGCCTCCGTGAGCGTGCCCAGCGGCTGATCCGGTGGCCCGGCCGGCCGGGCCGCACGGCGGGCTCCAGCACCGCGGGGTGTCGGGGGAGGTCCTTGAGGGCTTCCCCCGACACCCCGTGTCGGTTGATATGCGGAGGTGCTGAGGTCCAGACGTACCGAGGTGCAGACGTATTGCCGTGCCGACGTACTGACGTGCAGACGTACCCAGGTGCTGACGTGCTGACGTGCTGACGTGCTGACGTGCTGACGTGCTGACGTGCTGACGTGCTGACGTACTGATGCGCTGATCGGCCGATCGGGTCGCGGTCCGCCGATCAGCGGGGCGTCACAGGTACAGGCCGGTCGAGTCCTCCGAGCCCTGGAGCCGCTCCGCGGCCACCGCGTGCAGGTCGCGCTCGCGCATCAGCACGTACGCCACTCCCCGCACCTCGACCTCGGCTCGGTCCTCCGGGTCGTACAGCACCCGGTCGCCGATCTCGACGGCACGGACGTTCTGGCCCACCGCCACCACCTCGGCCCAGGCCAGCCGCTTGCCGACGGCGGCCGTCGCCGGGATCAGGATGCCGCCGCCGCTGCGCCGCTCACCCTCCGCGGTGTCCTGCCGCACCAGAACGCGGTCGTGCAGCATGCGGATGGGCAGCTTGTCGTGCTCGCTCTTCGAACTCTTGGGACTCACGGCGAGAAACCTACCGGCGCCGTCGCCACACGGTGAGACCGGCCACCGCCCCCAGGAGGGCGGCCCCGGCCACCGCGGCCGGCACCACGCGTTCCACCCGTACCGAGCCGTCCTCGTCCACGAAGTGCGCCCGTACCCGGTTGGCCGTCCGGTTGGCGGCGACGTACGCCTGTCCGACGGCGCGGTCGACAGCGGAGACCGCCTTGGCCTTCGTGTCCTGGATGATCGTCTGCGGGTGGACCCGGACCGCGATCTCGTCCAGGACGAGGGCGAGGTCCTGCCGCCTGCGGGTGATGTCCGCCTCGATCTGGGCGGGCGTCCTGGCAGCTTCCGACACAGCATCCTCCTCGCCTGGTTAGGTAGCGTTCGGACAGTCTGTCAGTCCGACGCGGCCCCTGCCTCGTCGGCACCCCGTTCGGCCTCCAGGAGCCACCATGCCAGCCACCCCCGGTCGCCTCGCCGCCGGCGACCCCGCGCCCGACTTCACCCTGCCCGACGCCGACGGCAACGAGGTCTCCCTGGCCGGCCACCGGGGCCGCAAGGTCGTCGTGTACTTCTACCCCGCCGCGATGACGCCCGGCTGCACCAAGGAGGCGTGCGACTTCACCGACAACCTGGAGGTCTTCGCCAAGGCCGGCTACGACGTCATCGGCGTCTCCCCGGACACCCCCGAGAAGCTGGCGAAGTTCCGGGAGAAGGAGTCCCTGCGGGTCACCCTGCTCGCCGACCCGGACCGCGCGGTGCTCAACGCCTACGGCGCCTACGGGGAGAAGACCTCCTACGGCAAGAAGATCACCGGCGTGATCCGCTCCACCTTCGTCGTCGACGAGGCCGGCGCGATCGAGCACGCCTTCTACAACGTCCGCGCCACCGGCCACGTGGCCAAACTCCTCCGCGACCTGGCCGTCTGAGCCCCCCTCACCCGCCCGCGCCGCCGCCCCCGTCCGCCCCGGCCCCGCCCCCGGGCCGGAGCCATCGCCCGATCCAGCGCGCCTGATCGCACCCGATCGCCCCCGATCGTGCCGGGCGTACCGCGGCAGGCCCCGGATGGCTACGATGGCAGGGCGCGCGGCCGTGTCGTAACTGGCAGCCGAGCTGGGTTTAGGTCCCAGTGGGGTAACCCCCCGTGTGGGTTCGAGTCCCACCGGCCGCACTCACTGCATGGTCTCTGACCTGCGGAGACGTCGGCACCACGCACGTGGTGCCGACGCATTGCCGCACCGCTACCGCACGGTGCCCTCGTAGGCCGTTCCTTATGGCATGCGTCAAGGCGTATCGGTGCCGATCATCGCCCGTTGCCCATCTGGGGGACGGCCGGAGGTCCCGCGTGTCCCGGGAGGCCCGTGCTCGTTCACCGGACGTGATCAAGGTCCTCCACCGCCCGGCCTGACCGGTGATGGAGGACACCTGAACCGCTGCGGCGTTCCTGGGGCGCGCCGCCTGCCGCTCGTTCCGAAACGGCAGGACGTCCCGTAAACGAATTCAGGAGGAGCAATGGGCAAGATGACCAAGGCCGAGGCCGAGGCGCTGTTCGCGGAGATCGACGCGGACGGAAGCGGAGAGATCAGGCTGAGCGAGCTGAGGGACTACGGGAAGGACAACGGCGGCGCCGTCGGTGGAGTGAAGCTCGCCGACTTCGTCCGGGAGGCCGACACGGACGGCGACCGGCGGATCAGCCGCTCCGAGTTCACCTCGCACTTCGCCTGACCGACCGCCCGTCACGCACGGGCCCTCTTCGCCGACGGCGACTCGATCGTCCGCGCCGGTGGACGGGCCGCCGTCCGGTCAGCCGAAGCGCCAGTCGGGGAGGTCCAGCGACGGGAGGCGTGGGGGCGCGGAGTCCCTTCCCTGCCCCCTCCGGCGTAGCGCGTCCTGCTGCTGGCGTGTGGAGAATCCTGTGGTGGTTCCAGCAGGCTGGGGTTCCCTGGGCCTTTTCTCGTCCTGCCAGGCGATGTATTTGTCGGTGACGATGATTCCGGCATAGGAAAGGCCCTGCAGCATGGCGCCCACCGACGACTGGACTGCTTTTCGGTACCCTTCGAGGGTCTGGCTCTGGCCGTACGTGACCGCGCCGGCCAGATTCATGGCGCCGAAGACGATGCGGACATAGCTGGGAATGTGGCCGGGTTCGCTGCGGAGCCGGTAGCACGCCTTGGCGATCTCGCTCAGTCCTACCGACCCGTTCAGCGCGACGCCGGCCGCGTAGATCCTGCCGCCTTCGATGGTCGTGAGTGCGTTGCCGATTCCCTGGATGATGAGTGGGGCGGCTTCGGGAAGTACTTCCGCGAGTATTTTGAGGGTGGATACCAGGGTCCCGGGCTCTCTGCCGTCGCTTCTCGCCACCCCTGCTTCTTCCTCGTCCCCCGCGGGTACCCGCTGGACCGACGGGCCGGCCGGCTGAAACGCCGGTGCCGCGTGCTCGCCGCCGGTGCGGCCAGCGGTGTCCGCCGTCGGCGCCGACCCGTTCGCCAGGCGGTGGGCCCACGCCTCCGCCTCGTTCTCGTGCTGGTCGCCCTCGGCGGAGAGGCGCAGGCCGGCACCGTTGTCGGTGCCCTCGACCTGGCCGCGCTCCTGCTGCCAGGCGTGCGTCAACTCGTGCAGCATGGTGTGCTCGTCCATGCCCTGCTCGCCGGCCACGATGTGCCGACCCGAGGTGTACGCGCGGGCCCCGAGTTCGGCTGCCGAGCGGCGTGCCGCGGGGCCGTCGTGCACCCGCACGTCGCTGAGGTCCGTACCCAGGCCCTGCTCCGCCTTGGCGCGGACGCGCGGGTCGACGGGAGTGCCGGGGGTCCGGAGCACGTCGAGCACCGACGACCGCTGCACCGGTGCGCCGTGGTGGCATCCGGCGTCGTGCTCGTGTTCCCGTCCCAGCGCCCGGGCCACGGCGGCGTTGCCGGCCAGGCGCTGGAGGTCGAGCACCGACGCCGCCGCCGTGGCGGGGGGTGCGGCACCCGCGCCGGTGCGGTGGCGCGGCGGGCGCAGCGGTGTGGTCCGGTCGGACTTCTCCGACGGTGTGTTGTACGAGTGCACCAGGGTCCCTGCCCTCACGTGGTTTCGGGTGGCGGCGCGTCCCGGCCGCCGCTGTCACTCCAGGCCCGACGCCCGGAACGGTCCGTTCGCGATCGCCCTGTCGAGCCGCCGGGCCGCCCCGTCGGGACGGGCCCTCATCAGCCGTCCCGTGCGGGGAGCCGCGCCGCCGCCTCCCTCGGTCTCCGCACTGTCGGTCCGCTCCCGGTTCCTCACAGGCCGACTGTAGAAACCTCCAACTCCCTTGTCGCGCACCCTTGACGCACCGCTGACGGGGTACGCCGCAACGTTGACGCGTCGCTGACTCACCGCTCAGCCGTTGATCAAGCGTCGTCAGGCAGCCGACTTGGACGTAAGGGGCGTCCTGGTGCTCTGACCGGGGCATGCCTCCCCGTGCGTCATCCGTCATCGCCTTCCGCGGCTTCGGTGCCGCCCCGGACTGAGAGCCGCAGAACTCATTGCGACGCTGCCCGGCGACTGAGTGGGAGCAGACTCCGTTCAGGCCGGCGGCGCTTTGGCGGTGCGCTTGGCCAACAGGCCGGCGAGGAACATGACGAGCAGGCCGATCGCCACGCCGCACAACGTCCACAGCACCCGGTAGCCCTCAGCGGCGTAGTCGGAGGGCTGCGGAAGATCCACCAGGATGAGCACCGCGGCGGCGATGACCGCGCAGTAGAGCGCGTAGTTCCAGAAGCGGATCGCCACTCCATGCATGAGCAGGAAGAGCGCGACGACTTCGAGCCCGCGATCCACCGCGAACAGCCTGAGCCCGTGTGCGCTGGTGGGCAGGAGCAGCAGCAGCGCGGCGACGACGGCACCGATCAGGGCACCGGAAAGCCGCTGCACGGCGACGAGCATGCCCTGCTCCAGGTCCGGCTTCATCGCGACGAAGGCCGCGATCGGCAGCCAGTAGCCGTGCGAGAGGTTCAGTCCGAACGCCAGCGCGACGGTGCCGCCCATGGTCAGGGCGCGGATCAACGCGAACATGATCAGCGGCCCGGTCAGTTTCCTCCGCGAGGTGTCACCGGGGAGTTCCGCGATCGGCTGGGGCCGGTCCTGGCGCCCGCAGACCAGCCATGCGGCGAACGTCACCGCGATCCACAGCGCTGCCCCTCCGGCCCAGGCGACTACCTGGGCCCACGTGTGGCTGACGAGGCGGGGGTGCTGGTGGAAGCTGAATGCGACTGCCAGAGCGACGACGAACCAGACGTTGAGCAGCAGGGCGTCGACGAACCTGCGCACCCCGAAGGCGACGGTCAGGCCTGCCACCAGCGTGACGGAGAAGGACGCCAGCACCAGCCAGCCCCACGCGACTCCACCGATGCCGAACCCCAGCGCGGTCACCCCCGCGCCGGTCAGCCCGAAGACGGCGTTGTGCGACGCGCGACGTCCGTAGCCGCCCCCCGGGTCGGCCAGCCCCGCGAACACCAGGCCGAACAAGGCGCTGAGGAGGTACTGCTCGTGCCCAATCGTCCAGAAGACGACCAGCGGCACCAGCGCGACGTCCACGAACATCACCGCTCGCGGCCAGTTGATCCCCGCGGGGTTGAGCTCGAACACCTTCGACAGCCAGCCCGTGACCTGCCGCCCGCGCATGGCCGGTCCTCCTCGTCCGGTCGCACCGGCCATGGCCCCGTACCTCACTTGACCTGTACACCACTGGTCTCGATGACCAGGAAGTGATCAACAAGCACAGCGTGGCGGGCGAACAGCCCAGCATCCCCGATTGCTCCGAAAGCGGCATGTCGCACGCCGCCGCGCCCGGTGGGGCCCGATCCCGCGGACATTCCGACGGTGTCGGACCTCGGAGCAAACGTGGTGCCCGTACGACCAGAGGAGATCACCCCCACCGTCGGATATGCCCTGAAGCGATCGCGCTGCCGCATGCCGTACGGGATCGCTCAAGCACGGCCATGCCTGGTGCGGCGAGCACACTCGTCCTCGCCTTGGCGGCGATCCACGGCTTCTCGTGCTCCCTGTCCGCGAAGACCGCGGTCGACCGAGCGCGACCGAGTCCGGCCAGGCCGTTCCGGACCGTGGCCGAGCGCGGCCGGTACGACGGCGGGTGCCGTCCGCTCCCAGGAGCAGTGGACGGGCACCCGCCGATCGGCTGGGAAACGGCCGCTACCAGCGATACCAGCGGCCTCGGCCCCCGCTGGAGTGGGTGCCCCGCACGAGGAATCCGAGCAGCCACACGACGAGCACCACGACTGCCACCCACCACAGAAGGTGGAGTGCGAATCCCACACCGAAGAGGAGCAACGCGAGCAGAAGAACGACGAGCAACGGTCCCATGGTTATCAGCCTCCGAGAGGTCGCCTGCCCTTGCCCGGGGCGGTCATGCGGGAATTCTCCGCACCCGCGTCCCGGCGGCTTCGGGATTCCCGGGGACGGGACGCCGGAGACCCCGGCCGACGGGCTGGTGCCTCTCGCGGCGAGGTGTGCCCCGCTCGCCTTGCCTGGCACGGGCCCTCGCGTCTGGTACGGCCCCCGCGCGGCGTTGGCCGAAAGGGCCGCGTGGGCCGACGGTGGGACTTTCCGGCCGCCTTGCGACGACCCGCGCCGGCGCACCTCGCTACCGGGCAAACCTCGCCGGCCATGCGTCCGTCGGACGTGAAACCCGGGGCCCTGGCGGCGTCGTCCGGCCGCTGGTCCTCCACCAGGACGATGAAGGCTTCGGCCGAGCGTTGCGGTGTGGGTGTGCCGAGCAGGACCGACACCCCGAACGCCAGTGCGGTGAGCTGTCCGTCCGACAGCGACTCCAGGTCGCCGTGGGCCACGATGGCTCGGAATTCGGTCTTTCAGGGCAAAACACCACTGGATCAGGCCGCGTTATTCGGCGTCTCGTAATGCGGCCTCAGCATGATGTTGCCGGTGGTGAGAGGCGCGAATGGCGGATCGGCCACCGGTTGATCACGGCTGGTTCCCTGACTTCCTGAGATTCTCCGAGGCGGCGGCGTTCTGGATCTTTTCCCGCACGGGGCCGGGCCCGGGTGCCGGTCCGCAGCCCAGGGCCCTGGACACGCCGCCGTCGATCACCGGATGGCGCGCGATGATGCGGTGCCGAACGTCATTGCGAGGGCGACGTGGACTCGCTAGCATGCCTGCGGCGCACATATTCATTACGCCCGGTACGGCGAATTTCTGCCGGATATCCGCCCAGATTCCGGCAGCGGCTGCCTTCACTGCGGAGCGCGCCGGCGGACCGGGGCCACGCGGCGGGGGCATTCCCCGGTCGGCGCAGGCCGAGCCTTTCCCCCGCCCTTCCCCGGGCGGTCACGAGGCGCGGGATCCACCGCCGGGCGCGTCGGCGCGGGAGATGCGCAGGGGGCCTGAACCGCCGTTCCACCAAGGAGTTTCCATGCCGCGTGTCCCGCACAAGAACCTTGTCAACGTCACTCTGGCCCTGAGTTTACAAAGCCTGTCGGTCAATCTGATCAACATCTTCGTTCCGCTGCTTCTGCTGGATCGCGGCGTGCGGCTCTGGGGCGTCTGCCTCTACTATCTCGCCTACGCGGTGTGCAAACTCGCCGTGAACTACCCCTCGGTACTCCTGATCCAGAAATTCAGCCCGCGCGTCGGCCTCGTCATCGCCCTCTGCTGCTCCTCGGTCTATGTGTCCTCCTTCAACCTCCTCAGCACCGGCCTGCCTGCCTGGTCACTGGTGGCGACCGCGGCGGCCATGGCGCTCACCAACGCCTTCCTGTGGAACTCACAGCACATCCATCTCGCCAGGATGCTGGTCACCGGGAGCAGGGGGACGGAGCTGGCGGTGATCGAATCGGTGAGCCGTCTGATGGTGCTCAGCGCTCCGCTCGTCGGCGGGGTGGCCATCTCGGTCGGCGGCCAGCGGGCACTGCTGCTGTCCGCGGTCGGGCTGACCCTTCTCGCCGTGGTTCCCGCGTGGCGTATCCAGGTCGCGGGCGAGGCGGACCCCCGGTTCGACGAACCGGTCCGCTACGGCCTGGGACAGACGTCGAAGCGCGATCTCTGGGCGAATTTCTGCTACAACGCGAACGCGGTGATCGCCATGATGGTCTGGCCGGTCTACATGGCCGAGGTCGTCAGCGACTTCGCCGACATCGGCGTGATCAACACCGTCTCGGCTCTGGCGGCGACGGTGCTCCTGTGGGTGGCGGGCCGGCGCGGAGACGCGGGAAAGACCCGACGCGTGCTGGCGGAGGGGACGGTCCTGGTCTCGCTGACCAACGTCCTGCGCCTCTTCGCGCTCAACCCGATCACGATCACCGCCGTGGGCACCGCCGCGCAACTGGCCGGCAGCTACCAGAACATCCCGTGGACCAGCACGTACTACGGTCACGCCGGAAAGGAGGGCGTGCAGTACGTGATGGCCATGGAGATCGCGGGCGACATGGCCTACGTCTTCGTGTGGATGGCGCTGTTCGGGGTCTCGCTGGCGTTCTCCCAGGGGCACACGGTCTTCGTCGTCGCCTTCGTCCTCACCTCGCTGCTCTCGCTGGGCGTCCTGCGGATGAGGGCGCCGGAGAGCCCCCGACCGGTCCCCGAGCCGGTCTCACAGTGACGGGCGCTCGGCGGCCGCACGTGCGAGGTGCCGTATGCGGTCGATCGCCCGGGAGCCGAGTTCCCGGTCGGCGGTACGCAGCGCCTCGGCCCGGCGCCATTGGCTCAGCCCCTGGTCGGTGAGCAGACGGCGGGCCTGGAGGAAGGGGTCCGGAGCGTCGGTCGCCGGCCACAGCGCGCTCCGCCCGGCGTAGGGGATGCCGAGCGCCGCGCACGCCTGGTCGACGCCCGGAACCCCGCCGGGAGCGAAGTCCACGACCGCGAGAGAGTTGAGGAGCGTCCCGAGGTGCTCCTCCACTGACCCGGCGGATCCCGCTTCGCCGGCCTCGGCCGCCTCCAGGCCGGTGAAGAGGCGCTGCAGCCGTTCCACGAGGGCGGCGTCACCCGGGCCGCCGAGAATCCACCCGTCCGCGGCGGCGGCGAATTCGCCCGGCAGCCACACGGGGATGCGGAGCTGCCCCTTGCGTGGTTTCCCGTGCGGAAATCCGGTCGACTCGGCCTCCCGGTGCCGGGTGTCCGAGGTGAGCACCCGCTCCCACTGGTCCGCGATGGCGTCCCAGCCGAGGTTCAGGGCGAACGTGCGGGACGCGGACGACCGTTCGGCCAGTTCGTCGCGTGACTGGTACATCCGTTCGAGTGCTCCGGTGGCGACGTCGCGGTTCATGAGATGGCGTGCGAATCCCGCGTTGTCCACGACGACCGCCTCGGCCGGAACGGCGAATCCGTGGTCTCCCACGAGCTCGCGGCTCGCCGAGTAGTCGACGGCGATCGGCGGCACACCAGCCGCTGCCGCCTGGAGGGTCGGCAGGCCGAATCCCTCGCCGTAGGAGCAGAGGAGGTGGACGTCGGCGGCTGCGTAGAGGTCGGCCATCTGCGCCGCCGTCAGGCCGCCGTCCGGGCCCATGCGGAAGCCCTGCGTGAACCTGACGCGGCCGGTGAGGCCGAGAGCGGCGACGTCTTCGGGGATGTTGTAGCGGTACTCCTGATAGGGCGCCTCGTACGGGTCGCAGTGCAGGTGGAGGACGGCGTCGTCATGGCGCCGCAGGAACCGGGCCGCGATCTCAAGCGTCCTGGGAATCAGCTTGCGCGGCTGGCTCTGGGCGTCGGAGAGGATCACGAACGTGTCCTCGTAGCCGAGTCTCTCCTTCATCCGCCGTTTGTCCACCGGCGGGCGGAACAGGTCCGAGTCGATGCCGTGCAGGATGCATTCCGCATCGAGCCCGCACGCGGCGGTCACCTCCCTGCCGAACTCCGCCATCGTCACGCGGACATCGACCGCGGCCAGGACATCGGTCCAGTTCTCCGGGAGCCGTCCCTCCGGCGTGGCCCCGTCGACCGGGTAGTAGAGGATCCAGCGGATCCCCAGCGTGTCCAGGAGGCGGCGGTAGGAGGGGGCGGCGAGATAGCTCATGGCGTACACGTCGCCGAGCGTCACCAGGCAATCGGGCCGTACGTCCTCCAGGTACGCGGAGAGCACGTCCGCGCCGTACCTGTCCTGGCCGGCGGGCAGCAGCCGGATTCCGTTCCAGTCGGTCCCGGCGGCGCTGGTCTGCCAGCCGAGAACGGTGACCTCGTGCCCTCTCCCGTGGAGGCGGCGGCACACGTTGGCGGTGACGGTCCCGTACCCGGAAGGGTGGTTGGGGCTGTCAGAGACCCAGAGGATCCGCATGAGTGCTCCAGTCGTCAGTCGCGATAAGGGATCGTGCGGGGGCGCCCGGCCGCTCAGGGGCGCCGGGCGACGAAGACGAACTCCCTGCCCGGACGGTCGGGCGCGTCCCGCACTTCTTGCAACACGTAGCCCTGGGCTGCCAGTTCGGCCTCGACCTCGTCCCGCTCCCGGAATCGCAGCGTCGAGTCGGAGACCATGTGCTGCCCGTCCGCGGCGAACACGAGGTGCCAGCGGAACGTCACCAGGGGCGGGCTCACTTCGACCAGTTCCACCCACCTCGTGACCACGCCGGCCTGCGGGATCTCCGTGACCCGGTACGAGGCCGCGCGGTTCCACGCCTCCCAGCCGCGGGCGGCCGGGTCCCGGGTCTCGAACACCAGGTGGCCGCCGGGGCGCAGGGCCCGGAACGCCCCGCTCAGCGTCCGCTGCCACGCGTCGGGGGCGACGATCGCCTGGGCGACGTTCGCCGTCATGGTGGCGAGGTCCACCCGCAGGGGCGGCAGCGCCGTCGCGTCACCGCAGATCCAGTGCACGCGTTCGCTTCCCGGCTTCGCCCTGGCCACGTCGACGGAGGCTCGGGCGGGGTCGACGCCGACGACCTCGACGCCGCGGTCGGCCAGCAGGAGCGCGAACACACCGGTGCCGCAGCCGATGTCCAGCACCCGTCTGGCCTCCAACTGCCCCGCCAGGGCGAGGTAGGCGTCGAGGTCGGTCCGATCGGGGTCCAGCGCGTCGTAGACCGCCGCCAGCCGTGGGTGTCCGAAGATCTCGTCAGCCATGCGTCCCAAACTACAGGTGACGGTAGGTCAGTTGCGGCGAGTTCGGCCGGTAGGACCGAACTCGACCTCCATGACGCCCTCGCCCCTCGTCAGACCCGGCAGGGCGGCCTGGAGCCCGTTCACGTCACCCGCCGGGATGTCACCCGTGACCACCGAGATGCCACCGGCGACCAGGGGCGTGTCCGGTGCCGTACGCATCCCGATCGTGGCGACGAAGGGGTTCGACGGGGTGAACACCTCCTCGAAGAACGAGCCTTCGCCTGACGGCCGCTCGATGTACGGCGGCGTCGCCTCGGCGAAATCGATCTCCAGGCCGAACTCGGCGGCGAGGGCGTCACGGATGACCTCCTTCTGCACCTCGCCGTACAAGGAGACGTAGGTCACCCGTCCTCGTCCTGGCGGAGCGGGCTCAGCGGATCGCGTCGGACAGCTCGGTCAGCGCCCCGTGGCTCTCCCCCCGCTCACCGGCGCGTCGCGGCACAACGGCCGTCTCCGTCGCCGGCGGGGCGAAGCCGGACGTCAGGCGGGACATGGCGACACCTAGTGCCGCTCCCGGCAAGGTGTGCCCCGCTCGCCGCCCTTGCACGGCCATCCGCCGCGTTGCCGTACCGGCCGAGCAGGCCCACTACGAGGCCGGTTCGGCGCCTTGCGGCCGACCGCACAAGGACACCTCGCTACCGGGCGAACCGTGCCGGTCGCGGCACCAGACCGTCCCCGATCCGCGCATGGCCGAGCCCCCACACCCGGCTCGTGGCGGGGCGGCGGGCCGCGGGCTCAGCCCAGGAGTTCGGCCACCAGGGGGGCCAGGGCGCGGAAGGCGCGGCCGCGGTGGCTGATGGCGTTCTTCTCGTCGGCGGTCAGCTCCGCCAGGGTCCGGGTGTCGCCCTCGGGCTGGAGGATCGGGTCGTAGCCGAAGCCGCCGCCACCGGTCGGCGCGTGCCGGAGGGTGCCGGTGAGGCGGCCCTCGGTGACCCGGGTGGTGCCGTCGGGCAGGGCCAGGGCGGCGGCGCAGGCGAAGTGGGCGCCGCGGTGCGGGTCGTCGATGTCGGCGAGCTGGGCCAGCAGCAGGTCGAGGTTGGCGGCGTCGTCGCCATGCCGGCCGGCCCAGCGGGCGGAGAAGATGCCCGGGGCGCCGCCGAGCACGTCCACGCAGATCCCCGAGTCGTCGGCGACGGCCGGCAGCCCGGTGGCCTCGGCCAGGGCCCGCGCCTTGAGCAGGGCGTTGTCGGCGAAGGTCACCCCGGTCTCCTTGACGTCGGGCACGTGCGGGAACGCGTCCGCGCCGACCAGCTCCACGGCGGGGCCGGTCTCGGCGAGGATGGCGCGCAGCTCGATGACCTTGTGGGCGTTGCGGGTGGCCAGGACGAGGCGGGTGGCGGGGGTCGCGGTGCTCATTCCTCGATTATCGCGGTGCGCGGCCGCCCGGCGGGGCCAGGGGACCTCCCGGGCCTCGCGGGCCTCGTGGACCTCGCGGACCGCCGGGATCGCCCGGACCGCCCGGCGCCCGGCTCTCGCCCGGTGCCGGGCGGGCCCCGCCGCATGCCGGGGTCAGCGCAGGGACGCCAGTGCCTGCTGGACGCGGTCGACCGCCGCGAGGGGGGTGGAGGCGTGCGCTGACAGGCGGACGGAGTCCGCCCGTACCGTCGGGGTCACGCCGTGGCGGTGCAGGGCCGCGCCGACGTCAGCCGCGTCGGTGCCCGGCATCCGGAAGGAGACGATGCCCGCCCGCCGGGCCGGCTCGGACGGGGACAGCACCTCGCCCCCGTAGCTCCGGACGGTGTCGATCAGCTGGTCCACCCGCAGCTCCACATGCTGTTCGACGGCCGCGACGCCCACCCGTTCGAGCAGCGCCAGCGCCGCCTCCAGGCCGGCGGCGGCGACCGGGCTGAGGTTGGTGATGCTCCAGCGTCCGGCGCCCTCGGCCGGCGGGTGCTCCTGGTCGTCGAAGAGGCCCACGTCGGTGACGCCCGTCCACCCGGTCAGCACCGGTTCGAGCCGCTCCAGGGCCCGGTCGGAGAGCACCGCGAACCCCGTCGACCAGCTGGCCCGCAGCCACTTCTGGCCGCCGGTGACCACCACGTCCGCCGCCTGCCAGGGCATGTCGACGACGCCGAAGCCCTGGATCGCGTCCACCACCAGCAGCCGGTCCGGGCCGATCACCTCCCGCAGCGCCGCCAGGTCCGCCCGGTAGCCGCTGCGGAAGTCCACGGCGCTGACCGACAGGGCCACCACGTCGTCGGGGGCGTCGGCGAGCGCGGCCCGGACGACGTCCGGAGTGGCCCGACCCGCCGGGTCGGTGCGCAGCCAGCGCGGCCGGGCCCGGCCCAGCTGCTCGGCGCGCCGCCACGGGTAGTGGTTGGCGGGGAAGTCGGCCTCGGGCGCCAGCACCGTGCCACCGGGCAGCCCGAGGGCGGCGTGGAAGAGCCCGGTGGAGGCGTTGGGCAGCAGCACGGTGTGCTCCTCGCCGGTACCGGCCAGCCGGGCGGCGGCCTGCCGGGCGCGCACCTCGGCGTCCATCAGGGTGTCCACCGTCCCCCGCCCGGCGCGGGCCGAGGCGGCCAGCGCGTCCCCGACCGCCGCCAGCACCTCCCGGGAGGGCGGGCCGTAGCGGGCGAAGTCCAGGTACCCCTCGGGCTCCTCGAAGTGCTCGGCGTAGCCGGGCAGGCCCCCGGTGGTGTGCGGCGCGGTCATCGCGGTAGGTGCTCCTCGGGGGCGTACGGTCGTGCGGGTCGTGCGGGGTCCGGGCGGTCCGGCGGTCCGGCAGGGTCCGTCGGCGCCGGCTGGTGCCGCGGCGGCGTCCGGCTCGGGGTCGTCTCAGGGTCGTGTCCGGGTCGTATCCGGGCGGCGCGCGGGAGGCGTCGGGATACGGATGGACGTTCCAAGAGTGGCAGTGGCGGTGAGAATACGCGGGTGGAGCCGATGGACGCGGGGAGAACACACGGGGTGCGGGCGGCGGCCGGCGTGACCGGTGCGGCCGGAGCCGCACGGGTGCCCGGAACGGCGGGGCCCGCCGGGCCGGGCGCGGGACCGCCCGTACCGCCGTCCGGGTCGGGCGGGCCGGGTCGGAGGGGCGGGCCTTCCGGGCCGCCGGCGGACGCGGACGCGGCGGCGGACGCGGCGGTGGACCCGGACGCGGCGCGGCGGGCCGGCGTACGCCGGATGAAGCTGATCGCGACGGGCTTCCTGCTGGTCGCCACCGTGGTGTACGGGCTGGCCAAGTGGGCCGGCGAGCGCGGCGCGGGCGACTGGGCCGGGTACGTGTCGGCGGCGGCCGAGGCGGGCATGGTCGGCGCCCTCGCCGACTGGTTCGCGGTCACCGCCCTCTTCCGCCGCCCGCTGGGGCTGCCGATCCCGCACACCGCGATCATCCCGACGAAGAAGGACGCGCTGGGCGCGAGCCTCGGCGAGTTCGTCGGCGAGAACTTCCTGTCCGGTGAGGTGGTGCGGGGCCGGCTGCGGCAGGTCGGCATCGGCGCCCGGCTGGGCGGCTGGCTGGCCGAGCCGGCCAACGCCGACCGGGTCACCGAGCAGGCGTCGGCCACGCTGCGCGGCGTCCTGACGGTGCTGCGCGACTCCGACGTGCAGGCCGTCGTCGGCGAGGCGCTGACCCGGCGGGCCGAGGCGCAGGAGATCGCGCCGGGGCTCGGGCGGCTGCTGGAGCGGATCGTCGCGGACGGCGGCCACCGCCGGATGGTCGACCTGGTGTGCGCGCGGGCCCACGACTGGCTGGTGGAGCACGGCGACTCGGTGCTGGCCGCGGTGCAGGGCGGGGCGCCGGGCTGGACCCCGCGCTTCGTGGACCGGCGGATCGGCGAGCGCGTCTACAAGGAGCTGCTGCGCTTCGTCACCGAGATGCGGGACGCGCCGGACCACCCGGCCCGCGCCGCCGTCGACCGGTTCCTGGCGGACTTCGCCGGCGAGCTCCAGTCCGACCCCGACACCCGGGCGCGGGTCGAGCGGCTGAAACGGGACCTGCTGGCGCGGAGCGAGGTGCAGGAGCTGATCGCGTCCGCCTGGGGCGCGCTGCGCTCCATGGTGGTGGCCGCGGCGCAGGACGAGGGCAGCGAGCTGCGGCAGCGGGCCCGGTCCTCACTGCTGTCGCTGGGCCGGAGGGTCGCCGTCGACCCGCAGCTCCAGGCGAAGGTGGACACCTGGCTGGAGGACGCCGCCGTCTACGTGGTGACCACCTACCGGGACGAGATCACCTCGCTGATCAGCGACACCGTGGCCGGCTGGGACGCCGAGCAGACCTCGCGGAAGGTCGAGGCACACGTCGGACGGGACCTCCAGTTCATCCGGATCAACGGCACGGTGGTCGGGTCGCTGGCCGGCCTGGTGATCTACGCGATCTCCCAGCTGGCCACCCGCTGACCTGCTGCCGAGGCCACCGATCGGCGGCGTTCGGCGATGTTCGGCCACGTCATCGCAGGCGGCGGAGGGGGGTTGGCTGTCGCTTCGGGCGGGTGGGGCGTGGACCAGGGGTTGCGGAGGACACCGGGAGGGTCGGAGGATCAGCCCAGACATCGGATGACCTGACCCGGCGGGAGGCGGGGGACCTCCTCGTCCCCGCAGTCCGCCGGGCGATGGCCGTCCAGCAAGTGCACCCCAGAAGCTGACGTTCGGAGAGCCACAGTGAAGCTGCTGCGTGTCGGACCCGCCGGAGCGGAACGCCCCGCCCTGCTCGACCAGGACGGCGTCCTGCGCGACCTGTCCGGGATCGTTCCCGACATCGACGGGTCGGTGCTGGCCGACCGGGCCGCCCTGGACCGCATCGCCGCCGCCGCGGCCGACGGCTCGCTGCCGGCCGTCCCCGGCACCCCCCGCACCGGCCCGCCGCTGGCCCGGATCGGCAAGATCGTCTGCATCGGGCTCAATTACCACGACCACGCGACGGAAACCGGCGCCACCCCGCCCGCGGAGCCGGTCGTCTTCATGAAGGCGCCCGATACCGTCGTCGGCCCCGACGACACCGTGCTGGTGCCGCGCGGCAGCCAGAAGACCGACTGGGAGGTGGAGCTGGCCGTCGTCATCGGCCGTGAGCTGCGCTACGCCGCGTCCCACGAGGAGGCGCTCGACGCCGTCGCCGGGTACGCCATCGCGCACGACGTCTCCGAGCGGGAGTACCAGATCGAGCGCGGCGGCCAGTGGGACAAGGGCAAGAACTGCGAGACGTTCAACCCGCTCGGCCCGTGGCTGGTCACCGCCGACGAGGTGCTCGACCCGCAGGCGCTGCCGCTGAAGCTGTGGGTCAACGGCGAGCTGAAGCAGGACGGCACCACCGCGGACATGATCTTCCCGGTCGCCGAGGTGGTGCGCTACCTCAGCCACTTCATGACGCTCTACCCGGGCGACGTGATCAACACCGGCACCCCGGCCGGTGTGGCCCTCGGCCAGCCCGACCCGAAGCCCTACCTGCGGGCCGGTGACGTGGTGGAGATCGCCGTCGAGGGCCTGGGCCGCCAGCGCCAGGAGTTCCACCCGGCCTGACCGGGAGCCCCGTCCCGGGCCCCGCCCGTCCGGCCGTCCCGAGAGCCTGTGGGCCGGACGGGCGGACGGGCGGGCGGGCAGGGGGCACGGGCCGGGCGGGCGAGGGCGTGAGCGCAAGGCTCTGGGGGAGATTCGGTGGCTGTGGGATGATCGCAGTATTGCTGCCCCGCGTACCCGCAGGAGACCGCTTCCATGACCCAGCGCAAGCCCATCGAGTCCTGGCTCACGGACATGGACGGCGTGCTGATGCACGAAGGTGTCCCCGTCCCCGGGGCGGACGCCTTCATCGCGCGTCTGCGGGAGTCCGGGCGCCCGTTCCTGGTGCTGACGAACAACTCGATCTACACGCCGCGCGACCTCGCCGCCCGGCTCGGCCGGATCGGCCTGGACGTCCCCGCGGCGAACATCTGGACCTCGGCGCTGGCCACCGCGACGTTCCTGGGGAACCAGCACCCCGGCGGCACCGCCTACGTGATCGGTGAGGCCGGTCTGACCACCGCCCTGCACGACGCCGGGTACATCCTCACCGACGCGGACCCCGACTTCGTGATCCTGGGCGAGACCCGGACGTACTCCTTCGAGGCGCTCACCAAGGCGATCCGGCTGATCAACAAGGGCGCGCGGTTCATCGCCACCAACCCCGACAGCACCGGCCCGTCCGCCGACGGCGACCTGCCCGCCACCGGCTCGGTGGCCGCGCTGATCACGAAGGCGACGGGCAAGGAGCCGTACTTCGTCGGCAAGCCCAACCCGCTCATGATGCGCACCGGGCTGAACACCATCGGCGCCCACTCGGAGTCCTCGGCCATGATCGGCGACCGGATGGACACCGACGTGCAGGCGGGCCTGGAGGCCGGCATGGAGACGTTCCTGGTGCTGACCGGGCTGACCTCTCCCGCTGACATCGAGCGGTACCCGTTCCGGCCGACGCGGGTCGTGGACTCCATCGCCGACCTCGTCGAGCTGATCTGACGTCGACCTGGTCTGACCTGACCTGATCTGGTCTGATCCGACCTGACCGGGCCCGGAACCGCCCGGGTCGAGGTCCGGGTCGGGGTCCGGTTTCCCCGCCCCATTGCCGGAGTGTGCGCGGCCGCGAGTGCCGACACACGTCTTTTTACTGTCCGTATACAGATCATCACCCCGATGGGTCAGTGAGTCGCCGCCCGGAGTGCGGGCGGCGGCCCCCGGCGGAATCTTCGTAACCACCGGGCGCGACTTCCCGCTCCCGGCCGAGCGGAGGTCCACATGTTTGGTCTGAAACTGCCCGTCGTCGCCGCGGTCGGCGCCGTCGCCGTCCTCGCCGTCGGAGGCGTCTCGGGCTTGCCCAAGCAGGCCCTCGCGGACGACGGCGGCGGAGGGTCGGGCAGCTCCTCGTCGAGCAGTTCCTCGTCCAGCTCGTCGAGTTCCAGCTCCAGTTCCAGTTCCGGCTCGTCGGGCACCGCGGGCGCGGCGAGCTCGGCGGGGGGCATGGACGTCAGCCCGCACACCGTCGCCCCCGGCGGAGTCGTCTCCCTGCACCTGGCCACCTCCTGCAAGGCCGGCAAGGCCGCGACGGCGAGCGCCGACGTGTTCGTGGCCGCCGTGACGCTCTCGCCGGCCGGCGACGGTGACGGCATGGACGGCAGCGCGTTCATCAGGTCCGACGCCGTCGAGGGCTCCTACCAGGTGTCCGTGCGCTGCGACGGTGCCGGCAGCAGTGCCTCGGCGTCCATCACGGTCAGCACGTCCGGCTCGCTCGGGGGCGTCGGCGGCTCGGACGGCTTCGGGGGCTCGGGCGGGAAGTCGATCAGCCCGCTGGAGCCGGAGCTGCCGGTGCCGGCCGGCGGCGGTGGCGCGGCCGCGCAGCTGGCCGCACGGGGCGCCGCCGACCACGCCGGAGCGGAGCAACTGGCGGCCGGCCCCGCGGTCGCCGGCACCAGCACGACGCCGCTGGTGGTGACCGGGGTCGCCGCCGCGGCCGGGCTGGCGGGTGTGGCGGCCTACCGGCGCCGCGCGCGCCGCGGCTGACCGGGATGCCCGGCGGGGACGACCGGGACGACCGGGACGGCGGGTACGACCGGGACGGCGGGTACGCGGAGGCGGTCCGCAGCGACACCCGCGCCCGGCCCGACGGCAGGACGTGGACGGCCGTGGCGGCCGGGCTGGTCCTGCTGGCGGCCTGGCTGCTCGGGCACGGCTCCGGAGGCACCACCACCCCCGCCGGCGCTGGCCGTGGGCTGGCCGCGGCGGCCGCCGACCACCCGCCGCACCTGTACCCGGCGCACGACCCGATGCCCGCGGCCGACCCCGTGCGGGTGGACATCGACTCCATCGGCCTGCACGCCCCGCTGGTCCCGCGCGGCCTCACCGCCGGCACGATCGACCCGCCGCCGTACTCCACGCCGGACATCGCCGGCTGGTACCGCGGCGGCCCCACGCCCGGCGCGGCCGGGGCGGCGCTGCTGGTCGGGCACGTGGACACCGAGACCGGGCCGGCCGTCTTCTTTCCGCTGAGCACCGTCAGGCCCGGCGCTCTGGTGGAGGTGACCCGGGCGGACCACTCGGTGGCGGACTTCTCGGTGGAGGCCGTCGAGGTCGTCCCCAAGGACCACTTCGACGCCACCCGCGTCTACGGCTCGGACGCCGCCGACCGCCCCGAGCTGCGCCTGATCACCTGCGGCGGGGACTTCGACAAGACGGCGCAGGAGTACTCGGCCAACGTCGTCGTCTACGCCTCGCTCACCGGCTCGCACACGGTGTCCGCCGCCCGCCGCGCGTAGCCGTCCCCGGGGAGCACCCGGCCCGGACGCGCTCGGAAGGCGCGCGGGCCCGACCTCGGCGAGGCTGAGCGGGACACGCGGTACGGCAGCCCGGCGGCCACCCGCCGGGCGGCGTCGGGCCGGCACCGGCCGCCGCACGGCTCGACGGCGCGGGCGACCGCCGCACCGGACGCGAGGCACGACGGACGACGTGACGACGGCGCGAAGCACGACACGGAGCGCGGCGCGACGGACGGCGCGGAGCGCGGCGCGACGGACGGCGCGGAGCGCGGCGCGGCGAACGGCGCGATGCACGACGCGAGGAACAGCTCGGAGCACGACACGATGCACGACGTGACGGACCGCTGTGACGATCCGATGTGACGACCGGCGTGACGACCGAGTGGTGTGCCAGTGGTGTGAGATCCCCGTGACGGAGGTCCTGATGCCCGTGCGAGAGCCGAAGGGGGACCGGTGGCGGCCGAGTCCGCCCGCGGAGCCGGCGCCCGACCGGGTCGAGGAGAGCCGGGCGGCCGGCACCCCGGCCGGGCTGCGGGATGGCCTGGCCGCGCTGCTCGGCCCGGGCAAGGTACTCACCGGGGTCGTCGACCTGGTCCGGTACGCCTCCGACGCCAGCCCCTACCGCTTCGTGCCGCAGGCCGTGGTCGTCCCCGACAGCGTCCAGGACGTCGTCAGGCTGCTGGCCTACGCCCGCCGGGAGCGGCGTGACCTGGTGTTCCGGGCGGCCGGCACCAGCCTTGCCGGCCAGGCCCAGGGCGAGGACATCCTGGTCGACGTGCGCCGGCACTTCAGCGGCGTGGAGGTCGAGGCGGACGGTGCCCGGGTGCGGCTGCTGCCCGGGACCGTCCTGGCCCGGGCCAACGCCGCGCTCGCCCGCCACGGCCGGGTGCTCGGGCCGGACCCGGCCAGCGCGGCGGCGGCCACCGTCGGCGGCGTACTGGCCGGCAACGCCACCGGTCCGGCAGCCGGGCCCGAGCGGGACTCGTACCGCACCGTCCTGTCGCTCACCGCCGTCCTGCCCTCGGGCACCGTGGTGGACACCGGCGACCCGGAGGCGGACACCGCGCTGGCCGCCGACGAACCGGAGATCCACCAGGGCCTGCTCGACATCAAGGACGAGATCGAGGCCGACCCGGAGCTGACCGCCGCCATCCGCGCCCGGTTCGCCCTCAAGAACACCGGCGGCTACCGGCTGGACGCCTTCCTCGACGCCGAGACCCCGGCCCAGATCCTGCGCGGGCTGATGATCGGCTCGCAGGGCACCCTCGGATTCGTCGCCGAGGCGGTGTACGCGACGTTCCCGGCCCGCCGGGCGGTCACCGCGGGGCTGCTGTTCTTCCCCGGGCCGGCCGCGGCGGCCGCGGCGGTGCCCCTTTTCGGGCAGGCCGGCGCGGTGGCGGTGGAGCTGCTGGACGGCCGGGCGCTGCGGGCCTGCGCGGCGGTGCCCGGCACGCCCGCCGACTGGGAGCGGCTGCCGGCGGACTGCGCCGCGCTGCTGGTGGAGTTCCGCGCCACCGACGAGACCGAGCTGGCCGCGTACGAACGGGCCGCCCGGCGGGTCTGCGACGACCTCGGGCTGGTGGCCCCGGTCCCCTCGGCCGGCAACGGCTTCACCCGCGACCCGCGGGCGGTCGCCCGGCTGTGGCGGGCGCGCGGCGCGCTGACCGCGACCGGCGGCCCGGACCGGCCGCCCGGCACCACCCTCGTCAGCGAGGACCTCGCGGTGCCGCCGGCCCGGCTGGCCGAGGCGTGCGAGGAACTGCTGGCGCTCCAGGAGCGGCACGGCGTCGAGGCGACCGTGGCCGGCCGGGCCCTGTCCGGCACGCTCCACCTCCAGCTGGCCGTCGACGCCGCCGACCCCGCCGACGTGGAGCGGTACGCGGCGTTCGCCGACGACCTGTGCCGGACCGTCACCGAACGGCTGGGCGGTTCGCTGCGGGCCGAGCAGGGCGCCGGGCGGCAGGGCGCGCCGTTCGTGGAACGCGAGTGGGGTGCGAAGGCGACCGCCCTCATGTGGCGGATCAAGCGGCTGCTGGACCCCGAAGGGGTGCTCGCCCCCCGGGTGCTGCTCGACCAGGACCCGCGCGGCCACCTGCGCGGCCTGAAGACGGCGCCGGCGGCCGGGCCCGGGTTCGACGCGTGCACGGAGTGCGGCCTGTGCGAGCCGGTGTGCCCGAGCCGGGAGCTGACCACCACGCCCCGGCAGCGGATCGCGCTCCGCCGCGAGCAGCACCGGCAGCCGGCCGGGTCGCCGGTGCTGGCGGAGCTGCTGGCCGGGTTCGGGCCGGCGGCGGTGGACACCTGCGCGGGCGACGCGCTGTGCGCGGCCGCCTGTCCGGCCGGCATCGACACCGGCGCGCTGATGCGGGACCTCCGGCGGACCGGCCACCCGCGGCGGGCGGAGCGGACGGCCGCGCTGCTGGCCCGGCGCCGACGGGGGACCGAGCGGGCGGCGCGGGCGGCGGCGGCCACAGCCGCGGTGGCGGGAACGGCGGCCGAGGCGGTGCGCGGCCTGACCGGCTCCGCGGGGCGGGTCGGCGATCGCTCCGCGGGGCGGTCCGGCGACAGCGGGCCGGCGGGGCGATCTGGTGGCCGATCCGGTGGCCGCTCCGGTGGGCGCTCCGGTGGTGAAGGGACGACGACGGAGTGGTCCGGCGAGCCGTCCGGCGGTGAGCGGGCGGTGCGGCGGTCCGGTGGTGAGGGGGCGGGGCCGGGCGGCTGGCCGCGATCGGGTTGCCCGGGTGGCTGCCCGAGACGCCGGGCCGGGCGCCGCGGATGCCCAGGACCCGGCAGCGCGGGGCGGCGGCGGTGTACCTTCCGGCCTGCGCCAACCGGCTGCTGGGGCCCGAGCCCGGCCGGGGCTGGGTGGTCGGGGCGCTGGTGGCGCTGGCCGAGCGGGCCGGCTCACCGCTGTGGATTCCGCCGGACCTGTCGGGCACGTGCTGCGCCGCGCCCTGGCACGGGCAGGGCTACGACGAGGGCTGCGCGGTCATGGCCAACCGGGTGGTGGAGCACGCCTGGGCGTGGAGCGGCGGCGGCCGGCTGCCGGTCGTCGTCGACGCGCCGGCCTGCGCGCTCGGGCTCGGCCGCGACGTGGCGCCGTACCTGACGGAGGCCAACCGGGAGCTGCACGAGGAGCTGACGGTGGTCGACGCGGTCAGCTGGGCGGCGGAGCAGCTGCTGCCGAAGCTGGCGGTGGCGGGGCAGCTCGGCGCGGTGGTGCTGCACCCGACGTGCGCCGGGCGGGCGCTGGGCGCCGACGAGGCGCTGGAGCGGATCGCCGCGGCCCTGGCCCGGGAGGTGGTCGTCCCCGAGGACGCGGGCTGCTGCGGGCTGGCCGGGGAGCGCGGTGTGCTGGACGGCCGGCTCACGGCGGCAGCCTGCCGGCCCGAGGCCGAGGAGGTGGCCGGCCGCGCGTACGACGCCTACCTCTCCGGGAGCCGGTTCTGCGAGGTGGCGCTGGAGCGCGCGACGGGGGAGCCGTACGAGTCCGTTCTCGTCGCGCTGGAGCGGGCCACGCGGTGAGCACGGCCGCCCCGGCGTCCCGACCACCCGGCGTCCCCGACCACCCGGCGTCCCGACCAGCGGCGGACCAACGGCACCGGCGGCGGCTCGCACCCCGGACCAGCACCGACGCCCACGGCCCCGACCCGCCGGCAACCCGGTCGCCGGGCGGCCGGACCGGGTACGGCACGATGGGCCCGAGCGGCCCGGGAGGCGGACCGCTCCGGGCGCACCGTCCGGTACGAGAGCGGGGAGCCGGCGTGGACAGCGGCAGCGGACAGGCGGCGGAGCGGACACGTACCGGCGGGGACGTGCCGCCCGTACCGCGTACCGGCCGGGCCGAGCTGCGGGCGGACTGCGCTGCCTGCTTCGGCCTGTGCTGCGTCGCCCTGGCCTTCACCCGGTCCGCGGACTTCGCCGCCGACAAGCCCGCCGGCACCCCCTGCGGCCACCTCGGCGCCGGCCACCGCTGCGGCATCCACGGCGGCCTGCGCGCCTCGGGCTACCGGGGCTGCACCGTCTACGACTGCTTCGGAGCCGGCCAGAAGCTGTCGCGGACCACGTTCGGCGGCCAGGACTGGCGTACCGCCCCCGACGGCGGCGCCGCGATGTTCGCGGCCCTGCCACTGATGCGGCAGCTGCACGAGCTGCTCGCGTTCCTCACCGAGGTGCTGGAACGGCCGGCCGCCGCGCCTGTGCACGCCGAGGCGGCGGCGGAGCTGGACCGGATCGACGAGCTGACCCGCCGCGACCCGGCCGGGCTGGCCGCCGTCGATCCGGCGGCCGAGCGCGCCGCCGTCAACCCGCTCCTGCTGCGGGCCAGCGCGCTGGTACGGGCCCAGGTGCCGGGCCGTCTCGCCCGACGGCGGGGCGCGGACCTCGCGGGGGCAAGGCTGCGTCGGGCGCGGCTGCGCGGGGCGGACCTGCGCGGGGCCTGGCTGATGGGCGCCGACCTGCGGGAGGCGGACCTGCGGCTCGCCGACCTGATCGGGGCGGACCTGCGTGAGGCGGACCTGCGCGGCGCGGACCTGACCGGGGCGCTCTTCCTCGCCCAGGCCCAGCTCAACGCCGCTCTCGGCGACGCCGCCACCCGGCTGCCGCACACGGTGCTGCGCCCGGACCACTGGACCGCCGAGCCGACCGCCTGACCTCACGGTCGGATCTCCGCAGTCGGATCTCCGCGGCCCGACCCGCCTGGACAAGGCCGGAACCGCCTGAACGAGGCCCGGCCCGCCCGGTCCGAATCCGTCCGGGCGCCTTCGCCCGGTCCGTCCGTAGACGCAGCGAAGGCCCCCCGCTTTCGCGGAGGGCCTTCGCTCCTCAGGTGCGCCGCCAGGGACTCGAACCCCGGACCCGCTGATTAAGAGTCAGCTGCTCTAACCAACTGAGCTAGCGGCGCCTGCTGACGTGGAAGACATTACCCCATGGTCGGCGCCGTTCCCAAACCGCGCTCCGGCCACCCGGCCGTGACCCTGGCGTCGGGTCCTGTTCGCCTTCGTCGGGCCCGTCCACCGGGCGGCCGGAGCACGACGGCTACAGGCTCACCGCCAGCAGCACCGGAGCGGCCTGCCGGTGGAGCGTCTCGGCGGCCGGGCGGAGCCGGTGCACCTCGGACAGCGGCATGGACAGCGCGATGCAGGCGGCGGACTGGCCGATGGTCACCGGGATCGCCGCGCAGACGGTGCCGATCGCGTACTCCTGGAGGTCCAGGGTGGGCGCGGTGGCGGGCTGCCGGTCCAGCCGGCTGAGCAGCACCCGCTCGTCGACCTCGGTGTGCGAGGTGAGCCGGGCCGGGCGGTGCCGGGAGAAGTGGTCGAGCCGGCGGCGGTGGTCGAGCTGGGCGAGCAGGCACTTGCCGGCCGCGCTGGCGTGGCCGGCGGACCTGAAGTCCACCCACTCGTTGACGCGCGGGGTGGTCGGGCCGTCGGCCACTCCGGCCACCCGTACCTCGCCGTCGCCGTAGCGACAGAAGTAGACGGCCGCGCCCACCGCGTCCCGCAGCTCGACCAGGGCCGCTCCCAGCCGTTCGGCGCGTGTGCCGTCGCCGGCCGCCGCGGCCTCGCCCGTCACGTAGCCGCCGCCCGGGAGCAGGCCGAGGTACTGGTCCCGGCGCAGCATGGACAGCACCTGGACGAGCTGGCTCATCGGCAGGCCGGTCTCGCGGGCGAGCTGATCGGCGCCGACGCCGTCGCGATGTGTGTCGACGGCTTCCAGGACGCGCAACGCGGCCCGCGCGGTGTGCGTCCCCGGCGCGGCCGGTCGGTGCTCAAGCGCCACAGTGACCCCCTGTCCGGCAGTTCTCCGGCTGTGGCCAGCTGCTGGTCGTGGACCGGGACGATGCCCGGTCCGCAGCTCGACCGGCCCCCACGATAGTCCCAAGAGGCTCTTCGGAAGGGGCTGTTGAATACGGTTACTACCCGCGGAAGCCGTATATGCAGGAAGGGGGCACTCTGGCATATGCCACAGGTATTGCCCGATTTTACGGGTGGTGCATATGCGCTCCCCTTCTGCTATGAGCGAGTGCCCGCGTCGGCCCGCCCGGTCCCCGCCCCGCCCTGTCCGTTCCCCCGCCCCCGTCCGCTCCCACGCGCCGCCCGGCGCCGGAGTGGTGTGCGCTGCCGGGAATAGGCCGGACGTCCGAGCGGGTTCCCCTGCACGGACGGTTCGTACGGGGTACGGGCCGCGCAGAGGGACGGCGACCGCGTCCGGGACGGCAGGGCGGACGCGGGACGGCACGGCGAGGAGGCGCGAGCACGGTGGGCGAGGCAGAGCAGGACCACGGGCGGCAGGCAGGGACGGCGGAGGGCGCGCCCGGCGGCGGGTCCGGCATCCGCGGCCCGGTCCGCGGCACCGCGCCGGTGCCGCTGTCGGTGCTGGACCTCGTCACCGTCGGCAGCGGTTACTCCGCCACCGACGCGCTGCGCACCAGCGTCGAGCTGGCCCGGACCGCCGAGACGCGCGGCTACCACCGGCTGTGGGTGGCCGAGCACCACTCGATGCCGGGCGTGGCCAGCTCCTCGCCGGCCGTGGTGCTGGCCCACCTCGCCGCCCACACCAGCACCCTGCGGCTGGGCTCGGGCGGCGTCATGCTGCCCAACCACGCGCCGCTGGTGATCGCCGAGCAGTTCGGCACCCTGGAGGCGCTGGCGCCGGGCCGGGTCGACCTCGGCCTGGGCCGCGCGCCCGGTACGGACGGCGCCACGGCCGCGGCGCTGCGCCGCGCGGAGACGCTGCACGAGGGTGCCGACGACTTCCCGCAGCAGCTCGCCGAGCTCACCCGCTTCCTGGACGACTCCTTCCCGCCGGGCCACCGCTACGCCCGCATCCACGCCGTGCCGGGGCCGGTGCAGGGCAGCGGGCCCGGCGGGGTGCAGTCGCCCGCCCGGCCGAGCCTGTGGCTGCTCGGCTCCTCCGGCTTCAGCGCCCAGCTCGCGGGCATGCTCGGGCTGCCGTTCTCCTTCGCGCACCACTTCTCGTCGCACAACACCCTTCCGGCGCTGGCGCTGTACCGGGAGTCGTTCCGGCCGTCGGAGGTGCTGGACCGGCCCTACGCGTCGATCGGCGTGAACGCGCTGGCCGCCGAGGACGCCGAGGAGGCCCGGCGCCAGGTGATGACGGGCGCGCTGAGCATGCTGCGGCTGCGCACCGGCCGGCCGGGCCTGGTGCCCACCCCCGAGGAGGCGGCGGCCCACGAGTTCAGCCCGGTCGAGCGCGAGTTCGTCGAGTCCTGGGCGGCCAACGTCGTCTACGGCGACCCGCAGCAGGTGCGGGCCGGGCTCGACGAGCTGGTGGAGCGGACCGGGGCGGACGAGCTGGTGCTCACCTCCACCGTCCACACCCCGGCGGCCCGGCTGCGCAGCTACGAGCTGGTCGCGGACGCGTACGGCTTCCCCAAGGACATCGCGGCGGCCTGACACCGCGCCCGCCGCTCGGCTCCGCCGGTTCCCCCCGCGGCCCGGCCCTGTCGGCTCCCGTGCGGCCCGGCTCCGTCCGGCTGCGCCCGGGTCTGTCCCGGCCCCCGTCCGGCTCGCCGCCGGTGGGCCGACCGGGCGTCAGCCGCACGCCGCCGTGGGTTAATCCGCGGTTACCCGAGCCCCTGTGGTTCGACCGCCGCCGGGCCCTGTGGGGCCGCTGTGCGGTGGCTCCCCTCCGGGTAAAGCCCCTCGTCACCTCGCTGACGAGGGGCTTTCCCATGCCCCGGGCGGGCGGCTCGGACGGGCAGGGGGCCGGCGATTGGTCTAGTCCAAGTCTGGTTCAGACCATTGACGTGCACTTGACCAATGGCTGACCATGCTGCGCACACCACCTGTTGGCTCCTCCTCTCCCCCCGGAGGTTCTTGTGCAGTCCAGGAAGAGAGCGTTCGCGGCCGCGGTCGCGAGCGCGGCGATCGGCCTCGGGGCCTTCGCCGCCCTGGCCGGCGGTATCGGCACCGCGCAGGCGTCCGCCCCCGCCGCCGCCAAGCCCGCGGCGGCGGCCGCCGCCAGCACCGGCGGCGTCAAGATCGCCTACTACGACCAGTGGAGCGTGTACGGCAACGCGTTCTACCCCAAGAACCTCGACACCGAGGGGATCGCCGGCAAGCTCGACGTCCTCAACTACTCGTTCGAGAACATCGATCCGACCAACCTCACCTGTTTCGAGGCCACCAAGGCGTCGGACGCCACCAACGAGAGCGACCCCAACGCCGGGGACGGCGCCGGCGACGCCTTCGCCGACTACCAGAAGTCCTTCGGCTCCGACATCAGCGTCAACGGCACCGCGGACGTCTGGAACCAGCCGCTGGTCGGCAACTTCAACCAGCTCAAGGAGCTGAAGGCGAAGTACCCGAAGCTGAAGGTGGTCGCCTCCATCGGCGGCTGGACGTACTCGAAGTACTTCTCCGACGTCGCCAAGACCGACGCCAGCCGGAAGAAGTTCGTCAGCTCCTGCATCGACATGCTCATCAAGGGCAACCTGCCGGTGCAGGGCGGCTACGGCGGCACCGGTGCCGCGGCCGGCGTCTTCGACGGCTTCGACATCGACTGGGAGTACCCCGGCTCGCCCGACGGCCACACCGGCAACCACTACAGCGCCGACGACAAGGCGAACTACACCGCGCTGCTGGCCGAGTTCCGCAGCGAGCTGGACGCCTACGGGGCGGCCAACGGCGGTAAGCACATGCTGCTCACAGCGGCGCTGCCGTCCGGCCAGGACAAGATCGCGAACATCCAGACCGACAAGATCGGCCAGTACCTCGACTACGCCAACGTCATGACGTACGACATGCACGGGGCGTGGGACGCGACCGGGCCGACCAACGTCCAGGACCCGGTGTACGCGTCCTCCGACGACCCGTCGACGGTGATCGCGCCGGGCAACGAGAAGTACAACACCGACGCGTCGATCAAGGCGTGGACGCAGGGCGACTCGGCCTACGGCATCCCCGGCGGCATGCCCGCGAGCAAGATCACCATGGGCTATCCGCTGTACTACCGCGGCTGGACCGGCGTGCCCGCCGGCAGCAGCCACGGCCTGTACCAGTCGGCCACCGGGCCCGCGTCGGCGCGCAGCCTGAGCCAGACCGCGGGTGTGGCGTACTACAAGGAGCTCAGCGGGATCGTCGACAACGCCTCGGACACCTTCTTCGACCCGAAGACGCAGTCCAACTACTTCTACAACGGCTCCGAGTTCTGGGCCGGGCTGGGCGCGCAGGAGATCCAGGCCAAGGCGGACTACGCGCACTGCGCCGGGCTCGGCGGGTCGATGATGTACTCGCTGCTGGACCTGGACAGCTCGGCCACGCTCTTCAACAAGATCGTCACGGCCACCAACGGCTCGGCGAGCAGCTGCTCGGGCTCCACCGGCACCACCCCGCCGACCACCCCGCCGACGACGCCGCCCACCACCCCGCCGACGACGCCCCCCACGACGCCGCCGACCACCCCGCCCACCACGCCGCCGACCTCGTCCTGCGGCAACGTGCCGGCCTGGAGCTCCAGCGCCATCTACGTCAACGGCAACCAGGTCTCCTACGGCGGCCACAAGTGGCAGGCCAAGTGGTGGACCACCAACGAAGTCCCCGGCACCACGGGGGAGTGGGGCGTGTGGCAGGACCTGGGAGCCTGCTGACGTCCCGTCCCTGAACCGCGGGGCCGGACCGCCCCGCTGAACCCCCCTCAGGTACGGCCGGCCGGGCGACCCCACCGCCACCGGCCCGAAGGGCCCGCGTCCTCACTCCCCCGAGGACACGGGCCCTTCCCTGCTCCGCGTCCATGCCCCCGTTCCGGGTCCCCGCCTCGGGTGCCGCAGCGCCCGGCGGCGGTCACAGCAGGCAGGAGATCGCGTCCGGGCCCACCGGCCGCGAGTAGTGCCAGCCCTGGCCGGTGTCGCAGCCGATCCGGCGCAGCCGCTCGGCCTGCTCGGCGTTCTCCACGCACTCCGCCGTGACCGTCAGGCCCAGCCGGTGGGCGAGGTCGACCAGCGCCTCGACGATCGTCTCGTCGGCCGGGTTGGGGTGCTCCGCGGACCGGAAGCCCTGGACGAACGAGCCGTCCAGCTTCAGCGCCGAGACCGGCAGCCGGCTCATGTAGGCGAGGTTGGAGTAACCGGTGCCGAAGTCGTCGATGGCGATCCGCACACCCATCTCGTCCAGCGCGTGCAGCGCCTGCAACGGCCGGCCGGCCGAGCCCATCACCGCGGACTCGGTCAGCTCCAGCTGGAGCAGCCGCGGCGGCAGCCCGGTCTCCCGCAGGATCTCCGCGACGTCGGCGACCAGGTCGGAGTCCCACACCTGGCGCACCGCCACGTTCACGCTCACCACCAGCGGGGTCTCGGGCCGCTGCCGCTGCCAGGCGCGCGCCTGCCGGCAGGACTCGGCCAGCACCCACCGGCCCAGCTGCACGATCGAGCCGTCCTCCTCGGCCAGCCCGATGAAGCGGTTCGGGGCCAGCCGCCCGAAGTGCGGGTGCTCCCAGCGCACCAGCGCCTCCACCCCCCGTACCTCCCCGGAGTCCAGGGCCACCAGCGGCTGGTAGTCCAGGACGAACTCGCCCCGCTCCACCGCCTGCCGCAGGGTGCGGGAGAGGGCCTGACGGGTCATCCGGTGCTCGTTGCGCTCGGGGTCGAAGAGCGTCCAGCGGCCCTTGCCGTCGGCCTTCGCCCAGTACAGCGTGGTGTCCGCGGCCTGCATCAGGCCGGTGGCCGTGGTGCCCTGCGCCTCCCGCTCCACCACCCCGATGCTCGCCGAGACGGCCAGCCGGTGCCCGGCCACGTCGAACGGCCGCTGGAGCGCGTCGAGCACCGCGGCGGCCAGGCCGGTGGCGTGCCCGGTGCCGGTGGAGTCCCGCAGCAGCAGCGCGAACTCGTCGCCGCCCAGCCGCGCCACCAGGTGGCCGCCGGCCTCGGCGCAGGCCAGCAGCCGGCCGGCCACGGCGGCCAGCAGCTCGTCGCCGACCCGGTGGCCGAGGGTGTCGTTGACCGCCTTGAAGCCGTCCAGGTCCAGGTAGCACAGGCCGATCCGGCCGTTGCCGCGTTCGGGGGCCCGGGCGCAGGCGTCCGTGAGCCGTTCGAAGAACAGCGCCCGGTTCGGCAGCCGGGTCACCGGGTCGTGCATCCGCAGGTGCCGCAGCTCGCGGCGCAGCTCCTCGCGTTCGCCCACGTCCTCGACGGTGAGCAGCAGCGGGCGGGTGCCGGTGCGGGACAGCACCATCTCGGCGCGCACGCTGCCGCCGTCGGGGCGGACCAGCCGGCGCACGCAGCGCAGCCGGCGGCGGCGCCCGGACAGCACCTCGTCGAACGCGGCCCGCGCGTGCGGGTCGCCGGCCAGGCCGAGCAGCGGGCCGGCCGGCTGGGCGGCCAGCCGCTCGGGCGAGGTGCCCAGCAGCCGGGCCAGCGCGCGGTTGGCCGCCACCACGGTGCCGTCGGAGTCGAGCAGCGCCATCGCCGAGCGGGCGACGGCGAACGCGGCCCGGTAGTCCGCGGCCTCGGCGGACCCCATGGACCCCGTGGTCCCTGCGGCCCCCGTGGATTCCGTCGGCTCCGGCTGCCGGGCGGGGCCGACCGGGCCGGTTCCGCCCGCTCCTCGCGAATGATCACTGCGGGTGATGGTCTGGGCTGCGCTGCCGGGCTCGACGCCGGGGCCGCCCGCGGGTGTGCCCATGGACTGCTCCTGTCCGCGCTTCCGTCACTGGCGATCATATGGGCTGGCGGAGTTGGCGATCCAGCGTTGCCGTGGTGATTCTCCGCACGGGTTCCGGCCGGTGGCCGGATTTGCCGCCGCGCCGTCCGTGGGTCCGCACGCTCTCCGTAGATCATCACGCAGGGTAGTCACCCGGGCGGCGGTGGGCATCCGCCGGGCCGGTGCCACCGCCACCCTCCCGGAGCACCCGAATCCGGCAAACCACCGCAATCCATAGCAGGGTGAGGGAGATCCCGGACGGACGACCCCCCGACGCCACCCCGCACGGAGGACCCGGTGCCCCGCTCAGACCTGCCGGCCGCCCGGCCGCCCGACACGCGGACCCGGGTGCTGCGCGCCGCGGCGGCCGCGGTGGCGGGCTTCGCCGCGCTGGTGGCCTGGACGCTGATGACCGGCCCGTCCGCGACCGCCGTCAGCGGCGACACCCCCTGCCTGCTGCCGCGCGCCGCCGCCCACCACTCCGAGGGCAACGACTGGGACACCTCCTTCGCCCGGCCGCAGGGCGACGTCAGGGCGCTGATGGTCTTCCTGTCCTTCCCCGGCACCGCCCCCGACCTGACGCCCGCCCAGGTGGCCGCCGACCACTACCCGGCCACCGGCGCGTTCTGGGACACCGCCTCCTACGGGCAGTTCCGGCTGCACCTGCACGCCGAGACGACCTGGCTGCGGATGCCGCGCCCGGCCGGCGACTACCTCATCAACCGCGACTGGGACGCCGCCGACCGCGCCGCCTACCTGCGCGACGCCGTCGCCACCGCCGACCCGCACGTCGACTTCCACGGCTACGACGTCGTCTACCTCGTCGCCGACCCGGACGCGCCCGGCGTCGACTCCGACGCCACCAAGGTGGTCAACCTCGCCACCCCGATCACCGCCGACGGCAACCACCTGCGGCGCCTGGTCACCGTCTTCGAGCACCACCCGCCGGACCGCGACGTCCTCGCCCACGAGACCGGCCACATCTTCGACCTGCCCGACCTGTACTACCGCCCGCCGGCCGGCAGCGACGCCGACTGGGACACCTACGTCGGCGACTGGGACCTGATGGGCAGCCAGTTCGGCCTGGCCCCCGACCCCTTCGCCTGGCACAAGTGGCGGCTGGGCTGGCTCGCGCCGGACCAGGTCGGCTGCGTCACCGGCGTCGGCACCACCTACCACGACCTCAGCCCGGACGAGGTCCCCGGCGGCACCAAGCTGCTGGTGGTGCGCACCGGCCCGGACCGCGCGCTGGCGATCGAGGCCCGGACCCGCGCCGGCAACGACCGCACCGCCTGCACCGAGGGCGTCCTGCTCTACACCGTGCGCTCGGACGCCTCCTCCGGCGACGGGCCGGTCAGGGTCGTCGACGGCCATCCCGGCACGTCCGCCTGCCCGGCCACCTCGGTCTACCCGCCGCTGGCCGACGCCCCGCTCGGCGTCGGCGAGTCCTGGTCGCCGCCGGACGGCAGCGTGCAGGTCACCGTCACCGACCGGCCGGCCGACGGGACCTTCAGCGTCCGGGTCACCGTGGGTACCCCGCGGCGGCCCGCCGACCTCGACCCGGCCGCCTGACGTGGCCGCCGCCCTGCGGCCCGGGGCCCGCGCCGGGCTGCTGCGGGGCGCCGCGCTCGCCGCCGCCGGGCTGCTGGCCCTCGGCTCCGTCGTCACCGCCGGCCCCGGACCGTCGGGCGCCGGCGCCTCGGCCCCCCGCCGGGCCGCCCCTGCGCGCTGCGGCAGATGCCGGGCACCGCCATGTCCGAGGGCTTCCCCGAGCACGTCCAGCACGGCCCCGACGGCGAGTTCGCCCCCTCCACCGGCACCGTCCGGGCGCTCACCCTGCTGATCGACTTCCCCGACGCCAAGAGCCCCTACAGCGCCCGCGAGCGGTACGACGAGTTCTTCCCGGCCGTCCACGACTGGTACGAGCGGGCGTCCTTCGGCCGGCTGGACTACCGCTCCACGCCGGTGCTGCGGTGGATACGGATGCCGCGGCCGTTCTCCTCCTACGGGATCGGCCGCGGCTACGGCTGGGACGCGCACACGGCGATGATGCGCGACCTGGTCAAGGCGGCCGGCTCAGGCGTGGACTTCCGCGGCTACGACATCGTCAACGTCCTCGTCACCCCCAACGCCGGTCCGCCGGCCGACCAGGCCGTCCTCTCCGTGACCTGGACCGGCGCCTCGGCCGTCACCACCGCCGACGGCGCCCACCTGGACAAGGTCTCCCTCATCTACGGCCACGACCAGTCCGGCTTCCGGGTCCTCGCCCACGAGAACGGCCACACCCTCGGGCTGCCCGACCTCTACTCCGTCTCCGACTTCCAGCGCACCGACCACCTCGCCGGGCAGTGGGACACCATGTCCCTGGACTGGGGGCTCCAAGGAGACCTGCTGGCCTGGCACAAGTGGAAGCTCGGCTGGCTCGACGACAGCCAGGTCGCCTGCGAGGCCACCCCCGGCACCCGCACCTACACGCTCCACCCGGACGAGGTCCCCGGCGGCGGCAAGGCGGTGGTGCTGCCCTTCGGCCCGACGAAGGCGTACGTCCTGGAGCTGCGCGAGGCCCTCGGCAACGACCAGGACGCCTGCCGCCAGGGCATACTCGCCTACCGGATACGCACCGACGTCGACTCCGGCCAGGGCCCGGTCACGGTGGTCGACGCCCACCCGCGCAGCACCGCCTGCGACTACAGCAGCGGCTCGTTCAACTCGCTCAACGACGCCCCCTTCGCCCCCGGCCAGCGCTGGACGGACACCGTCGACGGGTTCTCCTTCACCGTCCTGGGGCCGGACGCGGCGGGTGACTGGAGGATCCGCGTCACCCGCCGCTGACCGGGTCCGCCGTCCGGGCGACTCCCCAGCGGTTGCCGGTCAGGCGAGCAGCTCGGCCTCAAGGGTGATGTCCACGCCGGCCAGCGCCTTGCTCACCGGGCAGTTGGCCTTCGCGTCCTGCGCGGCGGCCTCGAACGCCTCGGCGGTCAGCCCCGGCACCCGGGCCTTCACCGACAGGGTGATGCCGGTGATGCCCTCGCCCGGCTGGAAGGTGACGTTCGCCACCGTCCGCACCGTCTCCGGCGGGGTGCCCGCGCCGGCCAGGCCGTGCGAGAGCGCCATCGAGTAGCAGGACGAGTGGGCCGCCGCGATGAGCTCCTCCGGGCTCGTCTTCCCGTTCGCGGCCTCGGCGCGCGACGGCCACGAGACCTCGTACGTGCCGACGCCGGAGGTGTCCAGCGAGACCGTGCCGGCGCCGCCCATCAGGGGGCCCTGCCACTGGGTGGTCGCGGTACGGGTGGTTGCCATGGTGAAGCCTCCAAGTGACGCAGGACACGTTCCGGCCGGCGGCGCCCGCCGCCGCCTGAACGCTACCCCGCCCCCCGGCCCGCCGTGGGGGAAGGCCCGCCGCGCCGCCCGCCCGGCCGATCACCGGACCACCAGGGCGGTCCCGGGACCGCCCGGCCGATCCCGCGACCGCCGGGGTGGCGCGGCAGACGTGGCGCGGCAGACGTGGCGCGGCAGACGTGGCGCGGGAAACAAACGAAGGCCCCTCGCTTTCGCGAGAGGCCTTCGTCCCTCAGGTGCGCCGCCAGGGACTCGAACCCCGGACCCGCTGATTAAGAGTCAGCTGCTCTAACCAACTGAGCTAGCGGCGCCTGCTGACGTGGAAAACATTAGCACCCGTCCCCAGAGGTTGCGAAATCCGTTCCGTGCCGGTCCCGCGTCACCCGGCTCAGGCCGGTCCGGGCACCGTGACCAGCGGCGGAACGGGCGCGGCCGTCCGTACCGGGTCCGTCCGCACGGACTCCGCGCGGGCCGCCGTCCGGTCCGTCCGCACGGCCCGCACGCACGCCCACAGCAGCACCTCCGCGCCGGGCAGCCAGGGGCTCGCCGAGGCCGGCGCCACCAGCCACCGCGAGCGGCCCGCCGCCGCCCCGCGCCCCGGACCGGGCAGCGGCGGGACGGTCACCGCGTCGCCGGCGCCGTGGCACAGCATCGGCGGCACCCGGCGGCCCCACTCCTCCCACTCCAGCAGCGCCGGCAGCCGCTGCGCGGTCCCCACCGACGCCAGCAGCAGCACCCGGCCCTGGTGGACCGCCGCCGGGCCGCTGCCGGGGCCGCCGCACGGACCGTCCGACCACAGATGCTCCAGCACCCGGCGCCCGAACAGCTCCGGCAGGTTCAGCACGTCGAAGACGGTGCCGCAGGGCAGCACGCTCGGCGCCGCCGGGCGCGCCGACCACAGGGCCCGCACGCTGCGCGGGAAGGCGCTGGCGGAGGCGAGCCAGGCCACGCCGTCGGTGGTGGCGTACGGGGTCAACTGCCGCCGTTCCGTATCGTCCATGCCCATCACGGTCGCCCACGTGGCAGTTGCCAACGGCAGGTTTCGCGGTATCCGGGACGCGGGCCGGGCGGCGGGGTACCGTGTCCGTCCGGCCTCGGAGCGTGACGGCACGAGGTCGGCGGTTTGCCGCGCGCGGGTGCGGCGCACACACCGGGCTGCCTGGCCGGAAGCGTTTTCGGCCCTCCGAACCGGAAGCCTCCGAAGCGGGACCCTCCGTCGGCCCTCCGAACCGGGACCCTGCGCCGGAAGGGCCCCGGCCAGACCCCCGAGCCGGAAGGGCCCGAGCCGGGCCGGCGCCGGGGGCGGGCCGCTCAGGGGGTGACGCCGCCGCGCTTGATCAGCCCCTCGCCGAACTCGACCATCCTGCGCGCGTAGTCCTCCGTCCACCCCGCCCGCTCGGCGAGCCGGGCCAGGGTCAGCCGGTCGAAGCGGCGCGGGTCCGCCAGCTGCGCGGCCGCCATCGCCTGGAACTCCGTGGCCCGATCGGCGGCCGCGCGGAACGCCAGCGCCAGCTCCGTGGCCCTGACCAGCAACTCCTCGGGGTCCTCCATCGACTCCAGGTCGAAGAAGCGGTCGGTGCCCTCCTCCAGCACCGCGCCCGGCTCGAACCGCAGCGGGAGCGGGCGCTTGGGCCGCTCCTCCGGTGGGCGGCGTGCCTCGGGCGGCTTCGACATCCGGTTTACCTCCTGCGTCTGGGCAACGCCCTCCATTGTCCCGCGCCCCGCCCCACCCGATCCAGGACCGCCACCAGGCACCAGCCGCTCCCACGATCCGGACCCGGCGTCCGCCAGGCCCTGCGGGTCTCGCGGACCGACCGGGACAGTGAACGGTGCGGCACCCTGATGACCGAGCTCCGGCCGCGGGCACAAGCCGAATCCGTCGCCGCCACCCCTGGCTGGACGAGCGCAGTCCTGTGCGGCACTAAACAGAGTGACGCCCTCACGCCGGCCGGCCTCGGTATGGCCGTACGTCCGGATCAGGCCCTGCGCCAGCCTGAACGTTCTCGACAGACGGCGCCATACGGGCGTTCACGACGCGCGACGATCGCGACGCGTGTCGGCCGCGGCGCTCGGCGAATCCGCCCCCGGTGGACGCGGCGGATCAGCGGGGCTGGTAGTCGTCGTGCGGGACGGCGCGTTGCCACACCGCCTCGAACGCCGAGGCGCAGGCGCGGGCGACGGCGGGTTCCTCGGTCTGGTCGGTGTGGACCCACCGGCCGACTCCGTCGAAGACGTTGAACTGGACCAACCGGTCGTCGAACAGCCAGAAGTCGTTGCCGGGCAGGGCCAGGTCGGACGCATGACGCCGTGGCAGCCAGCGGATCTCCTCACCCGCGGCAACGTTGGTGAACGTGCAGGAATGCTCGAATCGGATGTAGTCGCTCACGGGCTCGGAGACGATGCGGGCGCGGCGAATCGCTACACCCTTGTCGGTGACCGCCCGTACGAGGTCGAGCCACGGACGCCACCACGACTCGCGGTCGTCGGGGTCCCGGCGGTGCCCCTCCCGCCAAGCCGCGAACCCCTGGATCTCGTACTCCACGCCGTAGGCGTCGCGCATCTCCAGGTGGACAACCGACCGTTCAGCCGCCCGAAGCAGGTCAGCAAAGCTACTCAAGCTCTGCGACATCAAGAGCCTCCCTGAGAAGCGGGGTGCTCATCAACCCCCCTACGGCTCGGTGGCCGTGGTCCCTGTCCCCGGACCTTCACCAACGAACCGTAGTGCCATGACGACAGCGGCCGTCGAACACGTTGCGCCAGCGTGCACGAGCATCACCTTCATCGCCGGCGGGAGTCACTACGGCACCCAGCGTGGCAACTCTCTCGGGGGTGTTCACGGGGCGTAGGGCACGCGGTGTTCGGCGAGGTGGGCGAGGACAGCGTGGTTGGCCTCCCAGCCGTCGGGGAACTTGACGGTGACGCCGAGGCTCACCGGCTCGGACGAGGGGTGCTCGTCGAGGAGTTCGGCGACGCCCGCGCGGCAGACCACCAGGCAGGCGTGCCGGTGGCGGGAGGCCAGGACGCACAGCCGTCCCGTCTCCAGGTGGAAGGCGGTCGCGTCCGGGCGGCCGGAGAGCGGGTGCAGCACCACGGTGACGTCGAACTCCCGGCCCTGGAGCCGGTTCGCGGTGTCCACCGCGACCCCGGTCACGCCCACCGCGGCGAGTGCGGCCCGGACGGCCGCTGCCTGGTCGCGGTGGGCGGTGCCGACGGCGACGCGGTCGGCTGTCAGCGGCGCGGGGTCGGGGGAGGGCGCCGACCAGGTGACGCCGCCGCGGTCCAGCAGCCGCCGGACCAGCAGGGCGACGGCCCGGACAGCCTCGGGGTCGGTGCGGGGGGTGTGCCGGGCGGGCAGTTCCAGCAGGCCCCAGCCGCTGTCGGCCGCCTCGTCCAGCACCCGGTCCAGGCCGCCGCCGTCGCTTCGCACGCCGAAGGAGAGCCGCCGCTCGCCCGGGCCGGTGCCGCTGCGGAAGGGCGTGTACGGGTAGAACGCCCGCGACACCAGGGGCGCCGCCGTGGCCGGCAGCCGCCAGGACACCGGCAGCCGGTGCTGCGGCAGCTCCGGGTTGTGGGCCAGCAGGGTCACCACCGCGCTCGCCGACGGGTCCCAGCTCAGCCCCGCCCACTGCTCGGCACCGACCACGCTGAACGGGTCGAGCTGCCCCGGGTCGCCGACGAACAGCGCCCGCTCGAACAGCCCCGCCACCTGGAGCAGCGCGTCCGAGCGCATCTGGTACGCCTCGTCGACGATCGCGTGCCGCCACGGCTCGGTGTCCTTGACGTACGCCCACTTCGCCGCCGTGGCGATCACCACCGGGCGGTCGCGCAGGTCGGCCACCGAGGCGGACGCGGCGATCGACGGATGGCGGAGCAGCGCCGGGTCGGGCGGTGAGTCGGCGCCGTGCAGCCGTCCCACGGGCAGCTCCGGGTCGGCCTCGGCCAGCCGGTCCGCCAGGTCGTCGACCTGGGCGTTGGTCTGCGCGACGATCATCAGCGGCTCCCCGGCGGCGGCCAGTTCGCGGGCCGCCCGCACCACCAGCGTCGACTTGCCGGCGCCCGGCGGGGAGTCGACCACCACGCCCCGGGCGGTGCCGTGCAGGGTGTCGGCGAGGATCGCGCCGGTGGCCCGGGCGGCCGCCGCGCCCGGGTCGAAACCGCCGTCCGCCGGACCTCCGGCAGCCGTCCGCGCGGGCGGTCGCGCGGGCGACTGAGCCGGTGGTGCCTCCGGCCGAGATGCCTCCGGCTGGGCCGACTGCGTCACAGGAAGTCCTCCGGGGTCACGGGGTCGGGGTCGTCGGTGCGTTCGGTGCGTTCGGTGCGTTCGACGTGGCCGGGGGAGCCGGGGGAGCCGGGGAGCCGGGGAGCCGAGGGCGGCGGGGGCCTCGGCGGCACCGGGCGGCCCGCCGTGCGTCCAGGGCGTCGCCTCGGCGTCGGGCAGCGCCGGGCCGCCGCGCGGCTCGTGCTCGAAGAGGGTGAACTCCACCGCCGCGCCGGGCTCGGGCACCGAGCCCTCCTTGGGCGTGCGGCCACTGCCCATGCCACCGGTCAGCTGGACCGTCACGGACCAGGCCGGGGCCAGAGCATCCGGCCCGCCCTCGGGTCCGCCGTCCCGTCCGTCCTCGTACCAGGGGGCCTCGGCGGCGTCCGGATCGTCTCCCTCCCCGGCGCCCAGGGGGACGACCGAGACCAGCACCGCGCTCTGCGCCGACCGCGCCCCGGCACCGCGCGGTACGCCTTCGCGCCCGGCTCCGCCTGCGGCAGGTCGGCGGTGGCGAGGGTGACCAGCGGACGCGGCATCGGGCGGCGGCCGTCGGAGTAGGCCATCTCCACACCCGTCACCGTGCCGGCGAACGCCTCGCCGCCCAGCCGTCGCGCGGCCATCGCCAGCGGGTCGTCCAGCGCCTCCTGCGCCAGCAGCCGGGCCTGCGCGGCCTCCCGCCCGGCGAGCTTCTGCGCGGCGGTCACGGCGTCGTCCCGCCGGGGCTGCGGGGGCTCGCCGGCCCGCACCCGGTCCCGGTGGCCGGTGAAGGACCAGCGGTCCCGCTTCCACCGCTCGGCCACGTGCTCGCCCTCGGGCAGCGTCCGCAGCAGGTCGAGGCCGCGCCACACGTCGTCCCAGGCGGGGCGGAGCTGCGAGGCCACCAACTTCCGCACCTGCTCCTCGGCGGCCGCCGCCGCGGGCCCGTCGCCGGCCGCGCGGGCCCGGTCGTAGCGGGTCAGGGCGGGGGCGAGGACGCGGTTGTCGAAGACCGGGTCGGTGGCCGGGCCGGCCGGCGGGCTCAGCAGCAGGCCGTCCGGGCCGCGGCCGGTCTGCGCGCGGGCCGCGGCGGTGGGGCCGTCCAGCCCCGGAGGCGGGTCGATCCAGGCCAGCAGGGCGCCCAGGTGCTGGTCCTCCATCGCGCTCTGGCCGGTCGTCCAGTGCCGGGTGAGCAGGTCGGTCAACGCCGGCAGCAGCGCGCTGCCCGGGGTGCGGGAGCGCTCCGCGTAGTGGGTGAGCCAGCGCCCCAGCAGCGGCACCGGCGCGGGCACCGGGTGCGGCGCGTCCGGGTCGTCGGCGGTGCGCAGGAAGCGGGTGGAGCGGCCGACCAGCCGGACGTACTCCAGCGCCGCGGGGTTGGGCAGCACGATCTGCGGGGCGTCGGCGCAGACCTCGGTCTCCTCGCGGTTGCGGGTGGCCGGCTCCACCTCGACGGCGTCGGCGTAGGACTCCACGACCGGCAGCAGCGCGTCGGCCAGGTCGGCGAAGAAGCCGAACCGCAGCTCCCGGTCGAGCGGTCGCGGCACCACCAGCAGGGTGGGCGCCTCCCGGTCGGTGCCGACCATCGCGCCCAGCGGCGCGCCCGCCTCGCCCGCTGTGGTGAGCGGGACGAGGACGACGGGGCGCTCGCCCAGCCGCGTGTGCCGGACGGTGGCGGCCGGCACCGCGCGCCCGGCGGCCACCGCCTCGGCCCGGGCGAGGGTCTGCATCACGCTCATCGGGCGCCGCCGAGGGCGTCCGCGTCCAGGGCTTCCGCCGCCGCGCGGGGCGGCGCCAGCGGCGCGGACGGCGGCGGTCCGGCCGCCGCCGCCAGGGCCTCGCCGCGCAGCGCGGCGGCCCGGCGCAGGGCGGCCACCGCCGGATCGGACGGCTCCCCGGCCGAACCGTGCGCGGCGGCGAGGACCGCCTCCACGGTGGTCAGGTCGCCCAACTCGCCCCGCAGCGAGCGCCCCAGCGCCTCGACCCGGCCCGCCGCCCGGGCCCGGTCCCGGCAGTGGAAGGCCAGCTCGCAGGTGGACAGGCACTCGGGCGCGTACGCGGCCGGGACACACTCCACCGCGGCGGCCAGCTCCTCGCGCGGCCGGGTGGCCGTCACCCCGTCGGGGCCGGGGCGCAGGTCGAAGGTGGTGCCCTCGGGCAGGGCGTCGGCGATGTCGGAGATCCGGGTCAGCCGGTCGAGCTGGCGGCGGGTGACGGCGAGCTGCTTGCGGATGTCGACCCGTTCGGCGGTGGGCAGGTTGGAGAAGTCCCGGGGGCAGACGAGCACGATCTCGGGGCGGGTGCGGCCCTCGGCCACGGTGTCCAGTGCCAGCGCGTACACCGCCGACTGCCGGGCCGCGGCCCCCACCTTCTGCGCGTCGGCGGCGCCGTCCAGGATCGGGAAGGACTTGATCTCCACGACCGTCCAGGTGCCGTCCGGCGCCACCGCGACCGCGTCAGGTTCGAGGTAGACGGTGGACCCGGCGATCTCCAGGGCGAGGAGGGGGTGGTCCAGCAGTGTCCAGCCGCCCGGTTCGGCCTCGGCGAGCGCCAGCCGGGTGCGTTCGACGCGGCCCCTGGGGCCCGGCGCGCCCAGCTCCGGTGCCGCCGCCCGGCCGTCGGCGCCCAGCAGCCGCAGCAACGCCGAGTAGCCGTCGGCCTTCACCCTGGCCTCGAAGGCGTGGCCGCGGGAGAAGGCGAAGTGGGACTGGCCGAAGCGGGCCGGCGAACCCAGGGCCTCGGCCACGGCGCCCTTGTCCACCCCGGCGGCGTCCATCAGCGCGCGGCGCCGGCAGCCGGGGTTGGCGGCCAGCGCCGCCAGCGCCCGCGCGTCCATCGGGCGGGCGCCGACGTCGGGGCCGCGCAGAGCGGACAGCCGCTCCGGCAGGGAGTGCGTAGTGCTCACCCGGAAGAGTCTTGCACCAGCCGACGACAACGCGGCCCGGCGGGCGCCTCCCGTGCCGGCCGCGCGGCGGACGACGGGCGGGAGCGCGGGGGTTCAGCGGTGCGGCGCGGGGTCTGCGGTGCGGCGCGGGGTCTGCGGTGCGGCGCGGGGTCCGCGGTGCGGGGGGTTCAGCGGTGCGGCGCGGGCTCGCTGTCCGGCACGGGTGCGGCGACCGGTTCGGCCAGACCGCCCGGGGCGTCGTCCAGGCCGGACAGGTCGTCGATGCCGTTGATGCCCTCGATGTCGTCCAGGCTTTCCAGGCCGTCCAGCCGGTAGGCGAGCGTGGGGTCGGCGGTGGGCGCGTCGTCGGGCGCGGAGGCCGGGGCGGGCACCTTCAGAAGGGGGGAGGAGCTGTCCGCGGTTCCCGCCGTCGGCCTGGTGGGGCCCGCGTTGTCACCGGCGGGGGACGGGGCCGGCACCTTGACCGAGCCGACCGCGCCGGTCGCGCGGACCGATCCGGTCGAGTCGGCGGAGGCCCGGTGGGCCCAGCCGAGGTGCGCGTAGGCGGCGTCGACCACCCGCAGCGCCGGCCGGGCCAGCAGGAAGCCGAGGCCCATGACGGCCGTGCCCGCGCACGCGTCCAGCAGGTAGTGGTTCGCCGTGCCCATCACGACCAGCGCCGTGACCAGCGGGTACAGCACGCCCAGGGCGCGCACCGCGCGGTGCCGGCCGAAGCGGAAGAGCATGAGCCCGCACCACAGCGACCAGCCCACGTGCAGGCTGGGCATGGCCGCGTACTCGTTGGTGAGGTGGCCCATGCCGCGCGGCGCGCTCGCGTCGCCGCCCCACCAGCCGTAGGAGCCGTACTGCGCCATGGTGTCGATGAAGCCGTGGCCGCCGGTGAGCAGCCGGGGCGGCGCGGTGGGCAGCAGGGTGAAGCCGATCAGCCCGATCAGGGTGGAGATCATCAGCCAGGTGCGGGCCACCCGGTAGTGGGTGGGGCGGCGGCGCCACAACCACACCAGGACGGACGGGGTCACGATGTAGTGCAGCGACGCGTACGCGAAGTCGGCCGGGACGCCCAGGAAGGCGTGGTCGGTGAAGAGCCGGTTGAACGAGTGCTCCGGGTCCAGATGCACCCACTGCTCGAAGTGCAGGATGTCCACCCCGTGCTGCACCGCGGACTGCACGTCGCCCCGGACGAGCAGCCGGGCGCCGGAGTAGAGCGCGTAGACCACAGCGATGAGCGGAAGCTCGGTCCACCAGCGGAGCCGGCCGCGGTAGGCCGCGGCGCGCGGCGCGGTGGCGGTGATCGTCATGCGGACGTCTCTCCAGGTTCTCCGAAAGGCCGCGGGCCCGGGCGGTGGTCATGGTCGTCTGGCGTACGCTCTACCGTACGACGTACGGTAGAACTCGCGCACGCGGCCCCGCATTCCGTGCGGTCCGGGTGGTTCGCTGGTTCGGTGTCCGCTCCGCCGTGGTGGTGCGGACACGTCGGGGAGGACGTGGGCCGCCGCCGCAGGGTTGCCTGCCGGGCCGCGCGGTGCGTGAGGATCAGCACAACGAACGGCATGACCGAACGAAGCGATGGCCCCGACCGCGACCGCCGCGGACGCAGCGCGACCGAGAGCGCCGCGAGCACGGCGGACGCCCGAGAGCAAAGACCCTGACGTGACCCCGACTCCCGTGTCCCAGCCGGTCCGCTCACCGCGCCGCCGCGCGCCCCGCAACACCCTCAACCCGGATCGTATCCTCCAGGCGGCCACCGCTCTGCTCGATCGCGAGGGTGCGGAGGCGTTCACGATGCGCGCGCTCGCCGACGAGCTGGGCGTGGCCACGATGGCGGTCTACTCCCACTTTCGGGGGAAGGACGAGATCAGCGACGCCGTCGCCCAGCGGCTGATGGACGGAGTCGAGCTGCCGCCCGCCGGCGTGCTGACCCCGCGGCACGAGCTGCGGGAGGTCTGCCTCGGGGTCCACCGGCTCTTCACCGAGCACCCCTCGGCCCTGCAACTGCTCGCCGGCCGCCCGCAGCGGGGCGACGACGCGATAGCGCTGATCGACCGCATGCTCGCCCTCCTCCGACAGACCGGGCTGTCCGCGCCGGCCGCCGTCCGCGCGCACATGGCGCTGATGCAGTACACGGTCGGCTCGGCGCTGTGGACCATCCGCCGCAGCCGGGGCTGCGAGGAGGAGAAGGCCGCGCGGGTGCGGGCCCGGCTGGCGGCGCTGCCGCCGGGGCGCTACCCGGCGCTGACGGCCCTCGCCCCGGAGCTCCTGCACGTGAACGACGACGGCCAGGCGCAGTACGAGTGGGGGCTCGACCGCCTGTTGGGCGGGCTCCTCGACGCGGCCGCCCTGACGAACCAGGCCAGCCCGGCCGGCCCGGGCGACCCGGGCGCCTCCGCGGCCTCCGCGTCCTCCGCCACCCCGGAAGGGGCGGGCGGCGCCGCCTGACGACCCGCGGCGGAGCGCGCCGCAGGGGGCCGCCGGCACGGGGGACGGCAAGGGCCCGGCGGGGTGCCGAAGGCCGACGGGCGGGGTGCGGATGACGGTCCCGAGGCGGCCTCGGAGTGGCCTCCGGGCGGCCTCCGAGTGGCTTCCGGGCGGCCGCGGGGCGGCTTCGCACCGGCCCCGTGCGCGGTGCGCACGCCGGCGTGGGCGATGATGGGAGGGGCCCGGCCCCGCCCTCAGCGGGCGTCCGCGCCGCACCTGAACGTCGAGCCCGGAAGAGGCCACCCCCATGCAAGTGCCGGAGTCGCGCGTCGTGCTGGTCCGGCACGGCCAGACCGAGTGGTCCCGGACCGGGCAGCACACCGGCCTCACCGACATCCCGCTCACCGCCGAGGGCCGGCGCACCGCCGAACTGCTCGGCGGGCGGCTGGCGGGCGCGGAGTGGCAGGGCCTGGCCGGCGCCGAGGTGCGCACCTCGCCGCTGGCGCGGGCCTCCGAGACCGCCGCGCTGGCCGGCTTCCCGCACGCCAAGGAGTGGGACGCGCTGGTCGAGTGGGACTACGGCGACTACGAGGGCCTCACCCCCGCGCAGCTCCAGGAGATGCGTCCGGGCTTCCACATCTGGCGGGACGGCGTGCCCGGCGGCGAGGCGCTGGCCGAGGTCGCGGCCCGGGCGGACCAGGTCGTGGCCTGGGCCCGGTCGGCCCCGCGCGACGTGGTGGTCTTCGCGCACGGCCACTTCCTGCGCGTCCTGGGCGCCCGCTGGCTCGGTCTTGACCCGGCGTTCGCGTCGGCGCTGCGGCTGAACCCGGCGTCGCTCTCGGTGCTGGGCTGGGCGTACGGGGCGCCGGCGCTGGAACGGTGGAACGACACCGGCCACCTGGAGTAGCCGCGGCCCGTCCCGGCCCGGGGCTCCACAGGGAACCCCCGGCGGCCTTCCCACCCCCGATCGGGGGCGGCGGAGCGGGAATCGCCAGGCATCGCCACCCCGCAGCACCGTCCCGTCGCCACGGCAGGTGCCGTTCTCCTGGGTATGGCGCCGGTCGAGTCCGGCGCCCTCGAAGGGAGGTTGCCGTGGAAGCCGTGGAACAGGACAGTCCCTCGGACCGCAGGCACGATGCCGGGACGGCCCCGGCGCGGGATGTGGTGACCGTACCGTCGCGCCAGGGGCTGGAGGCGGCCGATCTGCTGCGGCTGACGACCGGGGTGGGACCCGTCTTCCACGACCGGGCGTGCGACAGCCTGGCGTTCGTGGTGCCACCGGGGACGGCGGAGCTGTGGGACCTGCCCGGCAGCCGCTGTTCCCGCGCGGAGGCGGACCCGGGGCCGGGCGGCTGGCTGGTGCCCCCGCACACCGACACGGCCGTGACGGACCCGGAGGTGCTGCGGGCCGCACTCGGCGCCGCGGCCCGCACCATCCGGCTGGCCGACGGCTTCACCCCGCCGCACTCCCTGCCCCAGCTCCCGCAGGCGGGCAGCGCGGCAGCCGGCAAGGCCGTATGACGAACGCGGGACCGAAACGCGGGACCGGAACGCGTGACGGGAAGGCGGGCAAGGCCGTGTGACGCGGAACGGGCCATGACGCGCGGGCAGCCGACGCCCGTGCCGCCCGACGACGCCCGTCCTGCCCGACGGACGGTCCGCCGGTCGAGCCGACCCCAGGCGTGGGCGATGGCCCGGAGTTCCGGGCGGATAATCGGAGCATGGCACGCAACCGCCGCTCCGCGGACCTCCGCTCCACCCCCGTGGACGGCGGCCTCGCCGAGCTGCGCCCGGACCAGGAGCACCCGCAGAGCTGGACCCTGCTCGTCGACGGCGCACCGCAGTCCCACGTCGACCTGGCCGACCCGGGCCGGCTCGACTTCCCCTACCAGCGCCGGCTGGGCCACGTCATCGACCTGGCCGCGCCGCCCGGGCGCCCGCTGCGGGTCCTGCACCTCGGCGGCGGCGCCCTGACGCTGGCCCGGTACACCGCCCACACCCGGCCCCGCTCCACCCAGCAGGTGGTGGAGGTCGACACCGCGCTGACCGACTTCGTCCGCGCCGAACTGCCCTGGGACCGGACCTGGCGGATCAAGGTGCGCGGCGCCGACGCCCGCGAGGGCCTGGCCAAGGCCCCGGACGGCTGGGCCGACCTGGTCATCGCCGACGTCTTCGCCGGCGCCCGCACGCCGGCCCACCTCACGACCGCCGAGTACCTCGCCGACGTCCGCCGGGTGCTCGCCCCCGGCGGCTGGTACGCCGCCAACCTCACCGACGGCGGGCCGCTGGCCTTCCTGCGCGGTCAGGTCGCCACCGCCCGGGCCGCGTTCGCGGAGGCCGCGGTGGCCGCCGACCCGGCGGTGCTGCGCGGGCGGCGGTTCGGCAACACCGTCCTCGTCGCGGCCGACGTGCCCCTTCCGGTCGCCGACCTCACCCGCCTGGTGGCCACCGACCCGCACACCGCCCGGGTCGAGCACGGACCGGCGCTGGCCGACTTCGCCGCGGGCGCCGCGGTCGTGTCCGACGCCACCGCCACCCCCTCCCCGGTGCCCCCGCCCCACATCTTCGACGACGTCTGACAGCGATCGCGCGCGCCTGACGTGATCGCACACGCCTGACGCGGCCGCGTACACCTGGCGCGCACGCGCCTCCCTGACACCACGGCCGCACGAGGGCCGGTCCGCGCCCCCGCCGGACGGCACCTGACGTACCGTCCGAGTGCCGGGCCCTCCGTACCTGCCGGCTCCGTACCTTCCGGGCCTTCCGGGCTCTCCGGGCCGCTTCGGCGGAGCCCGGGTGGGCGGCCGCCAACCGGACGGCGTCTCCCTGGTGCCCGGCGGGCCGTCCACCGCCGGTTTCGCCTCCCGCCCGCGCTGTCCGCGGCCACCGCCGTATTCGGGCTGACTGCCCGTCGGGTGGGAGCCCGCCGCCGCCACCCGTCCGGCGGCGGCCCCGAAGGGCCGTCACCCCGGTGCCGGGTGGGAGTGGCGGGGGGGATGGGGCGAACTTAGCGTCGTGCTGGCGGCCGGTCGGCCGCCGTTCCAGGTCAGGGAGCCCCGCCGACGCGGGGCGCACGAAGCAGAAGGCGGGTCGGGTCGATGGCGAGGCGAGCAGTGATGACGGCGGCGGTGTGCGTCGCGGCGGCGGCGGGAACGGCGATAGCGCCGGCCCAGGCCGCGGACGCGCCGGCGGGCACCGGGACCTGGCACGTGGTCCACCCGGGCGAGTCCGTGCAGGCCGCGGTGGACGCGGCCCGGCCGGGCGACACGGTGTTCCTGATGCCGGGCACCTATCGGGGCACCGTCCGCATCGGCACCTCCGACGTGACGCTGCGCGGCAGCGGCGCCGGCCAGACGGTACTCGCCCCGCCCACCACCGCGGACCAGTCCACGACCGCCCCGGCCGACCCGGCCCCGCTCGCCCCCACTGCCGGGGGGACGGCTGCGGCCCCCACCGGCGGTACCGTCTCCGGCGCCCCCACACGGAGCGGCGGGACGACGGCGACCACCGCGTCCACGCCGTCCACCCCGTCCAGCCCGTCCACGGTCCCCGGCGGCACCGCCGCGGCCACCCCGGCCACGGGTCCGGGTGAGACCTCTGCCGGTACGGGAACCGGTACCGGCACGGCGGCCGGCACCGCCGAGTGCGGCCAGCCCGGCAGCGGGGTGTGCGTCACGGGCGCGGCGGACGTGCGGGTCACCGACCTCACCGTCACCGGCTTCGCCACGTACGGCCTGTGGGCCTCGGCGGCCGACCGGCTCACCGTCAGCGGGGTGCGGGCCGACGCCAACGGCCTGTACGGCATCGGCCAGGAGCGTTCCGTACGCGGCCGGTTCACCCGGAACGAGGCGAGCGGCAACGGCGAGGCCGGCCTGTTCGTGGCCAACACCGTCAGCGAGGAGGGCGGCGCCACCGACACCCAGGGCACCCTGATCAGCGGAAACACGCTGAAGGACAACCACATGGGCCTGGTGGTGCGGCGGCTGCGGGACGTCACGGTCGAGCGCAACACCATGACCGGCAACTGCGCGGGCGCCTTCCTCGTCGGCGACGAGAACACCCCGCGGGCCGGCGAGCTCACCGTCGAGCGGAACACCGTCACCGACAACAACGCCTACTGCGCGGCCACCGCCCGGCTGCCCTACGTGCAGGGCGCCGGCATCGTGCTGACCGGAGTCGAGAACACCCGGCTGTCCGGCAACACGGTCACCGGGAACGTCGGCGCCTCCCCGCTGTCCGGCGGCATCGTCCTCTTCCCGAGCTTCACCGGCGGCCCCAGCTCCGGGATCTCCGTCCTCGACAACACCGTCCTGAGCAACGGCCCGGCCGACCTGGCCGACAACGACCACGGCACCGGCAACACGTTCACCGGCAACGACTGCTCGGTCTCCGTCCCCGCCGGCCGCTGCTGATCCGCCGCCCCCGGCACCCGGCCGGCCCGCCCGCTCCCGCTCCCGGGGCGGGCCGGGCCCGGTCCGCCGGCCACATCCGAACGCGCCCGCGACCCCGGCGCGTTCCGAGCCCCGAGTCCCCCCGAGCCCAGACCCCCCGCACCGCCACCGAGAAAGGGCGGCCCCAATGACGGCCCCACCCCGTATCCCGAGCCCCGAACCCTTCGCCCAGCTCGCCCAGCCCGCGGCCCAGCCCGTCGAGGAGGGCGCCGCCGGCGCCGGCTCCTCGATGCGGCTGCGGGAACTCGTCTTCGGCGCGGCCTGTGCCGCCGCCATCCGCGCCGCCGTCCGCATCGGCGTCCCCGACGCGCTCGACGCGGAGCCGGCGACCGCCGAGGAGCTGGCCCCGGCGGTCGGCACCGAGCCGCAGCCGCTGCGCCGGCTGCTGCGGGCTCTCACCTGCTACGGCCTGTTCGCCGAGGACGCCGACGGCCGCTTCCGCCACACCCCGATGTCCCGCCTGCTGCGCCAGGACGAGCCCGGCAGCCTCCACCACATCGCCCTGTGGTGCACCGAGCCGTGGACCTGGGACGCGTGGCCGCGGCTGGAGGACGCCGTCCGTACCGGGCGCGACGTCTTCCAGGACCTCTACGGCAAGGGGTTCTTCGACTACCTGCACGCCGAGGGCGGCGAGTCGGCGCGGGTCTTCGACCGGGCCATGACCGCCTCCAGCCGGCAGGCCGCCCGCGACGTGGCCGCCTACCTCGACCTCACCGGTGTGCGCAGCGTCGTCGACATCGGCGGCGGCCAGGGCCTGGCGCTGGCCGAGCTGCTGGAGAAGGCGCCCGCCCTCCAGGGCACGCTGCTGGACCTGCCGGCCGTGGTGGCCGGCGCCGACCCGCGGCTGCGCGACGGGGGCCCGCTGGCCGCCCGGGCGCGGCTGGTGCCGGGCGACTGCCGGCAGGACGTGCCGGTCCGCGCCGACCTGTACGTGCTGAAGAACATCCTGGAGTGGGACGACGCCAGCACCCGCGCCACCCTGCGCAACGTGGTGGCCGCCGCCGAACCGGGCGCCCGGGTGCTGGTGATCGAGAACCTCGTCGACGACAGCCCGTCCATGCGCTTCACCACCGCCATGGACCTGCTGCTCCTGATGAACGTCGGCGGTGCCAAGCACACCCGTTCCAGCATGACGGCGCTGATGGAGGAGGCCGGCCTCACCGTCGGCGCGGTCCGGCCGGTCAACGCCCACCTGCACGCCTTCGAGGCCGTCGTCGCCAAGCAGCCGCCCGAGGGCGTCTGACCACCGCCCGCCCGCACCACCGAGGGCGCCGGCCGCACCCCGCGGCCGGCGCCCTCCCGCATCCCCCGGCGGTTCCGTCCTCCGCGCCGCGACCCCCGCGAGGCCCCTCGCGCCCGGGCCCCAGGACGCGAAGCCCCTCGCGTCCTGGGGCCCGCGCACACCGGAGACACCGGAGCGCGCACAGCGGACCGCCCGCGCACTCCGGTGTGCGCGGGCGGTCCGAGGGGGTGCCGGGGGTGCCGGGCGACGGTGTCAGACCCCGCGCTCCCAGCGGTAGAACTCCCTGGCCATCGCGTCCTTCGGCTCCCGCCAGGTCGCCGGGTCGTACGCGCTGACGTACGGCGAGAGCGCCTGGCTGATCCGGCGGAACTCCGGGTGGCCGGCGTGCTTGGACACCTCCGGCCCCGGCGGGCGCTCGGCCTCGATGAGGTGCAGGTACACCTCGCCGAACTGGAACAGGCTGCGGCCCGTGACGCCGATCAGGCCGGGCAGATCGGTCTGGTCGGACGCGGCGAAGGTGTCGGCGATGTCGTGCGCCGCCTCCGGCTTCATCCGGGCGACGATGAGGCTGCGGTACACGGGCCTCACACCTCTTCCGGGGCGCGCCGTCCGGCCCGGCCGGTGCCCGGCTCCACGGCCCGGCCGGCCTCGGCGGCGGCCTTCTCGACCCGCTCCCGGATGCGCTCCATCTGCACCACGGAGTTGCGGTTGATGTGGCCGGTCATGCCGGCGTCGTCGACCGGGGCGTCGGGCTTCATCGCGAAGTCCTGCACCCAGCGCATCAGGGTGCCGCCGGGCACCTCCTGGTACGTCCAGAAGATGTCCATCCGCTCGAACGGCCCGGTCTCCACTCGGCGGGCCCGCACGTTCAGGGCGGCCCGGTCGGTGGTGCGCTCGGAGACCCAGCTCCAGACGACGCCGTTGTCGTCCGGCCGCATCGTGAGCCGGAAGGTGGTGGTGTCGCCCCGGCGCTCCAGGATCTCCACCTCCGCGTACTCGCTGAACAGCCGCGGCCAGCTCTCCAGGTCGTTGGTCATGTCCCAGGTCAGGTCGAGGGGGGCGGCGATGGTGATCTCGTTCTCGGTGTGGCCGGGCTGGGCTTTGGCCGCTGCCATGGCTGGCTCCTTCAGTACGGGTTCGCGGGCGGACTGGTGTCGCCGGGCGCGGACGGACCGGCGACGACGGTCGCGGACAGGCCCGCGACAGGTTCGTGACGGGCCGGTCCGCGACCGGTTCGAGCGGTTCAGGACTGGCTGGCGAGCTGGGCGTTGACGGTGGCGAGGAAGGCGTGCGGGGAGCGGCAGGTCTCGGCCTCGTCGCCGATCTTGGCGCCGTAGCGGTTCTCCAGCTCGGCGACGATGCCGAGCAGGCCGAGGGAGTCGAGGTTCAGCTCCTCGAAGGTGATGGCCGGGCTGGCCTCCATCTCCCGCGCGTCCACGCTGAGTCCGGCGCGGCCCTTCATCAGGGTGGCCAGCTCCTCGAAGGTCACGGGGCCGGCGGCACCCTTCGGGCGGGCGGCGCTGGCGGTGCCGGTGGTGTCGGTCATGGTGGTGGGTCTCCTTCTGGTCTGACCGGTCGCGGGCGACGGGTCGGGGCTGTCGGCGCGGGGTCGGGCTCAGCGCGCACCGTCGGGGTCGCGGCGCAGCACCAGGGCCGCGTTGCAGCCCATCAGCCCGCGGCTGAGCACCAGTGCGGTGCGCAGTTCGGCGGTGCGTGCCTCGCCGGTGACGACGTCGAGGTCGTGCCGCACCTCGACGACGTTGGGGGTGGGCGGCACCACGCCGTGCTCCAGGGCGAGCACGGCGGCGGCCGCGTCCAGCGCGGAGGCCGCCGCGTAGGCCCGGCCGAAGCCGGTCTTGGGGGCGGTCACCGGCACGGTGGCGGCGCGGGCGCCGAGCGCGTCGGCGATCGCCTGCACCTCGGCCTGGTCGGCGGCCGGCAGCCCGAGGGCGTCGGCGAAGACCACGTCGACGTCCTCCGGCCGGCAGTCGGCCTCCGCCAGCGCGCCGCTGATCGCGCGGGCCAGCCCCTCGCGGGACTCCGCCCACCGGCCGGCGCCGGTGAAGGTGGCGGCGTGGCCGGCGACGACCGCCCGCACCTGGGCGCCGCGCCGCCGGGCCGTCTCCTCGTCCTCCACGGTGAACATCGCGCCGCCCTCCGCCGGGGCGAAGCCGCACGCGTCCTCGGTGAACGGCAGGTAGGCCCGGTTCGGGTCGCCGGCCAGGCTCAGCTCGGGGTAGCCGAGCTGGCAGACCACCGAGTACGGGGCCAGCGGGGCCTCGGTGGCGCCGGCCACCATCGCGCCGGTGCCGCGCAGCACCGTGCGCCGCGCGTGCGCGAGGGCGTCCAGGCCGCCGGGCTCGTCGTCGGCGAGCACCCCGCAGGGGCCCTGGAAGCCGCCGCGGATGGAGATCTGGCCGGTGCTGGCCGCGTAGAACCACGCGATGGACTGGTACGGGCCGACGAACTGCGGCCCGCTGCCCCACAGCTGCTGCAGCTCGCGCTGGCCGAACTCGCCGCCGCCGGAACCGGCCGCCGTCACCACGCCGATCGCGTAGGGCGACTCCGGGTCACGGGCCAGGTGGGCCTCCTCCAGGGCGAGTTCGGCGGCCGCCATGGCGAAGTGCGTGAACCGGTCGGTCTGCACCAGGAACCGGTCCTCGACCAGCGCGGACGGGTCGAAGCCCGACACCTGGCCGGCCACCTTCAGCGGCAGGTGCCCGCAGCCCTCGCGGGTGACGGGGGTGAGGGCGGTCTGCCCCTGCTGCACGGACTTCCAGAACGCCTCGGTGCCCGTGCCGCCGGGCGCGACGACCCCCAGGCCGGTCACCACCGCCCGCCGCCCGGCGGGGGAGCCCCCGCGCTGTCCGCTCATGACGTGCTCCTCTCGGCGTGGGCCAGCACCACGGCGGACTGGAACCCGCCGAAGCCGCTGCCCACCGACAGCACCGAGCGCAGCCGGGCCTCGCGCGCCGTACGCGGCACGTAGTCCAGGTCGCACTCCGGGTCCGGGGTGGTGTAGTTGGCCGTCGGCGGCACCACGTCGTTGGCCAGCGCCAGCGCGCACGCGGCCAGTTCGATCGCGCCGATGGCGCCGAGCGAGTGCCCCACCATCGACTTGATCGAACTCATCGGCACCTTCCGGGCGTGCTCGCCCAGCGACCGCTTGACGGCGGCCGTCTCGTGCCGGTCGTTCTGCTTGGTGCCCGAGCCGTGCGCGTTGACGTAGTCGACGGCCGACGGGTCGATCCGCGCGTCCGCCAGCGCCCGGTCGATCGCCTGCGACATCTCCCGGCCCTCCTTGGTCAGGCCGGTCATGTGGTAGGCGTTGCCGAACGTGGCGAAGCCGCGCAGCTCGCAGTGGATGCGGGCGCCGCGCCGCCGGGCGTGCTCCCACTCCTCCAGCAGCAGCACCGCCGAGCCCTCGCCCAGCACGAAGCCGTCGCGTTCGGCGTCGAACGGGCGGGAGGCGTGCGCGGGGTCGTCGTTGCGGGTGGAGGTGGCCTTGATCGCGTCGAAGCAGGCCACCGTGATCGGAGAGATCGGCGAGTCCGCCGCGCCGGCCACGATGATGTCGGCCTTGCCCTCCTGGACGGCGTGGAAGGCGTGCCCGACGGCGTCCAGGCCCGAGGTGCAGCCGGTGGAGACCGTCTGCACCGGGCCGTGCGCCTCCAGGTCCTCCGCCACCTCGCCGGCCAGCGCGCTCGGCTGGAACGCCCGGTTCAGGTGCTTCGCCGCCTCCTCGGGGGAGACCTCCCAGCGCTGGCCGCCACCGCTCACCTTCACGTAGTCGCGCTCCAGCCGGGTGGTGCCGCCGACCGCCGAGCCGAGGCTGACGCCGACCCGCCAGGGGTCCTCGGAGCCGAGGTCGAGACCGCTGTCGCGGACCGCCTCACGCGCCGCCGCCAGGGCGAACTGCACGTAGCGGTCGGACCGTTCGGCCTGCTCGCCGATGATCCCGGCGGCGGCCGGGTCGAAGTCGCACTCGGCGGCGATCCGGGAGCGGAAGCCCGCCGGGTCGAAGAGCGAGATGCCGCGCGTGGCGGTACGGCCGGCGGTCAGCAGGTCCCAGAAAGCCGGTATACCGGTGCCGCCGGGCGCGACCACGCCCAGCCCGGTGATCGCTACCCGCCGGGTCATGCCCGCGCCCCAGCCGGGTCGGGAGGCGCCGCGTGGCCGGCGGCACCCTCCTGTTCGGGCTCGGTGTCGACGTGGCCGAGCTCCGGCCGCGGCGCCAGCGGGCCCAGGTGGAAGACCATCCGCGCCTCGGTGGAGCCGACGTTGCGGAACCGGTGGCGCATGTCGATCGGGATCAGCAGCCCCTGCTCGGGCCGCAGCGGGTGCGCCTCCCCGTCCAGGTCGACCTCGATCCGGCCGTTCAGCACGTACACGAACTCCTCGGAGTACGGGTGGTAGTGCTCACCGATCCGGTCGCCCGGCTGGATGATGGCGACCCCCATGAACCCGCTGGTCGAGCCGACCGACGCGGGCGTCAGCAGGGCCCGCAGGTCCCCGCCGCGCCGGGTGTTGGGTGCGGTGTCGTCGAGGTGGACGATGCGTGCTTTCTGCGTCATTACGACTCCTTGGCTCAGGTGGGGTACTGGTGGTGACGGGTCAGGGAGGCGGGCCCGGGGGGTGCGGCCCGGCGCCGGCCCCGGTCGCGGAAGCGTCCGGGGCCGGTGCCGGGCACGGGGGCCGCGACCGGCGGTCGTCCCTTCCGCCGGCCGCGGGGTCCAGGTGGGGGCGCGCGCCGCCCGGCGGGCCGGACGCGCACCCGGCCCGGGGCCGGGCCGCCGCGTCGGCGGGCACCGTGGGGGGAGGGGCGGCGCGCGCCCCGGGGGAGGGCGGCGCGTGCGGGTCGTCGTGCCGGGTGCCGGCATCGGACGGGCGCCGCACGGCCGCGGGGGCGGAGGTGCCTCGGCCGGCGGGGTCCGCGGGGGCGGACCTCGCCGGGGGCGGCACTAGCGCTCGGACGCCTCCGACGACGTCCGGTCGGTGACCGGCGTCATCGGGTAGCCGCCCAGGCCGAGGCCGGCCGGGTCGGCCGCGTCGTCGGGGCCGCCGGGCACCAGGAGTTCGCGCAGCGCGCGCACCGTGGCCCCGGGCAGCCCGGCGGTGCCGGAGCCGCCGGAGGCGGGGCCGCGTACGTCGATCATCCGGACGACGACGTCGTCGCGGTGGAAGACGGTGGCCGCGGCGAGCGGGTGCGCCGGGTCGCCGGCGGCGACCGCGTCCACCTCGGCCAGCAGCCGTGCGACCTCCGCGCCCTGACCGGCGCGGACCGGGTAGAGGTAGGCCAGGCGGGTCAGCGGACCGTGGTCCCGGCCGCCGGCCAGGTCAGCGCCGGGCGTGGCCCGGTAGGAGGCGGCCGGCAGGGCCGCGCGGGCGAAGAACGCCCGGGCCGAGGAGGGGTCGGCCAGGTCCCGGTTCTCCTCCAGGTACGGGTTGATGGCCTCCTCGACCGCCCGCACCTCGGGCTGCTCGGCCACGTGCCGCAGCGCGTTGCCCAGGTCGCCGGCCACCTCCACGGCCCGCACCACGCGGTTGCCGTGCATGAAGAGGGAGGTGCGCAGCAGCCGCGTGTGGCTGTCGACGCGGGCCTGCGGGGAGCGGTAGCCGGCCAGCAGGTCGGCCACCGGCTGCTCGCTGCCGGGCTTCACGGTGAAGGTGATCGCGTGCCGCACCACGCCGCCGCTGGCCAGCGGGGGGCCGGCAGCGGGTCCAGGCCGGCGGCCGGCGCGGCCTTCACCCGGGCGACGCGGGGCGCGCCCGAATCGGGCGTCTCGCGGGCGACGACGAAGCGCAGCGAGGTGGTGTCGCGCACGCAGCCGTGCAGCGGCTCCACCATCTTGCGGTGGGCGGCGCTCTCCACCCAGTCCAGGAAGGGCTCGCTGCCCTCCCACTCGCTGGTGATGAGCCACTGGGAGGAGCTGCCCAGCGACTGGCACAGCTGGTCGCTGAGGTGTCCGGGCACCGCGGCGACCTGGTGGCGTATCTCCTCGTACGCCTGGAGGAAGCGCTCCTGCCGGCCGTCGAGCACGTCGAGCAGGAGCACGACGCGCAGCCGCTGCGTGTCGGTGCCGGCCGGGGAGGGTTGTACGGCCTGGCGGTCGTCCACAGTCGTCACGGGGGTTCGTTCCTCTCACGGGTCATGGGCCGCGGTGCGGTGCGGTGTGCGGTGACGGCCGGGCGCGGGGCCCGGGACCGTACCGCGCCGTAGCGCGGCACGTGCCGAACGCATATGCGTCTCCGCGAATGCGGGCGGCGGTGCCGTCACTCCCGATCGTCGGGCCGGGTCGCGGATCGTGCGCGGCACGTGAGGCGCCCGGGTGAAGCACCGCCCCGCGGCGCCCCGGGCGGGCGGCGGACGGGAATGCAGCAGAGGCAGCGGGAACCCCGCGGGCCGGCACCCGCCCCGTCGGGCGGCGGCCCCGCGCCCGACACCCCCCACCGGAGAGACCTGATGACGCAACCCCGGCACCACACCCACCCGTCCCCCTCCTCCAGCGCGTCCACCCCGGCCGGCCGCGGCCCGGCCGCGGCTCCGCCACCGGCCGCGCGCCCGCCCGCCGCCGACCCGGCGGGCTCGCCGGCCGGGCTCCCGTACGACGAGCGGGTGCCGGTGCTGGTCGTCGGCGGCTCGCTGGTGGGGCTGTCCGCCTCCGTCTTCCTGGGCCGGCTCGGCGTGCCGCACCTGCTGGTCGAGCGGCACGCGGCCACCTCGCGCCACCCGCGCGGGCGCGGCAACAACGTCCGCACGATGGAGCTGTTCCGCACCGCCGGGATCGAGCCGCAGATCCGCGAGGCCGCCTCCGTCCTCGCCGAGAACCACGGCATCCTCCAGGCCGACACGCTGACCGGTGCCGAGCAGGAGTGGCTGTTCCGCACCATCGACCCGGGCGGCGCGCTGTCCCGGATCAGCCCGTCCGGCTGGTGCCTGTGCAGCCAGAACGACCTGGAGCCGGTGCTGCTGCGGGCCGCCCGGCGGCTCGGCGGCGACATCCGGTTCGGCACCGAGCTGGTGGCCGCGGAGCAGGACGCCGACGGTGTCACGGCGGAGATCGTGGACCGCGCCAGCGGGATGCGCCGCACCGTGCGCGCGGACTACCTGGTGGCCGCCGACGGCCCGCGCAGCCCGGTCCGGGAGCGGCTGGGCATCTCCATGGCCGGGCCCGGCGACCTCTTCCACAACGTCAGCATCACCTTCCGCGCCAAGCGGCTGGCCGACGCGGTCGGCGACCGACGGTTCATCGTCTGCTACCTGACCAACCCGGAGAGCCCCGGCGCGCTGCTGCCCGTGGACAACGCCGAGCACTGGGTCTTCCACGCCCCCTGGCGCCCCGACGACGGCGAGACCCTGGACGACTTCACCGACGAGCGCTGCGCCCGGCTGATCCGGGCCGCGGCGGGCGTGCCCGACCTGGAGGTCGAGGTCACCGGGAAGGCGCCCTGGCACGCCGCCGAACGGGTGGCGGAGCGGTACGGCGCCGGGCGGGTCCTGCTCGCCGGGGACTCCGCGCACGAGATGTCGCCCACCGGCGCGTTCGGCTCCAACACCGGCATCCAGGACGCCCATAACCTGGCCTGGAAGCTCGCCGCCGTCCTCGCGGGCTGGGCCGGCCCGGCGCTGCTGGAGAGCTACGACGCCGAACGCCGCCCCGTCGCGCTGGCCACCGCCGCCCGCGCCTCGGCCCGTTCCGCCGAGCACAGCCACCCCGGCTACGACGCCGTCCCGACCGGCGGGCCGAAGTCGGGGATGCTCGCGGTGGTGCTCGGCCACCGCTACCCGCGCGGCGCCGTGCTCGGGGCGGACCCCGAAGCGCCGCCGCTGGCCGCCGAGTTCAGCCCGGTCGCGGTGCTCGGCGGCCGGGCCCCGCACCTGTGGGTGCGGCGCGGCGGTGAGCGGATCTCCACCCTCGACCTGTTCGAGCGGGTGCCGGTGCTGCTGGCCGCGCCCGGGGCGGAGGCCTGGTACGAGGCCGCGTGGGAGGCGGCCGAGCACACCGGCGTGCCGCTGGAGCGCTACCTGATCGGGCGGGATCTCGTCCCGGAGCCGGCCGCCCCGTCCGACGCCGCCGCCCGGCCCGAGGGCGGCCGGCCCGAGGGCGCTCGGGCCGACGCACCGTCGGGCCGGCCGTCCGGCGGTCCCCGCCCGGAGGGTGCCCCCGGCGGCGGGCTCGGCCCGGACGGCCCCGTCGCCGGCGGCCCGGGCCGGCCCGGCGGTGCCCCCGACGGGCCGCCGGACTTCGGCCGGCTCTACGGCGTCGGGCCCGAGGGTGCCGTCCTGGTGCGGCCTGACGGGTTCGTCGCCTGGCGGTCGCAGGGCGCCGCGCCCGAGGCCGAGCAGACCCTGGAATGGGTGCTGCGCGAGGTCCTGCGGCTGGGCTGAGAAGCGGCTGCCGCCGGCGGCTCGCAGGGCAGGACGGCGGGACGTGGCAGCACGGCGGCGCGGCAGCGGAACGGCGGCCCGCCCGGACGTGGTCCGGGCGGGCCGCCGCACGCCTACGAGGTGACGCGGTAGCGGCCCGCCATCCCGTGCATCATGTGCGCGGCCACATGGCAGTGGTAGAGCCAGTCGCCCGGGTTGTCCTCCCGGTACTCCACGGTGAGCGTGGTGGCCGGGCCCAGCATCTCGGTGTCGGTCCAGCCGGCGGCGGTGCGCCAGCGGTGGCCGTGGATGTGGAAGGTGTGGAAGGAGTTGCCGAGCGTGGCCACCCGCCACCGCACCCGGTCACCCGAACGCGCGGTGAAAGTGGGGGCGTTGTCCACGAACGCGCCGCCGTTGCACAGCGACAGGTCCTGGCCCAGCGGGGGCGCGTCGGCGGCCGAGACGTCGTGGAAGAAGAGGACGAACTCCCGGTCCACCTTCGGGGTGCGGGCATCGGTGACGGCGATCATCCCGAACAGGCCCAGCTCCGCGCCGATCTCCATCACCGGCCCGCCGCCCCCGCCGAACGCCCGCACGGCGTCGGCGGTCTCGACGTTGTCGCCCATGTCCATCGAACCGCCGCCCTGCCCCTGGCCGCCCTCCGTCGCCGACGGTGAGACCGAGGACGCGGACACGGACGGCGAGACCGACGGCGACGGCGCGGCCGGAGCCGAGTCGGCCGCCGGAGGCGTCGTGGCCGGTGCCGGGTCGGACGGTTTCAGCGGGATCTGCGGCGCGGCGTGGTCGTGGTAGGGCCAACTGCCCACGGAGCCGGGAACACAGGTCCAGGTGTAGGTGTAAGTGCCCCCGTAGGGAACGGCGGTGCCGTCCTTGTCCGGGAGATCGGCCATCCAGGCACCGTCGTTGTCGGGGGTGTAGCGCACCCCGTGCGGGTGGAGGGAGTGCGGCCACCGGTAGTGGGAGTCGTTGTTGCGGAAGTGCACCCGGATCACGTCGCCCACCTCGGCGCGCAGCACCGGGCCCGGGATGCCGGTGTTCGGGCCGATGCCCTCCGGGCTCAGGTCGCCGGGCAGCGGCTTGCCCCACTGGGGGGTGTAGGCCCGGTACCCGACCGCCTGGAACGTGGTCTGCGCGGCGGTGAAGGTCGCGCCGGTCATGGCGTCGCGGCCGTTGGGCACCGCGTTGTGCTCGAAGGAGTCGGCCTGGAGCCAGAACTCGCGGACCCGGCCGCCGGCCCGGAAGGCGTCGGAGGCGAAGGGGTCGGCGCCGGTCGCGGCGTCCGGGCCCGAGCCGGCGGCCCCGGCCGGCGCGGTGTCCGCGGCCGCCGGCCCGGAGGGGGTCAGCGCCAGCGCGGCGAGCGCGCCGCCGCCGGTCAGCGCGCGCAGCAGGCTCCGCCGGCCGCGGCCGGGTGACGAGGGGGGTACCGACTCCGATGACATGCGCGTCCTCTCGCTCGGGGTGCCCGGTCCGTGCCGGGCCGGTTCCCACCGCCCCGGGGCCGCCGCACCGCCCTGACCAGGGGCTGAGCGCTCCCAGGCGTCCGCCTGACACGGGCTCAGCACCCCTTGGAGAGGGCTCGGGTGCCGCGGCTGGGCGGCGGGCGGGACCGTCCGGCGGCACCGGGCCGCCCCGCTCCACCACTGTGCGGCGGCCCCGGCGCCCGATCCGGCGCGACCCGGCCGCACGGGTGGGGCGATACAGGCGGGTGGCGGTGCCTGCCACCCGAAGAGCGGACCCCGTCACCCTCTTGCGCCGCTCTCCGGTGGCGGGCCGCCCGGCGGTCGCGCAACGTGAAGGTGTCGCCGCTGCGCTTGTCGGGCTGACACCAAGTCAGCCGGTGCATCCGTCGACGGAAGGAATCGTCCCCATGCGTACTGCCCGCACCCTCGTGGCCGGAGCCGCCCTCACCGCCTGCCTCGCCGTCGCCGCCCCCGCGTACGCCACGGGTGCCCTCAACGCGTACGACCCGAGCAGCAACGGCTCCTCCTCGTCCTCCTCCTCGTCGTCCTCCTCGACCGACTCCTCCTCCAACTACGGCAAGTCGGACAGCTCGAACGACTCGAGCAGCTGGAGCGGCCAGGGCGGCAAGAGCGACTCCGACAACCAGAGCGGCAAGAGCGACTCCGACAGCCACGGCGCCAAGGGTGGCTCGGACGACGGCTACGGCAAGCCGCACGGTGGCATGCACACCGGTGGTGGCGGCATGGCGCTCGAGGGTGGCAGCGGCATGGCCGCCGGCTCGATCTTGCTGCTCGGCGGCCTCGGCGCGGGCGCGCTCGTGCTGCGTCGCCGCCGCACCACGGCCGGCAACCTGGCCTGACCCCGGCGCCGTCACCACGGCACCGCAGCACCCCTCGGCCTGACGGCCGACCAGGCGTGGCCACCGTCCGTGCACAGCGGTGGCCACGCCCGCTGCTTTCCCCCCGATACCCGCCGTTTCCCGCTTCCCCCGCTTCCCCCCGCCTTTCCCGTCCCCCTCCGCTCCGGGCCGGGCCGCGGCGGGGCCGCCGTCCCCACCCGTCCCCGGCGCCCCCGCGGCTGCCCGGCCCGTACGCCCGGTCCCGCCACACCTTCAGAGAAATCCGCCCGCGAAAACCCGCCCGCGAAACCCGCCCGGTCCGGCCGGGCGGAGGAAGGCGTACCGCATGGCCACTCAGCCCCCGCAGGGCGACCCCGGGGCGGCCGACGCCCCGCGGCAACCCCGGGACAAGGGCTCACGCGTCCTGCGCTGGGCCACCGCGGCGACCCTGGTCGGCGCGTTCCTCGTCTACCACTCGCTCGACTCCTCCGGCGCCGGCATCGCGGTCGGCGTCCCCACGCCGCCGGCCGTCTCCTCGACCGCGTCCGGCGGCACCTACGCGACCACCTCCCCGGCGGGCACCGGGCTGTCCATGCCCCCGTCCGACCCGACCCGGCTGAGCATCCCCGGGATCGGCGTCAACGCCCCCTTCACCCCGCTGTACATGGACGCCTCCGGCTCCCTCCAGCCGCCGCCCGACACCGACCGCAACCTCGTCGGCTGGTACCAGGGCGGCGTCACCCCCGGCGAGACGGGCAACGCGATCGTCGCCGGACACGTGGACACCACCTCCGGGCCCGCGGTGTTCCTCCTGCTGTCCTTCATGAAGAAGGGCGACACCGCCGCCATCACCCGCGCGGACGGATCGGTGGCGCACTTCACCGTCGACTCCGTGCAGACCTTCTCCAAGGACGCCTTCCCGGACAAGGAGGTCTACGGCGACACCCCGGACGCCGAACTGCGCCTGATCACCTGCGGCGGCGCCTTCGACCGCAAGAGCATGAACTACGAGGCGAACGTGGTGGTCTTCGCCCACCTGTCCTCGGTCTCCAAGTCCTGAACCCGGGACCGGGCTCCCCCCACAAGCGCACAATCGCTCGTGCGAGCCGGCACGAAGCTGGTACGAGCGCGGACGAGCAGGAGGCCGGCCGCCGCTTCCCACCCTCACGGGCGGGAAGCGGCAGCCGGCCTCCTCGTGTGGTGGCAGGGCAGCACCCTCGGACCGCCCTACCGCCCGTCCCCTCAGAACCCCCCGTCCTCCTTCGGGAGGTCCGGAAGGACGTTGGCGCGGGCCACCGAGGCGTACCAGTGCGCGCTGCGCTTGGGCACGCGCCGCTGGGTGGCGAAGTCGACGTACACGGCGCCGAAGCGCTTGCTGTAGCCGTAGGCCCACTCGAAGTTGTCCATCAGCGACCACAGGAAGTAGCCGCGCACGTCGGCGCCGTCCTGGATCGCGCGGTGCACCGCCGTCAGGTGGCTGTGCACGTAGGCGATGCGCCGGGGGTCGTTGACGGTGCCGTCGGGCGAGACGTAGTCCTCGTACGCGGCGCCGTTCTCCGTCACCATCAGCGGCAGGTTCGGGTGCTCGCGGTGCATCCGGGTGAGCAGGTCGTAGAGCCCGCTGGCGTCCACCGCCCACTGCATGGCGGTGGTCTGGCCCGGCGGCAGGTGGAAGGCCACGTGCTCCGAGCCCGGCCAGGGCGAGTAGGCGCTCTTCCCGTGGGCGTGGTGGCGCGGCCCCTGCTCGCCCGGACGGCCGTCGGAGACCAGCGTCGGCGTGTAGTAGTTGACGCCGAGCATGTCCACCGGGCGGGAGGTCTCGGCCAGGTCGCCGTCCTTGACCAGCGCGCCCCAGTCGACCACGTGGGCGGTGTCGGCCAGCAGGTCGGCGGGGTAGCCGTCGCCGAGGAGGGGGCCGAGGAAGATCCGGTTGCCGACCGCGTCGATCCGTCGCGCCGCGTCGAGGTCGGCAGCCGAGTCGGTGCGCGCGCGCACCTGGTGCAGGTTGAGGGTGATCGAGGTCCTGGCGTTGGCGGGGAGTACGGATCGCAGGACCCCGATCGCCCGGCCATGGGCGAGGTTGAGGTGGTGGGCGGCCTTCAGCGCCGACTCCGGGGCGGTGCGCCCGGGCGCGTGCACCCCGGAGCCGTAGCCGAGGAAGGCCGAGCACCACGGCTCGTTGAGCGTCGTCCAGTACGGCACCCGGTCGCCGAGCGCCTCCGCCACCATCTCGGCGTAGTCGGCGAACCGGTCGCTGGTCTCGCGGACGGTCCACCCGCCGATGTCCTCCAGGTCCTGCGGCAGGTCCCAGTGGTAGAGCGTGGCGAACGGGGTGATGCCCTTGTCCAGCAGTTCGTCGACCAGCTTCCGGTAGAAGTCCAGTCCCCGCTGGACCGCCGGGCCCCGGCCGGTGGGCTGCACCCGCGACCAGGAGACGGAGAACCGGTAGGAGCCCAGGTTCAGATCGCGCATCAGCCGCACGTCGTCCCGGAAGCGGTGGTAGTGGTCGGTGGCGATGTCCCCGGTGTCCCCGTTGACGACCCGTCCCGGGGTGTGGCTGAAGGTGTCCCAGATGGACGGCGTGCGGCCGTCCTCGTCGGCGGCCCCCTCGACCTGGTAGGCGGCCGAGGCCGCCCCCCAGACGAAGCCGGGGGGGAAGGCGAGGGAGGACGGGCTGGCCAAGAGCTCGGGGCTCTCGGAACGGACAGCTGTCACGGGGACTCCAGGGGAATCAGGGGCCGAACGGGGACGGGACGGGCGCCGGGCCGGCGCGGCGGGTCAGCTCTTCACGGCGCCCGCCGTGATGCCGCCGACGATCTGCTTGCCCAGGACCATGAACACCAGCAGCAGCGGCAGCGTGGCGACCAGCGCGCCGCAGACCACCACGGCGTGGTTGATCGTGTGGTCGCCGGAGCCGAGCCCCTGGAGGGCGACCTGCACCGTCGGGTTCTGCTGGTTCAGGGCGATGAACGGCCAGAAGAAGTCGTTCCAGGACTGGACGAAGACCAGCATCCCCAGCACCGCCATGGCCGGCCGCGCGATCGGGAACACCACGTGCCAGATGATCCGCAGGGAGTGCGCGCCGTCCACCCGGGCGGCCTCCACCAGCTCGACCGGCAGCGCCTCGGAGAGGAACTGGCGCATGAAGAACACGCCGAACGCCGCCACCAGGGAGGGCAGGATCACCGACTGGATGTGGCCCACCCAGCCGATGTTGCTGACGATCTGGTAGAGCGGGATGACGGTCAGCTGCGGCGGGATGGTCATGGTGGTGACCACGATGGTCAGCAGCGCGTTGCGGCCGCGGAACTGGAGCTTCGCGAAGGCGAAGCCGGCCAGCGTGGCGAACAGCACGGTGCTCACGGCCACACACGCGGCCACGATCGTGGAGTTGATCAGGGCCTTGGTCATGTCGACCTCGGACCACACGATCTTCAGGTTGTCGATCAGGTGCGAGCCGGGCAGCAGCGGCGTCGGCGGGGTGATCAGCTCGGTGTCGGTCCGCGAGGCCGCGACCACCGTCCAGTACAGCGGGAACAGCGAGAAGAGCGTCGCGATGATCAGCAGGATGTAGGTGACGGGTCCGGCGCTCTGCGTCCGGCCGGCGCCGGTCGAGCGCTTCCAGCGGCTTGCCTTGGGCGCGGCGGACTGCCGCGGGCCCGAGGCCGGTATCGACTGGGTCAGTTCAGCCACGGGTCAGCCCCCAAGCTTCCGGCGGTTGGCACGCGCCACGAGCATCTGCACGGCGCCGATGAGCAGCAGGATGAGCAGCATCACCCACGCCACGGCGGACGCCTGCCCGAGCTCGCCGGTCTGCCAGCCCTTGTCGTACATGTACAGGCTCAGCGTCTGGTACTGGTGGTCGGAGCCGCCGGAGTAGCCGATGGAACCGCCGAACATCAGCGGCTCGCCGAAGAGCTGCGTGGCCCCGATGGTCGAGACGATGATGGTGAAGAAGATCGTGGGCCGGATCGACGGGATGGTGACGCTGATGAACTGCCGCCACCGCGAGGCGCCGTCGAGCGAGGCGGCCTCGTAGAGGTCACCGGGCACGGCCTGCATCGCGGCCAGGTAGATCAGCGCGTTGTAGCCGGTCCAGCGCCAGGTGACGATCGTCGAGATGGCGATCTGCGCGGGCCACTTGGAGTTGTTCCACTGGATGTGGCCGGCACCGAAGTGGCCGAGGACCTGGTTCATCATCCCGTAGTCGGGGTTGAAGATCTGGATGAAGACCAGGGTGGCGGCGGCGATCGAGGTGGCGTACGGAGCCAGGATCGCGACGCGGAAGAAACCGCGCGCTCGCATCTTGTAGTTGAGCAGGTGGGCCAGGCCGAGGGCGAACAGCAGCTGCGGGACGGTGGAGATCACACCCATGGTGAAGGTGTTGCGCAGCGCGCCCCAGAAGAAGGTGTTGTCCCACAGCTCCTTGTAGTTGCGCGCGCCGACCCAGGTGGCGTGGGTGCCGAGCTGCACCTCGTGGAAGGAGAGCCACCCGGTGTAGATCAGCGGGAAGAGGCCGAAGGCGGCGAAGCAGAGGAAGAAGGGGGCGATGTAGACGTAGGGCGAGGCCTTGGTGTCCAGCCGGAAGAGCCGGACACGCCAGTTGGCCCGGGGCGGACCGGGGTCGCCGCCGTGCTGCGAGTTCGGGGCGTTCCTGGACGACCCGGGGGTGCCGTCGGACGTCGCCCTGACGGAGGTGGCCACGAGTGGCATCCTTCCGGTAGGGGATCAGCGGGGGAGGAAGCGGATCAGCTGGCGCCGGCCGGGCCGCCTCGGAGGGCGGCCCACCCGGTGCGTCGTGCGGGGGTGCGTCACGCGGGTCCGTCGGACGGGTCTCTCGGACGGGTCCGTCGGACGAGTTCGTCGTGCGGGAGTGCGTGACGCGGGTTCGTCGGACGGGGTGCGTCAGGCGGGAGGTGCGGGCCGCGGGCTGCGGCACGGGGCCGCCCGGCCGGCGTGAGCCAGGGCCGGGCGGCCGTGACCGGTGTCGGCCGAGGTCAGCTCATGTCGCCGATCTGGTCCTTCACCTGCGCCTGGATCTTGCCCCACTCCTTGGACTTGGAGGTGCCGTGCTGCTCCATGTCCAGGAGGCCGTTCTGGGTGATGATGATCTTCACCGCGCCGTCGTTCGGGCCGATCGGGGCCGGCTGGATGCTGTGCGCGGTGGTGCTGAAGATCTTGCCCACGGGGGTGCCGGGGAAGTAGTCGTTGGTGGTGTTCTGCACCGCCGGGTCGTCCAGGCCCGCCTTGGTGGACGGGATGTTGCCGAACTTCTGGAAGACCTTGACCTCCTGGGCGGGGGCGGTCAGCCACTGCGCCAGCGCCTCGGCCGCGGCGGTGTTCTTACCGGACTTCGGCACCGCCAGGAACGAGCCGCCCCAGTTGCCGGCCTGCGGCGGCTGGGCGATGTCCCAGTTGCCCTTGTTGGCCGGACCGGAGTCGGTGGCGATCTGGCCGATCATCCAGCTCGGGCACGCGACGGTGGCGAACTTGTTGGTCTTGAACGCCGCAGCCCAGGTGTTCTGCTGGTCGAACTGCTGGAGCTTGGCGGTCAGACCGTCCTGGACGGCCTCGGTGGACAGGTTCCACGCGGTCTGGACACCCGGGCTGGTGGCGTAGACCAGCTTGCCGGAGCTGTCGGTGTACTGCGTGCTCTGGCTGGAGAGCACGGCGTTGAACAGGCCGCCGGCCGAGTCGGTGAAGGCCACGCCCGCCGGGGCGTTCTTCTTGAACTGGATGCCGGCGTCGACGAACTTCTGCCAGTCGCCCGCCCACAGCTTCGCGACGGCGTCCCGGTCGCTCGGCAGGCCGGCCTTCTTGAACATGTCCTTGCGGTAGCAGATCGCGGTCGGGCCGACGTCCGTGCCCACGCCGATGACCTGGCCGCTGGTGGTGGTGGCTTCCTTCTCCTTGTAGTCGAGCCAGTTGCTCGCGTCGAAGCCCTTGACCGTCTTGAAGTCGACGAACTTGTTCGCGTACTGCGGCTCGACCGCGTTGGCCACGAAGCCGATCTCGATCGCCTGGATGTCGTCGAGGCCGCTGTTCTGGTTCAGGTGCAGCTTCAGCGACTTCCAGTACTGGTCGCTGTCGGAGACGTTGTCTTCCTTGATCGTGATGTTCGGGTGCAGCTTCTCGTACTCGGAGAAGAGCTTCGCTCCGGTCTTGTCGTCGAAGCCGAACGACCCGTAGTCGCCGATGCGCAGGGTGATCTTCGCGTTGGACGATCCCCCCTTGCCCTCGTCCTTGCTGCTGCTGCTGCAACCGGTGATCAGGGTCGCGCAGGCTGCGAGACCCGCGACCGCGATGACGGCGGTCTTGCGGGTTCTGCCGGAAGTGCGCATTCCACTCTCCTTGTCAGGGTGGGTCGAGCGATGCGGTGGTGCGGGTGCTGCGGTGATGAGATGTCCCCGGGTAACTGCACACAGAACGGGACGTTCGTGGGAGCGCTCCCACTAGGCTTTCCGGAACACTCACGCCTGGGAGGGGTCAGTGTCAAGACGTGAAGTCGATTTCGTTGCCGGAACGTGTCCGGGGCGGACACGTGGTCACTTCTTGAACGGACGGAGTCACTCACCACGGGTACCGTGGGAGCGCTCTCATGCCTCTCTCCGCAGTGGGTGAGCCGGGCGCTAAGGTGGCGCGCACTGAGTTACAGGAGGCTGTAGTGGCCATGAACGGTCGGCACAGCGGACGACCCACCCTCGAAGAGGTGGCCGTCCGCGCCGGGGTGGGCCGGGGGACCGTCTCCCGGGTGATCAACGGCTCGCCCCGGGTCAGCGACCGGGCGCGGGCGGCTGTCGAGGCGGCCATCGCCGAGCTCGGCTACGTGCCCAACCGGGCGGCTCGGGCGCTGGCCGGAAACCGCACCGACGCCATCGCCCTGGTCATCCCGGAGCCCGAGACCCGGCTCTTCGCGGAGCCCTACTTCTCCGACATCATCCGCGGTATCAGCGCGGAGCTGGCCGACACGGACATGCAGCTGCTGCTGACCCTGATCCGCACCCCCAAGGAGCGCACGCGCTTCGCCCAGTACCTGGCCGCGCACCGGGTGGACGGGGTGCTGCTGGTCTCCGTGCACGAGGACGACCCGCTGCCCGACCTGCTGGAACAGCTCGACGTGCCGGCCGTGCTCAACGGCCGCCGCTCCGACCTGGAGTCGCTGTCCTACGTCGACGCCGACAACGTGGGCGGCGCCCGCGCCGCCGTCGGGCACCTGTTCAGCGCCGGGCGGCGCCAGGTGGCCACCATCGTCGGGCCGCTGGACATGTACGTGGCGCGCTCCCGGCTGGAGGGCTACCGCGGCGCCGTCGCGGACGCCGGGTTCACGCTGGACGAGGCGCTGGTCGCCCCCGGCGACTTCACCGAGGAGGGCGGCCGGCGCGCGATGCGCGAGCTGCTGGAGCGCCGGCCCGACATCGACGGCCTCTTCGCCGCGTCCGACGTGATGGCCGCCGGAGCCCGCGCGGTACTGCGCGAGTCCGGCCGCACCATCCCCGGCGACGTGGCGCTGGTCGGCTTCGAGGACTCCGCCGTCGCCCGCCACATGGACCCGCCGCTGACCTCGGTGCGGCAGCCGACGGAGGAGATGGGCCGCACCATGGCCCGGGTGCTGCTGGAGGAGATCGCCGAGCGCGAGTCCGTGCGCCGTCACGTCGTCCTGGCCACGGAGCTGGTGCGGCGGGAGTCCGTGTAGGGCGACGGGTGCCGGGGCGCCCGGTGTGACCGGGGCGCCTGGGGGTCGGCGGCTTCGGTGGCGTCATCGCCTTCGGGGTGGGCTTCGTCGGCTTCATGATCTTTCATGGCGGTTCCGGGACCGCGCGGGTGGGCCGCGCCGGTCCGGGAACCGGGTCACCGGACGTTCGCGTCGTAGCCCCCACACGGTTCACGGAGGCGAGGGAGGCGGCCATGGACGGCGGACACGGCGGCGGCGGAGACAGCTCCGGCCACGGGGGCCACGGGGCCACGGGGCCACGGGGGCCACGGGGGTCACGGAGGTCATGGGGGCCATGGAGGCCATGGGCACTACGGGCATCACGGGCACCATGGGCATCACGGGCACTCCGCGGCCGACGGGAGCGCGGAGGGCCTCGACAGGCCGCGCGGCTCGGACTCGCTGCTCAGCGGGCGGGCGGCAGCGCTGCTCGTGGTCGCGGCGGTGATCCTGTTCGTCGTGGTGAACGTGCTGGTCGCACGCTGAACCAGCCGGACTCCCGCGCGGCCGTCCGGGCCGGAGAGCGCGGAGCCGGGTCGCGACACGCCGGGCGGCGTGTCATCGCGACACGCCGCCGGGGGCGGTCCGGGGCGCACGTGGGTTCGTGCGCCCGGTCCGCCCCCGGCGGTTTCCTGTGGGGGGATGGGAGATGGCAGAGAGCGGCCCGCGGTGCCCTCGCGGGCCTGGGCCCTGTCCGACCGGTCCCGTCGGGCCAGTGGTCTCACCGGTCCCGTCGGGACGGCGGCGTCAGTAGCCGACAGCGACCTCCATGTACTGCGGGTCCTGCATGGAGGTGTACGCGGCCCGGCCGCCGACGTCGTCGTACGGGAAGCCGTAGGCGAGGCCGTTGATGGAGTGGTCGTGCCAGAACTTCGCGTACCAGTTGGCCGGGCTGCCCGAGTAGAACTGCGTCGGGTCCTGCTGCTGGGCGGCGGGCAGCGTGGCGGTGTGCCGGTTGAGCGCGGCGCACGTCGTCGGGTCGCCGGCCAGGGTGCCCGCGCAGCCGAAGATGTCCGAGGTGGCGGCGGTGACGCCGACCGACTGGGCGTAGGAGGTGAAGTAGTTCTGGTTCACCCCGCCGCTGCGGAAGCTCGGGTCGCTGCCGGGGGCGATGATCCGGTACGGCGCCTGGGTCTGGGCCAGCACCTTGAACTCCTGCGGCACGGCGTTCTGGAACTCCTGGAACACCTGGTCGCGGCTGGTGGTGAACAGGTCCTGGCTGTCGCCGAGCTGGACGTCCTGGCCGGAGTGGGAGTGCAGCCGGATCGCCAGCGGCAGCCCCCACGCGTCCACCCGGGTGGTGTTGCCGTTGAAGACGTCCGGGCCGATGGTGAACTCGATGAAGTCGTAGTACTGGCTGGCGGGTGAGCCGAGGTAGAAGTACATCCGGCCCGAGGAGTTCGCCGGCATGTCGAAGTACGGCTGCTCGGCGATGGAGTGCGTCTGGCCGTTGAAGCTCCAGTACACCTGGCTGTCGGGGTACTGACCGTTGGTCCGGTTGAGGACGGCCACCTCCAGCACGTTCTGGGCCGCCGGGATGGCGCTGGTGTCGCCCCAGAAGGTGGAGTCACCGCCGCCGCCGGGCGTGGTGGGCGGCGGGGTCGCTCCCGAGGCCAGGTGGACCTGGAACTCGTAGAGCGAGTCGCCGTACGCGGTGGCCCGGGCGGTCGCGTAGACCCGCACGTACCGGCCCGTGCCGCTGACGGCGAGGTTCTGGGTGCCGCCGGTCCCGGTGGTGGTGGAGTAGACGTTCGTCCAGGTGGTCCCGTCGTTCGAGACCTGGATCTGGAACGCCGTCGCGTACGCGGCCTCCCAGCTCAGGCCGATGCCGCAGACCGGCTCCGCCGCGCCGAGGTCCACCCGCAGCCACTGCGGGTCGCTGAAGGCGCTGGACCAGCGGGTGGTGGCGCTGCCGTCGACCGCCGCGGTGGCCGGGGTGCCGGCGTTCTCGGTGGACGAGGCGGTGGCGGGCCGGTTCAGCGCCGCGTTGTCGGTGCCGCAGGACGAGGGCGTGCCGGTGCCGCCGCCGTAGACCTGGAACTCCCACAGCGAGTAGCCGTACTGGGTGGCGCGCGTGGTGCCGTACATCCGCACGTAGCGGCCGGAACCGTTTACGTTCAGCGTCTGGGTGCCGCCGGTGCCGGTGGTGGTGGAGTAGACGCTGGTCCAGTTGGTGCCGTCGGTGGAGGTCTGGAGCTGGAAGGCCGTCGCGTAGGCGGCCTCCCACTGGAGGACGACCTGGGTGACGGCCTGGGTGCTGCCGAGGTCCACCTGGAGCCACTGCGGGTCGGCGGCGGCGCTGGACCAGCGGGTGCCGGTGTTGCCGTCGACGGCCGCCGAGGCGGGGAAGGTGGCGTTCTCGGTGGAGGACGCGGTGGCGGGCTTGCCCTGCGAGAGCAGGGTGGCCGCGGCGCGGGCGGGCGTCTGGGAGGTGGCGACGAGTGCGAGGCCCGCCGTGAGCGCGATCAGGAGACAGAAGACGAGGTAGGGCCGGGATCTGTCGTGCCGTCTGGTCCGCGGCCGCACCAGTAGCGCTGCGCTGCCTGGCATGGTGTGGGTTCTCCTCAACCGGGTGGGGGTCCGTGACGGAGGCCCGGGAGCGCGGGTGAGAGCGCTCTCTGGCGAGGTGATGGTGGCAAGGCCGACCCGACGGCGTCAATAAGTTGTTCCATACTGGCCGGTTGCCACCCCGGCTGCTTCGACTCCCGAACGCTCAACGCCCTGCTCAGCGGCGAAACGCGGCACGATCGGGACATATCGCCGTGCTGTCGGGTCGGCGTCGGAAAGCACTGGGAGAGCTGGGGGCACTGGGAGAGCTGGGAACGGGCGAACGAGGTGAACGGCGGGGGGAACCGGGGAACGGGGGACGCGGGAACGGGGGAGCCGGGGAACGGGGGACGCGGGAAAGGGGCGGCCCCGTGTGCGCCATCCACGCACGGGACCGCCCCCGCTCGGGTGGGTGCGGCGTCCTCCGGGAGCCCGTCACCCGGTCGGCCGGTTGCCCGGTCAGCCGGTCGCCACGTCGCCCGTCGGCCGGTCGCCTCGTCGCCCGGTCAGCCCAGTGAGGCCAGGTGGTTCTTCAGGCCCTGCCCGTAGGCCGTCGGGGTGCCGTCGTAGGCGGAGATCAGCGACGGTCCGGAGGAGCAGTCCCAGGTGTTCCAGGTCCAGCCGAGGTAGGACAGGTGGTGGGTGTCCAGCCAGTTCATGAACGTGTCGGTGAAGGAGTGGGCGCAGGTGTTCTCGCCGATCTCACCGGCCACCAGCGGGACCTTCGCCGCCACCGGCGCCAGCTGGCTGTCCCAGCACGACTGGCTGGAGCAGGAGTTGAAGTTGTACACGTGCACCGACGCGGCCAGGTTCCCGTCCGGGTCGGTGGGCTCGTGGGCCAGCCACCCGGTCAGGTCGTTGGAGTAGGCCAGGCCGCCGAGCATGAGCACGTTCCGCGCCCCGGTGCCGCGCACCGCGTCGACCAGATCCTGCATCCCCGCGACCTGGTAGGAGATGCCGGGGCAGGTGCCGCCGTCGCGCCAGCAGGTCCACGCCTGGTCGCTGGTCGAGGTGGCGCGGTCCGGGTACGGCTCGTTGAACAGGTCGAAGACGACCGCGTTGTCGCCCTTGAAGGCGTTCGCGACGCTCTGCCAGAACGGCACCGCGTACTGCGCGTCCGGCATCGGCTTCTGGCAGGTGGCGTTCACGTCGGAGCAGCCGGCCGAGTTGCCGCCGTACTGCCCGTGCGTCCAGTGCAGGTCGAGGATCGGGGTGAGGCCGTGGGCCTCCAGCCGGTGCACCCAGTCGGTGACGGCGGCGACGTACGCCGAACCGCCGTCTGCCGCCGGCACGTACGACAGGGCCTCCCAGCAGTCCTCGTTGAGCGGCACCCGCACCGCGTTGACGCCCTTCCAGCTGGTGATCGCGTTCACGGCGGTGTCGTCCACCGGGCCGTCGAAGATGCCGTTGCCCTGGGCGCACGCGAACTCCGTACCGGAGCGGTTCACCCCGTGCAGGACCACCTGCTTGCCGGTGGAGTCAACCAACTCGTTCCCGGAAACGTGCAGTTGGGGCGGGGCGGTGTCGCCGCCGGGGGGAGTGGTGGGCGGCGTTGTCGGCGGCGTTGTCGGCGGTGTGGTGGGCGGTGTGGTGGGTGGCGTCGTCGGCGGGGTGGTGGGCGGTGTGGTGGCGCCGGTCTGGTTGCAGGTGGTGCCGTTGAGCTGGAACGCGGTGGGGCCGGCGTTGCTCCCCGACCAGCTGCCGAGGAAGCCCGCGGACACGCTGGCGCCGGGGGTCAGGGCGCCGTTGTAGGAGGCGGAGGCCGCGGTGACGGTGGAGCCGGACTGCGTCCAGGTGGCGTTCCAGCCCTGGGTGACCTTCTGGTTGCCGGGGAAGTCGAAGGTCAGCTTCCAGGAGGAGACGGCCGCCGCGTTGTCGGTGATGACGACGGAGCCCTGGAATCCGGTGTCCCACTGGCTGGTCACCGAGTAGGCCACCGTACAGGCCGGGGTGGCGCCGGCGGCGGAGCCGGCGGTGAGCGCGGGCAGCAGGGCGGCCGCCGCGGCGGCCGTGGTGAGGGCCGCGGCGGACAGCGCCGCGGCGCGCGTGGGTCGTCGCATGAGCGACTCCTCGGGCGTGGGGGGATGTGGGGGGATGCGGTGTGGCGGTACGCGGGAGTACGTGGGGGCGCATGGGCGACGCTGAGATGGGGTGCGTGGGGTGCGTGGGGTGCCCACCCGTGTGTGCTTGGGGGCCACGGGTGAGCAGGGTGTGCCGGCTGTTGCGTGGACGCGCTCCCACTGGTTCGCGGCCGACCATAGCGCCAACTCCGGGCCGTCGGTAGGGGTGGTACGGGCCGTGACGGTCTCGCCCCGGGAGGGGTGGTCGGTGGAATGGTCCCTGACCGGCCGTGTTGGACGTGAAGGGGCTTTTGTCCCCGCGACTTGACAGTTCTCCCGCGTGGCTCGATTGTGGGAGCGCTCCCATTGGTTCGCGTCAACGAGAGCGCGAGAGCAGCAGCACCACCACCACCCAAGGCCCCCGGACCCGGGGCCGGCGGGGATGACCCGAGCAGGCCCGTCCGGCCCGCCCGGCCCGCCGCCCCGGCTCCGGCCAGGCACCGAGGCCCGCCCCGCGGAGAGTGCGGGGGGCGGGCCTCGGTGCGTGGGGGACGGGACACACCGAGGCCCGGCCGTCATGCGGGCGCGGGTGGCGGCAGGGGGTGGGCGGAGGGCTGGGGTCAGTGGGGGATGCCGGCGATGATCTCCCGGGCTCCCTGACGGAGCAGTTCGGCGGCGACGCGGGCGCCGAGGACGGCGGGGTCGTTGCCGCCCTCGCTCCTGAGGCGGGTGTGGACGAGCTTCGAGCCGTCGTCGGAGAAGACCATCCCGCGCAGCGAGAGCCGCCCGTCCGGTTCGGTGGTGCAGTGCCCGGCGATGGGGCTGTTGCAGTGGCCGCGCAGGTCGTGGAGCATGACGCGTTCGGCGGTGACCTCGTTCGTGGTCCGCTCGTGGTCGAGCCGGCCGAGCAGGCCCGCCATGGCCTCGTCGTCCTGACGGCACTCCAGGCCGAGGGCGCCCGCGCCGACGGCCGGCAGCATCTCGTCCACGGTGAAGACCTGGCGTCCGCGGTGGGACAGCTCCAGCCGGGCCAGGCCGGACGTGGCCAGGATCATGGCGTCCGGCGCGGCCTCGCCCCTTCTGCGCCCGTCGAGCTTGTCGATCCGGCTCCCGACCGCTCCGCGCATCCGGACGACGTCGAGGTCGGGGCGCATCCGGTGGAGCTGGGCCTTGCGGCGGACGGCGGAGGTCGCGACGGCGGCGCCGGGCGGCAGGTCGTCGAGGGTCCGCATCGGCGATCCCTCGGGGAACAGGAGGACGTCGCGCACGTCGTCGCGCGGCAGGTGGGCGGCGAAGACCAGGCCCTCCGGGAGGGGGGTGTCGCCGGGCACGTCCTTCAGGCAGTGGACGGCCATGTCCACCTCGCCGCGCTGGAGCAGGGCGTCGATCTGCTTGACGAACAGGCCCTTGCCGCCGAGTTGCGCGAGGTCGCCCTGCCACAGGTCGGCCTCGGTGGTGACGGACACCAACTCGACCTGGACGCCGGGCTGCTCCTTGCGAAGGAGGTCGGCCACCATGTTCGCCTGGGCCAGGGCCATCGGGGAGCTGCGGGTGCCGATCCGCAGCGTCCGGTCCGCCGGGAAGGTGTTCATCGGGTGGGACTCCTCTCGTCGCGGGTTTCACGGTAAAGGGTCGGTCCGGGGAGCCGGAGGCTGCCTCCTCCGAGGTGCCCGGCCGCGCGCGGGAGCGCGACCTCCGTCGCTTCGGTGGGGGCGGCCCGGGTCGGCGGGGTGCCGGGCGGTTCAGTCGCGGGTCGTCTCCGCGCTCACCCAGGACAGGTAGGCGTCGCTGCCGCCGGTGACGGGCGTGGCGATGATCTCCGGGGTGTCGTAGTCGTGGTGGGTCCTGATGTGGGCCTCCAGTTCCGGGTACCGCTCGGCTGTCGTCTTGTAGACGACGCGCCACTCCTGGTCCGTCCGGACCGCGCCCTCCCACCGGTAGACGCTGGTGATCGGGCCTTCGACCTGTGCGCAGGCGGCGACCCTCGCCTCGACGGCACCGGCCGCCAGCGCGCTCGCCTTGCCTGCGTCGTCGGTGGTGGTGAGGACGGTCACGTACTCGGCCATGGTGGCTCCTTCGTCAACGGCGGGCTCGGACCGTACCGCTGTCGCGGACGCCCCACGCCTCGGTCAGCCGGACCGGTTCCAGCTCCGCCGCGGCGAGGCCGGCGGGTCCGGTCGTCGGCACGGTCGGCGCGCCGAGGTCGGACGCGTTCAGGTCGGACGCGTTCAGGTCGGACGCGCTCAGGCGGCACGCGCTCCGGTCAGACGCGGGACGTCAGCCGGTCGGCGAGTTCGGTGAGGGAGCCGACCCGCAGGTCCGCCGCGAGGGCGGTGTCGGGGTCGTCGGCCCACAGGTGTCCCCAGGGGCCGCGGCGCAGGTGTGCGGTGGACAGGCCCGCGGCGGCGGCCGGGTAGAGGTCGTTGGCCGGGTGGTCGCCGACGTAGAGGATGTCCTGCGGCTCGCACTCGGCGATGCCGACGACCTGGGCGAAGAAGGCGGGGTCGGGTTTGGCGACGCCCCACTCGCCGGAGGTGGCCAGCACGTCGGCCGGGAGGTCCAGGGCGCGCAGCAGTTCCGCGGCCCGTGCGGTCTGGTTGCCCGCGACGACCACCCGGTAGCCGGCGGCCCGCAGCGCGGCCAGGGCCGGACGCACGTCCGGGTAGAGGTCGCCCTCGTCCAGCCGCTCGCCGCGGCCGGCGGCCTCCATGGCGGCCTGCTCCGCGGCGACGTCGAGCCCCGGCCGGATCAGGCGGAGCGCGTCCGCGTTGTCCTGGCCGCGGGCGACGACCGCGCCCATCAGCGCGGACACCGTGTGCGGCGGGACGTCGAGCCAGTCCGCCCACATGGCCCAGATACGGGTGTCGGAGACGAGGGTCTCGCCGATGTCGAAGGCCACGGTACGGATCACCGCGCCAGGGTACCGAGGGGCCCGGCGACGTGCCGTGGACGCGCGAGGGCGGCCCGCCGAAGGTCCGGGACCGTCCTGCCGTCCGGCCGCGTCCGGGCGCGAACGCGCGCGGCTCCCCAAGAAGGCCCAGGAGTACGGGAGACGACGAGGGCCCGGCCTGCTTTCGCAGACCGGGCCCTCGACCGGTGGGGTGAGTGACGGGACTCGAACCCGCGGCATCCTGGACCACAACCAGGTGCTCTACCAGCTGAGCTACACCCACCATCAGCGGCGCTTTTCCTACCGGACTGCGCCGCCGGGAAAAAGTGTACAGGGTTGCGAGGGGTGGTCGCGCCACCCTTTTCCGCCGGGCCTGCGCGGCCCCCGGGGAGCCCGTCCGGGCCGGTCGCGCCGGGTCTCAGCCGGGTCGGCCGGGGCTCCTTCCGGCCCTGGAGCGGGCCCGGCGCTGGTCCTCGGAGCGGGCCTCCGCCGCCCGGCCCGCCCCCAGGGACCTGGGTGCCCGGAGCCGCCGCCCCGGGCCGTCCCGGTATGCGGAAGGCCGCCCGGCGGCCCCTGGGGGCGGGCCGGGCGGCCTCGGGAGGTCGAACGGGCAGGCGGCGGCGTACCGGCGTCAGTGGGCCGGAGGGGCCTCGCCGGACGGCGCGGCCGGGAGCGCGTGGCGCGCCGCGATGGCCCGGGAGGTGTCGGTGTCCGGGCCGGGGGCCGGGACGAAGACCGCCTCGCGGTAGTAGCGCAGCTCCGCGATGGACTCGCGGATGTCGGCCAGCGCCCGGTGGTTCCCCTTCTTCTCCGGGCTGTTGTAGTACGCCCTCGGGTACCAGCGCCGCGCCAGCTCCTTGACCGAGGAGACGTCGACGATCCGGTAGTGCAGGTGCTGCTCCAGCGTCGGCATGTCCCGGGCCAGGAAGCCGCGGTCGGTGGAGACCGAGTTGCCGCACAGCGGGGCCTTGCGCGGCTCGGCGACGTGCTCGCGGATGTAGTCGAGCACCAGCTTCTCCGCCTCGGCCATGCCGACCCCGCCGGACAGCTCCTCCAGGAGCCCGGACGCCGTGTGCATCTGCCGGACGATGTCCGGCATGGACTCCAGCGCCTCGGCGGGGGGACGGATGACGATGTCCACCCCCTCGCCGAGGACGTTCAGCTCGGAGTCGGTGACGAGCGCGGCCACCTCGATCAGCGCGTCATGCGCCAGCGACAGCCCCGTCATCTCGCAGTCGATCCACACCATCCGGTCGTTCATATGTCTCACCCTACGGGGCGATCCCGAGGACCCGGCAGTGCGGCGCCCAGACCCCGCGGCGGGCGCAGCCGGCCGCGGTGCGGCGGGTCGGCCGACTCACCCCGCCCCGGCTGCTCCGGAACCCGGGCGCCGCCGGAGTACGCGTCCGGGTCGCCCTTGGCCGGCGCGGCCGGCACCAGGGGCACGCCCGGGTGCGGACCGCGCCGTACCGGCGCCGCCTCGGGGGGCGGCACCGCCCGGTCCGCGTCGTCCTGGGGACGCCGGGCCCGGTAGGCGGCCCGGTACGACGCCGGGGAGGAGCCGAGCTGCCGCCGGAAGTGGCCGCGCAGCGCGACGGGCGAGCGGAACCCGCACCGTCCGGCCACCTCGTCCACCGAGTAGTCCGACGTCTCCAGCAGCCGCTGTGCCTGGAGCACCCGCTGGGTGATCAGCCACTGGAGGGGGGCGCTGCCGGTCAGCGACCGGAACCGCCGGTCGAAGGTGCGCCGGCTCATGTAGGCGCGGGCCGCCAGCGCCTCCACGTCGAACTGCTCGTGCAGGTGCTCCAGCGCCCAGGCGACGACCTCGGCCAGCGGGTCGGCGCCGATCTCCTCCGGTAAAGACCGGTCCAGGTGCCGCTGGCCGCCTTGCCAGTCGGCCCGGCGCGGCGGGACCACCAGGCGCCGGGCCAGCGCGGCCGCCGCCTCCGCGCCGTGGTCGGTGCGCACCACGTGGAGGCACAGGTCGATCCCCGCGGCGGTGCCGGCCGAGGTGAGCACGTCGCCGTCGTCGACGAACAGCTCCCGCGGGTCGACGTGCACCGACGGGTACCGCTTGGCGAGCGTGGGCGCGTACATCCAGTGCGTGGTCGCCGGGCGGCCGTCCAGCAGCCCGGCGGCGGCCAGCACGAACGCGCCCGTGCACAGCCCGATGATCCTGGCGCCCTCCTCGTGTGCGCGCCGGATCGAGTCCAGCGCCTCCGCCGGCGGCGCCTGGGATATCGAGCGCCAGGCCGGCACCACCACCGTCCCGGCCCGGGCGAGCGCCTCAAGCCCGTACGGTGTGCTCAGCTCCAGGCCGCCGGTCGTGCGCAGCGGGCCGTCCTCCCCGGCGCAGACCAGCAGGCGGTAGCGGGGCACGCCCGCGTCCTGCCGGTCGATGCCGAAGATCGACAGGGGTATGGAGCTTTCGAAGATCGGTCCGCCGCTGAACAGCAACACCGCGACGACCTCGGGTCGGCGGCGTGTGGAGAGCTTGCGGATGGCGCGAGGCGGTGCCGACAGTGTTTGCGACGGCGTTTCCGTCGCCGTACCGGAACCGGACTCCTGGCTCATGGAGCTCAAGCCCCCCTCGTATCGACGCGTCGTCCCCTCGGTCCTGCACGTAAGTCCCCCGCTGTATGCAGCGCAGCCACCATGATCAAATCTACTGTGTCGGATGGGGCGTTAGTGACAAGTTCCCCATCTGACGCTAAGTCGACAAGACAACGTGGCGTGAAGCATTCGATCACGAAGCGTTTCACTCCGGGAGCCCGCTGGGAAGTACGCCTCGGCGCACCGGGGCCGCACGCGTCTCCGTCCGCGTCATGCCGCATCGTAAGACCGCAGGTGGTGCGGGTGTTAGTGCGGGTTGCCCCCAACGATCGTGTAACGGTGGGAAGTTGGCCGAAAATCATCGTTCGGTGGCGGAGTGCGGGTAAGAGTCGTGCGGACGCCCGTCCGGACCCGCCGCCACTCCAACGGCCCTCCGCCGCCCCCGACCTGGACCGACGTCCGGTTCGAACGGCCGCGGCCGCCGGCGCGTTCGGGGGCGCGTGGGGCGGGCGGGGCTGACGCGCCCCCGCCGTGCGCCGTTGCGCCCGGCCGTGCTGCCGGTTGGCCCGATGGCGTTGCGCTCAGGGGCCGGCTCCGGCATTCTCCTGGAAACCCCGGGTACGGCAGTCCTGAGTGGACTGTCCCTGTGAAGAGGCCGTCATGCCTGTGCAGGCGGTCGCGGGGGCCGTACCCTGGAAGGAGTGGGACGGGAAGTGGCGAACTGGCCGAAACCGGCTGCTGCGGCGGCCCGTCTCCCGCGATACGTCTTGTCCGCTGCTCGGCGCGCGAGCGCCGCCCTCGCCGAGAATCCCCACCATGGCCGGTCATGAGATCCCCGAGCCCGCCGAGGGCAGGCCGCTCGCCGAGTCGGCGGCCGTCCCCGAGCAGTCAACCGCGAGGCATCACGAGTGCGACCCGGCCTTCCGGCACGGCGTCGTGGTCGGCTTCGACGGCTCCCTCTCCAGCGAACGCGCCCTGGCGTACGCCGTCGGCATGGCCCGGCGGACGCGGTCGGCGCTGATCATCGTGCACGTGGCCAACCGGCTGCCGGCCACGGTGTGGGCCGGCTGCGAGCCACCCGTCTTCGTCGACGTCCCCGACCACCGCACCGAGGTGCTCGGCCTGGAGCTGGCCTGCGCCGAGCACCTTGCCGAGATCTCCTGGGTGCTGGTGGAGCGCGGCGGCGACATCTGCCACGAACTGGAGGAGGTCGGCCGCGAGTACGAGGCCGACGCCATCGTGGTCGGCGGTACGCACGGCATGGTCGGCCGGATCTTCGGCTCCGTCGCCGGGCGGCTGGCCAAGCGGGCGCAGCGCCCCGTCGTCGTCATCCCGTAGCGGTCGCCCACGGCCCTCCCGGCTCGTCATCCCGTAACGGTCACCCACGGCCCCTCCCGGCCTCCCGCCGGGACCCGATCCCGCCGTGGGCCTGTCGCCGGGCCCGCCGCCGGGGTTCGATCCCGCCAGGGGCTCCGGCAGGACGTCAACCGGCCTGGGCTCCTGGCATACCCCCGTACGGGTGCGGTGCGGGGGGCCTGCCGGACCACGTGCGGCAGTGCGGCGGCCCCGAAGGGCAGGGCCGCCGCAGGAGGCGTCACTCGACGGTGACGGCGGGAGGCGTCACTCCACGGTGACGGACTTGGCCAGGTTGCGCGGCTTGTCGATGTCCCGGCCCAGGGCCAGGGCGGTGTGGTAGGCGAAGAGCTGGAGCGGGATGCCCATGAGGATCGGGTCCAGCTCGTCCTCGTTCTTCGGTACCACGATCGTGTGATCCGCCTTTTCCTGCTCCTGGTGGGCCACCGCAAGAATCCGGCCGCTGCGCGCCTTGATCTCCTCCATGGCGGCCCGGTTCTTCTCCAGCAGGTCGTCGTCGGGCACGATCGCCACCGTCGGCATGGCGGGCTCCACCAGGGCCAGCGGGCCGTGCTTGAGCTCCGAGGCCGGGTACGCCTCGGCGTGCACGTAGCTGACCTCCTTCAGCTTCAGCGCCGCCTCGCGGGCCACCGGGTAGCCGCGCACCCGGCCGACGAAGAGCATCGACCTGGCGTCGGCGAAGTGGGTGGCCAGCCGCTTGATGTCCGGCTCGGTCTTGAGCACCTGCTCGATCTGCTCCGGCAGCTTGCGCAGCCCCGCGATGATGCGCCGCCCGTCGGCCACCGACAGGTCCCGCACCCGGCCCAGGTGCAGGGCCAGCAGCGCGAAGGCCACCACCGTGTTGGTGAAGCACTTCGTGGACACCACGCAGACTTCCGGCCCGGCGTGCACATACATCCCGCCGTCCGACTCGCGGGCGATCGCCGACCCCACGACGTTGACCACGCCCAGCACCCGGGCGCCCTTGCGCTTGAGCTCCTGCACGGCGGCCAGCACGTCGTACGTCTCGCCGGACTGGGACACGGCCAGGTAGAGCGTGTCGGGGTCCACCACGGCGTTGCGGTAGCGGAACTCCGAGGCCGGCTCGGCGTCCGACGGGATACGGGCCAGCTCCTCGATCAGCTGGGCGCCGATCTGGCCGGCGTGGTAGCTCGTGCCGCAGCCGAGGATCTTGATCCGCCGCACACCGCGCGCCTCGCGGGCGTCCAGGTTCAGCCCGTCCAGCCGCACCGTCGCGAACCGGTCGTCGATCCGGCCGCGCAGCACCCGGTCCACGGCCTCGGCCTGCTCGCAGATCTCCTTGTGCATGTACGTGTCGTGGCCGCCCATGTCGTACGACTCGGCCTCCCACTCCACGGTGGTCGGCGTCGCGCTGGTACGGGAGCCCTCGGTGGTGTACGTGCGGAAGTCGTCGGCCTTGAGGGTGGCCATCTCGCCGTCCTCAAGGGTGACGACCTGCCGGGTGTGGGCGACGAGCGCGGCCACGTCGGAGGCGACGAACATCTCCTTCTCGCCGATGCCCAGCACCACGGGGGAGCCGTTGCGGGCCACCACGATCCGGTCGGGGAAGTCCCGGTGCAGTACGGCCAGCCCGTAGGTGCCCTCCACGGAGCGCAGCGCGTCGCGCACCTTCTGCTCCAGCGTCTCGGCCGCGGAACGGGCGATCAGGTGGGCCAGCACCTCCGTGTCGGTCTCCGACACCAGCTCGGCGCCCTCGGCGACCAGCCGGGCGCGCAGCTCGGAGGCGTTGTCGATGATCCCGTTGTGGACCACCGCGACCTTCTCGTCGTTGTCCAGGTGCGGGTGGGCGTTGAGGTCACTGGGCTTGCCGTGGGTGGCCCACCGGGTGTGCGCGATGCCGGTGGTGCCGGCGAAGCGCTTGGGGACGCGGGCCTGCAGCTCACGCACCCGGCCCTTGGCCTTCACCACCCGCAGGTCACCCGTCTTGCCGGTGATGACGACACCGGCCGAGTCGTACCCCCGGTACTCCAGCCGCTGGAGGCCCTCCAGCAGCAGTGGAGCGACGTCGCGCCTGCCGATGTAGCCCACGATTCCGCACATATGCCGTCCCTCTCGGTCGTCCCTGGCCGTCCCGTGCCGGCCCTGCGTTGTACGAGGCCCGGTCGGCCCCGGTCGGCCCCGGGGCACCCGCTCGGCCCGTGGGGTGCGCCGGGCGCTTCCCGGGCGGCCCCTGGCGTGGCGCCGCGGGTGCCGGCCCGTGGTGTCCAGGCCCCCCTGGCGTCCCTGCCGTCCCTGCTGTCCTGTGAGGCTCAGCCGTAGACGATGCGGCGCAGCTGCCGCTGGGAGAGCGGCGCCGGGGCGACCGCCCGGTGGGGCAGCTCCTCGCCGATCCGCTCGAAGATCTCGGCGTTCACCAGGCCCTTCGCCTGGAGCTCGCGATGCCGCCGCCGGACGTACTCCTCGGTCGTCTCGTCGAAGTACGCCAGGACGTCCATGACCACTCGGGCCGCCTCGCCCCGCTGGAGCGGTGTGGTGCGGACCAGGTGGTCGAGGAGGTCTTCGTATGTCGATCGGCGTTCGAGCACCCGTTGATATTCATCAGATCATCTCCACTTTGCAAGAATCCTGCCCGGTATCGGGCAGAACTGCCGGGTGATCTACGGCCGAACGGGTGATTCGGGGACGGCGACGGCCCCCCGGACGTGTTCCGGGGGGCCGTCGTGGGAGGCGGGGCGGGCAGGGGCAGGGGCAGGGGCAGGGTCAGGTCAGGGTCAGGTCAGGCCGCGGGGCTCCAGGGCGGCGGGGGCAGGGCCGCTCGTCTCGTCCGGGTCCCGCGGGCCGGATCACCGGCGGGCCCCGGGGCGGAAGGGGTGGAGCGGGTTGTCCAGCTCGCCCGCGAACTGGAGCGCGGCGCTGGGGTCGGCCAGGTCGACCATGGCGGTGTTGTCGCGCAGCTGGAGCCGGTTCAGGCAGGAGAGCGGGAACCGCGCCGCGAAGAGGTCGTACCGGGCGAACCGCGCGGCCAGTTCCGGGTGTGCCCCCTGGTAGTCCGCCAGGCAGGCGGCGGCCGTCCGCCAGAAGGCCGTCTCGTCCAGTACGCCCCCGGTGTGCAGGACCGCCGACAGGAAGCGCAGGAAGCAGTCGACGACGTCGGTCAGGACCGGCAGCGCCCACTGGTCCTCCGGCACGACCGAGCGCACCCGCTCCACCCGCGGCGGCATCGGCGCGTCGGGCGAGAGCACCGCGATCTCCTCGGCGATGTCCTTGAAGACCGTCCGCTCCACCCGGCCGTCCCCGTCCAGCACCAGGATGACGTTCTCGCCGTGCGGCATGAACGCCAGGTCGTGCGCGTACAGGCAGTGCACCACCGGCACCAGGTAGGCGTCCAGGTAGCCGCGCAGCCACCGCTCCGGCGGCTCCCCGGCGCGCTCGATCAGCGCCGCCGCGTACGAACGGCCCTCGGCGTCGACGTGCAGCAGCGCGGCCATCGTCACCGCCGTGCGCCCGGGCGCCAGCCCCGGCACCGGGCTTTCCCGCCACAGCGCGGCGAGCATCTTGCGGTACGGCGACCCCGGCGCGGTGGCCGCCTCGTACGGCAGCGGGTGGTAGCCGACGGCGGCCCGCTCGCGGATGATCGAGAAGCCGGCCCCGGTCAGCACCGGGTCACCGGCGACCAGCCCGGCGAGCCAGTCGTTGATCGCCGGGGTGTCCTTCATGTACGCGGCGGACAGGCCCCGCATGAAGCCCATGTTCAGCACCGACAGCGCCGTCTTCACGTAGTGCCGGTCCGGCCGGCTCGCGTTGAAGAAGGTGCGGATCGACTGCTGCGGCAGGTAGGCGTCGTCGCTCCGCCCGACCGGCACCAGGCGGTCCCGCGCCACCTCCCCGGCGAAGGTGACCGCCAGTTTGTGCTCCCACTGCCAGGGGTGCACCGGTATCAGCAGGTAGTCGTCCGGTTCCAGGCCGCGGGCGCGCAGCACGCCGTCGAAGCGGTCGCGGACCGCCCGGCCGAGCTCGGCGTCCATCAGCTCCTCGTAGCCGGTGCCCTCGCCCGCGCTGAACGTGGCGAGGTCGCGGCGGGCGGCCACCCAGACCAGGTGGACCGGGGCGGCGGCCTCGGGCGCGTAGGCGAGCAGGTCGCCGGCGCCGAAGCCGAGACGGCCGCTGTTGGCGACGAAGCAGGGGTGGCCCTCGGTCATCGCGGCTTCCACGGCCTGCTGGCCGGCCCGGGCCAGCGCGGGGGAGGAGAGGGCCTCGGGCGCGGCCTCCTGCGCGGCGTACCGGAACGCGAGGGCGGAGAGGGTGGCGGTCGTCTCCTCCAGGTAGACGGGAAGCACGGTGTCGGACAGGCCGAGGGTGCCGCGGAACTCGGTGAGGAAGGCGAGGACGTCGAGGGGGAGGGGGGTCTCGCCGCTTCCGCCTGTGCGGTCGGCCTGGGTGCTGTCCGCGCGGGTGCCGTCGGCTCGGGTGCCTTCGGTCAGGGTGCGGTCGGCCTGCGTGCCGTCGGCTCGGGTCCCCGGGGTGGTCCGGTCGGGGGCGAGGCGGTGGCGGGTGAGGGAGGCCAGGTCGACGTGCCAGTGGTCCAGGGCGAGGCGCTGGGCGGTGAAGCGGTAGCGCACCTGGCCGTCGTCGCTGTCCACCGCCCAGCCGGGGCCGTCGGGCGCCGGGTCGGGGACGGGGGTGAGCAGCCGCTCGTGGGCGAACTCGGCGAGGGCCTTGCGCAGCAGGTGCCGGGTGGCCCGTTCCCAACGGCGCGGGGTGAGATGGCCGGCCGGGCCGGGGGTGCTCGCGGCGGGTGGCTCGGGGGGTGCGGGCGGCTCGGGGCGGGTAGGCGGCGCGGGAGGCGCGGCAGCGCGGGAGGCGCGGGCAGCGCGGGCGGCGCGGAGGTCGGCACCGGTGTCGGCGCCGGGTCCTGGCGGGGCTTGGCCGGCTGGACGTACCGGCGGGACCGCGAGGGCGCCACGGAACGGGCGGCGGCATCCTCCGTGCCGGTACTGCCGCCGGGGCCGACAGCGGGGTCGGGACCGGAGCCGGTGGCGGGGGTGTGCGGGTGCGCGGGGGTCATCGGGCGGCCTCGAACTGTTCGCGGGTGCAGGTACTGAGCAGCGCTTCCTTGTGCGGTGTGCGGACGGTGCCGACCGTGCGGAAGCCGACGGCCGCGTTCAGTGCCTGCACGGCCGTGTTCCGCACGTCCGGCTCGACGACCACCCTGCGGACCGACGGGTCGGCGAAGAGCTCGGCCATCACCGCGGTGATCACCGCCCGGGTGAAGCCGTGGACGGGCCCGGTGGCCGGGTCGGCGGGCGCCGTCAGGAAGTGCATGCCGACATCGCCCGGCTCGGCGTCGAACAACCCGACGAGTTCGACCCGCGCCGGGTCGTACCGCTCCATCAGGCACACCGGTCGGCCGTCGAGGAGCCCCACGAAGGCGTCCTGGTACGGGGCCGCGGCGATGTCGGCGTAGACGCGTTCGACCTCGGCCGGGGTCGCGTCGTCCATCAGCCAGAACGACGCCTTGGGGTGGGTGACCCACGGGTACAGCAACCCGGCGTCGGCGGACGGCTCGACGGGGCGGAAGGTGAAGCGGGCGGGGTCGGGCGGGAGGGCGGTCATGCGCTGAACTCCTGGAAGGCGATGGAGGTCTCCACCGGGTACGGCTCCGCGCCGCCCGACAGCCGGCGGATGATGCGGGAGTTGCGGTAGGCGGCCATGCCCAGGTCGGGCGCGGTGAACCCGTGGGTGTGCAACTCGGCGTTCTGGACGTAGATCCCCTCACCGGTCACGTCGATCGCGTAGTCGCGGGTGACGTCGTAGCGGCCCCGGCCGTCCCAGCGGATACGGTGCCGTACGGGCTCCAGGAACGCGGGCACCTCGTACCGGTAGCCGGTGGCCAGCACCAGGCCCTCGGTGTCGAGGCTGTGGGAGCGGTCCTGCTCGACCTGCCGCAGCCCGAGGGTGTACGTGCCCGTGGCGGCGTCGTAGCGGGCGGTGTCCAGCGAGGTGTTGGTGAGCAGCCGGGTGGGGACCTCGCCGCGGCGGCTCTTGGTGTAGAGCAGGTCGAAGACGGCGTTGATCAGCTCGGAGTTGATGCCCTTGTACAGGTTCTTCTGGGCGGCGCCGAGGGTGTCGCGCACCCCGGGTGGAAGGGCGTGGAAGTGGTCCACGTACTCCGGGGAGGTCATCTCCAGGGTGAGCTTGGTGTACTCCAGCGGGAAGAAGCGCGGGGAGCGCGTCGCCCAGGTCAGCCGGTAGCCGTACCGGTCGATGTCCTGGAGCAGGTCGTGGTAGATCTCCGCGGCGCTCTGGCCGCTGCCGACCACGGTGATGCTGCGCTTGCGCTGGAGCCGCTCCTTCGCCGGCAGGTAGCCGGAGCTGTGCACGAGGTCGCCGCCCAGTCCCTCGCACGCGGGTGGCAGGTGCGGCGGGGTGCCGGTGCCCAGCACCAGGCGCGGCGCGTGGAACGTCTCGCCCTCGGCGGTGCGGACGGTGTACTCCCGCGTGCGCTCGTCGTGGACGACTTCGGTGACGGTCCGGCCGAAGCGCACCGAGGAGAGGCGGGCCGCCGCCCAGCGGCAGTAGTCGTTGAACTCCTCGCGCAGCGGGAAGAAGCTCTCGCGGATGTAGAAGGGGTACAACCGCCCCTTCTGCTTGAGGTAGTTGAGGAAGCTGAACGGCGAGGTCGGATCGGCGAGCGTCACCAGGTCGGAGAGGAACGGCGTCTGGAGGGTGCTGCCCTCCAGGAACATGCCCGAGTGCCAGTCGAAGTCCGGCTTGCGTTCCAGGAAGACGCCGCGGAGGCCGGGCAGCGGCTCGGTCAGGCAGGCGAGGCCGAGGTTGAACGGGCCGAGGCCGATCGCCACGAAGTCCAGGGCGGCGGGGTCCCCCCGGTCGGCCCGGCTGGTCCGGTCGGTCTGGTCGGCGCGGTGGGCGGGGCTGGTCCGGTCGGTCCGGTCGGCGCGGTGGGCGGGGCCGGTCCGGTCGGTCCGGTCGGTCCGGTCGATCGGGGTGCTCTGGGCGCCCTGGGTGCTCCGGGTGTTTCGGCCCGGTGGGGTCGACGCGGTGGGGCGGGGGTCAGCAGGCGGCGTGGACAAGCCGGCCTCCGAGGTCCAGATGGCGGGCGGCGTGGTCGGCGATGAGGTCGAGCACGGCGGCGATGTCGTCGGTGGTGGTGGCGGGGTTGAGCAGGGTGAACTTCAGGTAGTGGCGGCCGTGCACCTTGGTGCCGGCCACGACCGCCTGCCCGGACGCGAACAGGGCGCGCCGCGCGTGCAGGTTCGCCTGGTCGACGGCGTCGTCCGCCAGGTCGGCGTGGGCGGCGGAGCGTGCGGGGGAGGGGGAGTCCGGGGCGGGCGGCGCGGGGACGGAGCCGGACAGCACGGGGACGGTGGCGGACGGCGCGGGGACGGTTGCGGACGGCGCGGGGACGGTTGCGGACGGCCGGGCGGCGGTCGGAACGCCGGGCACCGTGTCGCCGTCGCCGGGCGGGACCCAGCGGAAGGTCAACGTGGAGAGCGTCGGGCGGGTCACCACCTCGAACCGCGGGTCCTCGTCCAGCAGCCGCCAGGCCCCGGCAGCGAGGTCCACCACCTCGTCGAAGAGGGCGCCCACTCCGTCGGCACCCATCACCCGGAGCGTCATCCACAGTTTGAGCGCGTCGAAACGGCGGGTGGTCTGGAGCGACTTGTCCACCTGGTTCGGGATGCGCTCGGCCACCGCCCGGCGCGGGTTGAGGTACTCGGAGTGGTAGGTGGCATGCCGCAGCACCGCACGGTCGCGGACCAGCAGCGCGCTCGAACTGACCGGCTGGAAGAACGACTTGTGGTAGTCCACGGTGACCGAGTCCGCGGCCTCGATGCCGGACAGCAGCTGCCGGCGGGTGGGGGAGACCAGCAGGCCACAGCCGTAAGCCGCGTCCACGTGCAGCCAGACGCCGTGCCGCGCGCACAGCCCGGCGATCTCCGGCAGCGGGTCGATCGAACCGAAGTCGGTGGTGCCCGCTGTGGCCACCACCGCCATCGGCGACGTGCCCTCCCGTGCGCAGACGGCCAACTCGCGGGCCAGCGCGGCCGGGTCCATCCGCATCTCGGCGTCGCAGGCCACGACGACCAGTGCCTCGGGCGGCAGCCCCAGCAGCTTCGCCGACTTGCGGACGCTGAAGTGGCCGCACTCCGACGTGAACACCCGCAGGCGCGCCGGGTCCGCACCCCGCGCCACCGCCTCCTCGCGGGCCAGCAGCAGCGCCTGGAGGTTCGACTGGGTGCCGCCACTGGTGAAGACCCCGTCGGCGTCGGGTCCCAGGCCGATCCGTTCGGCTGTCCAGTCGACGAGTCTGCGCTCGATCAGCGTCGCCCCGCCACTCTGGTCCCATGTGTCCAGCGAGGAGTTGACCGCGCTGAGCACCGCCTCGGCGGCCACCGCCGGAATCGCCACCGGGCAGTTGAGGTGGGCGAGGTACCGGGGGTGGTGGAAGTACACCGCGTCCCGCAGGTAGACCGACTCCAACTCCGCCAGTGCGGCCGCGGTGTCACCCAGGGGGCGGTCCAGGTCGACCGCGTCGACGCTCGGCGCCAACTCGTCCGGCGCGATCCCGGAGAACGGGCGGTCGGCGGTGGCCAGCGCACTGGCCACCTGATCGACTCCCTGCGTGACGGAGCGGCGGTACTGCTCTGTCGTCGTGTGACTGAGCAGGTGTGAACGCATGAGGGCACGCCTCTCATGAGGGGGCTTAGATTAGGCAAGGCTAACCTAACTCACCCTCTCGTGGGGGCTTCTTCCGCCCCTCAGCCCCCACGCAAACCGCCCGGCGCGGATCGTTGGGCGGTTCGCGTGCGGCTGATCGTCCGGCGCGATCCGCCCGGCGCCCGCCGACCGGCCCCGTCGGCTGCCTCGGTCCACTGCCCCCGGCTACCCCGCCAGTCCCAACTCCCGCGCGATCAGCATCCGCTGCACCTCGCTGGTGCCCTCCCCGATCTCCAGGATCTTGGAATCCCGCCACATCCGCGCCACCGGATACTCGTTCATGAAGCCGTACCCGCCGTGGATCTGGGTGGCCTCCCGCGCGTTGGTCACCGCGATCTCGGAGGAGTACAGCTTCGCCAGCGCCGCCTGCTTCTTGAACGACTCCCCGCGCACCATCCGTGAGGCCGCGTCCCGCCACGCCAGCCGTGCGGTGTACGCCCGCATCTCCATGTCCGCGAGCTTGAACTGGATCGCCTGGTTCGCTCCGATCGGCCGCCCGAACGCCTCCCGCTGACCGGCGTACGCCACCGACTCGTCCACACACCCCTGCGCCAGCCCGGTCGCCAGCGCGGCGATGGCGACCCGTCCCTCGTCCAGGATGCGCAGGAACTGCGCGTAACCGCGGCCCTCCCCACCCAGCAGGTTCTCCTTCGGCACCCGGCAGTCGGTGAAGGACAGCTCCCGGGTGTCCGACGCGTTCCACCCGACCTTGCTGTACTTCTTCGACGCGGTGAACCCCGGGGTCCCGGCCGGGACGATGATCGCCGAGATGAGCGGTCGCCCGTCGTCCTTGCGGCCGGTCACCGCGGTCACCGTGACGAGGCTGGTGATGTCCGTGCCGGAGTTGGTGATGAAGCACTTGGTGCCGTTGACCACCCATTCCCCGGCGGCCTCGTCCAGCCGCGCGGTGGTCCGGGTCCCTCCCGCGTCCGATCCGCCGCCGGGCTCGGTGAGGCCGAACGCGCCCAGTGCCTCCCCCGAGCACAGTTTCGGCAGCCAGGCCCGCTTCTGCTCCTCCGTGCCGAAGAGATGGATCGGCATCGCCCCCAGCGACACCGCCGCCTCCAGGGTGATCGCCACCGACGAGTCCACCCGGGCCAGCTCCTCCAGCACCAGCCCCAGGGCGAAGTAGTCACCGCCCATCCCGCCGTACTCCTCGGGGAACGGCAACCCGAACAGGCCCATCCGCCCCATCTCCCGCACGATCTCGTACGGGAACTCGCCCTGCTCGTAGTACTCGCCGATCTTCGGTGCGACGACATCCCGGGCGAACTCCGCCACGGTCGCGCGCAGTGCCTCGTGCTCCTCGGACAGACGGTGGTCGATCGACATGGCTCACTGCTCCCGGTGGGTGAGGGCGCGGACGGTACGGGACGGACTCGGCCGTCCCAACTGCTCCGCCATCCACGCGCTTGTGGCGCTGAGGCGGACGAGGTCGACCCCGGTGCGGATGCCCAGCCCCTGCAGCATCCAGACGAGGTCCTCGGTGGCCAGGTTGCCGGTGGCGCTCTTCGCGTAGGGGCAGCCACCGAGACCCCCCGCCGAGGCGTCGACCACGGTCACCCCCCGGCCCAGCGCGGCCAGCGTGTTCGACAGCGCCTGGCCGTAGGTGTCGTGGAAGTGGACCGCCAGCTCGCCGACCGGGACCCCGCTCCCCGTCAACTCGTCCAACAGCGTGACGACATGGCCCGGGGTAGCCACCCCGATGGTGTCCCCGAGGCTCAACTCCGAGCAGCCCATGGCGTGCAGCCGCCTTGCCACCGAAGCGACCTGCCCGACGGGAACCGGGCCCTCCCACGGGTCGCCGAAGCACATCGACAGATAGCCCCGCACCCGCAGGCCCTCCGCCCGGGCCCGGGCAACCACCGGCTCGAACATCGCCAGCGACTCGTCCACCGTCCGGTTCAGATTGGCCTTCGCGAAGGACTCGGTGGCGCTGCCGAAGACCGCGATCTCCCGTACGCCCAGCTCCAGCGCCCGCTCCAAACCACGCTGGTTGGGCACCAGCACGGGCAGGCGCATCCCGGGGTCCGAGGCAAGGTCCGCCAGCAGCGGCACCAACTCCGCCGCGTCAGCCAGCTGCGGCACCCACGCCGGATGGACGAAGCTGGTCGCCTCGATCGTGCTCAGCCCCGCCGCAGCCAGCCGGTGCACGAACTCGGCCTTCACCTCGGTCGGCACGGTGGCCTTCTCGTTCTGCAACCCGTCACGGGCCCCCACCTCGTGGATGCGCACTCCTGACGGGAGCCCGGCCAGCGGCACCTCCATCGGCAGTCCCTCGGGCACCACAACGGCGCTTCCCGCGGTGGTCCTCTCCTCCGCCGTCACGGCTGCTCACCCTCTCCTGCCCGTACCGCCTCCACCGGCGGCGAGGGAGATGACGCTGGCGCCGGTGCGGCCGACGCTGATGGCGACGGCGGCGGCGCTGGCGGCGGCGCTGGCGGCGGCGATGGCGAACGCGATGGGGATGGCGATGGTGCTGATACTGATACGGCCGAGGCGTTGCCGACTGCCCTGTCGTCGGTCACTGACGCGGGTGCCCCGTGGCCGCGCCCGCTGTCATGACCAGCCGCCCGACCCGCCGTCACGCCGCCGACTGCGCCCCGGCCCACGCCGCCCCGCGTCGGCGTGCTCGCCTGCCCGGACCCGGCTTCCCCCAGTCCAGGGGAGGCGCTCACCTGCCCGGAGCCGGCCTCCGTCGGGCTCGCCGTCACGAGCGCCGGTGTGGCGGAGGTATCCGGCGGGCCGGCCTCCTCCTGCCTGGCGGGTGCGACCACGACCAGCACCTGGTCCATCGTGACCGCGGAGCCGACCGAGACGTCGATCTCCGCCACCGTCCCGTCATGCGGGGCGGTGATCACGTGCTCCATCTTCATCGCCTCCACCACCAGCAGGCTCTGCCCGGTCACCACCTCCTCACCCTTGGCGACCTTCACCACCGTCACCGTGCCCGGCATCGGGGCGGTGAGCGCCCCGCCGCCCGTGCCCGCGGCCGTGCCCCGCAGTGCCGCCGCGACCGGGTCGTACGGCTGTACCTCCCAGCAGTCGCCCTCCCGGCCCAGCCACGTGCCGGCCCGTTCGAAGGCGGTCACCCTTCCCGACAGGTGCAACTGGACCCGGTGCCCTTCACCGGTGATCCGTGCCGCTAGCACCGGTCCGTCCTCGATCCGCGCCACGCCCTCGCGCACCCGCACCAGCACCGGGTCCCGGCCGGGCACCCGCAGGTGGTGCGCCGTCCAGGCCGGCTCGCCGCCCAGCCGCCATCCGCTGGGCACCGAGAACGGGTCCACCCACCCCGAGCCGTCCGGTACCGGCCCCAACTCGCGCTGCCTCAGCAGCGCGGCCGCCACGTACACCTCATCCGGAACCCCGTCCGGCACCAGCCGCGCGGCCTCCCGGTCGATCAGCCCCGTGTCGAGCGCGCCGGCCGCCACATCGGGGTGTCCCAACAGCCGGCGCAGGAACCCTGTGTTGGTCTCCAGCCCGAGTACCACCGTGGCCGCCAGGGCTGCCCGCAGCCGCCGCAGTGCTGTGGAGCGGTCCGGCCCGTAGGCGATCACCTTGGCCAGCATCGGGTCATAGGCCGTGCCGACCTCGGTGCCGACGGCCAGCCCGGAGTCCACCCGCACCCCGGTTCCGGAGGGCTCCCGCAGCTCCAGCACCTTCCCGGCCGAGGGCAGGAAGTCCACCCGCCCTTCGCCCAGCCGGGCGGTCTCGGCGCAGATCCGCGCCTCCACCGCGTGGCCGGTCAACCGCACGTCCGCCTGGCCGAAGTCCAGCGACTCCCCGCAGGCCACCCGCAGCTGCCACTCCACCAGGTCGAGCCCGGTCACCAGCTCTGTCACCGGATGCTCCACCTGGAGCCGGGTGTTCATCTCCATGAAGTAGTACGCGTCCGGCCGCGCTCCCGGAACGATGAACTCCACCGTGCCGGCTCCGGTGTACCCGCAGGACCTGGCCGCCTGCACAGCTGCCTCGCCCATGGCGGTCCGGGTGGCCTCGTCCAGCAGCACCGACGGGGCCTCCTCGACGACCTTCTGGTGACGGCGCTGCAGTGAGCACTCCCGCTCGCCCAGGTGCACCACGTTGCCGTGGCCGTCGGCCAGCACCTGGATCTCGATGTGGCGGGGACGGTCCACCCATCGCTCCACCAGCAGCGTGTCGTCGCCGAACGAGCCGCGTGCCTCCCGCCGGGCGGCGGCGATCTCCTCCGCCAGCACGGCCTCGTCCCGAACCAGCCGCATGCCCTTCCCGCCGCCGCCGGCCGAGGGCTTGAGGAGGACCGGCATCCCGATCTCACAGGCGGCCGCCACGAGTTCGGTGTCCGTCAGGCCGCTGCCGCTGCTGCCGGGGACCACCGGAACCCCGGCCGCGCGCACCGTCTCCTTGGCGCGGATCTTGTCGCCCATCAGCTCGATCGCGGCTGCGGGCGGCCCGATGAAGACCAGCCCGGCGTCGGCGCACGCCCGGGCGAACGCCGCGTTCTCGGCGAGGAAGCCGTAGCCGGGATGGACGGCCTGCGCGCCCGCCGCTTCCGTCGCCCGCACCATCTCGGCGGCGGAGAGGTAACTCTCCACCCGCACCGCCGTGTCGGCCTCCCGCACGTGGCGCGCCTCGGCGTCCGCGTCCGTGAAGACGGCGGCGGAGCGCACCCCCAGCTCGCGCAGCGTGCGCATCACCCGGACCGCGATCTCCCCCCGATTGGCCACCAGCACGGTGTCGAAGGCGTCCGCGAGGCCGGATCCGGGACGGCGTGTCGTCTGCGTGGTCATCTCACCCTCACATTCGGAAGACGCCGTAGCCCGGCGCGCTCGGGTCGGCCTCCGGCAGGGGGGCGTTGGCGCAGGCAGAGAGGGCGAGCCCCATGACGGCGCGGGTCTCCATCGGGTCGATGACCCCGTCGTCCCAGAGCCGGGCGGTGGCGTAGTAGGCGCTGCCCTGGGTCTCGTACTGCTCACGGATCGGGGCCTTGAACGCCTCCTCCGCGTCCTCGTCCCACTTCTCGCCCGCGGCGGCCAACTGGTCCCGTTTGACGGTGGCCAGCACCGAGGCCGCCTGCTCGCCACCCATCACGGAGATCTTGGCGTTCGGCCACATCCACAGGAAGCGGGGGCTGTACGCACGGCCGCACATCGAGTAGTTGCCCGCGCCGTAGGAGCCGCCGATCACCACCGTCAGCTTGGGTACCCGCGCGCAGGCTACGGCGGTCACCATCTTCGCCCCGTGCTTCGCGATACCGCCGGCCTCGTACTGCCGGCCCACCATGAAGCCCGCGATGTTCTGCAGGAACAGCAGCGGGACACCCCGTTGGTCGCACAGCTCGACGAAGTGGGCGCCCTTGAGGGCGGACTCGCCGAACAGGATGCCGTTGTTGGCGACCACACCCACCGGATGTCCCTGAACGCGTGCGAAGCCGGTGACCAGCGTCGTGCCGTACTCCGCCTTGAACTCCGCGAACCGGCTGCCATCCACCAGCCGGGCGATGACCTCGCGGACGTCGTAGGGGGTCCGCGGGTCCGCGGGCACCGCGCCGTACAGGCCCGCCGGGTCCACCGCGGGCGGCTCGGCGGGGGCGACCTGCCAGGGTGGCGCACCGCGTCCGGGCAGGGTGGCCACGATCTCGCGGACGATGGCCAACGCGTGGGCGTCGTCCTCGGCGAGGTGGTCCGTGACCCCGGACACCCGCGCGTGGACCTCGCCGCCGCCGAGTTCCTCGGCCGTGACCACCTCGCCCGTGGCTGCCTTCACCAGGGGCGGTCCGCCCAGGAAGATCGTGCCCTGGCCGCGCACGATGACCGCCTCGTCGCTCATCGCGGGCACGTAGGCACCCCCGGCCGTACAGGAGCCGAGCACCGCCGCGATCTGGGGGATCCCCCGGGCGGAGAGAGTGGCCTGGTTGTAGAAGATGCGGCCGAAGTGGTCCCGGTCGGGGAAGACCTCGTCCTGCCGGGGGAGGAAGGCGCCGCCGGAGTCCACCAGGTAGACGCACGGCAGCCGGTTGTCGAGCGCCACCTCCTGCGCGCGCAGGTGCTTCTTCACGGTCATCGGGTAGTACGTGCCGCCCTTGACGGTGGCGTCGTTGGCCACCACCACGACCTCGCGCCCCGACACCCGGCCGATCCCGGCGATCACCCCGGCCGCCGGCGCCTGCCCGTCGTACATCCCGTCGGCCGCGAGCGGGGCCAGTTCGAGGAACGGTGAGCCGGGGTCCAGCAGTCCGTCCACCCGGTCGCGAGGCAGCAGCTTTCCGCGCGCGGTGTGGCGCGCGCGGGCCTTTTCGCCACCGCCGAGGCGTGCGGCGGCGAGTTTGTCGCGCAGCGCCGCGTTGAGCGCGGTGTGCGCCTGCGCGTTGGCGCGGTATGCCTCCGACGCCGTGTCGACGGCGCTGATCAAGGCGGGTGCTGCCATGCTTCGGCCCCCCGTGTTAGCGAGCGTTAACCAGATGACTCAACGTTAACGCTCGCTAACCGGATTGTCTAGACTCGACTCATGGGTACGACGAAAGCTGTGGAAAACCGGCGCGAGCAGATCCTTCGAGAGGCCGCGCGGCTCTTCGCCGAGCGCGGGTTCCACGGCGTCGGCGTGGACGAGATAGGGGCGGCCGTGGGCATCAGCGGCCCCGGCCTGTACCGGCACTTCGCGGGGAAGGACGCGATGCTCGCGGAGCTGCTGGTGGGGATCAGCGACCGCCTGCTCGCGGCCGGCCGTATGCGTGTGGCCGAGGCCGCGAGCCCGGTTCAGGCGCTCGACGCGCTGATCGGCGGCCACATCGACTTCGCCATCGACGACCGCCCGCTGATCACGCTGCACGACCGCGAACTGGACAGGCTGCGCGAGGCGGACCGCAAGCTGGTCCGCCAGCTCCAGCGGCAGTACGTGGAGGAGTGGGTGTCGGTCGTCCGGCAGGTCTATCCGGGGGGCACCGAGCTGGAGGTCCGGGCCGCGGTGCACGCCGTCTTCGGCCTGCTGAACTCCACGCCCCACCTCGGCGGGCAGTCCGGGCTGCCGGACCGGTCGGCGATGGCCGAGTTGCTGCACCGTCTCGCGCTCAGCGCGCTGGACGCCCTCGGCGGACCGTCCGGAGGCGCTCTGGACAGCGCGGACGACCGGCGGGTAACTTTCTGAGCGCTTGCTTATCGTCGGGATGGGAGGCGCGCTGTGCGTCGTACGGTGTTCAACGAGGACCACGAGGCGTTCCGCGAGACGATGCGGGACTTCATCGAGTCCGAGGTCGTCCCCGTCCACGACGAGTGGCTGGCCGCCGGCCAGGTGCCCCGCGACTTCTACTACAAGCTCGGTGAGCTGGGTGTCTTCGGCATCGAAGTGCCGGAGGAGTACGGCGGCGCGGGCGAGCACAGCTTCAAGTTCCAGGCTGTCATCAGTGAGGAGTGCGCCCGCGCCGGGGTCAGCTTCGGCGGCAGCGGCGTACACGTCGGCCTGTGCCTTCCCTACGTCATGGCGTACGCCACCGGCGAGCAGAAGAAGCGCTGGCTGCCGGGCTTCGTCACCGGCGAGACCATGTTCGCCATCGCCATGACCGAGCCGGGAACCGGCTCCGACCTGGCCGGCATGAAGACCACCGCCAGGCTCTCGGCGGACGGCACCCACTACGTCCTCAACGGTGCCAAGACCTTCATCACCGGCGGAGTCCACGCCGACCGCGTCATCGTCTGCGCGCGCACCGCCCCGGCCACCCCGGAAGACCGCCGTGCGGGCATCTCGCTCTTCGTCGTCGACACCGGCTCCGAGGGGTACGCCGTCGGCCGCAAGCTCGACAAGATCGGCCTGAAGACCTCCGACACCGCGGAACTGTCCTTCTCCGACGTCAAGGTCCCCCTGAACGACCTCCTCGGCGAGGAGGGCAAGGGCTTCTCGTACCTCGGCCAGAACCTGCCCCAGGAGCGCCTGGCCATCGCCGTCGGCGCGTACGCCCAGGCCGCCGCCGCCATCCGGTTCGCCAAGGCCTATGTCCAGGACCGCACCGTCTTCGGCCAGACGGTCGCGTCCTTCCAGAACACCAAGTTCGAGCTGGCCGCCTGCAAGGCCGAGGTCGACGCCGCCGAGGCCGTGGTCGACCGCGCCCTGAACGCCCACGACCGGCGTGAACTCACCGCGGCGGACGCCGCGTCCGCCAAGCTGTTCTGCACCGAGGTCGCCAGCCGGGTGATCGACCGCTGCCTCCAACTGCACGGCGGCTACGGCTACATGAACGAGTACCCGATCGCCCGCCTGTACGCGGACAACCGGGTCAACCGCATCTACGGCGGCACCAGCGAGGTCATGAAGTCGATCATCGCCAAGTCCATGGGCCTGTGATACCGACGAACCCGTGAACGACAACCCGAACGCGCTGCAGTCCCTGCTCGACCTGCTCGACCTGGAGCGGATCGAGCAGGACATCTTCCGCGGCGTCAGCCGCTCAGCCGTGGTACCGCGTGTCTTCGGCGGCCAGGTCGCGGCCCAGGCCCTGGTGGCGGCCGGGCGCACCGTCCCCGAGGAGCGCGGGGCGCACTCCCTGCACTCCTACTTCCTGCGCCCGGGCGACCCCGGGGCGCCGATCGTCTACGAGGTCGACCGCATCCGGGACGGACGGTCCTTCACCACGCGCCGGGTGGTCGCCATCCAGCACGGCCAGCCGATCTTCCACCTCTCGGCGTCCTTCCAGTGCCATGAGGAGGGGCTGGAGCACCAGGAACCCATGCCGGACGCACCCGATCCGGAGACCCTGCCGTCCGCGGACGCGCTGCTGCCCGCCCACGCCGACCGCTTCCCGGACCCGACCGTGATCGAACGCCTCCTGGAGGCCAGGGCGGCCATCGACCTGCGCTACGTCGAGGCCCCGCCCTTCCTCACGGCCGGGGTACGGCGCGAGCCGCGCTCCCAGGTGTGGTTCCGCACCCGCGGCAAGGTGGCCGACGACCCCATGCTCCACGTCTGCCTGGCCACCTATGTGTCGGACATGACCCTGCTGGACTCCGTCCTGCTGGCCCACGGCCGCGGCGGCTGGGCGGTCGGCGACGTGGTCGGTGCCAGCCTCGACCACGCCATGTGGTTCCACCGCCCGCTGCGCGCCGACGAGTGGCTGCTCTACGACCAGCAGAGCCCGTCGGCGTCAGGGGGGCGGGGCCTTGGCACCGCGCGCATCTACACCCAGGACGGCAGGCTCGCCGTCTCGGTGATCCAGGAGGGCCTGGTCCGAGTGCCCCGCGCCTGACCGCTGCCCGGGGTCTACTGGTCGCGGCTCTTGCGGGGCCTGGGGCGCCGGGTGCGCGGGTCGGGGCGGTGCCGGCCGCCGCCGTTGCGGTTCAGGGCCGGGCGCCGCCGCAGCCCGGCCGCCTCCACCAGGTAGGAGCTCATCGGGGCGTAGTAGTGCGGCTGCACGTTGTCGTCGAGCGGCACGGTCACCAGGACGCTGCCCTCGGCCTCCGCCACGAAGAGCGCCGGGTCGTTGCAGTCCGCGAAGCCGACGGTGTCGATACCGCGAGCCGCCGCGCATCCCGCCCAGCCGTGGTCGGCCACCACCAGGTCGGGCAGGCCGCGCCCCTCCCGCTCCAGCGCGTTGAGGACCTCCGTCATCGGATCGGGGGAGTGGGTGTGCACCAGCCCGCCGCCCCGGTGCAGCATGAACACCCCCGAGATGTGGCGGATCTCGCCGCCGTCCGCGTACAGGTGCTCGGCCGCCTCCACCACCCGGCAGCCGGCCGCGCGCAACCCCGCTGCCAGGACCTGGTGCACGGCGAAGAGCCCGGCCGGATGCCCGCTGGCCAGCAGCACCGTGGACTGGTTCTCCACGGCCTTGTCCAGTACCGCCGCCATCCGGTCCAGCGCGTCGACGGTGAGCTCCGGGTCGATGGTGTCCTGTCCGCTGACGTGCGACGGGTCGGCCACCACGCCGCACCGCTCGGCCATCAGCTCCAGCACGGCCGACTCCTCCGTCCAGCGGTCGCCCAGGTCCAGACCGAACCAGAAGTAGCGGTTCCCTTCGGCGAGCTCCCGGTAGTGCTCGAGGTTGTTCTCGCGGCTGGTCGCGACCTCGCCGGCTATCCGGGTCCGTATCAGGTGGGCGGTGAGGGCCTGGCGGTCGAGCGCGGCAGGCAGGGGGTCCATCGGCATGGCCGTATTCTCCCGTCCCCGCGCGGGGCGGCGCGACGCCTCGGGAGCGTCGCTCGGCCACGACAGGCCCGTGCATCGGGGATGAAGCGCGCAATCCGCTGCCCGGCGTCCCGCCCTGCCGGCCGTGCCGGTCGGGCGAGTCAGCGGAACGCGCCGCCGTCGGCGGATCGGGTCCCGCTGCGCCGGGTGGACGAAGATCACCCGGATGGCCGACGACCAAGGTCGCACTCGTGTGCGACTTTGGTCGTCGATGGTGTTGCGGGAGGATGAATCACGGTGCCGTCGGTGTTGCGAGCCGTGAACGACTTCACGGCCCGCGCTCTCCGTGTGGCCGGTCGGTCACACGGGGGAACCGGCGGCGGTGTGTCGCTGACAACGGGCGGGAGGATCACGTGGGGAAGACGAGGGCGGTGACGCCCGACAAGGGTGGCCGGGACCTCGGGCACGGCCACGGCACGGGACACGGCCAGGACGGAAGCCCGGAGAGCGGCCCCGCGCAGGCCCCCGGCTGGCTGCGGCGGCTCAGCGGCTACGCGTGGCGGTACAAGCGCAGTGTGCTCCTCTCGCTCGGGGCGTCCCTGGTCGGCATGGGGGTCACCGCGCTGGTCCCGCTCGTCCCCAAGGTGATCATCGACCACGTCATCGTCGGCCACGACCAGCCGCTGGCCCCGTGGGCCGCGACCCTCGTGGGAGCCGCCGTGGTCGTCTACGTGCTGACCTACCTGCGCCGCTTCTACGGCGGCCGGCTCGGCCTCGACGTCCAGCACGACCTGCGCGAGGACATGTTCCGGTCGATCATGCGCCTGGACGGACGGCGGCAGGACGAACTGAGCACCGGACAGGTCGTCGGCCGCGCCACCAGCGACCTCCAGCTGATCCAGGGGCTCATGTTCATGCTCCCCGTCATGATCGGCAACCTGCTGCTGTTCGTGCTGTCGCTGGTCGTCATGCTGGTCCTCTCCCCGCTCCTCACGGTGATCGCGCTCGCGGTCGCCCCGGCGCTGTGGTTCATCGCGGTCCGCAGCCGCGCGAAGCTCTTCCCCGCGACCTGGTACGCCCAGGGGCAGGCGGCCGCCGTGGCGGGCATCGTCGACGGGTCGGTCACGGGCGTGCGGGTGGTCAAGGGCTTCGGGCAGGAGAGCCAGGAGATGGCGAAGCTGGAGCGGGTCAGCCGCAGGCTGTTCGCCGGCCGGCTGCGCACCGTCCGCCTCACCGCCCGGTACACGCCCGCCCTCCAGGCGGTCCCCTCCCTGGGCCAGATCGGAATGCTGGCTCTCGGCGGCTGGATGGCCGCCCGGGGCGAGATCAGCCTCGGCACCTTCGTGGCGTTCTCCACGTATCTCGCCCAGCTGACCGGCCCGGTCCGGATGCTCACCATGATGCTCACCGTCGGCCAGCAGGCCCGCGCGGGCGTCGAACGGGTCCTGGAGCTCATCGACACCAGGCCCACCCTTGAGGAGGGCGACCGCACCCTGCCGGCGGACACCCCGGCCGTTGTCGACTTCGACAGCGTCTCCTTCGGCTACAAGGCCGGACGCCCGGTGCTGGACGGCTTCGACCTGACCGTGGCGCCGGGCGAGACCATGGCCGTCGTCGGCGCCTCCGGATCGGGCAAGTCCACCGTCTCCCTGCTGCTGCCCCGCCTGTACGACGTGACCGGCGGCGCGGTACGGATAGGCGGCATCGACGTCAGGGAGCTCACCTTCGACTCGCTCCGCTCCGCGATCGGCCTCGTCCCCGAGGACAGCTTCCTCTTCTCCGACACCGTGCGGGCCAACATCGCGTACGGCCGCCCCGAAGCCACCGACGAGGAGGTCCTGGCCGCCACCCGTGTCGCACAGGCCCACGGCTTCATCGAGGCGCTCCCCCAGGGCTACGACACCGTCGTCGGCGAGCAGGGCCTGACCCTCTCCGGCGGGCAGCGCCAGCGGATCGCACTCGCCCGGGCCGTCCTCACCGACCCGCGCCTGCTCCTGCTCGACGACGCCACCTCGGCGATCGACGCGCGGGTCGAGGCCGAGATCTTCGACGCCCTGCGCGAGGTGATGCGCGGCCGCACGACCCTGCTGATCGCCCACCGGCGCTCGACGCTCGCGCTCGCCGACCGGATCGCCGTCCTGGACGGCGGAAAGCTGTCCGACGTCGGTACCCACGAGGAACTCCAGGCACGCAGCCCGCTGTACCGCGCGCTCCTCACCGACCCCGACGCGCTCGGAGCCGACGTGGTCGAACTCGACCCCGCCGGCACCGCTGCCACGGCGCGATGTCCCCACGGGGTACCGGCCGGGTCCGGCTGCTCCGATCCCCAGTGCCTGCTGCTGGACGACGCCGGAGCCGAGGCCGTGGCGGAGGCCGAGGAGGTCACCCGAGAGGGTGCCGCCGACGGAGGCGGGGACAGCGGTGTGTCGCGGGGCACCGTCACTCCGGAGCTCTGGCCGGAACACCTGCGCGGCCCGGAGAACGGAGCGGATGATCCGCGCCCCGCGGCCGGCGCGACCACGGTGGCCCGGCCGCGGTCGATGGGCGGCCCGGGCGGGATGGCCGGCGCACTGGCCGGGATGCCGGCCACCCCCGAGCTGCTGGCCAAGGTCGCCGCGCTGCCACCCGCTCTGGACATGCCCGAGGTGGACGAGAAGGCGGCGCGGCGAGCGGACCACGGCTTCGGCCTGACCAGCATGCTGCGGGGCTTCCGCGCCCCGCTCCTGCTCAGCCTCGGCCTGGTCGCGGTCGACGCCCTCGCCGGGCTGCTGCTGCCGGTGCTGATCCGCCACGGCATCGACTCCGGGGTGCGCCAGCAGGCGCTGCACGCGGTCTGGGCGGCGTCGATCGTCGGCCTGGTCCTGGTCCTGGTCCAGTGGGCGGTCGAGTGGGCCTCCACGCTGCTCGCCGGCCGCACGGGTGAGCGCGTCCTGTACGGCCTCCGGGTCAAGATCTTCGCCCACCTGCACCGCCTGGGCCTGGACTACTACGAGCGTGAGCTGTCCGGCCGGATCATGACCCGGATGACCACCGACGTGGACGCCCTCTCCACGTTCCTCCAGACCGGCATGGTCACCGCCGTGGTCAGCGTGCTCACCTTCGTCGGCATCCTGGTGGCGCTCCTCGCCATCGACGTCGAACTGGCGCTGCTGGTCTTCGCCACCCTTCCGGTCCTGGTCGTCGGCACGTGGATCTTCCGCCGCAAGTCCGTGCGCGCCTACGAGGCGGCCCGTGAGCGGATCGCCATCGTGAACGCCGACCTCCAGGAGCACGTGGCCGGCCTCCGTGTCGTCCAGGCGTTCCGGGGCGAGCAGCACGGCGCGGAGCGCTTCCTCGACCGGAGCAACGACTACCGCCGGGCGCGGGTGCGCGGACAGCACCTGATCTCCGTGTACTTCCCCTTCGTGCAGTTGCTCTCCAGCGTCGCCGCCGCGCTGGTGCTGATCGTCGGAAGCCACCGGGTCAACGCCGGCACGCTGTCGGCGGGCGCGCTTGTCGCCTACCTGCTCTACATCGACCTCTTCTTCTCGCCGGTGCAGCAGCTCTCACAGGTCTTCGACGGCTACCAGCAGGCGTCCGTCTCCATGGGCCGCATCCGCGAACTGCTGCGCACCCCCACCACCACTCCCGCCGCCGAGAACCCGCGCGCGGTCGGCGCGCTCACCGGCGACGTCGAGTTCCGCGGGGTGAGATTCCGGTACGGCACGGCTGACGCCGACGCGCTCAGCGGTGTCGACCTGCGCGTTCCGGCCGGGCAGACGGTCGCCTTCGTGGGCGAGACCGGTGCGGGCAAGTCCACATTGGTCAAGCTGATCGCGCGTTACTACGACCCCACCGAGGGCGCGGTGCTGGTGGACGGCACGGACATCCGGACGTTCGACCTCGCCGGCTACCGGCAGCGACTCGGCGTCGTCCCCCAGGAGCCGTATCTCTTCGCCGGCACGATTCGCGACGCCATCGCCTACGGCCGGATGGACGCTACGGACGCCGAAGTGGAGGCCGCGGCCCGCGCGGTGGGTGCCGACGCCATGATCGCCACCCTGGAGGGCGGTTACCTCCATGAGGTGACCGACCGGGGACGAAACCTTTCCGCTGGGCAGCGCCAGCTCATCGCGCTCGCCCGAGCCCAATTGGTCGACCCCGCCGTGCTGCTGCTCGACGAGGCCACCGCGGCCCTCGACCTCGCCACCGAGGCCGTGGTCAACGAGGCCGCCGACCGACTGGCGGTGCGCCGTACCACCCTGGTCGTGGCCCACCGGCTCAGCACCGCTGCCCGCGCCGACCGGGTGGTCGTCCTGGACCACGGGCGGGTCGTGGAGGACGGCACCCATGACGAGCTGCTCGCCCGCGGCGGCCAGTACGCCCGGCTGTGGCGGACCTTCACGGGCGAGGTCAGCGAGACCGTCTGAGCCGCGCTTCGCGACCGTACTGGTCCGACCGGCAATCGCCGAGCCCGTCCCGTCCGCCTCCGCTCCGCGCCCTCTCAGGCCGGCGACGGCGAGGGGTGCCCTCCTCGGGCATTGCCTCGCCGTCGCCGCCCACGGCGGGACGGCCGGACAGGCGTGCCATGGACGCCCGTCGTGCGCCGTTCCGCCCTCGGTCGCGAGGTCCGGCCTGCCGGCCCTTCGGTCCTCAGACCGACTCCGTGAGCAGCCGCATCAGATGCTCCCGGCCCGGGGTCAGCAGCGGGGGCAGCTCAGCGGCCTGCTCGTACCATCGCTTCTCGTACTCCCAGCACAGCCAGCCGTCCCATCCGGCGCGGCTGAGCACCTCGACGGTCTCCGCCAGTGGCAGCACACCGGAGCCCAGCGGCAGGGGGGTCAGGTCCTGCGCCGACGCGATGTCCTTGACCTGCACGTAACCCAGGTAGGGCGCGACGGCCGGAAAGGTCTCCGACGGCTGCTCTCCGGCCAGCCAGGTGTGCATCACGTCCCACAGGGCGCCGGCCCAGCGGTGGCCGACAGGGCCGAGCACCCGTGCGATGTCCGCTCCCGCCCGGTGCGAGTCGTGGGTCTCCAGCAGCACGCGCACACCGAGGTCCTCCGCGACCTCGGCGACGGCGGCGAGTCGTCGGGCCGCGGCCGCGTCGGCCTCCGCCGCTCCCGCGTCCCCACCGCCGGGGAAGACCCGTACGAAGGACGCGCCCAGGTCGGCGGCCAGCGCGAGAAGCGCCTCGATCTCCGCGAGTACCGGCTTGTCCGGTCCCGGAGCCGCGACCTTCGCGTACCCGGCCACGGCCAGCACCGCCACCCCGCCGTCGGCGAACTGCCCGACGACAGCGCGGCGTTCGTCGGCGCTCAGGCCGGTGTGCACCGGACCCTCTTCGCTCGCGCGCAGTTCGACGCCGTGGTAGCCGTGCTCACCGGCGAGCCGCACGACCTCCCCGACAGGCAGGAATGGGACACCGAGGGTGGAGAAGGCGAACTTCATTCGCCGGACACTAGTACCTCTCCCGGCACGATGTGCCCCGCTCGCCGCACCAGAACATTTCTCCACCGGGTGGACCTTGCCGGTCACGGCACCAGGCACCGGACCCGGCCTGGTCAACCATGGCCAGTCCGCCGCCAGTCCGCCGCCATCCCGTCGTCAGCCGCCGACGATCCCCAGCTCGCGGGCCGACGCCAGCCATTCGGGGAACTCCGCGGTGAGCAGGTCGTACAGCTGTCCGTCGGGTATGGAGCGCGGATCGGCACCCGCCGCGAAGAACCCCGCGTTGTCGACCACCCGCGCCGACGGCACCGGCAACGTGTCCAGCCGCCGCAGGAATCGGAACTCGTCCTGGCCGAACCCGACGAACTGCCAGAACATGGGCAGCCGCGCGGCTCGGCACAGGGCCTCCACCGCGGCGCTCCGGCTGCTGGGCCCGCCGTCGGTCTGGAAGACCACGAAGGCCGGCGCCGTCGAGCCGGACTCCCGGTAGTGCTCGACGACGGCCTCTATCGCGGCGGCGTAGTTGGTCCTGCCCATGTGGCCGTACGCGTCGTTGAGCTTGGCGATCCGCCCGGTGTAGTCGGTGAGCGACACCTCGGTGACACCGTCGACGTCGGTGGAGAAGAACACCAGGGGCACCACGCCGTCGTCGTCGAAGTGCGCGGCCAGGCCGAGGACCTGCTCTGCCAGGTGCTGAACGGTGCCGTCGCGATAGAACTCCCGCATGCTGCCCGACCGGTCCAGCACCAGGTAGACGGCCGCACGCTCGCCGGTCAGCCCCCGCTTGTCCAGGCTGACGGCCGCGTTCTTGTAGAGGCTGACCAGCCCGGGTGCGGTCTGCTCGACCTTCGTCATGGAAATGGGCATCTCTCTCCCTTGTCCGTATGCCACGGCGTCCTTGGCCGCCGCTGAACCCGCGCCGAGGCAGACCCCCTTCTCCGCCGTGCGGTCTCCTTCGGCTGATCCCAAGGTATTCGCGTGGCGACAGCGCCGGGGAAGGGCCGTTCCCTGCCTGTGGATAACCCCGTGAAGAGGTCAGCGGCGGGTGTCCCGCGGGGGTGCCGTAGAGGCACGGACCATCAGTTCGGTGGGCACGGTGGCCACTCCGCCCGGCGGCAGGTCGACCCGGCCCAGCACCAGCCGCCCGGCCCGCACGCCCGCCTCATGGAGCGGGACGCGGACGGTGGTCAGGGCGGGCGAGGCGTCGATGCCGAACGGCAGGTCGTCGAACCCGGCCACCGAGACATCGCCGGGGACGTCCAGGCCGAGGTCGCGGAGGGCCGCGCACACGCCGAGCGCCACCGTGTCGTTCGCGGCCGCGACGGCCGTCACCGTGCCGTCCCTGCGCAGCAGTTCGAGCGCGGCGTCGTAGCCGGAGGCCCGGTCGTAGCCGCCCCGGACGATCAGCTCCTCCGCGGCGGCGCCGTCCGCCGTGCCGGGACCGAGTCCGTGCGCTTCCAGCGCCGCCCGGTGGCCCTCCAGCCGGTGGCGGGTCGTGCTGCGGCCGGGCGGCCCGGTGACGTAGCCGATCCTGCGGTGGCCCAGCGAGAGCAGGTGCTCGGTCAGCCGGCGTGCCCCGCCCCGGTCGTCGAAGGTGAGGGAGGCCGGCGCGGGCGCGTCACCCGGAAGGGCGAGCGGCGGGCGCCCGCACAGCACGACGCGGGTGCCGGACGCCGCAAGCCGGGCCAGCCGCGCGGCGACCGCGGCCGTGTGGGCGGGGTCCTCGACCGCTCCGCCGGTCAGCACCACACCCGCGGCGCGCTGCCGCTCCAGGAGGGTGAGGTAGGTGAGTTCGGCCTCGGGTGACCCGCCGGTGTTGCAGACGACGGCGAGCTTTCCGCTGTCGGGGCTGCCCGGCGCGGCGCTGATCTCACCCTGCAGCGCGCTGGCGAGCAGCCCGAAGAAGGGATCGGCCACGTCGTTGACCAGCACACCCACCAGGTCCGACGTGGCGGCCGCGAGGGCGCGGGCCTGGCCGTTGACGACGTAGTCCAGCTCCTCCACCGCGCGCCTGACCCGCTCCCGGGTGCCCGCTGCCACCGGGTAGTTGCCGTTCAGCACCCGCGAGACGGTCGCCGAGGACACGCCGGCGCGGGCGGCGACATCGGCCAGGGTCACTGCCATCTCGGTGGGGTCCTCCTCGTGGCGCGGCCCGGTGGTGTCCGGCTCCGGCGTGCTGGCGGTCCTGTTCGAACCGGGTCAGGGGCGGGTGCGGCACATGCTCTCATCCCCGCGGCGGTGCGGCGTCGCGATGGTCGGGTGATCGACAGAGCCAGAGAGAAAGCGCTTTCTGCTCCGAGAAGACCATTGCCGTAATCCCTCGCTGAAAGCTAGCGTATCTGGCAAGTAAGCGCTTGCCATCTTGAGGAACGCGGTGCTCGACGACCCCGGTGAGGTCCGGCGGGAGTCCGGCCCGAAGACCTGACCGCGAGGAGAGGCTCCGATGACACGCAGGACCGTCCGGATCGCTATGAACGGCGTCACCGGACGCATGGGCTACCGCCAACACCTGGTCCGCTCGATCCTGAGCCTGCGCGAGCAGGGCGGGCTCGACCTCGGCGACGGCACGACGCTGTGGCCCGAGCCGGTGCTGGTGGGCCGCCGCGAGCCCGCGCTGCGGGCGATCGCCGAACGCCACGGCATCGAGCACTGGACCACCGACCTGGCCGAGGTGCTCGACGACCCGTCCGTCGAGATCTACTTCGACGCCCAGGTGACGGCGGCCCGCGAGGAGGCCGTCCGCCGTGCCATCGCCGCGGGCAAGCACATCTACTGCGAGAAGCCCAGCGGTACCACGCTCGCCGGCGCCCTGGAGCTGGCCCGGCTGGCCGCGGCGGCGGGCGTCAAGCACGGTGTGGTGCAGGACAAGATCTTCCTGCCGGGGCTGCTGAAGCTGCGCCGCCTGGTGGAGGGCGGCTTCTTCGGACGCGTCCTCTCCGTGCGCGGCGAATTCGGCTACTGGGTCTTCGAGGGCGACTGGCAGGACGCCCAGCGGCCGTCCTGGAACTACCGGACCGAGGACGGCGGCGGCATCATCGCCGACATGTTCCCCCACTGGGAGTACGTCCTGCACGAGCTGTTCGGCCGGGTCACCGGCGTGCAGGCGCTCGCCGCCACCCACATCCCGCAGCGCTGGGACGAGGGCGGCGCGCCCTACGACGCCACCGCCGACGACGCGGCCTACGGCCTGTTCGAGCTGGAGGGCGGCACGGTGGCGCAGATCAACTCCTCCTGGGCGGTGCGTGTCCACCGTGACGAGCTGGTGGAGTTCCAGGTGGACGGGACGCACGGATCGGCCGTCGCGGGACTGCGGTACTGCCGCGTGCAGCACCGGTCAGCCACTCCCAAGCCGGTGTGGAACCCCGACCTGCCCGCCACGGAGCGGTTCCGCGAGCAGTGGCAGGAGGTGCCGGACAACGCCGAGTTCGGCAACGGCTTCAAGGCGCAGTGGGAGCTCTTCCTGCGCCATGTGGTCCTGGACGAGCCGTGGCGATGGGACCTGCTGGCGGGTGCCAGGGGAGTGCAACTGGCCGAGCTCGGTCTGAAGTCGTCGGCCGAGGGCCGCCGGTTCGAGGTACCGGAGCTGTCACTGTGACCCTCATGCTGCCGGACGGTGCCGGCCAACTGCACTCCTATGAGCCCCGTTCCGAACCCGTCACCTGTGCGGCCGCCCTGCCGCTGCGCAGCCGGGTGGTGTACTCGGCCGCCCATGTGGTCGCCGATCCGCTGCGGGCGGGAGCGGACGGACCCTCCGCCGTCGACTGGGACGCGACCCTCGCCTTCCGCCGCCACCTGTGGGCGCACGGCCTCGGCGTGGCGGAGGCCATGGACACCGCTCAGCGCGGTATGGGACTCGACTGGGGAAGCGCGGCGGAGCTGATCCGCAGGTCGTCCGCCGAGGCCCTCGCGGTCGGCGGACGCATCGCCTGCGGTGTGGGCACCGACCAGTTGACCGCCGCTGAGCCGACCCTCGCCGATGTCCGTGCCGCCTACGAGGAGCAACTGGCACTGGTCGAGGCGGCCGGGGCGCAGCCGATCCTGATGGCCTCACGCGCCCTGGCAGCCGTGGCCAAGGGCCCCGAGGACTACCTCGAGGTCTACGGCCACCTGTTGCGGCAGTCGTCCGAACCGGTGGTGCTGCACTGGCTCGGCCCGATGTTCGACCCCGCGCTGGCCGGCTACTGGGGCAGCGACGACCTGGACGTCGCCACCCAGACGTTCCTCGACGTCATTACCGCGCACCCTGATCGCGTCGACGGTGTGAAGATCTCACTGCTGGACGCGGGGCGTGAGGTGGCGCTGCGCCGCCTCCTGCCGCAGGGTGTCCGCTGCTACACCGGTGACGACTTCAACTATCCCGAGCTCATCGCCGGCGACGAACGAGGTTTCAGCCACGCCCTGCTGGGGATCTTCGATCCCCTCGCCCCGCTGGCCGCGGCCGCGGTCAGCGCCCTGGACACCGGTGACACCGCCGGCTTCCGTGCGGTCCTGGACCCCACCGTCGAGCTGTCACGGCACCTGTTCCAGGCTCCTACGCGCTTCTACAAGACCGGAGTGGTCCTCCTCGCCTGGCTCGCCGGGCACCAGGACCACTTCACGATGGTCGGCGGGCTGCAGTCCGCCCGTCCACTGCCCCACCTGGCGCGGGCCTACGAGCTGGCCGACGCCCTGGGCCTGTTCCCCGATCCGGCGCTGGCCGAGGAGCGGATGCGCCGGCTGCTCGCCCTGTACGGGGTGGACGCGTGAGCGCCGCGGGGCCCGGCGGCCTCACCCGGCTCAGCATCAACCAGGAGACGGTCAAGCAGTGGTCGCTGCCGGAACTGGCCGAGGGCTGCGCGGCCCTGGGCGTGTCCGCGGTGGGGCTGTGGCGGGCGCCGGTGCAGGAGTACGGGGTGGAGCGCGCCGCGCGGCTCATGCGCGACCACGGACTCGCCGTCACCTCCCTGTGCCGGGGAGGCTTCTTCACCGCCGCCGAACCGGAGGCTCGGGCCGCCGCCTTGCAGGACAACAGGGCGGCTGTCGACGAGGCCGCGGAGCTGGGTACGGACACCCTGGTGCTCGTCTCCGGCGGTCTGCCCGAAGGCGATCGGGACATCGCCGCCGCCAGGGAACGGGTTGCCGAGGCGATCGCCGAACTGGCCCCCTACGCCGCAGAACGGGGGGTGCGCCTGGCCATCGAGGCCCTGCACCCCATGTTCGCCTCCGACCGCTGCGTGGTCTCCACGCTCGGCCAGGCCCTCGACATCGCCGAGCGCTTCCCCGCCGAGCAGGTCGGCGTCGTGGTGGACACCTACCACCTGTGGTGGGACGACCAGGTGGCCGAGGGCATCGCCCGCGCGGGCCGGGCCGGGCGGATCGCCTCCTTCCAGGTCGCCGACTGGGTGACCCCGCTGCCGGAGGGGGTGCTGCTCGGCCGCGGCCAGCTCGGCGACGGCTGCGTGGACCTGCGGGGGCTGCGGGAGTCGGTGGACGCCGCGGGCTTCCGGGGAGCCGTCGAGGTGGAGATCTTCAACCCGGCGCTGTGGGCCCGGGACGGCGGCGAGGTGCTGGCGGAAGTGGCCGAGCGCTACCTGCTCCACGTCGTCTGAGAAACGGCGGAGAATTTTCTCCCCGATCCGTGCAACCCTTTCGGACCCTCGGCGGTCGTACTGTGCATCGCGGCTCCGGGGGTTCGGGGCCGGGAGGACGGTAACGCCCGAGGGGGGCTTCGGGGGGTGCCAGGGGGGTGAGTTGGGGGAGTGAGTGGGGTCCCGCTTTCGGCGGGGCCCCACTCGCGTTTCCGGTCTCGCCGCGTCGGCCGTTCCACCTGCGCCGACGCGGGTTTTCCACAGGTATGCGACGGGTGCCGACGCGATGTCGGGCCGGACGGGTACCTTCGGAGCGAATCGGTACGACCGCTCGGGAGGAGGCCCAGGATGGCCGAGGCGCCGCACCTTTCCGTCCTTGAGGGCGTCCTGGAGCGGATCACGTACGCCAACGAGGAGAACGGATACACCGTCGCCCGCGTCGACACCGGCCGCGGCTCGGGCGACCTGCTGACCGTGGTGGGTGCCCTGTTGGGCGCACAGCCGGGCGAGTCGCTCCGGATGCACGGCCGTTGGGGCTCCCACCCGCAGTACGGCAAGCAGTTCACGGTGGAGAACTACACCACCCTCCTGCCCGCGACGGTCCAGGGAATCCGCCGCTACCTGGGTTCCGGACTGATCAAGGGCATCGGACCGCGGATCGCGGAGCGGATCGTGGACCACTTCGGTGTCGGCACCCTGGAGGTCATCGAGACCGAGCCCGCCCGGCTGATCGAGGTGCCCGGACTCGGCCCGAAGCGCACCAGGAAGATCACCGCCGCGTGGGAGGAGCAGAAGGCGATCAAGGAGGTGATGGTCTTCCTCCAGGGCGTGGGGGTGTCGACGTCCATCGCCGTGCGGATCTACAAGAGCTACGCGGACGCGTCCATCTCCGTGGTGCGCAACCAGCCCTACCGGTTGGCGGCCGAGGTGTGGGGCATCGGGTTCCTCACCGCCGACCGCATCGCCCAGGCGGTCGGCATCCCGCACGACAGCCCGGAGCGGGTGAAGGCGGGCCTGCAGTACGCGCTGTCGCAGGCCACCGACGCGGGCAACTGCTTCCTGCCCGAGGAACGCCTGATAGCGGACGCGGTGAAGCTGCTCCAGGTGGACACCGGGCTGGTCATCGAGTGCCTGGGCGAGCTGGCACAGGACGAGGGCGTGGTGCGCGAGAGCGTGCCGGGGCCGGAGGGGGGCGAGCCGGTCACCGCCGTCTACCTGGTGCCCTTCCACCGCGCCGAGCTGTCGCTGACCGGGCAGCTGATGCGGCTGCTGCGCGGCCCGGAGGACCGGATGCCGGCCTTCCAGGACGTGGAGTGGGACAAGGCGCTGGCGTGGCTGGCCGACCGTACGGGCACCGACCTCGCCCCGGAGCAGCGGTCGGCGGTGCGGCTGGCGCTCACCGAGAAGGTGGCCGTCCTCACCGGCGGGCCCGGCTGCGGCAAGTCCTTCACGGTCCGCTCGGTCGTGGCGCTGGCCGCGGCGAAGAAGGCCAAGGTCGTGCTCGCGGCGCCGACCGGCCGGGCCGCCAAACGGCTGGCCGAGCTCACCGGCGCCGAGGCGTCGACCGTGCACCGGTTGCTGGAGCTCAAGCCCGGCGGTGACGCCGCCTACGACCGGGACCGGCCGCTGGACGCCGACCTGGTCGTGGTCGACGAGGCGTCCATGCTCGACCTGCTGCTGGCGAACAAGCTGGTGAAGGCCGTCCCGCCCGGCGCCCACCTCCTCTTCGTCGGCGATGTGGACCAGCTGCCCAGCGTCGGCGCCGGGGAGGTCCTGCGAGACCTGCTGGCCCCCGGGAGCCCGGTCCCCTCGGTGCGGCTGACCCAGATCTTCCGGCAGGCGCAGCAGTCCGGGGTGGTCGTCAACGCCCACCGCATCAACTCCGGCGTGCCGCCGCTCGTCCAGGGGCTGCCCGACTTCTTCCTCTTCGCCGAGGAGGACTCGGAGGAGGCCGGACGGCTGACCGTCGACGTGGTGGCCCGCCGCATCCCCGACAGGTTCGGCCTGGACCCGCGCCGGGACGTCCAGGTGCTCACCCCCATGCACCGGGGCCCGGCCGGCGCCGGGGTGCTCAACGGCCTGCTCCAGCAGGCCGTCACCCCGGCCCGCCAGGACCTCGCCGAGCGGAGGTTCGGCGGGCGGGTCTTCCGGGTCGGCGACAAGGTCACCCAGATCAGGAACAACTATGACAAGGGTGCCAACGGGGTCTTCAACGGCACCGTTGGCGTCGTCACCGCGCTGGACGTGGTCGAGCAGCAGCTGACGGTGCGCACGGACGAGGACGAGGAGGTCGGGTACGGCTTCGACGAGCTTGACGAGCTCGCCCACGCCTACGCGGTGACCATCCACCGTTCGCAGGGCAGCGAGTACCCCGCCGTGGTGATCCCCGTCACGACGGGGGCGTGGATGATGCTCCAGCGCAATCTGCTGTATACGGCTGTGACCAGGGCAAAACGCCTGGTGGTCCTGGTGGGGTCGCGCCGGGCGATCGGGCAGGCGGTGCGGACCGTCTCCGCCGGGCGCCGGTTCACCGCCCTCGACCATCGGCTTGTTCTCGCTGCAAAATAGGCACTCCGTGCCACTTTTCGGCCCGATGGCCGACCCCGAGTGCACACCCCCGTGCCAAATGGGGGACAGTGGATGTAGTCAGGGCACCTCGAAGAAGAGGCAGAACCGTCGGTGAGGGAATGACGTGAGCGACAACTCTGTAGTACTGCGGTACGGGGACAGCGAGTACACCTACCCCGTTGTGGACAGCACCGTCGGCGACAACGGCTTCGACATCGGCAAGCTGCGCGCCGACACCGGTCTGGTCACCCTGGACAGCGGCTACGGCAACACCGCGGCCTACAAGTCCGCGATCACCTTCCTCGACGGCGAGGAGGGAATCCTCCGCTACCGCGGGTATCCGATCGAGCAGATCGCCGAGCGCGGCACCTTCCTGGAGACCGCGTACCTGCTGATCAACGGTGAGCTGCCGACCGTGGACCAGCAGTCCGAGTTCCAGAGCCAGATCACGCAGCACACGCTGCTGCACGAGGACGTCAAACGGTTCTACGACGGCTTCCCGCGCGACGCCCACCCGATGGCGATGCTGTCGTCCGTGGTCAGCGCGCTGTCGACGTTCTACCAGGACAGCCACAACCCGTTCGACCCGGAGCAGCGGGATCTGTCGACCATCCGGCTGATCGCCAAGCTCCCCACCATCGCGGCCTACGCGTACAAGAAGTCCGTGGGTCAGCCGGTGGTCTACCCGCGCAACGACCTCGGCTACGTCGAGAACTTCCTGCGGATGACCTTCTCGGTCCCCGCCGAGGAGTACGAGCTCGACCCGGTCGTGGTCAACGCGCTGGACAAGCTGCTCATCCTGCACGCCGACCACGAGCAGAACTGCTCCACGTCGACCGTCCGCCTGGTCGGCTCCTCGCAGGCCAACCTCTTCGCGTCGATCTCCGCCGGCATCAGTGCGCTGTGGGGCCCGCTGCACGGCGGTGCCAACCAGTCGGTGCTGGAGATGCTGGAGCGCATCAAGGCCGAGGGCGGTGACGTCGACTCCTTCATCCGCCGGGTGAAGAACAAGGAGGACGGCGTCAAGCTGATGGGCTTCGGCCACCGCGTGTACAAGAACTTCGACCCCCGGGCGAAGATCATCAAGGCGGCCGCGCACGACGTCCTCTCGGCGCTGGGCAAGTCCGACGAACTGCTGGACATCGCGCTCCGCCTCGAGGAGCACGCGCTCAGCGACGACTACTTCGTCTCCCGCAAGCTCTACCCGAACGTGGACTTCTACACCGGTCTCATCTACCGGGCCATGGGCTTCCCGACCAGCATGTTCACCGTGCTGTTCGCGCTGGGCCGGCTGCCCGGCTGGATCGCCCAGTGGCACGAGATGATCAAGGAGCCGGGCTCCCGCATCGGCCGCCCGCGCCAGATCTACACCGGCGTCGTCACCCGGGACTACGTCCCGGTCGAGGCCCGCTGACCTGGCCCCGCACCCGCACGCAGAGAAGCGCCCCGCGACGGATCCCCCCACGGGTCCGGCACGGGGCGCTCCCGTTCCCGGAGCGGATCCCCCCACGGGTCCGTACCGGGCGTCTTCGGCGGACAGCCACGCCAAGCCGGGGCGAAAGGCCGGGTGCCGCTCAGCTCCCCGGCGCCGCCCCGGCGACGCAACCCGGTCCGTCCCCCAAGACGGACCGTACCTCAACCCCTGCCACCGGCTCCGCCGGGGGCCGGTGTTCAAGACATAAGACCGCCGAAACCCCTGAATGGTTACGTTCCCGCCCTGTGATCTACGTCTCTTGACCCGGGGTGTTCGCGCGGCCCACCCCGGTCGCGGCCGACCGCGGACGATCCCGTAGCGTGCTGTCTCTCCTTCAAGGGGCGGAGCACATGGCAGAGAACGGGAAAGCGGTCCGCGACATCGTGGTCACCGGTGGAGGCACCGGTATCGGACTCGCCATCGCGACACGGTTCGCGGAGGACGGCGACCGCGTGACGATCGTCGGGCGCCGGCGCGAGGTCCTGCGCACCGCCGCGGCCGAACTGGCTGGGAAGCGCGGGCTGGACATCACCCCGGTCGTGTGCGACCTGGCCGATCCCGATGACGTGGAGCGGGCCCTGCCCAAGCTGCCCGGGCGCGTGGACGTGCTGGTCAACAGTGCGGGGAGCCGGGAGCTCGCGGCGCCGTCCGGTCCGCACGGTCTGCTGGCGCGCTGGCGCGGCGACTTCGAGCGGAACGTGCTCACCGCCGTACTCCTCACCGAGTCGCTGCGGGACCGCTTCACCGACGGTGGGCGGGTGGTCACCGTGACCTCGGTGGCCGCACTGCGCGGCGGGGGCTCCTACGGCGCCTCCAAGGCGGCCCTGCACGCCTGGAACCACTCCCTGGCCGCCCAGCTCGGCCGCCAGGGCGTCACGTGCAACATCGTGGCCCCCGGGACCGTCGCCGGCACCGAGTTCTTCGGATCACGCCTGAACGAGGCCGAACTGACCCGCCGCGCCGGCCGCACCCTGGTCGGACGCGTGGGCCGTCCCGACGACGTCGCCGCCGCGGTGCTCTTCCTCGCCTCGCCCGAGGCGGGCTTCATCACCGGCGAGATCCTCCAGTGCAACGGCGGGGAACTGCTCGGCCGCTGAGCGCTCAGCGCTCAGCGCTGAGCGGCCGAGCGCCCGGAGCACCCGGAGGATTCCGAGGACTCCCGAGGACTCCGCCGTACGGAGCGAGGCATCATCCCCGCGACGGACACGGCATGCTTCCCCGGGATGAAATGCCGGGGACAATCCGTGACGAGCGGCCCGCAGCCGGTGAAACGGGTTGCCGACCCCCGCGTACCGCTGTCAGCGTTGAAGGAGAGGGCGGGAAGAGGGGCGGCGGGATGGACGTTGCACTAGGCGTGTCGACGCTGGACTTCACCTCCGGGCTCGCCGAGCACCTGCGAGGCGGCCATGTCGTCGTGGCCTACGCCCTGCTGGCCCTCACGACCTTGCCCCCGTTGATACCCAACAGTGTGCTGCTGGTCACCGGCGGTGTGATGGCGGCGGAGGGCCGCCTGAACATCGCCGTGGTGCTGTCGGTGGTGGCCGGCAGCGCCCTCCTGGGCGACATGCTGATCCATCGCAGCGGCCGCGCGCTCAGCGGCCGCGTCCTCAGGCTCACGCAGCGCCGTCCCCGTAGGGCGGCGCTGCTCGGCTGGGCGGCACTACGGATCCAGCGGCACGGTGTGCCCTTCGTCGTAGGCGTCCGGTTCCTGCCCAGCGGCCGGGTGATCGGCGGGCTGGCCGCAGGAGTGGTGCGCTATCCCGGCCGCAGATACGCGCTGGGTGCCGGTATCGCCGAGGTGGTCTGGGCGTCGTACTCCGTGGGCGCCGGGTACATCAGCGGCAGAGAGGCATCCAACTCCTTCTACGCCCTCACTCTGGGCCTCGGCATATCCCTGCTGGTCGCCGCGTGCGGCACGCTCGCGCAGTGGATCTCCCGCAGCAGGGAGCGGCGGGCCGGCAACCCCTCGCCCGTCGTGACGGCCTCCTACCTCGGGGGCCGGACAGGGCCGCCGGGAAGCCCTTCCGCTTCCGCCGCGCCCATCGCTCCTCCTCGGGGGTCCGCGCTTCCGGTGCGCGGCGCCACGGCTGCCACGGCTGCCACTGAGGCCGACGCCCTGCCTGCTTCGCTGTCGTCCTCGGACGACGACACCGGAGACAGCTGGTATCCGGCCGGTGAGCGCGAGGGCAGCCGCTAGGGTCCGGCGGACTCCTACGCCCGGCCGGCCTCGGGCGGCGTGCTCCCGCTGGAGCCGCAGGCCGCGTCCCCATCACCCGCCGCCGAGCCGGACGTCTGCCTGGGGCCGCGCCCCCCGGCAGCAGAGGAGGGCGGGTCTTCAGTCGGGCCGACGCCCCCGGTTGCCGGGGCGGCGCGTGTTCCAGGAGCGGATGGTGTCCGCGTACCAAAGGGGCTTCCCGCTCTGCACCACGTCGGGATCTGGCAGGTGGCCGTGCTTGCGGTACGAGCGCACGGTGTCGACCTGTACGCGGATGTAGGAAGCGATGTCCGCGTACGACCACAGTGTCCGGTCGGTCATGCTGCACCTCCGTGTGACGGGGCTGTCGATCAGCACCTTTGTCCGGACAACGAGACGCCGCGATCGCCGCATACGGCTGTCGATCTTCTGTGACACGGAACCCGCGTAACGGAGACAAATGGAACCGTTTCCATTCGACCGGGAGAGTGAAATCCGCAGGCCGTCGGGGCGTGATGGGGTGTGCAGGGGCGCGGTAGCGGGTCCTGTGCGCTCGTGGGCGTCGCCGAGTGCCCGAGCCGAGCCGGGCCGGGCAGGCCGTTCGCGGGCGCGAAGCCCGTCCGGGGCGACCGGGTGGGTACGTTCCGTGGGTTTTTCGGTGCGGTGCGGTGCGGTGCGGGTTGGGGGCGCGGCGGTCTTCTGCAGTCGCGGGCCCTCGCGGGCGGTCATACGTGTCGTACCGCAACGCCCATCGGTCACTCGTTCGAGTTGTTCGAGGAGTGTCGCCGTTTTGTGCGATGCGCGTGGCGGCAGACTGCTCTCGCGGGACGGTTTCGCCGGCCCGGCCCGGTCCTCCTTGCCTGGTTCGCCCGCCACGATCCGGAGCGGGTGGGCAGTGTCGGTCGCCGTCTCGCGTGTGGGGCGGTGAGGTGGGCTGCGGGTCGCTTCGGGGGCCGGGTCGGGGACGGATGGGGCCGGATGAGGTCCGATGAGGTCCGCAGACGCAGTCTGTGGCAACGCGGTGATCGATTCTGATGGAAAGAGAAGAAAATGAGCAATAAAGATCATGTCGAGTTCGGCGTGTCACACTCACCGGTGATGAGCGACGGACCGTCCTCGGTGTGTCGCGGCGGCAGGTGGAAAAGGTGGCGGATTGTCCAAGCGGCAGCGGTGGAACGTGCTCATGGAGTTGCTGGCGGAGCGCGGCCGGGTGGAGGTGGAGGAAGCCGCCACCGAGTTGGCTGTCTCCGCGGCGACGATCCGCCGCGACCTCGACGAACTGGCGGGCCAGCGGATGCTGGTGCGGACCCGGGGCGGAGCGGTGGCCCACAGCGTCTCCTACGAGTTGCCGTTGCGGTACCGGACCGCGCGGAACGCCTCGGAGAAACAGCGCATCGCGCAAGCGGCGGCGGAACTCGTGGCAGCCGGGGGAGTTGTCGGGCTCAACGGCGGCACCACCACGACCGAGACCGCGCGGGTGCTCGCACTGCGCCACGCGGACGAGCCGGTCGTCGCCGGCTCGCCCCAGCTCACCGTGGTCACCAATGCCCTGAACATCGCCGCGGAGCTGGCGGTCCGGCCGCAGATCAAGACCGTGGTGACCGGCGGGGTCGCCCGGCCGCAGAGCTACGAGCTGGTCGGCGCGCTCACGGCCGGGGTGCTGGACCAGGTGGTGCTCGACGTGGTGGTGCTCGGCGTGGACGGGCTGGACCCGGAGCGCGGCCTGATGGCGCACCACGAGGACGAGGCGGGCGTCAGCCGGCTGCTCGCCGCCCGGGCGCACCGGGTGGTGGTCGCCGCCGACTCCTCCAAGGTGGGCCGTAGGGCGTTCGCCAGGATCTGCGGTCTGGAGCAGGTGCACGTCCTGGTCACCGACTCCGGGATCAGCGCCGAGGATGAGGCGCGGGTCGCTGAGGCCGGGGTGAGGGTGATCGCCGTCTGAGTCGGAAGGTGGCTGCTCCGAAGGCTGCCCGGGGTGTCGCCGAGGCGGCCGGCCGGGGTGGACGCCTCAGGGCTTGGCGAGCCGGTCGGTGGCCAGGCGCCCGGCGAGGGCGCTGCGTTGGAGGAATTCCGCGATCATGAGGAGGTCGGCGTCCGCGTAGTCGGAGCAGAGTTCGTCCATGGCGCTGTCGAAGCCGGAGAAGAGGCACGCCACCTCTGCCTCCTTTCCCTCGATCACCTGGACCAGGATCGCCCGCCGGTCGCTGGGGTTGGGGGTGCGGACCACCCAGCCGCCGCGCTCCAGCCGGTCCAGGATGCCGGTGAGGGTGGCGGGGTGGAGTCCGGTGTGCCTGGCCAGCGCCGTCGGACCCATCGGCCCGGACCGGCTGATCAGGCCCAGGCACTCAAGGTCGGTGACCCTGAGGTCGAGGTGGGAGCCTATCCGGTGGTTGAGCAGTGCTATCTGGACGCTGAGGTCGCGCAGTTCCCCCCTGACGCGGCTGGCGAGCCGTCTGCGTTGGCGTGCTGTGGAAGTGGCCCGGGACAGTGTCGAATCCATGCGCAACGACCCTCGCATCGTCTGCTCGCTCGCCGGGTTGGCCCATGACCGCCCGTAACGGCCGCCCGGCCGACCGTGGTGCCGACAGGTGCTCGAAGTCTGCCGGTGCGCTCAGTCGCACACCTTCTCACACCGTCCGATGGGCCCCGTAGCCCTTACAGGTAAACAATCCGGCACGTGCCCATCTGCGGAGAGACGGGCGGGAAGCGGGATGCGGTGGGGGAACGTGGGTCGTCGTAGAAGGGTCGGAACGCCCTGTCGGGTGTCCCCTCGAAGCGCCCCTCGGGTGTGTCGTCGGAACTGTCGCTATGAGGCCGTGCGGCAGCCGCCGCTGATGCGGTGTCGGTGACGCTCCGGCGTAGGCGCGGGTAGGTAGGTGCGGAGTCGGCCGGCGTGGAGAGCCGGCTCCACCGGGGGCCCGCCGGGAAGGCCGCGGCGAACCCGTCCGGCCGCCGCCAAGGCGTGGCCGGGCGGCTCAGGCGGCCCGTCGCACCGGTGCGGCCGGGTCCTCCTTGCCCTTCCGAACGCGATGGCTCTCCGCACTGCCGGAGTCGCGGCGGGGCCTGTTGGCGCGCCGTGGACGGGCCTTGCCCGGGGTTCCGCTGTCGCGGTCCGCCCGGGTCGCACCGCCAGGGGACGCCGGGTTCTTCTTGCCGGCGCCGCCGCCGGTGTGGCTCCCGGTCTTGCGAGCCTCTGCCCGCCGGGTTTCGGTGCGCGCGCCCGATGCCGATCCTCCGTTGGGGGCCGACCGGGCCGCACCTCGGCCACGGACGCCGGCTGCCGCAGGCTCGGCGCTCGGGGGCGCTCCATGCTGGGAGCCGGAGCCGGAGCCGGAGCCGGAGCCGGAGCCGGAGCCGGAGCCGGAGCCGGAGCCGGAGCCGGAGCCGGAGGCGTCCCGGGTGGGGGTGTGACGGTCGGCGCGGCGGGTGCCGCTCCTGGTGGTGGTGCCCTCCCCGTCGGCTTCGCGGCCCTCGCCCTCCGTGCTCTGGGGGCGGCTGCCGTCCGCCGGGTCGTCCGAGGCAGCTTCCACCGCTTCCTCGCCACCCGCCACCTCGGCTCGGATGGCCGAGCATGAGCGGCTGATCAGCCGGGAGACGTGCATCTGCGAGATGCCGAGCCGTTCGGCGATCATGCTCTGCGTCATCCCGCCGAAGAACCGCAGGTAGAGGATCTCCCGCTCGCGTTCGGGGAGGCGGCACAGCTGCGGCTTGACGGCCTCGCGGTCCAGGACCACGTCCAGTGCCGGATCGGGGGCGCCGAGGGTGTCGGCCAGGGACATGGGGCCCGCCGAGTCCGCGGCGCCGGTGCACTGGGCGTCCAGGGAGAGCGAGCTGAAGCTCTCCAGGGCCTCCAGCCCGTCCGTGGTCTCCTGCTCGGTGAGTCCGGCGTGGTGGGCGATCTCGGCGGCCGTGGGCGCGTGGCCGGGTGCGCTCTGGGCCAGCTCCTGCGCGGCGGCCCGCACCCGGGCGCGCAGCACCTGGACGCGGCGCGGTACGTGCACCGACCACATGCAGTCGCGGAAGTGGCGCTTGATCTCGCCGTCTATGGTCGGCACGGCATAGCTCTCGAAGGCCGTGCCGCGGGCCGGATCGTAGCGGCTGACCGCCTTGACCAGGCCGAGCGCCGCCACCTGCCGCAGGTCGTCCAGCGACTCGCCGCGGTTGCGGTACCGGCCGGCGAGCCGGTGCGCCATGGGGAGCCAGTCCGTGGCGATCTCCTGCCGCAGCCGCTCCTTGCTCGCGCCCTCCGGCAGCCTCGCGAGACGGCGGAACGCCTCGGCGGTGTCGGGCGCGTCGTCGTGGGGGTGCCGGTTGCGGGCGGTGGGGGAAGGGGTGGGAGGGGGGGAGTGCATCCGTGACCAGCCTCCTCGTACTACGGGCTGTCACCACCGGGAAGGAACCCTCGGTGAGTTCCCTGTCCCGGATCGGGCAAATCCATCTTAAAAGCGGGAAATACGCCCCGCATGTGGTCGCCCGGTACTGCCGCGTCCTGCTTATTCCCGGCCCGGGTCCAGCTCCCGGGCGTGCCGTGATGACAGGCCCCCGGCGATCCCGCCCGCCATCCCCGCTTCGGCGGCCTCCAGCCCCGCTCCCACCCCTCCGGGCCCATCCGCTCCCGGCCGCCCGCGCCCCGCGGGTGCCGGACGGCCGGGAGCAAGCCTGCGCCACCTTCCGTCTCCTCGTGGGCGGGTACGAGGCAGGTGCCTACGAGGCAGGCGCATACGAGCGTGGATACGTACCGTGGACTCGAAGGCCCGAGGCGGCCTGGGCGCGGTGGTCCCGCTGCGTGGCGGGAGCCACCGCCCCCGGTCCACGCGGTCCACCCGGTCCACGCGGTCCACCCGGTCTGCTCGGTCCAGTGGGACCGTTCAGCAGATCCTCGGCAGTTGCTCGCCCAAGGGCAGGTCGACGACGCGGGTACCGCCGAGCCCGGTCCGGGCCACCACCATGCCCGGATGCTCCTCCACGCACTCCCCGATCACCGCGGCCTGCGCGCCCATCGGGTGGGCCCGCATGGCGGCGAGGACGGCGTCGGCGTGCTCACGTGGTACGAACGCCACCATGCGGCCCTCGTTTGCCACGTACCAGGGGTCCAGCCCCAGGATCGCGCACGCGTTGGCGACCTCCGGCGGCACCGGCACGTCCCGCTCGCGCACCGCGACCCCGACCCCGGAGGCCGCCGCGATCTCGTTGAGTGAGGCCGCCAACCCGCCCCGGGTCGGGTCGCGCAGCACGTGCACGTCCTTGGTGGCACCGAGCACGGCCTCGACCAGGCCGTTCAGGGGCGCGGTGTCGCTGCGGACATCGACGCCGAACTCCAAGCCCTCGCGGACGCTCATGATGGCGACCCCGTGCGCCCCGACCGGGCCGCTGAGCAGGACGACGTCGCCGGGTACCGCCCGCTGCGGCCGGATGTCGACGCCCTCGGGGACCAGGCCGATGCCGGCGGTGTTGATGTAGACGCCGTCGCCGTGGCCGGCCTCCACCACCTTGGTGTCGCCGGTGGCCACCTCCACCCCGGCGACCCGGGCCGCCTCGCCCAGCGCCCGCGCGACCTCGGCGACGGTGGCCGTCGCCACCCCCTCCTCCAGGATGAAGCCGCACGACAGGTAGGCCGGCCGTGCGCCGCTCATCGCCAGGTCGTTGACCGTGCCGTTGACGGCCAGGTCGCCGATGCTGCCGCCGGGGAAGAACAGCGGGCGCACCACGTAGGAGTCGGTGGAGAACGCCAGCCGCGCGCCCCCCAGCGCCAGCACGGCCGAGTCGCCGAGCTGCGCGAGCGCGGCGCCGCCGAACGCGGGTGCGAAGACGTGCTCGACCAGTTCGGCGGACAGGGCGCCCCCGCCGCCGTGGCCCATCACGATGTGCGGCTGGTCGCGCAACGGCGCCGGGCAGGTCCAGCCGGAGAAGTCCACGGTGGGTTCGGCGGACGTTGTGGCTCCGGCGGACGTGGCGGCTCCGGCGGTCGTGGTGTCCGCGGCGGGGACCGGGTCCGCCGGCCCGTCGATCCGGGCGGGCGGCGGGACGGTGCCGCCGGCCAGGGCGCGGGCGGTGGTGCTGTCAGCCAACGGGGTTCGCCTCCTTGCCGGCGGCGGGCACGGGCGTGCCGCCGAGGCGTCGGTAGAGGTAGTACGCGGCGCAGGCCCCCTCGCTGGAGACCATCGTGGCGCCGAGCGGGGTGCGCGGGGTGCAGACGGTGCCGAAGGCCTCGCACTCGTGCGGCTTGAGAAGCCCTTGGAGGACCTCGCCGGCCCGGCAGGCGGCCGGTTCGAGGGTGGTGACGTCCTCGACGGAGAAGCGGTGCTCGGCGTCGAAGGCGCGGTAGCGCTCGGAGAGCCGCCAGCCGCTGCCGGGGATGGTCCCGATGCCGCGCCAGGCACGGTCGGTGACCTCGAAGACATCGGCGAGCATCGCCCGCGCCGCCGGGTTGCCCTCCGGGCGCACGGCCCTCGGGTAGGCGTTCTCGACGGTGTGCCGGCCGGCTTCCAGCTGGCGCACGGAGCGGCGTACGCCCTCCAGGATGTCCAGCGGTTCGAAGCCGGTGACGACGATCGGCACCCGGAACCGCTCGGCCAGCTCCGGGTACTCGCCGGTGCCCATGACGCTGCACACGTGCCCGGCGGCCAGGAAGGCGTCCACCCGGCAGTCCGGTGAGCACATGATCGCCTCGATGGCGGGTGGGACGCGCACGTGCGAGACCAGCATGCTGAAGTTCGGCACGCCCAGCCGGGCGGCCTGGTGGACGGCCATGGCATTGGGCGGCGCGGTGGTCTCGAAGCCGATCCCGAAGAACACCACCTGCCGGTCGGGGTTCTGCCGGGCCAGCTTCAGCGCGTCCAGCGGCGAGTAGACGACGCGGACGTCACCGCCTGCCGCCCGGACCTGGAACAGGTCGCGGCCGGACCCCGGCACCCGCAGCATGTCGCCGAAGGAGCAGAAGAGGACACCGGGCCGGGAGGCGATCTCCAGCGCCTTGTCGATCATTTCGAGCGGGGTGACGCACACCGGGCAGCCGGGGCCGTGGATCAGCTCGATCTGCTCGGGCAGCAACTGGTCGATGCCGTGCCGAATGATCGAGTGGGTCTGCCCGCCGCACACCTCCATCAGCGCCCAGGGCCGGGTGACGGTCGCGTGGATCTCGTCCAGCAGCCGCTTCGCGAGGTCCGGGTTCTGGAACTCCTCGATGTACTTCACCGGCCGACCTCCCGCGTGAGCGTCTCTGCCGCCGTCGCCGTCGCCGTCGCCGTCGCCGTCGCCGGCGCTGCCGCTGCCGGTTCCGACCCCGCGGCCACGACCGGTTCGGACGCCGCCGCCTCCCACGGGTCGCCGAACTCCTCCTCCAGGAGTCCGAGGTTCTCGAACAGGTCGAGGGTCCGGCGCGCGGACTCCTCGTCCAGCCGCTGGAGGGCGAAGCCGACGTGCACGATCGTGTACTCGCCGACCTGGAGGTCCGGCAGGTACTCCAGGCACACCTCCTTCACGACGCCGCCGAAGTCCACGGTCGCCATCCGTGTTCCGTCGCGCTCCTCGACGTCCAGGACCCTTCCGGGCACCGCCAGGCACATACCGCTCTCCTAGCTCTCACGTTCGTCGACGACCGGATGCGTCGACCGGATGTCCGGGGTCGTCCCCGGCACAGTTGGGGCCCTCGGCGGTGCTCGGCCGCGGGCCGGACAGCGGGCCAGGCCGCAGTCCGGACGGTGGGCCGGGCGGCGAGGGACGGCGGGCGGCGACGGCCAACTGGCCGAGGGCCAGGCCGCCGTCGTTCGGGGGCACCAGCCGGTGCCGCAGCACGGTGAAGCCGTCCTCGCGCAGCGCCCGGGCGGCTGCCGAGGCCAGCAGCACGTTGCCGAACACGCCGCCGCTGAGCGCCACGGTCTCCAGCCCGGTGCGCTCGCGCAGCAGCCCGCACGTGCGGCGGACGGCGTCCGCGACCGCCGCGTGGAAGCGGGCGGCCACCACGGACGCGGCCACGCCGGCCCGGACGTCGGCGACCACGGCCGCGAGCACCGGCGCAGGGTCCAGCAGCAGCGGACCCTCGGTCCCCCCCGGCCGCGGCCCCTCGGTCCCTCCCGGCCGCGGCCGGGCACGCAGGGCAAAGGAGTACGGGCCCCCGGGGCCGACGCCGTCGGGCCCGGGGAAGGCGCAGGCAGCCGCCTCCAACTCGACGGCCGCCTGCGCCTCGTACCCGGCCTGCTGGCAGACCCCGGCCAGCGCCGAGACCGCGTCGAAGAGCCGGCCCATGCTGGACGTCGGCACGCAGTTCAGGCCCAGCTCCAGCTGGCGTTCCAGCAGGGCGAGTTCGCCGGGCGGGCAGGCGGCGCAGCAGGGCAGCGACGGGTGCCGGGGCAGGCCGGCCGCCCGCAGGTGGGCCACCGCCATCCGGTACGGGCGGCGCACCGCCGCGTCGCCGCCGGGCAGGGGCACGTACGCCAGATGGGCGGCGCGCTCGTACCCGTCGTAGTCCGCGACCAGGAACTCGCCGCCCCACACAGCCCCGTCGTCGCCGTACCCGGTGCCGTCGAAGGCGACGCCGAGGACGGGACGGGAGCCGTCCAGGCCGTTCTCGGCCATCACGGCGGCGACGTGGGCGTGGTGGTGCTGCACCTGCCGCAGCGGGCGCCCCGCCGCCGCACCGCGCGCCCAGCGCACCGAGCGGTAGCCGGGGTGCCGGTCGGCGGCCAGCAGCCGCGGCACGACCCGGGTGATGGACTCCAACTGCCGCTCCGCGCGCTCGAAGGCGGTGAGCGTGGCGAGGTCGTCCATGTCGCCGACGTGGGCCGAGAGCCACGCCTGGCGGCCCTCGCCCAGGCAGAAGGTGTTCTTGAGGTCGCCGCCGGTGGCCAGCGCCGGCTCGACGGGGAACGGCAGCGCGACGGGGAAGGGCGCGTAGCCGCGGGAGCGGCGCACCGGCAGCACCTCGCCGTCGCAGACGCGGACCACCGAGTCGTCGCAGGGCACGTGGATCGGGCGGTCGTGGCCGAGCCAGGCGTCGGCGAGGCCGGCCAGCCGCTCACGGGCCTCCGCGTCGCCGGTGGCGATCGGCTCGCCGCCCCGGTTGCCGCTGGTCATCACCAGCAGCCGTGGCCCGGGCGGGTCGCCGGGCAGGCCCAGCAGCAGGTGGTGCAGCGGGGTGTAGGGCAGCATGACGCCGAGGTCGGCGCTGCCGGGGGCCACGGCCTCGGCGATCGGTCCGGCGTCCCTGCCGTGTCGCCGCAGCAGCACGACGGGCCGCCGGGGGCCGGTGAGCAGCGCCCGTTCGGCCGTGCCGATCGCCGCGACCGCCGCGACGTCCGCGAGGCCGGCCGCCATGAGCGCGAACGGCTTGGCACCGCGGTCCTTGCGGCGGCGCAGCAGCGCCACCGCCCGGGGGTCGGCCGCGTCGCAGGCCAGGTGGTAGCCGCCGAGCCCCTTGACGGCCACGACGGCGCCGGCGGCCAGCAGCTCCCGCGCCCCGGCGACCGGGTCCGGCGGGCCGGACGAGGGTCCGCCGCCGGTGTCCAGCCACAGCCGGGGCCCGCAGTCGTGGCAGCACACCGGTTGGGCGTGGAAGCGCCGGTCGGCCGGGTCGGAGTACTCACGGGCGCAGGCGGCGCACATCGGGAAGCCGGCCATCGTGGTGCTGGCGCGGTCGTACGGCAGGCCGGTGACGATGGTGAAGCGCGGGCCGCAGTGGGTGCAGGTGATGAACGGGTGGCGGTGGCGGCGGTCGGCGGGGTCGCGCAGCTCGGCCAGGCACGCGTCGCAGGTCGCGGTGTCGGGGGAGACGAGGGTGCGGGCCCCGCCGCCGGCGACGGAGGGCGCGATGGCGAACCCGGCGCCGCCGAGCGGCGGGAGGTCCTCGTGGCGCACCCCCTGGACGACGGCCAGCGGCGGCGCCTGCCCGCCCACCCGGGCGCAGAACGCGGCGACGGCCTCGGGGGCGCCCTCCACCTCGGCGACGACGCCCGCGTCGGTGTTGGACACATGGCCGGTCAGGGCCAGCTCACGGGCCAGCCCGTAGACGTGGGGGCGGAAGCCGACCCCCTGGACCACCCCGGAGACCGTGACCCGGCGCCGTACCGGGCCCGGGCCGGCGACGGGGGAGTCGGTGGTCACCCGCGCCTCAGCGCGTCCCGGCGGGGGCGCGGGTGCCGTCCCGGCCGCTGCCGTGGCCGTCGTGGCCGTGCGGGTCGCCGGGCGCGGCGGTGGCGGGGTGCGGGCGGTCGTGGGAGCGGGCCTGGTCGTGGTCGTGGTCGTGGACGGGCGGGTGGTCGTGGGGGTGCGGGTGCGTCTGCGGGCCGTCGTGGACGGGGCCGGAAGCGGGGCCCGGTCCGGGTTCGCCGCCGGGCACCGGGCCGTTCCCGTTCCCGTTCCCGAGCCCGTGACCGTTCCCGTGCGCGTGACCGTGCCCTGTCGCGGCGAGGGCGGTGGCCATCACCGGGCGGTGGACCGGGCCGCCGGCACCCGCCGCCAGCGCCCGGTCGAGCAGCAGCCCGACGCCCTGGCCGCCGCGGGCCGAGGTCGAGACCACCTCGACCCCCGGATTGACCCGGTGGACGTTGGCGAGGAAGGCGTCCCGGTCGAACCCGACCGCCGCGGCGATGTCCTCCTTGGTGATGACCACCAGGTGGGCCAGGCCGAAGGCGGTCGGGTACTTCAGCGGCTTGTCCTCGCCCTCGGTGACGGACGCGAGGACCACCCGCAGCGTCTCGCCCAGGTCGTAGGAGGCGGGGCAGACGAGGTTGCCGACGTTCTCCACGAACAGCAGCCGGGTCCGTGGCGGCAGCCACCCGTCGAGGTGGCCGCGGAGCATGTCCGTCTCCAGGTGGCACAGCCCGTCGGTGAGCACCTGCCGCACCGGAGCGCCCGAGCGGGCCAGCCGGGTCGCGTCGTTCTCGGTGGCGAGGTCCGCGGTGAGCGCCGCCACCGGGACGCCGCGCCGCCCGGCGAGGGCGAGCTCCGCCTCCAGCAGCGCGGTCTTGCCGCTGCCGGGGCTGGACAGCAGGTTCACCAGCACGGTGCCGCGGGCGGCGAGTTCGGCCCGCAGCACGTCGGCGGCACGGTCGTTCCTGCCGAGCACCGCGGTGCGCAGGTCGTCGGTACGGCACATGGTCTCAACGCTCCTCGTGGGGAACTCCGGCCGGCTCGGGCGGCCGGCCGGCCTCGGGGGCCGGCGGGCCCGACCACGACACCGCGGCGATCTCCAGCTCCCGCCCGGACAGCAGTCCGGCCGCCGCCGCGCCGCACCGCGGGCAGCACAGCTGGGGCGGCAGGCCGGTCGGCCACTCACCGGCGCAGCCGCCGCAGCGGGCGCGGCCGGGCACCCGCTCGGTGACCAGCCGGGCCCCGGCCGCGAGGGTGCCCTCACAGGCGAGGTCGAAGCAGAAGTGGAGGGAGTCGGGCACCACGCCGGCGAGTTCGCCCACGCGCAGGGTCACGGTGTCGACGCCGGTCCGGCCCGCGGCGCGCGCGGCGTCCTCGACCTGGCCGACCACCGCGAGCGCGATGGACATCTCGTGCATGGACAACTCCCCGACGCCCCCGTACCGGACGGCCCGGGAGCACCCGGACCTCCCCAGTACAGGGCCGGCGGCCACGGGCCCGGACGCGACACGCCGCCGGGGCGCCGCACCGTCGCCCGTACGGCGGGGGCGCCTCGGCGAGCCCCCGCGCGCCTCACATGCCGCGGATTCTCAGGTACCGCCGGATGTCGGGGATGTTCACCGCGACCAGGGCGGCCAGCGCCGCGGCCGCGACGCCGCCGAGCACGATCTTCGTCATGGCTGCAACTCCTTGTCGGTGGGCCGCCGCCTCTGCGGGCGGCCGGTGGGGGGAAGGGCGGCTCCGGCCCCGATGGCACCGTCCGCGCCGGGGCGACGGGCGGCGGCCGCGTCCGCCAGCAGGCGCAGGACGGTGTCCACGGCCGGGTCCACGGCCGCGGCGACGGCGTCGCTCAGGCCGATCCCCTCGTCCAGGCAGGCCGGTTCGCATCCCACGACGGCGATCCGGCGCGGCCGCCGCCCGCCGGTGCCCGCGCTGAGCGTTGCCAGCAGGGCGAGGACGGCGTCGGGGGTCATGCGGTGCCCGTCGATGACGGCGCCGGCGCCCGCGGCGGAGACGCCGGACGAGGCGGGCGCTTCGGGTTCGGCGTCCTCGACGAGGTAGACGGTTCCGGGGGTGCCGCCGCGGGCGGTGGCGTCCAGCAGGACGACGGTGTCGTAGCCGTCGAGCAGCTGGTAGGCCAGGTGGACGCCGCGTACCCCGACGTCGGCGGTCTCCACCCCCGGCGGCAGGTCCTGGCGCATCAGGCGGTGCACGGCCGTCACGCCGAACCCGTCGTCGCCGAGGAAGATGTTGCCCAGGCCCGCCACGAGGGTGCGTCCGCCGGACGCGGGGGCGCCGGCCGGGTTGGAGGTGCTGGAAGCGGCGGTCACGTGTCCTCCTGGAGGGCCACCTCGTCGGGCTGGAAGTACCGGAACCTGCCCTGCGCCCGCTGGAGTTCGGCACCCGGGTCGCCGTCGACGACCACGGCGAGGTGGACACTGCCGTCGACGTCGTGCAGCACCGCCTCGACCAGCGCGGTGCGGCCGTGCAGGAACATGTCCTGCGCGTCGGTGCGCCGTCGGCCCGGCCGCAGCACCACCCGGTCTCCGGCGCCGACCAGCGTGCCGTCGACCAGCACCCGGTCGCGCTCCGGGTCCACGCTCGCGTCGGCCGCCGGGTCCCACCAGGGCGCCTGGGGCCGCATCAGCTCCTCGGCGGCCCGCTCGGCCGCCTCGTCGCCCGGCGTGGTCAGCACGGGGGGCTCGTCGAGGCCGCCGAAGCCGCCGAAGCCTCCACGGGAGCCGGCCCCCGCGAGGCCGTCCGGCGCCTCGCCGGTGACCGCGCGCAGGGAGCGGACCGCGCCGTGCAGCCGCTCCAGCACCTCCGGCGGCATCGAGTCGGCGAGGTCGACGACGGCTCCGGCGCGTGCGTCGGTGCCGCGCGCCTCCCGCTTCTCCTCCTCGGTGAGGGTGGCCGTGCGCAGCGTCAGGATCTCGTCGATCTCCAGCGCGTCGTACAGGGCGCCGGGGCTCTCCGGCGCGAGCCGGGGATGGTCCTCCAGGATGATCGGCGAGGACAGCACCACGTCGGCGCGGCCCTCCCGCCCGGCCAGCACCGGCCAGGTGTGCTCGCTGCGGCACCCGGCCGCGGCGCCGGCCGCCCAGAGCGGCGGGTCGGCCATCGACAGGAAGCCGCCGCTGTCCACCCCGAGCATCAGGTGCGCCGAGACGAGCGCGTACGGCAGCATCTGCTCGCGGGACGCGCCGGCGGACGGGTCGGCCGGGCAGGCGCCGGTGTTCTCCACCACGGCGGTCAGCCGCAGCAGGCGGCAGGGCCCGGGAACCTCGGCCGCGGTCAGCCGCAGCAGCGCGTCGATCCGCTCCCGGCGGCGGACCAGCCGGCCCGCCACGGCGCCGGAGCCGTCCCGGACCTCCTCGGTGTCGCTGCCCTCCGGCAGCCACACCGGCACCTCGACGCCGCGGCCGGTCAGGGCGCTGACGGCGGCGGTCACGTCGGCCTGCTCCTCGACGCCCTCGTCCCAGGGGACCAGGACCCGGTCGGGCAGGTCGAGGCGGTCGGCCGGCTCGAAGCCGCCGCCAGGGCACGGCTGTTCGACGGTGCGCCGCTGGACCCGCAGGAACCGCAGCCGGACGTGGAGCAGGGCGTCGCCGCGCGGCTCGACCAGGCACTCGGTGCGCTGGGCGCGCGACTCGCCGCCGACGCCGTCCCAGGACGGGGGCGCGAGTACGCCGAACTGCCAGCGCATCCGGTTCTTGGCGGCGGAGGCGCGGTAGGGGTAGAGGACGTAGCCCTCGTAGAGGACGGCGTCGGCGACCTTGGCGGCCGTCTCGAAGAGCCGGTCGGCGGTGCCGGGGGAGACCGCCGGGGCGTCCGGGCCGGGGGCGGTGCGCGGCGCCGCCGCGGACGGGCTGCCGTTCACCTGGCCGCCGCCTGCTCGGGCGCGAGCCCGTCGGAACGCCCGTCGGGAAGGCCCTCGGGACGCCCGTCGGGAAGCCCCGGCGGGACCTCCGCCCGGGCCCCTGCCGCGACCAGGGCGGCGGGGGTGTTGCCGGCCGTGTCCAGCAGCGCTTCGACGGTCTCCTGCCAGGAGGTCAGCGCGTTGCGGGAACGGTAGGCGAGCAGCGCCTCCATGGTGTGCCGGGGCAGCCGCAGCCAACCGCAGCCGGGGAAGTGCTGCTCCATCATCTCCCGCCAGGTCCGGGCCGGCATGCGGCACGGCGCCTCACGGTCCCAGGGCACGGGCTCGACCTGGAAGCCGCCGGGGCCGCGGAAGGCGGTGCCCGAGAAGAGCAGCGTCAGCGGGGCCTCGCCGTCGCCCAGCGAGGAGAAGTAGCGGGACGCCGCGATGTCCAGGTCGTACGTGCACGGCACCGGCAGGTCCACCTCGGAGGAGCCGGTGAACCCGGGCACCACCACGGAGGCGTGGGCGAACTGGATCGGCTGCATGCTGCGGCCCCAGCGGGAGCGGTCGCCGAACAGGTCGTGCAGCCGGCCGGCCTCCGCGTCGTCGTAGCCGCGCAGCGCGGGCTCGATGCGGATCTGGCAGCGCAGCGCCAGCGCGTGCACCCGCTCGCCGCCGGCCGCGCTGATCCGCAGCCGGAAGACCAGGGTGGGACCGGCCGCGTACGGGTCGGGGCGTACTCCGGCGCAGGTGAAGGCGAGATCGCTCATCGGGCGCCTCCCGGCGGGGCTTCGGCGGCCGGGTGGGGCGATCCGGCGGCTCGGGGCGCGGCGGTGGCCCGGGGGAGTCGGCGGCTCGGGGCGCGGCGGTGGCCCGGCGGGCCAGATCGGCGAAGAAGCCCTCGATCTCGGCGCGGGCCCGCTCGCCGCCGTCGAAGCCGCTCCAGTGCAGCCGCAGTCGGCCCACCAGCTCGTACGCGGCGTCGACGGGGACGAGGTGGCAGCCCGCGCCCTCCTCGGTGTGCCGCACGATCAGCGCCTCGGTGTCGGGCGTGAGGGCTTCCGCCAGGGCGGAGCCGGCGAAGAACGCCTCCCAGGCGCGGTCGTCGATCTCGTTCTCGGTGGCCCCCGCCGGGCTCGGGTAGAGCGCGACGGTCCGGCCCTGCGCGGAGTTGCGCAGGAAGAACGCGACGCCCACGGGCACCCCCAGGGCGTCCCACGTTCCCGGCGCGGGCTGCCAGCCGGGGTCGGCCAGGTAGCGGTCGGGTACCGGGCGGAAGCGCCCCTCGACGGCGCCCTCGCCGGCGAAGAGCAGCGCGCAGGCGGTGCAGGCGCAGGCCAGCAGCCGCTGCCGGACGTCCACGAGGTGGCGGTGGCGGTCGTCCAGCGCGACCGCGCACAGCTCGCAGCGCTCCACGGCGGGCGGCCGGGGCCGAGGAAGCGGCGCAGCCCGCCCGCCGGCCGCGCCGCGCCGGCGGCCTGCCCGGCGCGGCCGGCGGGCGGGGCGGACACCGGCGCGGTCACCGGGCCTCCGCGCGGTCCTGGCGGCCCGGCGGCCGCGTCGCGATCTGGAGGAGCACCGGCTCGGCCGCGGCCGGGACGTCCTCCCACTCCACGACGGCCACCTCCGGGGCGAAGCACCCCAGCGCGGCCTCCACCCGCTCCTGTACCGCGTCGGCCGAGCCGCCGCCGCAGCCGCAGCCGGACGCGGTGGTACGGCGCAGCCGCAGCCGGCCCGTGCCGGCGTCGAACCCCGCAGCGTCGACCTCCCCCTGGGCCTCGGCGCGGCGCAGCGCACGGTCGATCCGGCCGTCCAGGCTGTCCGGGTGCAGGCCGTGCAGGACCAGCAGTCCCGCCACGGCCTCGTCGTCCAGCAGCGGGCCGAGCGGGTTGCCGCTGCGGCCCGACAGCAGCGCCACGGCCCGTGCCAGGCCGGCGCCGTAGAGGTCCATCAGGGCGCGCACCAGCTCCTCGGCCGCCTCCGCGACCGCGGGCCCGCCGGCGCCGCCGAGCCCGTCGAGCAGCTCGTCGATCCGGCGGGCGGCCGAGTCCGGGGTGGGCGCCGGGCCTGGTGCGGGGCGGGGCGCGGCGGCGCGTCCGGGGCGGGCGTCATCCGGCGAGCCGGCTCAGCCCGGTGGGCACGTGCATGGTCTGCACCGTCTTGCCGCCGCCGACGTACATGTGGACGCCGCACGGCAGGCACGGGTCGAAGCTGCGCACGGCCCGCATGATGTCGATGCCCTTGAAGTTCTCCGGGGGGTTCTCCTCGAAGATCGGCGTGTTCTGCACCGCGTCCTCGTACGGGCCGGGTGTGCCGTAGGTGTCGCGCACGCTGGCGTTCCACGGGGTCGGCGGGTACGGGTGGTAGTTGGCGATCTTGCCGTCGCGGATCACCATGTGGTGGGAGAGGACGCCGCGCACCGCCTCGGTGAAGCCGCAGCCGATGCTCTCGTCCGGCACCTCGAACTTCTCCCACGTCTGGGTGCGTCCGGCGCGCACCTCGGCCAGCGCCTGCTCGGCGAAGTGCAGGGCGGCCGCGGCGGCGTACGCCTGGAAGTAGGTGCGCGCCCGGTTGCGCTCCAGGGCGTTGCTCCACTTCGGGATCTTCCACTCGAAGGTGGTCTCCGGCTTCGTCAGCGAACGCGGCAGGTTGATCACCACGCTGTGCCCGGTCGCCTTGACGTAGCCGATGTCGACCAGCCCGGACAGGGCGGTGGACCACAGCCGGGCGATCGGGCCGCCGCCGGTGTCCAGGGCGAGGTGGTCCTTGCCGTCGAACCAGCGCGGTGACATCACCCAGCTGTACTTGTCGTCGAAGTTCCGCTTCTGCGGCGCCGGGACGGTGTGCTGGTTCCACGGGTGGCGCGGGTCGACGGGGTTGCCGAGCGGGTCGTGGGTGACGAACTGCTCCTTGCCCTGCCAGTCCTCGTAGTACGAGCTGCCCAGCAGGATCCTGATGCCGAGGTTGATCTGGGTGAGGTCGTTGGTGACGAGCTTGCCGTCGACGACGATGCCGGGCGTGACGAACATCCGCCGGCCCCAGTCCGACATGTTCGCGTAGGTGAAGTCGCAGTACTCCGGGTCGTTGAGGGCGCCCCAGCAGCCCAGCAGCACGCGGCGCCGGCCGACCTCCTCGTACCCGGGCAGCGCCTCGTAGAAGAAGTCGAACAGGTCGTCGTGGAGCGGCACGACGCGCTTCATGAACTCGACGTACCGCATCAGCCGGGTGAGGTAGTCGGTGAGCAGCTGCACGGAGGCGATGGTGCCGACGCCGCCCGGGTAGAGCGTGGAGGGGTGCACGTGGCGCCCCTCCATCAGGCAGAACATCTCCCGGGTGTAGCGGCTGACCTGGAGCGCCTCCCGGTAGAACTCGCCCTCCAGCGGGTTGAGCGAGCGCATGATGTCGGCGATGGTGCGGAAGCCGTGCTCGGCGGCGTGCGGCGCCTCGGTGCGCTCGGCCAGCTCCAGCACGCCCGGGTTGGTCTCCTTGACCATCTTCTCGCAGTAGTCGACCCCGACCAGGTTCTCCTGGAAGATGTTGTGGTCGAACATGTACTCCGCGGCCTCGCCGAGGTTGATCAGCCACTCGCCCAGGTGCGGCGGCTTCACCCCGTAGGCCATGTTCTGCGCGTAGACCGAGCAGGTGGCGTGGTTGTCGCCGCAGATGCCGCAGATCCGGCTGGTGATGAAGTGGGCGTCGCGCGGGTCCTTGCCGCGCATGAAGACGCTGTAGCCGCGGAAGACCGACGAGGTGCTGTAGCACTCCGCCACGCGCTTCTGCTTGAAGTCGATCTTCGTGTGGATGCCGAGGCTGCCCACGATCCGGGTGATCGGATCCCAGGACATCTCCATCAGGCCGCTGCCGTCTCCTGCGGCCGTGGGTGTTGCCATCGTCTGTGCCGGCCCTTCGTCTGGTTCGGTGGGGCGTGCGGGGCGTGGGGGCGTGCTCGGTTTCTGCTCGGGTTCTGCTCGGGTTCCTGCCCGGCGTGGTGCCGCGGGGGTCGGCCGGTAGGGCGGCGGCAGCGGGCGCGCCGTCCTCGGGCGGACTGCGCGCCCGCGGTCACCGGGGCGTGGGACGGGCTGCGGCCCGCCGGGTCACCAGGGCCTGCGGTAGCCCGTGGTCAGCTCGCGGCCGCGGTGGCGCCACTTCGGCTCCTCGTCCACCGTCTTCATCGTGATGCCGCGCAACCGCCGGATCGCGGCGCCGTAGATGCCGCTCGCGGTGCTGGACACCTTGCCGCCGGGGGGCTCGTCCATGAACGGCATGAACTTGTCGGGGAAGCCCGGCATGGTGCAGGCGATGCAGATGCCGCCGACGTTGGGGCAGCCGCCGACCCCGTCCATCCAGCCGCGCTTGGGCACGTTGCACTTCACCACCGGGCCCCAGCAGCCCAGCTTGACCAGGCACTTGGGGGAGTCGTACGCCTCGGCGAACTGGCCCTGCTCGTAGTAGCCGGCGCGGTCGCAGCCCTCGTGGACGGTGGCGCCGAACAGCCAGGTCGGCCGCAGCTTCTCGTCCAGCGGGATCATCGGGGCCGAGCCCGCGGCCTGGTAGAGCAGGTACGTGAGGGTCTCGGCGAAGTTGTCCGGCTGGACGGGGCAGCCGGGCACGCACACGATCGGGATGCCGGCCTTGGACTTCCAGTCCCACCCGAGGTAGTCGGGCACGCCCATGGCACCGGTCGGGTTGCCCTCCATGGCGTGGATGCCGCCGTAGGTGGCGCAGGTGCCGATGGCGACCACCGCGAGCGCCTTGGGCGCCAGCCGGTCGATCCACTCGCTGGTGGTGATGGGCTGGCCGGTCTCGGGGTTGTCGCCGAAACCGCACCAGTAGCCCTCGGCCTTGATCGACTCGTTGGGGATGGACCCCTCCACCACGAGCACGAACGGGTCGATCTCGCCGCGCTCCGCCTTGAAGAACCACTCGATGAACGCGTCCGCGCCCTGCACCGGACCGCACTCGAAGTCGATCAGCGGCCAGTGGACGGCGATCTTCGGCAGGCCGGGCAGCCCACCCAGGGCGATCTCCTCGATGCTCGGCAGCGTGGCGGCGGTCAGGGAGACCGAGTCGCCGTCGCAGGACAGGCCGGCGTTGATCCACAGGACGTGGATCGGCGCGTCGTCCGCGCCAGGCCCGGACGCTGACGCTTCGGAGCTCTCGGAAGTGCTCGCATCCGTCATGGAGATGCCTCCTGGGGGCACGGGTGGCGGCTGAGGGCCAGACAAACCAGACAAAGGGTTTCCCCTCCTGGTTACCTCGCGCCGCGCCGTGGGGCCTCACGGAAGGGGACCGCCCGGGTGACGCCCCTGCGGCCATCACGGGCGGCCGCGGAACGCCGCGCCCCTGCCCCCGCGCCCCTGCCTCCGCAGCCCCTGCCCCGTAGCCCTGCCCCCGCGCCCCTGCCCCCGACGAGCAGCGCGGGTCCCGCGGCCGACGCGCCGCGGGGCGGGGCGGCCCCTTCCGGCCGCCCCGCCCCGTCCGCGCGTCGTGCCTGGCCTAGAACGCCCCGGTGCCGTTCGGGGTGCCCAGACCGGTGGGGCCGTCGTAGCCGGGCAGCGCGGTGCAGACGTAGCTGCTGTCCGGGCAGCCGCTGCCCGCGTCCGGGTTGGAGACGTTGCCGCCCTGGACGTCGTACAGGTGGGAGCGGTGCGCGTAGGCGTACGAGGCGTCCTTGACCTGCGCGGTGTTGCCGGCCAGCGCGTACACGCCCGCGACGAAGGGTGAGGAGGCGCTGGTGCCGCCGACCACGAACCAGCCGGCGGGTATGCCATCGGGGTTCGGCGTGCTGTCGTAGACGGCGAGACCGGTCGCGGGGTCGGCGTCCGCCGAGACGTCGGCGACGGTCCGGCCCGGGCAGGCCGTGTCGTGCTGCCAGGCGGGCTTGTCGTAGTAGGCCGAGCAGGCGGAGCCGGCGGCCGAGCCCTTCTCGTCGAGCGCCCAGGCCGTCTCGCTCCAGCCCCGGGCGGTGCCCGGCGCCCTGGTCAGTGAGGTTCCGCCGACCGCGGTCACGGTCGGCAGGCTCGCCGGGAACGGCGCCGCCAGCTGGTAGCCGTAGTCACCGCTGGAGACGGTGATCGCCACGCCGGGGTGGTCATAGGAGCCGGCGTAGGGTGCGACGTTCGTGCCCTCGGCGACGGAGTAGCTGTTGGACACCGCGGCGGCGCCCAGCCGTACGGCGGTGTCCTCGGCGGCGGCGAGATCGGGGAGGGCCGGGGTGTTCGCCTCGACCAGCAGGATGTGGCAGCCGGGGCAGGCGGCCGAGACCGCCTGGAGGTCGAGGCTGATCTCCACGGCCCAGCCGCCGTCGGTCACGGGCAGGGAGGCCGACCCGTCCTGGCCGACCTTGGTGAAGCAGCCGTTGCCGGTGGTGCACGCCGGCAGGCCGTAGGTGGAGCGGTAGACCGCGAGGTCGGCCTCGGCCGTGGGGTCGTCGTACCCGTCGACGATCGCCACCGTCGTGCCGTCCCCGGCGCCCGCGGCGACGGCCGAGCCGAGGTTGTAGGCGGACTGGAGGTCGGCCGGGCCGTACCCCTGGGGGAGCGCCGCCGTCGTGCCCTGCGGGGTGGCCGCGCGGAGCCGTTGGACGGGGGCGCCGGGGGTGAACTGCGCCAGGCAGCGGGCGAATCCGGGCTTCGGCAGGTCGCAGGCGTCCACCGGGGCCGTTCCGGTCGCTGACGACGGGGTGGCCGAGGCGGTGGTGGCGTCGGAGCTGGTGCCGGGCGTGGCCATGACCGGGCCGGCGCTCAGCAGGGCGGCGGTCGCGGCGGCGGCGAGGGCGGCCAGCGGCAGCCGGCGGCGGAGGGATCTGCTCACAGAGGTCTCCTGGGAGGTGGGGAGGTCGAGGGGCTGCGCGGGGCGGGTCCCGATGGTCCGGTGGCGGGGCCGGGGCCAGGTCATCCGGCGGTGTAGGCGCGCAGCACCGTCTGGTCGATCCGGTCGCCGGCCGTGTCCCAGGCCGAGACGCGCAGCGCCGCGTAGCCGTTGCCGCCGCCCGCGGGCACGGAGAAGGCCGCCGAGTAGGCGCCGTCGCGGCCGGTGACCCGTGCGGGCACCCAGGTGGCGCCGTCGTCGTAGGAGACGGACACGGTGGCGCCGGAGACGGCCGCCGCGGCGGCGTCCTGCTGGTGGTCGACCGACAGGCTCAGGGTGTGCGGGCCGGCCGTCAGCGCGTCGTCGGCGGTGGCGTCGGCCTGGTAGGACGCGAACAGCAACGGCAGCGCGGTGCAGGACCGCCCGCCGTCCATGCAGGTCAGGTCGGCGGGGACGCGGCCGTTGGAGCCGGGGTCGGCGGTGAAGGTCCAGGTGGTCGACGAGGAGGTGGACAGCGGCAGCGTGGTGAGGTTGCGCCGCACCTGCTCGGTCAGCTGGTAGGTGGCGCGGCCCTTGGGCGCGGTGACGGCGACTTCCTGCGGGCCGAAGTCGGCGTCGCCCAGCAGCTTGCCGTTGCGGCGGACCTCCATGCCGATCGGTTCGGACTCGCCGTCGAGCAGGGGGTCGGGGGCGGCGACGGTGCCGGGGTCGGTGCTGAACGGATAGATGTCGAACTCCAGGCCGGCCGCGTCGGAGCAGGCCGCGCACTCCACGCTCCGGCCGTCGGCCGCCACCTGGACGCCCGGGTGCTCGGGCGCGGCGAAGAAGGAGTCGGCGGTGCGCTCTCCGGGGCGGTAGGAGCGCAGGGAGGTGGTCTGCGTGTCGCGGACGTAGGCGTCGGCGCCGATGGCGGTGGTCCAGTACAGGTCGGGGCGGGCGGTGAAGTACTCGGTGCGGGTGGTGCCCAGCGGCACCAGGCTGTAGCCGCGCAGGCCGATCATGTTGTCGCCGTTGGCGGCGTCCTGCGCCAGGGCGCCCGAGGTGACGGAGAGCGCCGTCGCGGGCGTACCGGTGGGGTTGCCGTAGTGCCGGGTCGCGGTGGCCAGGCCGGAGGCGTCGACCGAGGTCGGGAAGGCGCTCGGCACATGGTCGTACGGTTCGGTGATGTGGTAGGCGTACGGCTGCTGCGCATCGGCGGGCGAGCTGAACTCGTACGACGGGTAGACGCCGAAGCGGCCGTTGCGGACCGGCGCGGTCGGGTTGAAGAGGTAGCTGATCGGCCCCGATCCGCTGAAGGCGAAGTTGATCTCGTCGAGGAGCGAGTCGTCCTGGTGCGCGCCGGTGTCACCGGTGGTGATGCTGAGCGAGGAGCTCTCCAGCTCGCTCGGCCGCGGGGTGCTCGGCGTGGTGGCCTCCACCGTCGCGGTGCGCTCGTCCAGGGTGATCGAGGAGCCGTCGGAGAACGTGAAGTCGGGGTTCGAGACGATCCGGTAGGCCCCGCTGACTCCGGGGCGGTCGATCAGCACGGCCGAGTAGTGGCCCAGCGGGAGGGCGATCTTGACGAGGCCGTCCTGACTGCCGCTGACCACGACGGTGCGGGCCTCGGTCTGGTCGTCCAGGTTGGTGAGGACCACTACCTCGGAGGTCGACGCGCCGTCGGCGTCGAGCGTGTGGACCGTCAGCCGGCCCAGCTTGTACTCGCTCTTCCGGCTCTTCTCGCTGATCGCGGTCGACTTCGCGGCGGGCAGTCCGCACTGCCGGGTGGCCGCGGCGACGGCGTCGTACCGCGACGGATCGGTCGCACCGGACCTGATCGACGGCAGGGCGTCGGCCGGCAGCACCAGCTCACCGTTCCCGGTGCCGATGGAGATGACGCCGTTCCGAAGGGCCGCCATGGGGTCGGCGAGCTGGACCCGGGGGCGGCCGCCCGCCTCGGAGACGACGGCCTTGACTCCGCCGGGGACGGTGACGTCGCAGGAAGCGGACCCGGAAGCAGCGGCCGCGGCGGCGGCGGGCGTGGTGGCGGCCGTGGCGGACGCCGCCTGCCGGATGGCCGGGGCGCCGTCCGTCGTGCCGGACGGGTCGGCGGCCATGGCCGGTACGGCGAGGAGAAGAGATCCGACGGCCATGGCCGCGGCTGATCTGATCAGCAGACGTTTGCGCTGGAGCAAGGTGACCCCTCGTCATGACGTCAACGCGCCACACCGGTCCCGAGCAGGGCGGAGCCGACCCGGGGTACGAGGGCATGGCTCATCGCCGCTCACGCGGGTCTCAGGAGTGAAGGACCAGGGCAGCGCACCGAGTTGTTGTGGACGGGTAAAGTCAACGGTCAGCGAGCGCATGGTGTCTACATCAACCGGGTGGCACATGCCGCCGCGTGGCATTCTGCGCCACGGCCCGGGGGCATGGTGTCCGCGGTGGCGGGAACGACGGAGCGATCGTGCTGCAGGTGCTGGGGATAGCCGACTTCGACGAACGGGTCTACCGGGCGCTGCTGGCTCGGCCGGAAGGGCCCCTCCGGGAGCTCGCGGCCGGCGTCGGAGCCTCCTCCGGACGCACCCGCAGCGCGCTCGGCCGCCTCATCGGACTCGGCCTGGTGCGGCGGGTCGCCCCCGGTGCCTATCTGCCGATCGGGCCGGAGTCGGCGCTGACGGTCCTGCTCAACCAGCGGCGGATGGAGAGCGAGGCGGCGCTGGCGCGGGTGCGCGACTCGATCGAGGAACTGGCCCGCGAGTACCGTGCGGGCCGGATGCGCGGCGACCCGGGCTCGCTGATCGAGGTGCTGGTGGGGCGCGAGGCGGTCAACCGGCGGGTGGACGAGCTGACCCACTCCGTCGTCAGCCACCTGTGGGTGCTGGACCGGCCGCCCTACCTGGAGTGGGCCGACGGCGCGCCCGAGACGAACGAGTCGGAGACGGCGTTCACCCACTCGCTGCTGGCCAAGGGCGCCGACATCCGTACCGTCTACTGCCCGCAGTCCATGGACCGGCCCGGCCGCTTCGAGACGGTGCTGCGGCTGGCGGCGCTGGGCGAGCAGGCCCGGATGCTGCCCCAGCTCCCCTTCAAGCTGCGGGTGATGGACCGCCGGGTGGCGCTCATGCCGCTGATCGGCGAGGTCTACGACAACCTGGTGGTGGTGCACCCGTCGGGGCTGCTGGACGGGCTGATCGAACTCTTCGAGGCGTACTGGGAGCGGGCGCAGCCGCTGCTGCCGGAGGCCGTTCCCGGACCGGTGCCCGGCGACAAGGAGGACCGGCTGGTGGCGCGCATGCTGATGGCCGGTCTGAAGGACCAGGCCATCGGCCGCCAGCTCGGGGTGAGTTCGCGTACCGCGACCCGGCGGATCGCCGCGGTGATGGAGCGCCTCGGCGCTGACACCCGCTTCCAGGCGGGCGCCGAGGCCGTTCGCCGGGGATGGATCTGACGCGGCGGCGGCAGCGGGGGAGCCGCGGCCAGGGCCGGGCCGTGGCGGGCCGGGGTTGGCGGGCGCGTCCGCCGCGGGTCGGGGGGAAGCACGCGGCGGACGCGCCGGTTCGGGGCCGCCTCCGGCCGCCGGGGTCAGGACACCCGGCGGCCGGAAGTGGGTGGGCCGCCTCAGCCGCCGAGCAGCGGCGGGACCGTGGGCACCTCGATGGCGTTGGCGATGTCCTCGGCGGTCATGCGGAACTGCACCGGGTAGGCGTGGCGCTGGGTGCGCCGCTCGGGCTCGGTGGTGCGCCACATGTAGAGGCAGCGCTGGCACTGGAGGACCTCCCACACCCCCGGGACGGGGGAGGTGGTGGTCGTCTCGACGGTGTCGGACGCGCAACGCGGGCAGATCATCTGGGGACTCCTCGACGTGGTGGGGGTTCTCGGCGGGCCGTGGCCGCCCGGGCCCGCACGCGGGCGGGTTGCTCCGGCCCGTGCGCGGGCCCGGGCTTCAGCCCGTGCGCGGGCCCGATGTCCGGCCCGTGCTCAGCGGTGCTCAGCGGTTGGCGAGCAGGGACTGCAGCCGTGCCGCCCATTCGGCGGTCTCGGGCAGGTCCCTGGCCGGGGTGCTGAAGTTGCCGCGGACGTCCGGGGCCACCGGCGTCGTGGCGTCGATGATCATCTTGCTGGTGATGCCGGCCGGCTGCGAGGCCGGTGCCAGCTCCAGCACCGAGAGGTTCGGGATGACGACCACGTCCTCCCTGGGATTGACCTTGGCCGACTGCGCCCACAGCACCTGGGGCAGGTTGAACGGGTCGACGTCCTCGTCCACGACGATCACCTGCGTGACGTAGCCGAGGCCGTGCGGGGTGGTCATCGCGCGCATGCCGACGGCCTTGGCGAAGCCGCCGTACCGCTTCTTCGTGGAGATGATCACCAGCAGCCCGTGGGTGTACATGGCGTTGACCGCCTGCACCTCGGGGAACTCGGCGCGCAGCTGCTTCAGCAGCGGGACGCAGGTGTTGGGGCCGACGAGGTAGTCGCACTCGGTCCAGGGCATGCCCAGGTACAGCGACTCGAAGACGGGCTTGGTGCGGTAGGAGATCCGGTCGATCCGGACCACGGGCATCCGGCGCCCGCCGGAGTAGTGGCCGGTGAACTCGCCGAAGGGCCCCTCGATCTGGCGCACCCGCGACTCGATGACGCCCTCGATGACCACTTCCGAGCCCCAGGGGACGTCGAACCCGGTCAGCGGGGCGGTGGCGATGGGCATGGGGGCGCCGCGCAGCGCTCCGGCCATCTCGTACTCGGACTGGTCGTAGGCCATGGGCATCCCGGCGACGATCGGCACCACCGGGTCGTTGCCCAGCGTGATCGCCACGGGGAGGTCCTCGCCCCGCTCCTCGGCCGCGCGCAGGTGCTTGGCGATGTCGTGCATCGGCACGGGCTGGAGCGCCAGCCGGTTGCGGCCGATCACCTCGATGCGGTAGATGCCGAGGTTCTGCTTGTCGAAGTTGTCCGGGTCCTGCGGGTCGCGGGAGACGACCGCGGCCTTGTCGAGGTAGAAGCCCCCGTCACCGTCGTTGAGGCGGAACAGCGGCAGGATGTCGAAGAGGTCGACGTCCTCGCCCGCCACGCTGTTCTCCTGCCACGGCGGGTCCTCGCGGCGCTCGGGGGCGACCGGGAACGCGTCCCAGCGCCGGGCGAACTCCTCCACCTGCTCCTTGGTCGTCGTCTCCTTGGGGAGGCCGAGGGCGAGGGCGTGGTTGCGCCAGGAGCCGTGGACGTTCATGACGACGCGGGCGTCGGTGAACCCCTTGATCCGGTCGAACCAGATGGCGGGAGCGCCCTCGCCGATGCGTCCGCAGGCGTTGGCGGCAGCGGCTATGTCCGGTTCGGGCAGGACCTCGTCCGCGATGCGCAGCAGCTGGCCCTCCTTCTCCAGCGTGTCCAGGAACGACCGCAGGTCGTCGTATGCCATGGGTGACTCCTTGGTGGAATGTTCAGGCGGCGGGGGCGGCCGGTGCGGCAGGCGCGGCAGGCGCGGCAGGCGCGGTGAGCGCGGTGGCTGTGGTCGGCGTCCCGGTGGGCGCGGCCGGCGGGGCGGGGCGGCCGCGGGCCCGGGCGCGGCCTCGCGCATGCTGGGCTCGGTGAGCTCGGCGGCGTGCCTCCTGGCCGCGCGCATGCCCGCCCAGCGTCCGGGCCCGGTGTCCGGGACGGACAGGTCGAACTGGTCGAGGATGCGGACCACGATGTGGTCGACGAGGTCGTCGATGCTCTGCGGGTGGTTGTAGAAGGCCGGCATCGGCGGCACGATCTGCACGCCCTTGCGCGCCAGGTCGAGCATGTTCTCCAGGTGGATCTCGCTCAGCGGCGTCTCCCGGGGGACGAGCACCAGCTTGCGGCGCTCCTTGAGCACCACGTCCGCCGCCCGGGCCACCAGGCCCTCCGCGTATCCGGTGCGGATGCCGGCCAGGGTCTTCATGGAGCACGGCACGATCACCATGCCGTCCGTGCGGAACGACCCGGAGGAGATCACCGCGCCCTGGTCCTCGGGGCTGTACACGGCGTCGGCGAGCGCGTGCAGCTCGCGCACCCCGCGGCCGGTCTCCAGCTCGACGGTGGCACGGGCCCAGTGGCTCAGCACCAGATGCGTCTCCACATCCGGCAGCTCGGCCAGCGCCTCCAGCAGCCGTACCCCGAACACCGCTCCGGTGGCTCCGGTCATCCCCACGATCAGTCGCACCGCGTCCCGGCTCCTCGTCTCGTGTCCTGCAGTCCGCTTCCCCTCCGACGCTAGGAGCGGCGCCGTCGGCCACCGGGGTATCCTCGGGACCGAGTACGGGAAAAAACGGACATCCTCGCCCTCGGACGGGCGGGATGCCGGAAGGGTGCGGGATGGCCGGGCGTCCAGGACCACAGATCGCCGAGGTCGCCTACCGCCCCTCGCTGGGCGCGCCCATCGGCATGGACGTCCTGGACTTCGAGGAGCTGCGGGCCCGCGGCCACCGCCGCGGCATCGACCTCTCGGCGCCCCAGCGCCCGGCGTTCCACCACCTGCTCCACCTGCACCAGGACTCAGCCCCGCTGGTGCACACCGTGGACTTCTCGGACTTCGTCCTGGAGCCCGGCAGCTGGCTGTGGGTCCGCCCCGGGCAGGTCCACCAGTACGGCAGGGACCTGCCGCGGGCGCGCGGCACCATCGTGATCTGGCAGCCCGGCTTCGTGGTCGTCGGCACCCCCCACACGCAGGTGCCCCTGCTGCCGTCCGGCGCCCACGAGCGGGCCATCGGGCTCGCCCTGAGCCACCTCGCCCACGAGTACGCGGACGTCGGTACCGTCCCCCTGGACGCGCACATCGACGCGCTGCGCATGCTGCTGGCGGTGCTCCTGCTGCGCCTCGCGCACGCGGGGCCCGCCCCGCGGCGGCCGTCCCCCAGGACGGCCCCTTCGAACGGTTCCGGACCGCCGTCGAGCGCGACTTCACGCGCACCCACCGGGTCGCCGACTACGCGACGGCGCTCGGCTACAGCCCCCGGACGCTGACCCGGGGGACGGCGGCGGCCACCGGGCAGACCGCGAAGCAGTACCTGGACGCCAGGATCCTGCTCGAAGCCAAGCGGCTCCTCGTCCACTCCGACGCCCCCGCGGCCGATATCGCGCGGCGGCTGGGGTTCCACGAGCCGGGCGACTTCGCCAAGTTCTTCCGCAAGCGCCAGGGCTGCACCGCCCTGGCCTTCCGCGCCACGGCGCGGGGGACCCCGCCGCCGTCGCACGGGTCCCGCCGACGCGGGGAGGGGCCGGCCGGCGGGACACCCCTCGGGGGGTGACGGCAACACTGCACCTGGCGTGGCACCGGGGGCCATACGCATAAATGCGCAGGGCGAGATCGCGCCGCCGTACGCGCCACCCCGCGCGGGTACGTCAACTCGCCGTGATCCGCAGCCCCGTACGAGGTCGCCGGTGCCGCCCGCGTGAGCGACGGCGCGCCGAGGGCGTCAACAACCATGGCCTGTTCTGTCGTGCTCGGGCTCGTCCGCCACGGGGCGGACGACCTGGAGGCGCGGCCTCGCGCGCTGAGGGACGTGGAGCGGGCCATGGATCTGTTCCACGCGGGTTGCGCGGCGGCGTGACGGTGTGATCGCGCTTCGATCCGTGGTCCTTGGGCGGTGCCTTTCGACACACGGGCAGGTCCTGGCGGCGGACTGTCATCCCTCGGCTCCCGTCAGCGTTTGATGCGGCCTCGGACGGCGAGGACTGCAAAGCCCAGGAGGACGGGTTCGGTGAGGCGGGAGGCCATTTCGGTGTAGGTGCCGGTGGTGGTGAGGTCCTGGCCGGAGGAGCGGAAGACCACGGAGTTGACGACGATGCGCAGGCTTTTCTCGAAGCGCTCGGTCGTAAAGCGGTCGCCAGGGGGCCCGGTGGGGTTCTCGGGGGCGGGACTGTCGGTGGTGACGGTGATGCGGTGGCCGGTGATGATGCCGGTGCTGAGCGAGGACGTGTCACGCTGCGGCAGCCCCCACAGCATCATCACCAGCATGGTGCCGGCCACCGCGAGCAGGAGCCAGCCCAGTGCGCGGGTAGCGCGCAGGCCGTAGCCGGACAGCGCCCAGTAGGCGGTGAGCAGCCCGCGCTCGCCCGGGGCGGTGCGGGGATCGGCGCGGCGCATCTCCATCTCGCCGTAGTAGAAGTCCGCGGCACCGGGTTCGTTGCCGGAGTCCTCATGGGACGTGCGCAGAGCTCGGTAGACCGCGGCCAGGGCGCGCGGCTGCACGACGTTCTCAGGGATGAGAGGCGGCTGCCAGCCGATGACGGCTCGGGGCAGGCCGTGGCGCCAGTGATGTTCCTCGGCCAGCGTGCGGCGGCGGGTGCACCGGACGAGCCACAGTCGGCCCCGCCGGTGGACGCCTTCCGGTGTCGCGGCGAAGCGGCAGTCGCCCTCCAGCCGGAGCTGGTTCAGGTGGACCGTGCCGGCGAACAGGCACTGGCTCAGGTCGAGATCCGTCAGGATCATCTGGGCGGCGTCCACACCCCGCAGTGAGGTCACCCGCGCCTCGACCGTCGCCAGGCCCGCCAACACGGACTCGTCCACCAGGTCACCTGACACGTGCGTGAACGGGCGGGGTCGCGCGGCGATCGTCACGGGGTACTCCGCCACGGCGTCACTCACGTCGGCGTCGGCGTAGCGCAGCCACACCGTGGCCGGCTGCGCCCACCGCGTCCGCCGGAACAGCACCGCCTTCGCCGCGACCTCCACGGTCACCGCCACCCCGAACAACGCACTGGACAGATTCACCGTCCCCGCGCACACCAACGGACCCAGCACTGACGTGCCCTTGAACACGGTCGAGGTGAACCCGGCGTCCCTGGTGAAGGTGGCTGAGCCGAATCGGGTTTCCCTGGTGAAGGTGGCTGAGTCGAATCGGGCGTGCCCGGTGAAAGTGGCTGATCCGAACGACGCGTCCTGGGTGAAGGTGGCTGACTCGAACGACGCGTCCTGGGTGAAGGTGGCTGATCCGAACGAGGCGTGCCCGGTGAAGGTGGCTGAGTCGAATCGGGCGTGCCCGGTGAAGGTGGCTGAGTCGAACGAGGCGTGCCCGGTGAAGGTGGCTGAGTCGAATCGGGCGTGCCCGGTGAAGGTGGCTGAGTCGAACCAGGCGTCCTGGGTGAAGGTGGCTGAGTCGAATCGGGCGTCCCTGCTGAAGGTGGCTGACCCGAACGAGGCGTCTTCGGTGAAGGTGGCTGAGTCGAATCGGGCGTGCCCGGTGAAGGTGGCTGAGTCGAACCAGGCGTCCTGGGTGAAGGTGGCTGACCCGAACCAGGCGTCTTCGGTGAAGGTGGCTGATCCGAACGACGCGTGCCCGGTGAAGGTGGCTGACCCGAACGACGCGTGCCCGGTGAAGGTGGCTGATCCGAACCAGGCGTCTTCGGTGAAGGTGGCTGACCCGAACCAGGCGTGCCCGGTGAAGGTGGCTGACCCGAACGACGCGTCCCCGGGGAAGACGGCCGAGTCGAATCTGGCGTTCCCTATGGTCGGCCTTCGGGTTGCCGGGTCGGTCATGGCGGTGAGGACGCGGCCGATGAGTGTCTCGTCGACGCTGGTGCCCCGGAGGTCCAGGTCCGCGCCGGGTGACAGGGACACGAGATACGCGGTCTGGTCGGCTTCCTCGGCGTGGGCCAGGCACCGACCGGAAGCGGTGACGGTGACTCCGGTGCAACCCGCGAGCGGATCACCTGGAACGGTGCCTTGTCCGCAGTGAGCCCACGACGGGCCGGCGATCGTCATGACCAGGTCCTAACCCACCCCCGGCTGCCGCCGGGCCGGTGTCCCCGAACCGTTACGACACGAGGACCGCCGCGCACACCGCGCGGCGCAGCAGGGCCCCGGCCCGTCAGTGGAGGCCGGGCGCGGGGCGCGGGACGTATGCCGCGCGGCGGCGTACCGGCTCGCAGCGGCTCGCGCCGGTCGTCGAGGAGGGCTATGGCCGGCGCCGCGGCGAGCCATCGGGTGCGGCCCGGAAGCCCGGAGTCGTCCCGGCTCGTCTGCGCGGACGGGAACGGGGCCCCGGTCCACCATTCGTTTAGTGGGACGTATGGGGCACGGGCACCCGGAGGAGGCCCTTCCCCCATGGCGCCAGCCGGACCGCCGCGCTACGGAGGAGGGATTCCGGAGTCGCGGGAGACTTCCGCGACGTGCCGTCTGACCTGTGTAAACAGCACCCTGTCAAGAGTGTGTTCTGTGTGCCCCCGGCAGGACTCGAACCTGCGGCCAAGTGCTTAGAAGGCACCTGCTCTATCCACTGAGCTACGGGGGCCGGACAGTGGCCGTGGCTGACTTCCGCCCCTTGGTCGTTCCCTGGCCTCGTACCGCGGTCAAGGATAGGGCGCCGTATGCCTGCTGCCGGGCGCTTCACCCGTGTGACATGTTGTGGAGGTTCGGTGAAGCGGTCCGATAATCCCAGGCCGCCGCGCGAGGCGCATCGCTTTTGGCGGCTCGAGATGCGGCTGTTGTGCAGTCGTTATGCCGTTGGCTCATTCTGCCCCTCGCATCCCGTACGCCCCAGGTGGACCCGTCTCGGTCCGAATCGGGCAAATCGGTGCGAATAGACTTCGAAATCGCCCGTATATGGGGCATTCTGCCATTGTGGTGATCCTGGACGTCCGGCCCGAACTGCTCGACGCGCTGTCCGCACTGCGTGAGCGAGTCGATGCGGCACGCTTCCCCTTCCCGCTCCCCGGAGCCGTGCGGGCCCGCCGCACGCGGCAGGAGCTCATTGCCCAGCTCGACGACTACCTCGTCCCCCGGCTCAGGGCACCGGAGGCACCGCTGCTGGCCGTGGTCGGCGGTTCCACCGGGGCGGGCAAGTCCACGCTGGTCAACTCCCTGGTCGGCCGCCGGATCAGCCAGTCCGGGGTGCTGCGGCCGACCACCCGGGTGCCGGTGCTGGTCTGCCATCCCGAGGACCGCGCCTGGTTCGCCGACCCGCGCGTCCTGCCCCGGCTGACGCGTACCTGGTCGGTACGGCAGCGCTCCCGAGCCGACGAGGACGGCACCGACCGGGCCGACCTCGACCGGCGGGGCTCCGACCGGCGGCCCCCGGACCGGGCCGAACTGCGCCTGGAGGCCGACGACTCCCTGCCGCGCGGCCTCGCCCTCCTTGACGCGCCCGACGTCGACTCGCTCGTCGCGGGGAACCGCGACCTGGCCGCCGAACTCATCTGCGCGGCCGACATCTGGATTCTCGTCACCACCTCCGCCCGCTACGCCGACGCCCTGCCCTGGCACCTGCTGCGCGCCGCCAAGGAGTACGACGTCACCCTCGCCACGGTGCTCGACCGGGTCCCGCACCAGCTCGCCGAGGAGGTCGGCCGGCACTACGCGGCGCTGCTGGCCCGCTCCGGCCTCGGCGACGTGCCCCGCTTCACGGTGCCCGAACTCCCGGAGTCCGCCGCCGGGGCGGGCCTGCTGCCGCAGACCACGGTGGCGAGCCTGCGCGCCTGGCTGATCCACTGCGCCGAGGACCCGGCGGCCCGCCAGCTCGCGGCCCGCCGCACCGCCGTCGGCACCCTCGACTCCCTCAGCGTGCGGCTGCCCGCGCTCGCCTCCGCCTCCGCCGCCCAGCACGCCGCCGCCCAGCGGCTGGCCCGGACCGCGGAGGACGCCTACGGGGAGGCCGTCGCCCGCACCCGCGACGCCGTGGCGGCGGGCGCGCCGCTGGCCGGCGAGGCTCTGGCGCACTGGGAGAGCTACCCCGCCTGCGGCCCCGACACCCTCCACCACGCCCTCGCCGAGGAGCTGGCCGCGCTGCTGCGGACCGAGACCGACGCGGCGGACGACCGGATGGCCGAAGCCTGGCGCCGGGATCCCGCCGGGCGGGCCCTCCTCGACGAACCCGGGGCCCGCCCCGACCGCGAGCGGGTGGCCCTGGCGGCGCGGATCGACAAGGGCGTACGGCGGTGGCGCCGCGGGCTGGCCGACCTCGCCCATGCCGAGGTCCGCGCCGCCCGGGCAGCGGACCGCCCGGCGGCCGACCCCGCTGACGTCGCCGCCCTGCTGGCCACCGTGCTGCTCGGCGGGCGGGCCGGACGCCCGGCCGGCGAGCGGCTCGCCGAGACCCTCGGCGCCAAGGCCGCGGTGCGACTGCGCGACACCGCCCGGAGCCGGCTGGACGACGTGGTCCACGAACTGCTCGCGCGCGAACGCGAGCGGCGCCTGGCGCCGGTCGACGGGTACGACGTCACCTCAGGCCAGCAGGCCGCCCTGATCGCCGCACTGTCCGTACTGCAGAAGGAGAGGTGACCGCGGTGGCCGCCAGCCCCTCGGCACGGGACCCCCAGGACCCCTCGGCCGGACCGCGCGACGGGGACCCGCTGACCATGCGGGTCGACGCGCTCGGGGAACTGCTCGGTCTGTCCCGGGCCCGGATCAGCCCGGAGGACCTCGCCGACAGCACCGAGCTGCTGGCCCGGATCGCCGAGCGGCGCAGGCTCTCGCTCGACCACACCGTGGTGGCGCTCGCCGGGGCCACCGGCAGCGGCAAGTCCACGCTCTTCAACGCGCTGGCCGGGAAGGAGCTGTCCGCCACCGGCGTGCGGCGGCCGACCACCGCGCGGCCCGTCTCCTGCGCCTGGCAGCCCGAGCGGGCGGCGGGGCTGCTGGACCGGCTGGGGATCGCTCCCCAGGACCGCTACGCGCGGCACGGGCTGCTCGCGGCACCGGCCCTGCCGCCGGCCGCGCTGCCCGCGCAGGCGGGCCGGTCCGAGGTACCGCCGCCACCGGGTCCGCGGGCCGCGCCGGGTGAGGGGCAGGACCCGTCGGCCGAGTTTCCAGGGCAACCTGAGCCCCTCCTCGGCCAGCCGTGTCAGCCGTGTCAGTCATGTCAGTCGTGTCGGCTCGGTCAGCCTTGTGGCGATGGCCGGGCTGCCGGGGCCGGCTGCGGTCCGGCCGACGACCGGGCGGAGGACCGCGTGCCCCCGGCTGCGGCCGAGGACGCCTGGGCGGTGCCGTCCGCGCAGTCGGGGCACTCGGGGCTGTCAGCGCGTTCGGGGGCGGCGAGCGCGGACGGGGGTGGCGAGCACCGGGCGGCGGGAGCGGCCACGGACACGGCCGCTGCCGCGCTTGGGGCGTACGGCGGGCACGCGGTGGAGGACGAGACGGGCCTGGAGGGGCTGGTCCTCATCGACCTGCCCGACCACGACTCCGCCGTGGGCGAGCACCGGGAGCAGGTGGACCGGCTGCTGCGGCTCGTCGACGTCGTCGTATGGGTGCTGGACCCGGAGAAGTACGGGGACGCCGCACTCCACGAGCGCTACCTTCGGCCGCTGGCAGGGCACGCCGACGTGACCGTCCTCGTCCTCAACCAGGTGGACCGGTTGCCGGGGGACTCCTCCGACCTCGTCCTGGACGACCTGCGGCGGCTGCTGGACGAGGACGGCCTGGCGGTCGGGGAGCACGGCGAGGCGGGGGCGATCGTCCTGTCGGCGTCGGCCGCGACCGGGCAGGGGCTCGCGGACCTGCGGGCCGTCCTCGCCCAGATCACCGGCGAGCGCGCGGCCGCCGGGCAGCGGCTGGCAGCCGACCTGGACAGCGCCGCGCACGACCTGCACCCCCTGTACGTCGGCGAGGGCTGGGCGGGGCTCACCGACGAGGCCCGCGAGGACTTCCTGGACCGGCTCGCGGACGCCGTGGGCGCGACAGCCGTGGGCCAGGCGGCGGAGCGCGACTGGGGGCGGGCCGCGTGGGACGCCTGCGGCACGCCGTGGAGCCGCCTGATGGCAGGACGCACCCCCGGGTACGGCTGTTCCCGTTCCGCGCCCGCCCGCCCGATGTCCCCCGAACGGTGGACACGGGACGGCCGCACCGTGCGTCCTGTGGCCCCGGCCGCGCCCGGCCGGAACCACGGGACCTCCGGGGGCGGGCCCGGGACAGCGGACAGGGCGCCGAAGCGCGGCGCCGGAGCCGCGGCAGGAGGTGTGGGCGCGGCCGGCGCGCTCCCGGCCCCCCGCGGGTCGGGCCCCGCCGCGTCCCGTCCAGTGGTCGAGGAAGCCGTGCGGGGGCTCGCCGTCGACGCCGCACGCGGGCTGCCGGAGCCGTGGTCGCGGGCGGTGGGCGACGCCGCCCGGCGCGGCGGCGGTTCGCTGCCCGAGGCACTGGACACGGTGGCGCTGCGCGCGCGCCCGGGACAGCCCGAGCGGCCGGGCTGGTGGTCGGTGGCGGCGGCGGTCCAGTGGTTGCTGCTGGCTCTCGTGCTGGCCGGCGTGGTCTGCCTCGCCGCGGTGGCGGAGGGCTCGCTGGCCCTGCCGTGGTGGCCGCCGCTGGCGACGGCCGTGCTGGGCGGGCTCGGGGGTCCGGTGGTCGCCGCGGCCTGCCGGTTCGCGGCCCGCGGGCCCGCCAGACGCTACGGCCAGGCCGCCGAGCGCCGGCTGCGGGACGCGGCGGCCGACTGCGGCCGGGCCGGGGTCCTGGAACCGGTCGCGGCCGAGCTGATGCGGTACCGGGAGGTACGCGAGCAGTACGCGGTCGTCGCCGGTGCCGCACCTGTGCCCAGCACCTCGCGGCTCCGACCGGTGGGGGTGCGGTAGGGCGTCGCGGGGTTCCGGGCCGGTTCAGCTCAGCCCGCTCAGCCCGCTCAGCCCGCTCGGTCAGGGCTGTCAGGGCTGTCAGGGCTGTTGGGCTGCTGGAGGGGCGCTGGAAGGTCATGAACGCGCGGGCCGGATAACTCCGTCACTCACACGAGTGACGGAGTTATCAACATTCAGAAGGTTTTCCACAGATTCGCGGCAGTTGATTTGGAAGAGTCGGAATTCGAGCACGATGTCCTTGTCGCGTTCCACAGGGGAGCGCGAGGGGCCCGCCGGAGGACACGGGCACCGGACAGCGCCGGGGAGCGGGAGACGCGAGCCGGCGCGGAAGGACAAGGAGAGTGCCATGAACGAGACCCTGGTCACCGTCGTCGGAAACGTCGCCACCGAGCCCGAGTGCCGGGTGACGCCGTCGGGCGCCGCCCTCACCCGCTTCCGGCTGGCCACGACCACCCGCCGGTACGACTCCGAGCGCGGCGCGTGGACGGACGGCCCGACGAGCTTCTACACGGTGAGCGCCTGGCGGAATCTCGGCACGAACGTGAAGGAGTCCGTGGGCCTCGGCGAACCGCTGGTGGTTCAGGGACGGCTGAGAATCCGGCAGGAGGAGAAGGACGGAAAGCGCTACGTCTCGGCCGAGCTGGAGGCGGTGGCCGTGGGTCATGACCTGGCCCGGGGTGTGGCCCGGTTCAACCGCTCTTCCTCCTCCGCTGCGGCCGTCCTGCGCCCGCCGGCCGCTCCGGCCGCGGTCACCTGACCCGTGCCCCGCCGCCGCGGGCATATGGGTGCCCGGCCGCCCGCGGTCCGGTTCCGGAGGTCGGCGCCCGAGCCCCCTCGCGCCGACCCGCCCAACCCGCCCAGCCTGGCTTGCACCACGGTTGCTTCGTGCGGGCCTCGGCGTCGGCTCCGGCGGCCGGGGCGCGGCAGGCCTTGGGCGACGTGGGCCGCACCGAGGACGTGGTGGCGTCGTCCGACGACACGATCCGGGCCAGGCGGGCCGACCCGGGGCCGTCTCCCGCGGCCGTGACGTGCTGGTCTCGCGTGCAGGCGTGCAGGCGTGCAGGCGTGCAGACGTGCAGGCATGCATGCGTGGTGGTGTGCAGGCGTGGGTGGCGTGCACACGTGGTGGTGTGCAGGCGCGGTGGCGTGTGACGTGTTGATCAAGGAGGACCTATTGGACAGACGACCGAGGGCGCCGAGCCGTTCGGCCGCGCGTCGGCGAAAGGGGGAGAAGCGGCCGACCTACCCGTTCGCCCCCGGGGCTGGACGGCTGGCAAGATGGGGTGTATCTGCCCTCACGCGGCGGAGCCGCACAATGGCCCATCTCGATTGCCGGACGGTTTCTCTTGGCTGAGTACATCTACACGATGCGCAAAACGCGCAAGGCGCACGGCGACAAGGTCATCCTGGATGACGTGACGCTGAGCTTCCTGCCGGGAGCGAAGATCGGTGTGGTCGGGCCGAACGGTGCCGGTAAGTCCACCGTGCTGAAGATCATGGCCGGGCTGGAGCAGCCCTCGAACGGCGACGCGTTCCTGAGCCCCGGGTACACCGTGGGGATGCTCCTCCAGGAGCCGCCGCTGGACGAGTCCAAGACGGTGCTGGAGAACGTCCAGGACGGCGTCGCGGAGACCAAGGCGAAGCTGGACCGCTTCAACGAGATCGCCGAGCAGATGGCCACGGACTACTCCGACGCGCTGCTGGACGAGATGGGCAAGCTCCAGGAGCAGCTGGACCACGCCGACGCCTGGGATCTGGACGCCCAGCTGGAGCAGGCGATGGACGCGCTGGGCTGCCCGCCTGGCGACTGGCCGGTCACCAACCTCTCCGGCGGCGAGAAGCGCCGGGTGGCGCTCTGCAAGCTGCTGCTGGAGGCCCCCGACCTCCTGCTGCTGGACGAGCCGACCAACCACCTGGACGCGGAGTCCGTGCAGTGGCTGGAGCAGCACCTGGCGAAGTACCCGGGCACCGTCGTCGCCGTCACCCACGACCGGTACTTCCTGGACAACGTGGCGCAGTGGATCCTGGAGCTGGACCGCGGCCGCGCGCTGCCCTACGAGGGCAACTACTCGACCTACCTGGAGAACAAGGCGTCCAGGCTCAAGGTCGAGGGCGCGAAGGACGCCAAGCGCCAGAAGCGGCTGAAGGAGGAGCTGGAGTGGGTCCGCTCCAACGCCAAGGGCCGGCAGGCGAAGTCCAAGGCGCGACTGGCCCGCTATGAGGAGATGGCGGCCGAGGCGGACAAGATGCGGAAGCTGGACTTCGAGGAGATCCAGATCCCGCCGGGCCCGCGGCTGGGCTCGGTCGTCATCGAGGTCGACGACCTGCACAAGGCGTTCGGCGAGAAGGTGCTGATCGACGGCCTGTCGTTCACCCTGCCGCGCAACGGCATCGTGGGCGTCATCGGCCCGAACGGCGCGGGCAAGACCACGCTGTTCAAGATGCTGCAGGGCTTCGAGGAGCCCGACTCCGGCAGCATCAAGGTCGGTGAGACGGTGAAGGTCTCCTACGTCGACCAGGGCCGTGCCAACATCGACCCGAAGAAGACGCTGTGGGAGGTCGTCTCCGACGGCCTGGACTACATCAACGTGGGCCAGGTGGAGATGCCGTCGCGGGCGTACGTGTCCGCGTTCGGCTTCAAGGGCCCGGACCAGCAGAAGCCGGCCGGGGTGCTCTCCGGCGGTGAGCGCAACCGGCTGAACCTGGCGCTGACCCTCAAGCAGGGCGGCAACCTGCTGCTCCTGGACGAGCCGACCAACGACCTGGACGTCGAGACGCTCTCCTCGCTGGAGAACGCGCTGCTGGAGTTCCCCGGCGCGGCCGTGGTCGTCTCCCACGACCGCTGGTTCCTGGACCGGGTGGCCACGCACATCCTCGCGTACGAGGGTGAGTCGAAGTGGTTCTGGTTCGAGGGCAACTTCGAGTCCTACGAGAAGAACAAGGTGGAGCGGCTCGGCCCGGACGCGGCCCGTCCGCACCGCGCCAGCTACAAGAAGCTGACCCGCGGCTGATGGCGCGGCACGTCTTCCCCTGCCCGCTGCGGTGGGCGGACATGGACGCCTACGGGCACGTCAACAACGTCGCCTTCCTGCGGTACCTGGAGGAGGCGCGGATCGACCTCATGTTCCGCCTGGGCTCGCAGGAGGGAGGCGCGACGTTCTCCGGCGGGTCCGTGGTGGCCCGCCACGAGATCGACTACCTGCGTCCGCTGGTCCACCGCCACACGCCGGTGGCCATCGAGACGTGGGTGAGCGACATCACCGCGGCCTCGATGACCTTGCGGTACGAGGTGCGGGACGGCGAGCGGGTGTACGCCCGCGCGTCCACGGTCGTCGTGCCCTACAACCTGGCCGAGGAGCGGCCGCGGCGGATCACCGCGGAGGAGAAGGCGTTCCTGGAGCGGTACCGGGACGACGGAACCGTGGTCGCGTGAGCGCGCGGCTGGCCCTCGCGCCGGGGCCGGGCGGGGCCGCGGCCGTCGAGGCGGATCTGGCCGCGTTCCTCGGGCGGCTGGTGCGGTGGGACAAGGCCGCGGTGGTGCGGCTGCGTTCGGCCGTGGACGATCCGGCGCTGGGCGTCTTCGGCCAGCCGCCGTTCGGTGGGGTCGTCGCTGTCAAGAGCCTGCCGCTGGCCGAGTCGGCGCTCCGCGCGGACGTGGACGCGACCGTTTCGGTCGGGCAGCTGCTGGAGGCCGTCTCGGCCGCCGTGGACGCCCGCGAGGAGCGGGAGTTCACTCTGCCGCCGTCGGTGACCGGTCCGGCCTGGGCCGGAGTGCTGCCGCCGCGCGGCGGGTGGCGCCGGCTCGCGGAGCTGGACGCCGCCACGGTGCGCGAGGTGGCGGCGCGGGTGGTGGCGGAGTTCCGCGCCCGGACGGAGGCGCTGGTACCCGAGCGCCGCAGCCGGGCCGAGTTCGACGCCCTGGCCGAGGAGCTGTGGCAGCGGTCGCTGCCCGGCGGCGGCGTCGGCATGACGCTGCGGGCCGTGCACGCGGCCCACGCGCTCGGCTTCCTGCCGGCCCGGCGCTCAGGTGAGGCGGCCGACGAGCCGGTGGTCGTCCTGGCCGCCGGCGCGTGGCTGCGGCTGCGCACCGGGTACGGGTCGGTGGCGATGCGCGCCGCCTCGGCCGGAAGGGGACTGCTGGTCTCCCCGCTGTGAGCCGCGCTCCGCCGGTCCCGGCCCCTGGCCCGGACCGGCGGGGACCCGGCGCGGAGGCCCGGCCCTGGGGCACGGCGCGGGTGCGTCAGCTCCGCGGGCGCGACCGTGCCCCGGACCGCCGTCCCGTCCGCTGCCGGGCAGCGGTCCGCGGGCCCCGGGCGGACGTCAGCCCGGGGTGTTGACCATGGAGGCGGCGGCGTAGGTCAGGTAGTCCCACAGCTCCTTCTCCTGCTCGGCGGGCAGCTCCAGATCGTCGACGGCGGCGCGCATGTGCCGCAGCCAGGCGTCGTGCGCGGCCCGGTTCACGGCGAACGGCGCGTGCCGCATGCGCAGCCGGGGGTGGCCGCGCGAGTCGCTGTAGGTACGCGGACCGCCCCAGTACTGCATGAGGAAGAGCAGCAGCCGCTCCTCGGCGGGGCCGAGGTCCTCCTCCGGGTACATGGCGCGCAGCTCGGGATCGTCCGCGACGCCCTCGTAGAAGCGGTGCACCAGCCGACGGAAGGTTTCCTCGCCGCCGACGCGGTCGTAGAACGTCTGCTGTTGGAGTTCGCCCTGCCGGATCTCGTTCACCCCTCCATGGTCGCAGACGCGGCGGCCGAGGACGCCGGTCCTAGTTCCCGCTCCGCTGAGGCGCTCGGCATGGCACCGCCCGTCCCCGCCGGTAGCCCTGTGGAGGCGGGACGGGAGCGGCGCGGGCGGCGGATGCGAGGGACGATGGAGGCATGGCCGGGTTCGCACACCAGAGTCGGCGGGCGCGGGAGGGCGCCGCGGCGCGGACGCTGCGAGCCCGGATGGTGGAGCGGATAGCGGCCAACGGCGGACTCTCCGACCCGGCCTGGCGGGCGGCCTTCGCCGACGTGCCGCGGCACCTGTTCGTGGCATCCTCCGAGGCCCCTTCCGAGGACACGCTTGAGGAGTCCGGCGAGGAGCCTGGCGAGGAGTTCGGCCTTGAGGAGTCCGGCGAGGAGTTCCGCGAGGACCTCGAACCCGGCGCCCACCTCGCCCCCGGGCCCGACCCGTACGAGGCGCACGCGGGCGGGTGGTGGGGGCGCCGCGCCCGGCTGCTGGCTGAGGCGTACGCGGACCGGCCGATCGCCACCCGCGTGGTCGGCGGCGAGCTGGTCTCCTCCAGCAGCCAGCCCTCGCTGATGGCGCTGATGTGCGAGGCGCTGGAGGTGCGGGAGGGCCAGCGGGTGCTGGAGATCGGCGCGGGCACCGGCTACAACGCGGCGCTGCTGGCGCACCGCCTCGGGCCCGGCACCGTCACCACGATCGACCTGGAACCGGAGATCACCTCCGCCGCCCGCGCCCACCTCGACGCCTACGGCACACCGCAGGCCCGCTCGGTGGCCGTGGTCACCGGGGACGGGGCTCTCGGCTGGCCGCCCAACGCCCCCTACGACCGGATCATGGCCACCTGCGAGCTGCCGTCCGTGCCGCCGGCCTGGCTGGAGCAGTGCGCCCCCGGCGGCCTGGTGCTGGCCCCGGTCGCCACCGGCCTGGTGCTGCTGCGGGTGGCGGGTCCCGGCTGCGCCGAGGGGCGCTTCCTGGACACGCCCGCCTACTTCGTGCCGCTGCGCGGTGGCGGCGCCGGTGCCGCCACGGCGCCCTTCGACGCCGGTGCCCGCGCCGACCGCACCCGCTACGGCCTGAGCGTCGACGGACCCCGCCAGTGGATCTGGCGCGACCGTCCCGACGGCCCCCGGACCTGGCCCCTCACCGCACCAGGCGCACCAGACGCACCGGGCGGGCCGGGCGCGGTGAGGGGCCGGTACCGCCGGCCCGGCACGTACCGCTGACCCCGGCCGGCCTCACGCCCGCCTGACGGTGATGGTGGTCCACGCCCCCACGTGCACCCGGTCGCCCTCCGCGAGCGGGACCGGGGTGTAGGGCTGGATCGGGTCCTCGGCGAGGTTGACGGTGGTGCCGTTGGTCGACTCCTTGTCCACCACCGACCAGCTGCCGTCCGGCTGCTGGACCAGCACCGCGTGCTCGTGCGAGACGCCCGGGTCCTCCGGGGCCCGTGAGAGGTCGATGTCGGGCACCGCCCCGGTGGTGTGCCGGCGACGGCCGATGGTGACCTGGCGGCCCCGCAGCGGCACCTCCCGCTCCGGGGAGTAGGACGGGAAGTACAGCCCGTGCGCCTCGGGCCCGCTGCGGGCCATCATCGCGGTGAAGTACGCGCGGTCCGCCGCGACCACCGCCACCCACGCGGCGGCCCGGTCCGCCGTCTGCGCGGTCCCCCCGGCAGGGTCCTCGACGTCGGTGCCGCCCGCCCCGGCGCCGTCCTGCCGCGGCACCACCGGACCGGACGGCGGGTCCAGCAGGAAGTCACCCGAGCCCGAAGCCGACCCGGACCCCGAGCCCGACCCCGATCCCGAACCGGACCCCGAACCCGAACCCGAGGTCACGGTGACCGACTCCGACGGCAGCGGCTCGGCCGCCCGGTGGACCTGCGAGGGCCGCGACGGCTGCGAACCGTAGCGCCGGTACGGCGGGAACGCCGGCGCGGCCGGCGGCAGGGGCCCGGTCCGGCGGCGGCGCGGAAGTCGTGGCGGCACTCCTCGCAGAACAGCTCCCCGCCCTCGCGCGGGGTGCCGCACGCCGGGCACAGCTCGCCGATCTCGTCCGGGCCGCTCCCGTACGCCGGCGGGCCGCCCTCGAACCCCGGCGGGGAGGGCGAGGCCGGCGGCGCGGAGGCCGGCGAGGCCGAGGACGACGACGCCGCGGACGCCGGACGCGACCCGTAGGCCGCCGGCGGCGCCGCGATCCGGATACCGCAGACATCGCACCAGTCGGCGGCGCTCGTCTGATGGCCGTTCACACAGACCGGCATGGCTTGGGCTCCCGACCCGCCACTGGGGCGTCAGCTCGGTGGCCCGCGGACAGCGTCTGCCCGCGGGCTACTTCTTCACGCGGACGGTCTTCGTCGACCGCGTGTTCAGGGTCATCTCGTCGGCGTCGGCGACCCGTTGCTTCAGCCGCACCGTACCGCTGGCCGCGTCCACCACGTCCACCACGCGCGCCAGCAGCCTGGCGGTGTCCTCGTTGCCGGAGGCGCTGGCCAGCTGCACCGCGCGGCCCAGCTTGGCGGTGGCGCCGTCCTGGTCGCCGGCCCGCCGCGCCTCCAGGCCCTGCTGGATGGCCTGGGCCAGCTCGGCCTGCCCGGTGTAGTGGGCGACCTGCGGGCTGATCCGGGTGGAGGCGGCCATGTCGTCGGTCCACACCGCCCGCACCAGGCCCTGGCCCAGCGTCTCGACGGTGCCGTCCGGCCGCGGCAGCACCAGCGACACCCGCGCGGCCAGCATCTCCTGGCCGACCGCGGCCGGCGGCACCCGCACGCACACGTGGTAGTCGCGGGACTCGTCGCCCCACGAACCGGTCGGGTAGTCGCCGGCCCGCGGACCGGCCTGCGCGCGGCGGGCGGACAGGTCCTCCAGCACCGGGGCGACCTGCTTCACGAAGGCGATCTCCGAGCCCTGCGGCGTCCACAGCCGCAGCGCCACGTCGGCGACCTCCTTGCCCATCGCGTCCGCCATCATCGACCGGAAGTCCGCGGCCAGCCCGGAGGGGTCGGCGACGATGTCCACCGAGCCGAGCAGCGCCGACGCGATCTGGGTCAGCTCCGCCACCTCCCAGTCGGTGCCGACCCCGCGCGCGTCGCAGGTCAGCCGTCCGGCGCAGTCGGCCAGCGCCTGCCGCAGGTCCTCCGGGCTCTCGTGCTCGTTGCGGCCGTCGGTGAGGAGGATGCCGTGCCGTATGGACACCCCCGAGGCGGACAGCAGCCGGTCGGCCAGCCGCAGCCAGGTGCCGATCGCGGTGCCGCCGCCCGAGGTGAGCCGGCGCAGCGCCCGCCTGGCCTGGGCGCGGGTCTCCGGGCCGGCCATCGCCAGGCCGCCGTCGGCCGGGTAGACCTCGCGGGCCTCGTGGCTGCCGGCCACGACCGCGAAGGCCACGCCGTCGCGCAGCGTGTCGATCGCGGCGGCGGTGGCCTCGCGGGCGTTGCGCATCTTCGCCGGCGGGTACTCCATCGAACCGGAGCAGTCCACCATGAGGACCACCCCCGCCGAGGCGCCGCCGTCCAGCGGCCGGCCGCCGGAGGTGCCCTCACCGGTCGCGGTCACGGTGACGACCGCGTTGACCTCGCCGCCGCCCTCCGGCAGGTACTCGTTGTGGTAGACGTCGACCGAGAACCGCGGCACGTTCGACTTGGAAAGACTCGGCATCGCTCCTGGGCTCCTTGTCACCGCCGGCCCGCCACTCCCCTGGGCGCGCCCGCGGCGGAAACTAGGCGACTACTGGACGGTGGGGGAGGGTGTCCGCGCGCTTCCCGGCGTGCTGTCCACGGTTGCTCCGGCCGCTCCGGCCGCTCCGGCCGCTCCGGCCGCTCCGGCCGGTCCGGTCGCTCCGGCCGGTCCGGTCGCTCCGGCCGGTCCGGTCGCTCCGGCCGCTCCGGTCGGGAACGGCAGGACCGCGACCGTGACGTTGTCGTGGCCGCCGCCGTCCAGGGCGGTCCCTAGCAGGGCGCGGGCGGCCGCCAGCGGGCGGGCCCGGGCGTCGGGGGGGACCGCGCCGGCCATCTCGTCGGCGGACTCCGCGTAGTTCCACAGCCCGTCGGTGCACACCACGACCACGCCCGGCCCCTCCGGCTGGAACGCGGCCACGTGCGGGTCCACCTCGACGGCGTCGGCGCCCAGCCATCCGGTGATCGCGTGCGCCCGTTCGTCCGCGTACGCCTCCGCCTCGCTCATCAGCCCGGCGGCGATCATCCGCGCCGCCCACGAGTCGTCCTCGGTCAGCCGGGCCGGCGGGGTGGCGCGGTCGTCGGGTACCCAGTACACGCGGCTGTCGCCGATCCACCCGACGGTGAAGACCGACCCGGTGACCACGGCGCTGACGCAGGTGCAGGCCGGGGCGTTGCGCGGCGGCGGCTGCCCGGGCCGCTCCTCCTCGGCGAGCGCGGCCACGGCGTCGAAGGCGGCCAGCAGGGCGGCGCGCATCGCCTCCCGCGCGTCCGTGCCGGCTTCCAGGGCGCCGATCAGCGCCCTGCTGCCCGCCACCGCGGCGGCGGCCGAGGCGTCGTCGGGCCGGTAGGCGCTGGACACCCCGTCGCAGACCACCGCCGCCACCGCGCGGGTGCCGTCGGGCAGCGGCGCTGCGGCCACCGCGAACGCGTCCTCGTTGCGGTGGTGGCGCAGCCCGCGGTCGCTGACCGCCGCCACGCCCGGCAGCTCCTCCTCCTGGTGGTCCCGCGGTCGCGGCTGGGCGTGGCCGCAGCGCTCGCAGTAGCCGTCGGCGTCCACCCCGCCGACGCCGCAGGCCACGCACACCGGGCCGGCGGCCTCCGGGTCGGCGGGCGCGGCCGGTGCGGCGCCCGGCGAGGCGGGTTCCGGTGGCGGGGTGGGCACGCCAAGCGGCAGGGTGGCGTCGCCGGCCGGCTTCGGCGGCCCTGCGAGCGGGTACGCGTCGGTGGCCGCCGGGCCCTGGCCCGGGGCAGACCCGGGTGCCGTGGCGGGCGGCTCGGCCGACCGCCCTACGGCGGCCCCAGCGGACGTGGCGCCAGCGGACGCGGCCCCCGGAACGGGACCCTCAGCGGGCACGGCGTTCCCGCCCGGCGCCGGCGCGCGGCCCGCCGCGGCCAGGCCGGTCCCGCAGTTGCCGCAGAAGCGGTCGTCGGGGTCGTGCGGCTCGCCGCACCCCGGGCACCGCGCGACCGCGGCGGCGGGCACGGGAGGCGCGTGGGGCGCTGAGGGGGCTGAGCGCGCGGAATCGGGCAGAGGCGGCATCGGTCACACCCACGTCCGGGGGCGGAAACGGTTGGCCCGCTCCACCAGTTCGATCCTCGTACCGCCCTGGCTGGCGAGCCTGGCGAGCACCCGGTAGGAGCGCTCCAGGCCGAACCGCAGCCCGCGCTCGTCGAGTCCGGCGCCGAGCAGCGGCGCCGGGGCGCCGCCGGGGTCGCCGGACCGTCCGGCCAGCACCCAGTCCAGGGCGCTGCCGTACACCTCGGTGGCCAGCCGCTCGCTCCGGTCGGCGTCCAGGCCCTGCCGTCGGAGGGCCTCCACCTGGCGGGCGGCGGCGCGCAGGTCGGCCAGCAGCGGTTCGTGCGGCGGCCGGCCCCGCAGCCGGGCCCGGACCGCGGCGACCCGGGCCGCGGTGTGGTGCGAGGAGGACTCCGGCACCGACTCCAGGGCGCGCACCGCCCCGGCCCGGTCCGCGGACCTCAGCAGCACCCGGGCCAGGCCGAACGCGGCGCTGACGTACGACTGGTCGGTGGTCCACACCAGGCCGTAGTACTCGGCGGCGTTGTCGAGCTGGCCGAGCGCCTCCGCGCAGATCCCGAGCGCGAGCTTCGGCGCCGGCTCGCCGGGGAACGCGTCGTACACGGCGTCGAAGGCCAGCGCGGCCGTCGCGTCGTCTCCGGCGCACAGCGCGGCGAGCCCCCGGTACCAGACCACCCGCCAATCCTCCAGGTCGTCGTCGGCCAGTGTCTGCAGGACACGCTGGGCGCCGGCCGGATCGTCCAACTCCAGCCGCGCCCGCAGCTCCCGCAGCCGCCACTCCACCGAGTCCTGCGGCGCCGCCTGGAGCGCGGCGAGCACCTCCCCGGGCGCGGCCGCCGAAAGCCCGGCCAGAAAGCCGGCGTTGGGGTCGCGCGGGTCGACGTGCGGCACCGGCAGGGCCAGCGCCGCCGCGGCCGTGTCCAGCCGGGAGACGACGGCTCCCCCGCTCCCCGGCGACGACGCGCCCGACGCGCCCGACGCGTTCGGAAGCGGGAACACCGCCGCCCTCAGCCCGACCTGCCCGGCCAGCGCGTCCTGTCCGTCCTGTCCGGCCAGCGCGGCCTGCCCCGAACGCCCGTGCCGCTGCGGCCGTCGGGCGCCCAGTACCGACGTGTCGCCGTCCACCGGCGGCACCAGTCCGGTGTCCACCACCCGCAACTCCGGCCCGTACAGCGTGGACAGCGCCGGGCGCGGGGTGCCCGACTCCATCGCGACGATCTCCCGCAGCACGCCCAGCAGTTGCTCGGACATCTCCGCGGCCGAGCCGAACCGCTGCTCCGGGTCCGGGTCGGTGGCCCGCACCAGCAGCCGGTAGAACGACTCGTACCGCTGGAAGACCTCGATTCGGTCCGGGTCGGGCAGGCTGTCGGCGAAGACGTTGGTGTAGCCCTGGAAGTCGAAGGTGAGCACCGCCAGGGTCCGGGCCACCGTGTACAGGTCGGAGGCGACGGACGGGCCGACCTCGGCGACCTCGGGCGCCTGGTAGCCGGTGGTGCCGAAGATGGCCGACTCCCCGTCGTCCATCCGCCGCACCGCGCCCATGTCGATCAGCTCCAGCCGGTCCCCGGTCTGGATGGCGTTGTCGACCTTGAAGTCGCAGTAGAGCAGGTTGCGGCTGTGCAGGTGGCCCAGCGCGTCCAGTGCCTCCAGGGCGAAGGCGATGGCCTGGGCGACCGGCAGCGGTTCGCGCCGGCCGTCGGGGGTGCGGCGCTCGTTGGCGATCTCCTTGAGCGACTTGCCGCCCACGTACGCCATCACGATGTAGCCGTCGAGTGTGCCGGTGCGGTGGTCCAGGTGCTCGACGAAGTTGTAGATTCGCACGATGTTGGGGTGCTCGATCTCGGCGAGGAAGCGCCGTTCGGAGACCGCGGCGGCCAGCGCGTCCTCGTCGCCGGTGTCCAGCAGGCCCTTGAGGACCACCCACCGGTCGGAGACGGCCCGGTCCACGGCCAGGTAGATCCAGCCCAGGCCGCCGTGGGCCAGGCAGCCCTCCACCACGTACTGCCCGTGCACCACGTCGCCGCGGCGCAGCTTCGGGGTGAACGAGTACGGGTGGCCGCACTTGGTGCAGTAGCCCTCGGTGCGGCCCGGCCGGCCGCCGCGGCTGCGGCCCACCGGGGCACCGCACTCGCCGCGGCTGCAGAACCGCTTCCGCTCGGGCACCTCCGGATCGGCCAGCACCGCCGCGGCCGGGTCGGGGCGCGGGATCGGTGGGACGGTCACCAGGCCGGCGCCGAGCTTGCCGCGGGTCTGGCCGCTGTTGCCGCCACGGGTGCTGCGCACGGACACCGTCCGCCCGGCGCCCGGACCGCCGGGGCCCTGCGGCAGCCGGCCGGAGACCGAGCGCCTCGACGCCCGCGAGGTGGAGCCGGAGGAGCGCGTGGAACGGGACGAGGAGGACGACGAGGAGCGCTCCGGCTCGGCCGCCGCGCGGGCGGCCGGCACCGTGGCCAGGTCCGGGGCGTTGGGGGCGGGCGGGAAGGGCAGGGCGGGCAGGGCGGGTACGCCCGATGGCAGACCCGGCGGCACACCCGGTGTCGGACCCGTCGGCACGTTCGTCGGGAGACCGGCCGGCAGGCCCGTCGGCACCCCCGGCGGCGCGGCCGGCAGCGGGGCCATCCCGCAGGTGTCGCAGTACAGTTGCCCGCCGCCCATGTCCTCGATCGTCCCGCCGCAGTCGGGACGCCGGCACTCGGTCACGCGCTCCCCCTCTCCCGCCCGGCGCGGGCCGTCGTCCGCGCCCTCACCGCGGCCCCCGGTCGGCGGGGGCGCCCTGTGCGCCCTGTGTGCCGGACTCGGCGACGGCCTGCTGGTAGCGCTGCACGGCCCGTTCGGCCGCGCCCAGGTCGCAGGGCGCGCTCCACAGCAGCCGGCGCGCCTGGTCGTGGCGCTCGATCAGCAGCGGGTCCTCGGCCAGGCCCAGCCGGGCCACCTTGGCCCGGTACGCGTCGAGCCGGCCGCGCAGCTCGGCCCGGATCGCCAGCGGCGCCGTCACCGCGGTGAGCGAGTCGCGGGCCCGCAGCAGCTCCTCGTCGGCGTGCCGTTCCAGCCCGTCGAGCAGCGGCGAGAGCCGGTGCCACTGCGCGGACCTGGTGAACTCCTCCGCGGCAGCCAGCTGTTCGTGCAGCGCGGTGGCGGCGCCGCTGACCGCGGGCACGTCCGAGGCGAGGATCTTCGACAGCACCTCCACCCGTGCGCTGCGCGCCTCCGTCAGGGTGCGGTCCGCCCGGGAGAGCACGTCCCGCAGCCGCTTGAGCCGGTGCTCGGCGTCGTCGCGTACGTGCAGCACCGCCTCCACCTCGCGGCGGATGTCCTCCAGCCGGCGGCCGGCGTCCTCGTACCGCGTGGTGTCCGGGCCGGCCGGCGGCGGGGCGGAGCGCCAGAAGGCCAGCGGGTCGGAGACGGTACGGCCGCGCAACTCGGTCAGCTCGGCGACCAGTTGCTCCAGGTCGTCGCCGGACGGGTGGCTGCCGGGGCGCACTCCGACGGAGTGGGCCAGCGAGCGCACCCGCCCCACCTCGGCGCTCAGCAGGTCTATCCGGGCGGGCAGCGCGGACCAGACGGAGTCGGCCGCCGCCACCGTCTCCATGGCCTGCGTGTACCAGGCGTTCATCCGCCGCAGCAGCTCCCGCAGGCTCGTCGCCTCGCCGTGCCCGGCCGGAGGGGCGGTCAGCGACCGCTCGCCGTCCGGGACGGGCCGGCCGGGCACGGTGACCCCGTCGCCGCGCAGCAGGGCGGTGAGCGCGGACAGGTCGGTCTGGGTCGGCCAGCGGCGCCGCCCGCGCAGCCGCCGCGCGGTCTCCAGCGTTTCGGTGAGGACGTCGAAGTGCTCCCAGAGCGCGGTGATGGCGGAGTCCGTGCGCTCCCAGCGCTCCCGGGTCACGCCGGTCAGCTCGGCGCCCTCCAGCAGCCGCCGCCCGGAGTGGTCCTGGAGGGCGAGCAGGGAGGACTCGACGGCCTCGTGCTCGACGCCGAGCCGTTCCAGGGCGCGGTCCACGTCCTCCCGGCCCATCACCGGTCCGGAGGCTCCAGCGAGCGCCATCACACCCTCTTTCCCGTCGCGTTGCCCGCGTCCCCGACTGCTTCCGACTGCTTCCGACCGATACCAACTGGTGCCGACTGGTGCCGACTCGTGCCGACTGGTACCGGCCGACGCCAACCGACACTCACCGACGGCGACCGCTTCCGGCCGACGCCTACCTGTGCCTACCTGTGCCTGACGATGCCTGCCGATCTCCGTTGGTCCCTGCTGGCCCCTACAGTCCCAGACAGCCGCGACAGGCCCTTGACCGCGTCCCACCTCCGCCGCCCGGTGGTGCGCCCGCCCGGGGCCGCGCCGCTGGGGAGGACAGCCCCTCACTTGTACGTCGGCTTCGGCGGCTCCTCGGACTCGGGCAGGTGCGGGGCCAGCCACTTGGCGTAGGACTTCTCCCAGGCGCTCTGGGCGCCGCCCGAACAGTACGCGGCCAGCACCTGGTTGACCCTGCGTACCAGATCCGGCGCGTCGAGGTTCATGGCCACGCCGTACGTCTCCGTGGTCAGTCGGTGGCCGACCAGGTGGACGGCCGGGTCCTGGGCGGCCTGGCCGGCGGCGAGCGCGTCGTCGGTGATCACGGCGTCGGCCTGGCCGAGTTGGACGCGGACGAGGCAGTCGAGCTGGTTGTCGACGGTGATGACGCGCGCGCCCTGCCGGTCCTTCCCGATCAGCTCCTGCGCGGTGGAGCCGTTGGCGACGCAGACGGTACGGCCCCTGAGGGTGTCGTTGAAGCCGGTGATGCCGGAGTTCTTGGGCGTGAGCACCTGCTGGCCGGCCTCGAAGTACGGGGTGGAGAAGGCCATCTGCCGGACACGCTGGCAGTCGATGGTGGTCGTGCGGACCACCATGTCCACCTCGTGGTCCGCGACCGCGCTCTGCCGTCCCTTGGTCGACACCACGACGTACCGCACCTTGTCCGGGTCGCCGAGGATGTCCTTCGCGATCGCCCGGACGATGTCGATGTCGAAGCCGGCGAGTTGACCGGTGATGGGGTCGCGGAACCCCCACAGGTAGCTGCTCTGGTCCACGCCGACGGTCAGCAGGCCGGCCCGTCTGATCTTCTCGACCGCCGGGCCGTCGGTCGTACCGCCGGCCGGGTCGAGGCTGGGGTACGAGGGGTCGCAGCCCTGCTGGTCCGGCAGGACGTACGTGCCGTCGGGCCCCGGCGAGGGGCTCGCGGCCGGCTCGGCGCGGACCGCTCCGGACGGAGCAGCCGTCGACGCCGTCGCCGCCGTCACCGGCGGGATCGAGCCGGGGGCCGGAGCCGTGGCGCCCGGGCGGGCCGCCGCGCCGGAGTCGAGCGGCCAGACGAGGGCGGCCAGCGCGAGGGCGCACGCCGCCGCCATGGCGGTCACCCCGCCCCAGCCGCGCGGGCCCGCCGGCCGCAGCGGGCGGCGCCGGGCCCGGCCGGTCCGTTCAGCCATCGTTCTCCTCCCGTCCTCGGGCCTCCGCCGTGCGGCGGGCGGTCCGCCGCTCCGTGCGGCGCTCACCGGTACTCCGCCAGCCGGCGGCCGATCCCCAGCACGGCGCAGGCCGCCGCGGCCAGGGCCAGCCCGCCGGCGCCGTAGGGGAGCAGGTCCAGCGCGTCGCGGCCGTCGGAGGCCGCCGCCTGGAACTCCCCCTGCTCCTGGCGGATCGCCGAGTCCAGGGCGTTGTCCGCGGCCTGGAAGTTCTGCTTGGTCGACGCGATGTCCTCGCCCTGGGCGTCCTTGCCGCCGATCACCTTGCTGACGGCCTCGTCGTACCGGCCCTCGCCGTCCAGCCGGAGCTCGGCCGCGTGCCGGACGCGCCACTGGGCGACGGCGTCGGCGGCGGCCAGGACGGGGGCCTTGCCGCGCGGGTCGTCCGCCAGCTTCAGGGCCTGTGCCAACTCACCGCCGAGAGGGCCGTTCTCCGGGCCGGCCAGCGTGGTCATGGCGGTGGTGAAGCGGGTGTCGTAGGAGGTGTCCACGCCGCGCGCCACCAGTGCCAGGTTCTCGTCGCCGCGGGCCTGCAGCAGCACGATCTGGGCGTTGTCGAGCACCCGCGTCGACCGTGCGCCGTGCGCGGCGGAGTCCTCCAGGTCGGTACGGGCCACGGTGTGCGCGGCCGCCAGCCACAGCAGCACCACCGCGGTGGCCGCGCTGGCCGAGAGCAGGCCGCGGTTGAAGACCCGGTTGGTACGGCGGTAGTGGCGGCGCTGCGCCCACGCCAGGGCGGCCAGCGTGGCCACGCCCAGCGCCCAGGAGGCGTAGGGCAGGTCCTTGGCGTCGGTGTAGTCGGAGCCGAGCCGGGCGTTCTCCGCCGTGTAGAGCCGGCTGGCGGCGTCCAGCAGGCCGCCGTCCTGGCGCATCCGCTGGTCGGCGTAGCGCAGGTACGCGCCGCCCAGCGGCAGGCCCAGCCGGTTGTAGGCGCGGGCGGTCGCCACCAGCTGCGTGTAGGCGGGCAGTTGGCTGCTGAGGGTATTGATCTGGGCGCGGGCCTGAGGGGAGCCGGCGCTGTTCGCGGCGGCCTCGGCGATCAGCCTGGCGGCGGTGGTGACGTCGTCCTGGTACTTGTCGACGACGTCGGCCGGCTCCTGCCCGCCGGCCAGGAAGCCGTCGGCGACGGTGGCGTCGGCGTCGGCGAGGGAGCGGTAGATCGCGGCGGCGTTGGCGCTCAGCGGGGCGCTGTGGTCCAGGACGTTGCCCGCCGCGGCCTGCCGGTCGGCCACCTGCCAGGCCGTGACCGCGCCGAACGCGACGATCAGCAGCGCCAGGACGGCGCCGACGACGCGCAGCCGGCCCGGCTCGGTGGCGGCCCCGGCGCGCAGGGACCGCAGGTGTGCCGCCGCTGCCCGCCGCAGGTGCCCGGAATCCGGCCCGCCACCCGCCGTACCCGGGGCCTCCCCGGCCGGGACGGGCACGTGTCCCACCGGCGTCTGCGTCACGCGTCCTCCCCACGAAGCGGTCGGCTACCCAGCAGTATGGCTGCCGCTGCCCACCTGTGCACACGCCCCGGTTGGTCCGGCGGTTCCCCCTAGAGACCGTTCCGCGCCTTCCGTGCCGTGATCGCCGAACTCCGCCGAACTCCGCCGAACTCCGCCGTCCTCCGCCGAACTCCGCCGACCTCTGAGGAGCTTCGGCGACGGACGACGCGGACTGACGCGGACGGAGACGGATTGAAGCGGGTTGACGCGGATTGGCTCGGCTTGACGCGGATCGGCTCGGCTTGACGAAGGCGGCTGCCCGCAGGCCATTCTGACGGAGGAACGGGCGGTGCGTGCAACGACTTTCCGAACACGGAAGGTCAGGCTTCGATGTCCTCCGATGCCATCCGATCCCGCCGCCGGGCACCGTTGCCGGTGGTCGTGGCCCGGGATGGTCCGGCCCGGTCCTGGTGGGGGCCGCCCGTTCGGACGGCCCCCCGGCTGACCGGACCCGGCCGGGCGGTCCGGGATCAGGCGTAGTGCGCCCGCAGCGCGGCGTGCGCCTCCGGCGGCGAGGCCGTCCGGTCCAGGCCGAGCAGCGCGGCGCCCAGGATCGGCGGCGCGGCGATGACCCGGGTGCGGGCCTTGGGCGCGACGGCCGCCAGCAGCGTGTCGATCCCGTCCATCAGCTGCGGGTGGCGCGCGGCCAGCACCCCGCCGCCGAGCACCACGTCGGCCTCCTCGTCCAGCAGGTCCAGCCGGCGCAGCGCGACCGAGGCGAGGGCGACGATCTCCTCGGCCTGCCGGTCCACCACGGAGCGGGCGACCGGGTCGCCCGCGGCGGCTGTCGCGAAGAGCACCGGAGCCAGTTCGAGCCGGCGGCCGCCGGGGACATGTCCCAGGTGCAGCGCCTCGATGAGCGCGTACATCGAGTCCAGCCCGAAGTGCGCCGGCAGCGTCCGGGCCAGCTCGGTGGGGGCGCCGCGCCCGTCCTCCGCGCGGGCGGCGAACCACAGCGCCTCCTCGGCGAGGCCGCCCCCGCCGCCCCAGTCGCCCGACAGCCTGCCGATCGCCGGGAAGCGGGCGGTGCGCCCGTCCGGCAGCAGGCCGACGCAGTTGATGCCGGCCCCGCAGACCACGGCCACGCCCCGCGGCGCGTCCACGCCGGCCCGCAGTATCGCGAAGGTGTCGTTGGCCACGGCGGTGCTGGACGACCAGCCGCGCGCGTGCACGGCCTGCTCCAGCTCGCGTTCCTCGACCGGCAGGTCCGCGTTGGCCAGGCACGCCGACACGTGCGCGGCCAGCGGTCGGCCGCCGCGTTCCCGGGCCGGCGGCAGGCCGGCCGCCGCTGCGGCGCGCTCCACCGCCTCGGCGACGGCGTCGACAGCCGCCGCGACGCCCACGACGGGCGGCTGGAAGCCGCCGCCGCGGGCGCTGCCCAGCACCCGGCCGTCGGCGGCGACCAGCGCCACGTCGGTCTTGCTGTTGCCCGCGTCGACGGCCAGCACGCCGCCGCGGACGAGCGGCTCGGGGTCGGCGTCGGACCTGCCCGGCCTGCCGGACCCGTCCGATCCGTCGGGCCGGGGGGCCTGGGGGTCCCCGGGGGAGTTCACGCCCACGCGAAGTGCTCCCGGTTGTGGGCGACCAGCCGGTCGGTCAGCGCCTCGGCCTGCGCGTACTGGCCGACCAGCGGGTGGGCCAGCAGGGCGGCGAAGACCCGGTCCCGGCCGCCGCGCAGCGCCGCTTCCAGGGCGAGGTCCTCGTAGGCGGTGGTGTGCGCCACCAGCCCGGCGTAGAGCGGGTCCAGCGGTGGCACCGGAAGCGGGACGGCGCCGGAGCCGTCGACGGCCGCCTGCACCTCCACCACCGCGTCGTCCGGCAGGAACGGCAGGGTGCCGTTGTTGTACGTGTTGACGACCTGTATCCGGCCGCCGTCCGGCACGGCCGCCGGGCGCAGCAGCGAGGCGGCCAGCGCCACGGCCGCCTCGGAGTAGAAGGCGCCGCCGCGCTTGGCCAGCAGCTCCGGCTTCTCGTCCAGCGCCGGGTCGGCGTACATCTCCAGCAGCCGCTTCTCCATCGCGGCCACCTCGGCGGCGCGGGACGGCTTGGTGCGCATCTCCTCCACCACGGCGTCGTGCGCGTAGAAGTAGCGCAGGTAGTAGGAGGGGACGACGCCGAGCCGGTCCAGGACCGGGCGGGGCAGGTGCAGGTCGTCGGCGATGGCGTCGCCGTGCTCGGCCAGCAGCCTGGGCAGCACGTCCGCGCCGTCCGGGCCGCCGAGCCGCACCGCCCGCTCCCAGGTGAGGTGGTTGAGGCCCACGTGGTCGAGGTGGACCTGCTCGGGTTCGACGTCCAGCAGCCGGGCGAACTTGCGCTGGAAGCCGATGGCCACGTTGCACAGCCCGACCGCGCGGTGGCCGGCCTGGAGCAGCGCCCGGGTGACGATGCCGACCGGGTTGGTGAAGTCGATGATCCAGGCGCCGGGGGCGTGCCGGCGCACCTGCTCGGCGATGTCGAGTACCACCGGGACGGTGCGCATCGCCTTGGCCAGGCCGCCCGCGCCGGTGGTCTCCTGTCCGACGCAGCCGCACTCCAGCGGCCACGTCTCGTCCTGGAGCCGGGCCGCCTGCCCGCCCACCCGCAGCTGGAGCAGTACGGCGTCGGCGCCCTCCACACCGGCCACCAGGTCGGAGGTGGTGGTGACCTTCCCGGGGTGGCCCTGCCTGGCCAGGATGCGCCGGGCCAGGCCGCCGACCAGTTCCAGCCGGTCCGCCGCCGGGTCGACCAGCACCAGCTCCTCGACCGGAAGGCTGTCCCGCAGCCGGGCGAATCCGTCGACGAGCTCGGGCGTGTACGTGGACCCGCCGCCCACGACTGCCAGTTTCATCCCTTGACTCCTGTCAGGGTCACACCTTCGATGAAGGCTTTCTGTGCGAAGAAGAACACCATGATCACCGGCGCCATGACGAGAACGGTGGCCGCCATGGTGAGGTTCCAGTTGGTGTGGTGGGCGCCCTTGAAGGACTCCAGGCCGTAACTGAGCGTCCAGGCGGCCGGGTTGGAGCTGGTGTAGATCTGCGGTCCGAAGTAGTCGTTCCAGCAGGCGAAGAACTGGAAGAGGGCGACGGCGGCGATGGCCGGACGGATCATCGGCACCACCACCCGCAGCAGGGTGCGCAGTTCGCCGCACCCGTCGACGCGGGCCGCCTCGGTGTACTCGCGGGGGACGGTGAGCAGGAACTGCCGCAGCAGGAAGATGCTGAACGCGTCGCCGAACGCCAGCGGCACCAGCAGCGGCCACAGCGTGCCGTCCAGGTGCAGCTGCTTGGCCCAGAACAGGTACATGGGGATGATCACCACCTGCGGCGGCAGCATCATCGTCGAGATGACCAGCACCATGACGGTGTTCCGGCCGCGGAAGCGGAACTTGGCCAGCGCGTACGCCACCGGCAGCGACGACACCACGGTGAGCACGGTGCCGACGACGGAGTAGACCAGGGTGTTGCGCCACCAGGTGAGGAATCCCGGGGTGTCCCACACGGTGCGGAAGTTGGACCACACGAAGGGGTGCGGCCACAGTGAGCGGGTGAGCGCCTGCTGGTCGCTCATCACCGCGGTGAGCAGGACGAAGACGAACGGCAGCACGAAGAACGCGGCGGCGGCGATGCCGAGGGAGTGCACGGCCGTCCACTCCAGGGCGGCCCGGCGGCGGGCGGCGCGCCGGGCGCGGGTGCCGGCGGCCGTGCCGGTCCGGGAGGCGGTCCGGGACGGGGCGCCGGGCAGGTCGGGGGCGCCGGGGTCGAGCGTGGCATGGGTCATGGGGATCAGTCCTCCGCCGACAGGAAACCGTTGCGGCGGCGCATCAGCAGGGCGGTGAAGGCCATCGCGAGCACGAACAGCACCAGGGCGACCACGCACGCGGAGCCGTAGTCGAAGCGCTGGAAGCCGAGGTTGTAGACGAGCTGCGGCAGGGTCAGCGTCGACCGGTCCGGGTAGCCGGGCTCGAACTGCTGGCCGGAGTTGCCGATGATGCCGGAGGCGACCTTCCCCGCCACCAGCGGCTGCGTGTAGTACTGCATGGTCTGGATCACCCCGGTGACCACGGCGAACATCACGATCGGCCGGATGTTCGGCAGCGTGATGTGGCGGAACCGCTGGACCGCGCCGGCGCCGTCCAGCTCGGCCGCCTCGTACTGCTCCCGGGGGACGTCCAGCAGCGCCGCCATGAAGATGACCATCAGGTCGCCGATGCCCCACACGGCCAGCACGGTCAGCGCCGGCTTGGACCAGTGCGGGTCGGTGAACCATCCGGCGCCGGGGATGCCGATGCCGCCGAGGACGTGGTTGACCGGGCCGGTGGCCGGGTTGAGCAGGAAGACGAACGCCATGGTCGCGGCCACCGGCGGGGCCAGGTAGGGCAGGTAGAAGGCGGTGCGGAAGAACCCGGCGCCCGTCCTGATCCTGGTGACCAGCAGCCCGACGCCCAGGCCGAAGACCACCCGCAGGGTGACCATGACCACCACCAGCCACAGGGTGTTGCGCAGCGCCGGCCAGAAGAGCGGGTACTCGGTGAAGACGTAGGACCAGTTCCTCCCGCCGCTCCACACCGGGGCGTTGAACCCGTCGTAGTGCATGAAGGAGAAGTAGACGGTGGAGAGCAGCGGGTAGCAGAAGAAGACCGAGAAGCCGATGATCCACGGCGACAGGAAGGCGAGGTTGCGCAGCGCTGCCCTCCTGCGCCGGGCGCGCAGCGCGGGGTGGACGGCGGTCATCCCTGGGCCTGCGCGATGTCCTTGTCGACCTGCTGGTCCACGCCCGCGAGCCCTGCCCTGAGGTCCTTGGCCTTGCCGGACTCGTACGCGTAGCCGAAGTCCTGGAGGGTGACCTGGTAGGCGCCGCCGTTGACGCTCGGCGGGGTGGTGGTGCTGCCGGGGTTCTGCGCGATGCCGATGAACGTGCGGAAGGCCGGGTCGGGGTCGAGCTTCGGCGACTTCAACGCGGCCAGAGTGGAGGGCACGTTGTGGATGGCGTTGGCGAAGGAGACCACCGCGTCGGTGTCGGTGGTCATGAACTTCACCAGCTCCCAGGCGGCGTTCTTCTTGGTGCTGGTGGCCGCGATGCCGGTGATGGTGCCGGTGATGTAGCCCTTGCCGTACGTGGACGCCTGGTCGTCGGGGACCGGGAACGGCGCCACGGCCAGGTCCTTCATGCCGGCGGCGCGCGCCATGCCCATCCGCCACTCGCCGTCGATGCCCATCGCCACCTGGCCGGTCTGCAGCGGGTTCTTCGCGCCGAACTCGTCGCCGAAGCCGGAGCGGTACTTCTCCAGCTTCGCGAACCCGCCCAGGGACGCGATCAGTCGCTGCTGCCAGCCGAACATCGCCGCGAAGCCGGGGTCCTTGGCGACCTGGGACTTTCCGGCGGCGTCGAAGTACCTCACGCCCCACTGCGCCGCCAGGTGGCCCGGGACGGACTCGTAGCCGTGGAAGTCGGGCATGTAGCCGAGCCGGCTGTAGCCGCCCGCGGTGGACCTGGTGAGCTTCACGGCGTCCGCGTCGAACTCCGAGAGGGTCTTCGGCGGCCCGCTGATCCCGGCGGCTGCGAACTCCTTGGTGTTGTAGTAGAGGCCGTAGGCGTCCCCGAGCAGGGGCAGCGCGCACCGCTTGCCCTGGTACTGGGTGTACTCCAGCATCGGCTTCGGGAAGGTGGCGGCCGGGTCGATCCGGTCCTTGGCGAGGAAGGGCGAGAGGTCGGCGAAGGCGCCCGAGGAGCAGAACTGCCCGACGTTGTCGGTGGTGAAGGAGGAGACCACGTCCGGCGCGGTGGGGCCGCCGGCCCGCAGCGCCTGGTTGATCTTGTCGTCGGTGATGTTCCCCTGCACCTTGACGTGGATGTTCGGGTGCAGCTTCTCGAACCGGGCGACGTCGGCGTTGACCGCCTTCAACTCGCTGGGCGCGGACCAGCCGTGCCAGAAGGTGATGGTCACGTCCTTGCTCGCGTCGTCGGTGGCACCGGGCGAGCTCTGGCCGGTACACGCGCTCGCCAGCAGGGCGAGGGCGGCGGCGGACGCCGCGAGGGCGGCGGCCTTCGACAGTCGGGACACTGCGCTTTCCTCCGGTTCGGTGCGAGGGTGCGAGGGTGCGTCGAGACGGCGCCGGGAGGGCGCCGGGGGTGTGCCGGGGCGGGTGCTGAGGGGTGCTGAGGGGTGCTGAGCGGGGCCGGGCGGGCGGCGGGCGGGCGGCGGGCTTGCCGAGGGTGTGCGGTGCCGACGGGACCGCGGAGGGTGCGGTTCCGCTGGGTTGCGGGGGAACTGCGGAGAACTGCGGAGAACTGCGGGGCGCGGACGGGCCGCGGGGACGACCGGGTTGCTGACGGGCTGCTGCTGGTACGGGGTCGTACGGCGCCTGCGGGCTGGGCGGGCCGGGTGGTTCAGCGTGCCGTGTCGAACACCTCGTCCCGGGTGGTGGCGAGCGCGCTCTCCAGCGCCCCGCTGAGGACGGGGTGTCCCGCGGCGGTGCCGAGCACCAGCCGGGGCCTGGGGACGGCCAGTTCGGCCAGCTCGGCCTGGATCATCGCGCGCAGCGGCTCGCCTCCCGCGAGGGTGACCCGGCCGGCCAGCACGATCAGCTCCGGGTCCAGCACGGCGACGATGGAGGCCAGTCCGATCGCGTGGCCGGTGGCGCAGCGGGCCAGCAGCGCGGCGTACGGGTCCTCGGCCTCCGGGCCGCCCCGCGTGTACCCGGCCGCGGCGGTACGGAGCAGTTCGGCGGCGGCGTCCTCCTGGCTGCCCGAGGGCAGGTCGAGCCCCAGCTCCCGGGCGATCCGCAGCACGGCGTTGCACCCGGCCAGCTCCTGGAAGCCGCCGTTGTTGGCGCGCGCCACGTTGCGCACCAGCGGGGTGCCGGGCACCGGCAGGAAGCCGACCTCACCGGCGCCGCCGGTCCAACCCCGGTGCAGCCGGCCGCCGATGACGAGGGCCGCGCCGATGCCCTCCTCGTTCCACAGCAGTACGAAGTCGCCGTGTCCGCGGGCCGCGCCGATCCGCTGCTCGGCGACGGCCGCGAGGTTCACGTCGTTGTCGTACTCCAGCGGCATCGGCAGCGCGGCGGCCAACTCGTCCAGCAGCGTGGGCGCGTGCCAGCCGGGGAGGTGGCTGGCGTACCGCAGCCGCCCGGTGCTCGGGTCGAAGGCGCCCGGTGTGCCGATCACCACCCGGTGCAGGGCGGCGCGGCTGAGCCCGGCCGCCTTCACCGCGCCGTCCAGCGCCTCCACGACCTGGGCGACGGCGCTGCCGGCCCGGTGCCCCGGCGTGGCCAGCCGGAAGCTGCCGACGGTACGGCCGGTGATGTCGGCGACGGCCGCCCTGATCCGCTCGGTGTTCACGTCCAGGCCGGCCACGTACGCCGACTCCGGGTTCACCGAGTACAGCTGCGCGTTGGGCCCGGGCCGGCCGGCGGTGGTACCGGTGGCCAGCACCAGCCCGGCCGCCTCCAGCCGCGCGAGCAGCTGCGACGCGGTCGGCTTCGACAGCCCGGTCAGCTTGCCGATCCGGGTGCGGGAGAGGGTGCCGTGCTCCAGCAGGAGGTCGAGCGCGGCGCGGTCGTTCATGGCGCGCAGGACGCGCGGGGTTCCGGGGGTGCCAGCCATACGCGCCATCCTTTCGCAGCTCACTGTTAGGAAGGTTTCCTAATGGCGAACGCCAAGGTAGGCCCGCCGTCACTGGAGCGTCAAGGGTCCGCGGGCGCGGGCGCGGCGAGCCGCCGCGCCGACGTACCCGTACCCGGCTGCGGGGCCGGTACGCGCGCAGCCGTCAGGCGATGTGACGAGTCGTCAGGCATCGGGCGGGGGTGCGCTGCCGGGGGGCTCCCGGCGGGACCGGACCGGTTGCCTCCCGCAGCGGACGCGGCCTCGCGGGTCCTGGGCGACGTGCGGGCCGTTCGGCTCGTTCGGCCGTTCGGCTCGTTCGGCTCGTTCGGCCGTTCGTGATCGTTCGGGCCGTTCGGGGCCGTTCGGGTCAGGAGTCGCCGTCCAGCCGGAGGTGGGCGTTGACCGCCATGGCCTCCTCGGCCAGCTCCGGCAGCTCCACCACCTCGACGCCTGCCTCCCGCAGCAGCTCCACGCCCACGCAGTCGGCCACGAACAGGCTCGGCTCGCGCCAGGCCACCACCACCCGGGGCACCCCCGCGGCCAGGATCAGCCGGGTGCAGGGCAGCGGTCGGGACGCCCGCTGGGAGCAGGGCTCCAGCGTGCTGTAGACGGTCGCCCCGGCCAGCCGGGGGTCGCCGGCCGGCAGCTTGGCGAGCGCCGACTCCTCGGCGTGCACCACCGGATCACCCTCACGGCTGAACCCGGTCGCCAGTTCCGTGCCGTCCGCGCCGACGACCACCGCGCCGACCGAGTAGGCGCCCTCGGCCGGCGGACAGCGCCGGGAGAGCTCGATCGCGCGCCGCATCCAGCGCAGGTCCCGCTCGTGTTGGCTCGGGCCGGAGGCGGTGCGGACGGGGGAGCTTGTCGGGCCGGGCGTCGGGTCGGGCGTCGGGCCGGGGACGGGATCGGTCACGGGGTGCGGTCCTTCGGTGCGTAGCGGAGCAGGACGGTGTCGCCCACCGGCCGGGCCTCCACCAGGCGCATCCGGGCGGCGGAACGGCCAGGGTAGTGCGCCGGGCGCAGGAAGCGCGGCGCGTCCTCCTCGCCCACGACCAGCGGCGCGACGGCCACGTGCAGCTCGTCGGCGAGGTCCAGCGCCAGCAACTGGGTGTGCACGCTGCCGCCGCCCTCGACCATCAGCCGGCGCACCCCCCGGCGGCCGAGCTCGTCCAGCACCCGCCCCCAGTCCAGTTCGGGCCCGGTCGGAGCGACCTCTGCGAGGCCCGCCAGCCGCGCCCGCAGCCCCTCGGCGGCACCGTCGCGGGTGAGGACCAGCCGCTCTCCGCCGTGGTGCCAGAACCGCAGCTCCGGGTCCAGGTCGCCGCCGCCCGTGACGGTCACCCGCAGCGGCTGCTCGGGCCGGCCCTCGGCCACCCGGCGGGCCCGCCGCGCCGGGTCGTTGACCAGCAGCCGTGGGTTGTCCTTGCGCAGCGTCGAGGCCCCCACCAGGATCGCGTCGCTGCCGGCGCGCACCTCGTCCACCCGGGCGAAGTCCTCCGGCCCGCTGAGCAGTAGGCGCTCGGGCGAGGCGTCGTCCAGCCGCCCGTCGAGGGACACGGCGGCCGAGAGCAGCACGTAGGGCCGGCCGCCGGGGGTCGGCGGCCGGCCCGGCCCGTACACGTCCCAGGCCCCCGCCCCCGCCCGCCGGATGCCCGGCCCCCGTCCTCGCCCACGCCGCTGTCGCCTGCCACGTGCCCGAGCGTACGGGGCGGGGCGGCCGGCCCCGTGCGGGGCGCCGTGTCGCCCGGATGGCCGCCGGACGCCCGGGCGGACGGGGACGCGCCGAGGGCACGGTGCCTCCGCATCCTCGCCGCGTCCTCTCCGCGGGCTCTCCGCGGGCTCTTCTGCGGTGTCTCCGCGGCCGTCTCCCGGGCGGGGGCGGGCCGGGGAGCAGGCGGGGAGCGGGCAGGGGAGTTGACGGGGGGCAAGGCAGGGGAGCCGGCGGGGAGTGTGCGGGGCGGGGACGGTCCTGGCGGCGGCTCGGGCGGGCGCGGCTCCCCTCCGGGCGGGCGGCGGGTTGGGCCGCGCGACCGGGATGCGGGGCGGGCGGGGGTGGCTTCTCATGGAGCCGTCCGCCCTTACGCACGGAGGGTCGGGCTCCGTTCACTGTGTGGCCATTCCTGAGCAACCATCCGGACGTGTCGCCTGTCTTCCGGGTTGCTGGTGTGCCGTGGCGGCCTCGTTACCCACGCAGGGCCCGCGGCCGGAGGGGAGAGGACCTGACGTGATGGCGGACCACGGCGAACCCGGAGCCGTGCCGAGCCCGGTACCGGCGAGATCGACCACCGTGACGGACCCCGACGCCTACCCGGCGCCGTCCACCGTGCTCGGCCTGGCGGCGGCGGCGCTGCGCGGCCGGGGCCTCGGCCAGGACGACGCGGCCCCGGCGCAGGCGCACCGCGGCATGACCCTGATCGCGGTGATCAGCCTGTTCATCGGCACCCGCGGCACCTGGACGGACGCGGTCCCCGACCACCTGGCGACCGCCGCCGGCATCAGCCTGGTGTACGGCGGCATCCTCGCCGCCGGCGTCCTCACGCTGACCGTGCGGACACGGCGGGCCCTGGTCGTGGTCGACGCGGTGGTGCTGGCCATGGCCGTCGCCCTCGTCGTCGTCGGCTGGATGCTGTTCCACGGTGCCACCGACGAGGCCGCGCTGACCGCCCAGGCGGCCGACGCGATCGACCACGGCCGGCCGGTCTACGGGCAGGCGTGGCCGTGGATCTTCCACGGCCGGGCGGCGCTGACCAAGACCATGGACGGCAGCGCCGACTACACCTTCGGCTACCCGCCGCTCGCCCCGCTGCTGACCGCCCCGGTACGGGCGGTGGTGCACGGCCCGACCGCCGCGACCATCGTGTCGACCGCGGCGCTGCTGGCGGGGACGTGCGCGCTGTGGGTGCTGCTGCCCGCCCTGTGGCGGTCCGCGGCCACCGCCGTCTGCCTCGGCTTCGGCCTGCTGCCCGGGTACGCGCGCGACGGCTACCCGGCGGTCGTGGCGGTGGCGCTGCTGGTACCGGTGGCCGTGGGATGGACGCGGACCGGCGCGGGCGGGCGGCTGGGCCGCGCGGGCGTGCTGCGGGCGGTGTGCCTGGGCGCGGCCTGCGCCACACAGCAGCTCGCCTGGTTCCTCGTGCCGTTCCTGCTGGCCGGCTTGTACGCGGTGCGCCGTGGCGAGCTGGGCGGACGTCCGGCGCGCGCGGTGGTGGCGCGCTACACCGGGATCGCTCTGCTGGTGTTCGCCCTGGTCAACGCCTATCCGGCCGCGCAGGCGCCCAGGGCGTGGGCGGGCGGACTGCTGCTGCCGCTCACCCAGAAGGCGATCCTGCACGGCCAGGGGCTGATGGGCATCTCGTACTACCTCACCGACGGCAGCAGCCGGCTCAGCTTCTACTCCTACGCCAGCGTGCTGCTTCTGCTGGGGCTGCTCGCGGCGACCGTCCTCTTCATGCGCCGGCTCGGCCCGGCACTGACCGTGCTGCCCTGGCTGGCGTTCTACCTCGCCACCCGCTCGCAGGACGGCTACTACCTGATGATGACGCCGCTGTGGCTGGCCGCCGCCGCGACCGTGCCGAGGGCGGCGCTGGCCAGGGCCTGGCAGCCCCGGCTGCCCCGCGGGCTGCGCTCGCCCCGCGCCAAGGCCGCGCTCGCCGGCGGGCTGCTGGTACCCGCGCTGCTGAGCACGGTGGTGGCCGCGGCCAGCCCGCCGCCGCTGCGGATGACGGTCACCCCGCAGGCCGCGCCAGGTCACCCGAACGGGTTGTCCGGCGTCACCGTACGGGTGCGCAACACCAGCGCGGCCACGCTCGTCCCGCACTTCGCCAGCCGCTACGGGCAGGGCGCCTCCGCCTGGTGGGACACGCTCTCCGGTCCCCGAAGCCTGCGCCCGCGCACCTCCGCCACCTACCGGCTGCGGCCGAGCGGCGGCTACCGCGCGTACCCGGGAGGGCAGCACCCGCGCTTCGTGCTGATCGCGGTCACCGGCACCCCCGAGACCATCAGCTCGGCCCTGATCCCCAAGCCGAGCTGAGCCGGCCGGGGGCCGGGGGCCGCCGGCCGGCTGCCGGCGAGGGGGCGAGGAGGCCAGGAGGCGCCCGTCGACGGCTCCGGGAGCGGTCGGAGGCTGTCCGCGGCCGGTATGCGGCCGGTATGCGGCCGGTATGCGGCCGGTACGAGGCCGGTACGAGGCCGGTACGAGGCCGGTCAGGCGCCGCCGGCGTCCCCGTCGCCGCCGGAACGGTTGGCCGACGCGCGGGCGGTGGGTCGGGGCACGGTGGCTCCGGTAGCGCCAGAAGCTCCGTCACCGTCGCCGTCGCCGCCGTCGCCGCCGTCTCCGCCCTCCTCGTCCGGCGCGTCGGCCGCCGCCCCGCGTCGTCGGCCGCCCCGGCCTGAGCCGGGATCTCACCGGCCACCGGGCCACCGGTGATCTCGATGCCCTCGCGCTCGAACGCGTGCCGGAGGCGCCAGCGCAGTTCGCGGGCCACCCCCGCTGCCTGGCCCGGCATGGTGCGGGCCTGCACCATGACGACGACGGAGTCCGGGCCCACGGACTCCAGACCCAGCACCCGCACGGGCTCCCACAGCACCTCGTCCCAGGGGTCCTCCTTGGACATCTCCTCGGCCGTCGCGGTGATCACCGACCGGGCCCGCGCCAGATCCTCGCCCGCTCCGACCTGGACGTCCACCAACGCGGTGGCCCAGCCCTGGCTGAGGTTGCCGATGCGCTTGACCTCGCCGTTGCGCACGTACCAGATCTCGCCGCCGTCGCCGCGCAGCTTGGTGACCCGCAGGCCGACCTCTATCACGGTGCCGCTCGCGACGCCCGCGTCGATCACGTCGCCCACGCCGTACTGGTCCTCCAGGATCATGAACACCCCGGACAGGAAGTCGGTCACCAGGTTGCGGGCGCCGAAGCCGATGGCCACGCCCGCCACCCCGGCGCTGGCCAGCAGCGGCGCCAGGTTGATCTTCAGCACCGAGAGCACCGTCAGCGCCGCCGTGCCCAGGATCAGGAACGACGCCACGCTGCGCAGCACCGAACCGATCGCCTCGCTGCGCTGCTTGCGCCGCTCCGCGTTGACCAGCAGACCGCCCAGCGTCGTGTTGGCCGCGGCCTCCGCGCCCCGGTTCATCCGGTCGATCAGCCGGCTGAGGGTCTTGCGCACGGCCGAGCGCAGGACCACGGCGATGGCCACGATGAGCAGGATGCGCAGCCCCGCGCTGAGCCAGCCGGCCCAGTTGTCGTCGACCCAGCTACTGGCCTGGGCGGCGGAGCGCGGCACCGCGTCGAGCGGCGTGCCGGCGTGAGGTGTCGCGGTGGACACGGGCGGTGACCTCCCCGTCCTGGTTGTGGAAGGCCCAATCTAACGGCGTAGCGCGCCCCGCCCCGACCGTGCCGATGCCGGTGGGCGCCCTCTCGTGCCGTCTTCGAACGCACGTCGGGTACGTCGGGCGGCTTGCCGGGCCTCGGCCGCGGTGCCGGGCCGGGTGCGGGCGGCAGCCGCTGGGGCGCCGCGGCGGCCTACGGTGCGGTGCCCTGGCGGCCCACGGTCCGGTGCCCTGGCGGCCTACGGCGCGGTGCCCTGGTGGCCTACGGTGCGCCGGCCGACCGCTCCGCCCGGCCCTGTGGCCCAAAACACCCCCGGTCCGTTACACCGGCATGGTGGCGCGTCCCCCCGCCTTCCGGGGACACTGAGGCCAGAACGTCCCGGCGCGAGCCACGCGCCGCCGGCGCCCAAGGAGGCATCCGTGCCGCATGTCCTGGTCCTGAACGCGTCGTACGAGCCCCTCGGCGTCGTACCACTCCGCCGCGCACTCATTCTCGTGCTCAACAACAAGGCTGTGTGCCTGGAGGAATCCGGCGCCTACCTGCACAGCGAGACCCAGGCGCTGCCCGCGCCGAGTGTCGTGAAACTCACCAAGTTCGTCCGCGTGCCCTTCCGGGGCACCGTCCCGCTCACCCGCCGGGCCCTCTTCGCCCGGGACGGCGGGAAGTGCGCCTACTGCGGGGCGGCGGCCACCAGCGTCGACCACGTCATCCCGCGCAGCCGGGGCGGCCAGCACGCCTGGGAGAACGTGGTCGCGGCGTGCAGACGCTGCAACCACGTGAAGGCGGACCGCCACGTCGCCGAGCTGGGCTGGCGGCTGCGCCACCAACCGGCGCCGCCCTCGGGTCTGGCCTGGCGGATCATCGGGACCGGCCACCGGGACCCCCGATGGCTGCCCTACCTGCAACCCTTCGGCGCGGACGACGCCCTGGCCCGGATCGACGGCATATCAGCCTGACATCCGGGCCTTCGTGTTTCCGGGCCGGACCCGCGCCGGCCCGGCCCCCGCCATGCCCGGGGCATGGCGGGCGTCCCGGGCCGAACGCCGCCACCGGCCCGGGGCTCAGACGCTCTCGGACACGGTGACCTCGGCCCAGATCCGCTTGCCCACGCCGTCCCGCGCGCAGGCACCCCAGCGCCCGCCGGTCACGATGTCGATCAGCTCCAGACCGCGCCCGGACTCCTCGTCCTCGGCGGGGTCCGCCCGCACCGGCAGCGACGGGTCCGCGTCGTGCACCTCGATGCGCACCCCGTCGGGCAGCCGCGCGTAGCGGGTCTCCACCAGCCGGTCCTGCGGCACGTCGGCGTGCCGCAGCGCGTTGGTGACCAGCTCCGACAGCACCAGCTCGGCGGCGTCCGCGAGCCCGGCGTGCCCCCACGCGAGCAGATACCCGCGCAGATCGTGCCGCGCCTGGCCGACGACACGCGGCTCCATCACCCACCGCCGCGCGACGGTCGTCCCCGGGTGCCCCTGGACGGTCTGTACGGGGATCGGCCGCAGGGTCACCGGGCCGCCCCCACACCGCAGGTCCGGCGCGGCGTACCCGCCTGCGGTCGGCAGTCGGCACCCCGCCGCGCGGGCAGCACGGCCCGGGAGCAGCGGGACGACGGCGTACGGCGCCCGAAAGGCGCGGACGGGCCGGAAGCGGCCCTCGCCCTTTCACAGCACGGACGGATAGGGTCTCGCATGTCAGCCTGCTTTCGAGGTTGGCCATGCCCCCGGACCGAGTGCGCGGTCGCGGGGGTCTCCTTACGGCCAGTCAGCCTGCCGACACGCAGGGGCCGGAAGTACCAGACGTCGCTGATACCGTCGGCCATGGATTGACGGCACGTCAGACGCGCAACCAGGAAGCGAAGTTGCTGAACGTCTCCGGCATGCGCCGCCTCGCGGCCTCCAGTCCGCTGTACGTCTCACGGACGACCGGGTGGTAGCGCGTCTGCTGAGGCGCGATCCTGCGTGCCGTCTGGAGGCTGCGGAACGCCCCGGCGGTGTCGCCCATCCACATCTGCGCCCAGGCGACCTCCGCGTGGTGGTGCGCCAGCCTGGAGAGCGGCCACTCGGCCGCCATGGTCATCCGGCCGGCCGCGTCCACGGCTTCGGGGTACTTGTCCAACTCCGCGAGCACGCTCACCCGGTGCGCCTGGACGTTGGTCGGCCCGAAGGACAGCCAGTGGACGCGCTCGGCGGGACCGGTGCGCTCGGCGATGCGGTACGCCTCGCCCAGGTGCCCCTCCGCCGCGTCCTCGTCCTTGTCGCGGCCGGCCAGCACCGCCGCGCCCAGGTGCAGTTGACCGGTCACGACATCCCGAACCCGCCCGGCCTCGGCCTGTTCCAGGGTGGACCTGCCGAGCTGGATCAGCCGCTTTCCGGTGCGGTAGTCGCTGGCCCGCAGGTAGGCCAGGGCGCGCAGGTACTGGCGCAGCCCGCCGATGACGGGGTCGGAGGCGCGCTGGGCTGCCCAGTCCATGCGGTCGAGTGCCACCGCGCAAAGGTCCGAGTACCCGAGTTTCGTGGTCACGTCGTACGCCGTGCGGTACGCGGAGGCGAGGAGCCGCCAGTGCCGGGCGCTGGGGGAGGTGTGGGCCGTGGTGGTGGCTTCGAAGATCAGGCTCGATAGCAGGGCGGCGGCCTTCTTGATGTCGGTCGCCCGGATCATGGCGCACAGTTCGTCCGCCTGTGCCTCCAGCTCTTCGGTCGAACGGGGCAGGACATCCGGGTCCGGTCCCAGGTCGTACACGTTCAGCGCCTCGCGGATCGGCTGGATCAGCCCGTCCAGTTGATCCAGCTTCAGCTCGTCGAGGTAAGGCTGCCCGGTCAGCTCGGTCACCGGCACGGACAGTGCCCGGGCCAGCGCACCCGTCACCGAAGGGCTCGCGGGCATCGCCCCCTGCTCCACCTTCGTCAGGGTGCTGTACGACACATGCGAGAGGTCCGACAACTCGCGCTGGGTCAGGCGGCGTGCCTTGCGGGCGCGCGCGATGCGGTATCCGGTGTGCTCTTCACCGTACGGCGCCATCTCGATCTCCGTTCTGCGTCCCCCTCGTAGCAAGGTACCCGCCGCCGGGGCCCGCAAGGCGACGAACAGCGGGCCTGTGGAGGGACGTTGAACGCGGATCCCGTCCGATGGTTCGTGCTGCCGCCTCAGGTCGGCTCCGGCGAGTGCCCTGATCTGCGTCCCGGCCTTCCCGGCCTTCCCGGCCTGGGATGGCGTCCATGCGTACCCTGCCGGGCAGGTGCCCCGCTTTCGCGACGCTGAGTGGCGATTCCCAGGAACTCCGCCAACGCCCTCAGCCCGGAAGGGTGGTTGGGAAGCGACCACAGGTCGCGCACGATATCGACGGCCGAGGTGTGGTGCTGCATCCACGTCGGGGCGACCCGCCGCAGCGACTCCAGTGTCCTGACCGCCCCGGTCGCGTCTCCGAGGTCGGTGTGGGCGCGGGCCACGTCGAGCAGCAGCCAGGTCCGCCAGGAGGGCGGGGTGTCCTTCGACAGGCGCATCCCCTTGGAGAGGCTCAGGGCGTCTTCAGGGTGGCCGTACTGGACGGCCAGGCGGACGCGTTCGATCCGGACCGACGAGGGGCTGAAGACACTGACCATGCGGTTGTCCGAGCCGGCGGGCAACCTGGATACGCGGGCGGCCTCTTTCTCCGCCTCCTTCATCATGTTTGCCGCGCGGTCGTAGTCGCCGCTGCGGGCGGCCGACGTGGCGGCGCTCATGGTGAGCGCACCCCACACCTTGAGGCCGTCGGCGGTGTCCGTGTGCCCGGCGTCCTGGATCGCCGCGGCGGCGTGCAGTGCGACGCCCAGGGCGTCGGCGAGGCGCCCCTGTCGCTGGTACGTCCAGGCCACGGAGTTGACGATCATGGGAACGAGAAGCGGGTCCGACGTCCTCCCGGCCGCCTCCGTCGCCCGTTCCAGACTCGTCAACGCGAGGTCGGTCTTGCCCATACGCACGGCGACGTGTCCGCCGAGCTGCAACGCCTTGGCCAGTGCGGCGAATCCGAGTCCCCTCTCCTCCTCGCCGCCGGTTGCGGCGGCGGAGCGCGCGTCTGCGATCAGCTCGGGGAGCACCTTCATCACCGTGTCGAACTCGGCCGCGTGGTACTGGGTCCAGGCGTCCGCGATCTGCTCGCGCAGGCGCTCCGGGGAGAAGTCCGGGCCGGTCGGAGGCGGTGGCGGCCCCCACAGGGTGGGCATGATGGCTCTGCGTACGGCGACGAAGCGAGGGCCGTCGTTCTCCCCGGTCGAGGCCACGGCCGGTGGGTCGCCGAGCAGAGTGGTCAGCTCCACTCCCAGCCCGTTCGCCAGCGCGTGCAGCGTCGGGAGCCGCGCCGAGTGCTTGCGCCCCTGTTCCAACTGCCGGATGACGTCCACCGATACGTCGGAGCGCTCCGCCAACCCCTCCTGCGTCAGGTCAGCCAGTCGGCGCAGGCGCCGCACCGTCCGTCCCAGGTGCTCACTCGCCACGCGTTCACGGTACGCCGGGGCGGGGCGGTCGACAGCGCAGACCTGGTCGCTGAGGCCAGGGGGAGTCAGAATGGAGCGGGGGGAGGGGCCGGATGAGCACTTCTGAACGTCGGCGCTTCGGGACCTGCGGGGCTTCGACTGTCCCGAGGTCGGAGTTGGGGAAACGGCGGGTCGGGGTGGAAAGGGTCCACGACCTCGCGTCCAGGGTGCATGCTTTGCGGCTGGCCGACGATCTTGTCACCGGGGGCTACCTGTTGGGGCCCGCCTTCCGTGAGCTCAACGAGGCCGTACGGCTGCACAAGGAGGCGGTGTTCAGCGAGGCCGTGGGGCGGATGCTGCTGGCGCGGATCGGTGAACTCGCCCAGATCGCCGGATGGATCGCCTCGGACGCCGGACGGTACGCGGACGCGGAGCGGGCGTACACCCTGGGGATGTCCGCCGCTCGGGAGGCGGGCGACACCACGCTCGTGGCCAACCTCGCGGGCTCCCTGGCCTACCAGCACACCAACACCGGGAGGCAGCGCGAGGGGATCGAGCTGGCCCATGCGGCGGTGGAGGAAGCCGGGCCGAATGCCCCGGCGGCCACGAGGGCCCTGTTCCTGGACCGGGTGGGGTGGGCCTATGCCAAGGCGGGAGAGGCGCAACCGGCGATGCGCGCGCTCGAAGAGGCACATGAGGCGCTGGTCGGCGGCGACGGGACCCCGGCGCCGGAGTGGGCCTACTGGGTGACGCACGAGGAACTCGACGTCATGGACGCGCGGGTCTTCACGGAACTCAAGCGTCCCTTGCGGGCGGTCCCCCTGCTGACAGAGGTGCTGAGCCGATACGACGCCACCCATGTGAGGGAGGTGGCGCTGTACCGGTCGTGGCTCGCGGTGGCCCTCGCCGACGCGAACGAGCCGGAGCGGGCCGTGCGGGAAGCGGGGCGGATCGTCGAACTCTCCTCCTGCCTCGCCAGCGAGCGCACCGCCGAGCGCACCCGAGCCGTCCTGCGGCGGCTGGAGGAGTACGGCGACGTGCCCGAGGTACACGGCCTGTTGTCCGCCAACCGGCACCTTCTGGTGGCCTGACTCCTGGCGGGTGCAAGGGATTGGCCTGCTTGCCGCTGAGTCAGCCGTCCGGATCCTGACGCGCTCCTGCCGGCGGCCAGCCGTCTTATGCGTGCTGCGGGCGGCGGGTGAGGACGAGGGGGCCGGCCTCGGTGATGGCGACCGTGTGCTCCGAGTGGGCGGTGCGCGAGCCGTCGGCCGAGCGGATCGTCCAGCCGTCGGGGTCGAAGACGATCTTGTCGGTGCCCGCGGCGAACCAGGGCTCGATCGCGATCGTCAGGCCGGGACGGAGCTTCCAGCCGCGGCCGGCGCGGCCGTCGTTGGGGATGTGCAGGTCCTCGTGCATGGTGCGGCCGATGCCGTGGCCGCCGAACTCCAGGTTGACCGGGTAGCCGTACTCGGCGGCGACCGCGCCGATGGCCGCCGAGATGTCTCCGAGCCGGTTGTCCGGCTGGGCGGCCTTGATCCCGGCTTCCAGGGCGACCTCGGTGGCCTCGATCAACCGCAGGTCCTCCTCGGCGGGGGTGCCGACGATGACGGAGTACGCCGAGTCCGCGGCCCAGCCGTCGATGGTCACCGCCATGTCCATGGTCAGCATGTCCCCGTCGCGCAGCGTGTAGCGGTGCGGCAGTCCGTGGAGTACGGCGTCGTTGACCGAGAGGCACACCACGTTGCGGAACGGGCCCTTGCCGAACGAGGGCGCGTAGTCCCAGTAGCAGGACTCCGCGCCGCGCTCCTTGATCCGGCGGCGGGCGTGGTGCTCCAGGTCCATCAGGTCGACCCCTACCGCGGCGAGGTCGCCGAGTTCGGCCAGCAGCCGGCCGAGGAACTGGCCAGTGACGCGCATGCGCTCGATGTCTCTGGGCGACTTGAGTTCGATCACTGTGAACCTCGATTCCCCGGGGTGCCGACAGGTATATTTATACCAGGGTGAGTGCTTGCCGCCGCCCACCAGCGGCTCTAGCATGTGCGTATGGTTCGCCACCCCCTCGCCCCGGAGCAGATCGAGGCGGGCCGACGTCTCGGGGCCGCGTTGCGCGCGGCGCGCGCCGGGCGCGGCCTCGTCGAGGTGGCCCTGGCGGCGGGGATGTCGCCGGAGACCCTCCGCAAGATCGAGACCGGCCGGCTGCCGACGCCCGCGTTCGGGACCGTCGTCCGGCTCAGCCAGGTGCTCGACGTGCCGCTGTCCGAACTCGCCGTCGTCTGGTGCGCCGATCCCGCCCTGAGCGAGGCTTCCTGAGCCGTGCTCTGAGAAGTGCGGGTGCGGGTCCGTAGCCATTCACCGGTGCCGGAAAGAGCTGCGACAGTCTCAGCGGCGGGCTCGTGTTCAGCCGTCCCATGGGTTCCCGGTCGCCGCGCGGGTGATGGCGAGGTCCTGGTCGCGTACGTCGAGTCGGCGGACCGCCGGGATGTGGGCGTCCTGGCGGTCCGCGCGTCCGCGCGTCCGGGTGGGGGCGCGTCCGGGCGGGGCGCGCCGGGCGGGTCCGGGCGGCGTCAGTGGTGGTCGGCGATGAAGCCGGCTATGGCGGCGGCGACGGCTTCGGGCTGCTCGTCGGGGATGAAGTGCCCGGCGTCGGGCACGACGACTCCGGTGGTGTTGTCGGCCCAGGGGCGGATGGAGGCAGCCATGTCCGGGATGGAGCCGTGGCTGCTGGAGATTCCGAGGACGGGCAAGGTCAGGTGCTTCCGGCTGAGCGCCTGGTGGTTCCTGCGCGCCGACTCGGCGGCGTCCCGGTAGTAGGCGAGCGAGGCGTGGAGGCCGCCGTCGGCCGCGAGGGCCGCCGCGTAGTGGTCGAGGTCGGCGCCGTCGAACGTGTCGGGGGAGAGGGCCTTCGCCTTCAGGAACCAGCTGACGTATTCCCGTTCGCGGCCCGCGAGCAGGGTCTCGGGCAGGTCGGGCACGAGGTGGAACGCGAAGTGCCAGGTCTTCCACGCCCGGGCCGGGTCGGTGGGAATCGACTCCGGGAGGGTGATGCCGGGGATTCCGGCGTCGAGCAGGGCGACCCCGCGCAGCTGGTCCTCGTGGTTGAGGGCGAGGGAGAAGGCGACCCAGGCGCCGATGTCGTGGGCGGCCAGCCAGTAGGTCGACACTCCGAGCGCCTTGACGGCGGCGTGGACGTGCGCGGCGACCGTGTGGGTGTCGTAGCTGAGCTCCGGACGCTCGGAGTGGCCCTGGCCCGGCAGCTCGACCGCGATGACGCGGAACCGGTCGGCGAGACCGGGCATGACCTTCCGCCAGGCCCGCCAGGTCTGCGGGAAGCCGGCGAGCAGGACGACGGCCGGACCGGCCGGCTGGCCGCCTTCGACGGCATGCAGGCGGATGCCGTCCGCGTCGACCCAGCGGTGGGTGAACCCGTCCAGGTCGTGCAGGGGCAGGTCGCGGACGGGATGGGCTTCGGAGACATGCTGAGCGGTGGTCGCGGGGTCAGTCACGGGAATCCTCCAGGGGTGTGGCGTCTGCTGGTTCGGTGCCGCGCCCCAGGGCCAGGCCGGTGAGCGCGATGGCGATGACGAGGGCAGTGAGGGTGATGCCGGCGATCCGGGACCCGGCTGGCTGGCCGAGACGCCGAGCAGCAGGACGGGGCAGAAAAGGCCGGCGTAGACGAACAGGAAGTACGTCGCGCTGAGTTCGGCGCGGTTGCCGGGTTCGCTCAGGGCGTCCGTGACGCCGAGGCCGTGGCGCATCAGGATCCCGACGGCTGCCCCGGCGAGGACGGTGCCGGCGGTGAGGACAGGCGCGGAGCGGGTCCACGGCGCCGTCTCGATGAGGACCATCCCGACGGCCAGCAGGCATGTCCCGGTGCTCCGCCGCAGGAGCCGCGGCGGCGTGAGGACCTGGGCCGGCAGTGCGCTGACGAACAGGGCGCCGGCGCCAGCACCGATGACGGCGCCAGCACCGATGACGGCGTCGGCGCGTGCGAACCCGAGGGCGCTGACCGCTGTGAGCGCCAGTGCCAGAGCCAGGACGGGGCGGCGTCCGATCGCGTCGGACAGCGAACCGGCCACGAGCAGCATGCCGACGACGCCGATGACGTAGGCGATGAACACGAGGGTCGTGGTGACGGGCCCGAAGCCGAACTCCGACGCCCACAGGGCGTAGAGCGGAACGGTCGGATTCCCGCCGGCCATGACGAGGGCGTAGATGACGACGACGACGGCGGCGGCCGGGACCAGGCTGCGTGCCCGGTGGCGCTGTCTCGGATTGCGGGTGGGCCGCGGTCGTGATCATGGCTGCCAACGTACACATCTTGAACCATCCGGTTCAAGATAGGATGGTGTGCAGCACGGCACATGGACATCGGACCCATCGGCAAGATCGACGCACCGGCAAGGAAGCGCCACGTGGCAGGCAAGAAGCAGTTCGACATGGACACGGCACTCGACGCCGCGATGACCCAGTTCTGGCGCGCCGGCTACGCCGACACCTCGGTCGACGACCTGTCACGGGCGACCGGCCTGAACCGCAGCTCCATCTACTCCTCGCTCGGCGACAAGGACACGCTCTTCCTGCGCTGCCTGGACCGCTACACCGCGCGCTACGGCGACAGGTACGACGCCGCCCTGTCCTGTGCGGCCTCGGAGCCCCTTGCCGCCGTCCGCGCGTTCTTCGATGTCACCCTCGGGCGCATCGCCGATCCCGAACTGCCCGACGGATGCCTGATCGCCCAGTCGGCCATGGCGATTCCGGTGCTGAGCCCGACCGTCGCGGCGCACGCCAAGGAGGCGCTCGGCTTCCAGCGTCTGCGCCTGCGCGCCGCGTTGAAGGCCGGTGGACTGACCGACCAGGACGCCGACGCCTTCGCTGAACACGCTGCGGCCGTGAACCAGTCCCTCGCCCTCATGAGCAGAGCCGGGGCGGGCCCGGCACAACTCCTGGCCATCGTGGGCGTGACCGTTGACGCGCTCTCGCAAGCCTTGCGCGCGGCCAGGGGCGCTTAGGAGGCCAGGGCGAGGGGCCGCCGAGCGGAAGCGGAGGCGGGCCGTCTGAACCCACCTCCCGTCCCGGCGGCCACCTCCGGTCCCGGCGGCTTGCCTCCCGTCCCGGCGGCGAGGTCCGCGGCCGCGTCCATGCCTGCGTCCGTAGTCGCGTCCGCGACTGCCACTGTCTGCCGCCGTCTGCCGCCGTCTGCCGACGGGTACCTTCTGGCGGTCTTAGTTCTCGCAGCTCGCGGGGGGCGGAGGGCCGCGGTCGGGGGCCGTGCGGGTGGTGCGCGAAGTTATCCACAGGGTCCGAGCACGGGAACGGGGCGGCGTGCGAGGATGGGCGTCTCGCCTGACGAGACCCGGAGGGCGGGGCCGGACCGGTCGGCTGGGAAGCCGGTGCGGGTCCGGGCGCGAGCCCGGACGCGAGTGCAGCACGAGTGCAGTACGAGTCCAGTACGAAGAATGCGAAGGAGAAGCCGTCGTGGCGGGTACGAACCTCACGCGTGCGGAGGCGCAGGAGCGCGCGCGCCTGCTCGCGGTCGAGCGGTACGACATCGAGCTCGATCTGAGCGGTGCGAAGGAGGGCGGCACGTTCCGTTCGGTCACCACCGTGCGTTTCGAGGCGCGCGAGGCCGGCTCGACCTTCATCGACCTGGTCGCCCCCGCCGTCAAGGAGGCGGTGCTGGACGGCACCGCCCTCGACCCGGCCGCCGTCTTCTCCGACTCCCGCATCGCCCTGGACGGGCTGGCCGCGGGCAGGCACGAGCTGCGCGTCGTCGCGGAGTGCGCCTACACCAACTCCGGTGAGGGCCTGCACCGCTTCGTCGACCCGGTGGACGGCGAGGCGTACCTCTACACGCAGTTCGAGGTGCCGGACGCCCGCCGCGTCTTCGCCAGCTTCGAGCAGCCCGACCTGAAGGCGGAGTTCGCCTTCACCGTCAAGGCCCCCGAGGGCTGGACGGTGGTGTCGAACTCGCCGACCCCCGAGCCGTCCGGCGACGTGTGGGCCTTCGAGCCGACCCCGCGCATCTCCACGTACATCACCGCCCTCATCGCCGGCCCCTACACCTCCGTGCACAGCACGTGGGAGGGCGCGGACGGCCACGTCGTCCCCCTCGGCGTCTACTGCCGCCCCTCGCTGGCGGAGTTCCTGGACGCCGACGCGGTCTTCGAGGTCACCCGCCAGGGCTTCGACTGGTTCGGCGAGAAGTTCGGGCACCCCTACCCGTTCGCTAAGTACGACCAGCTCTTCGTACCGGAGTTCAACGCCGGCGCGATGGAGAACGCGGGCGCGGTCACCATCCGCGACCAGTACGTCTTCCGCTCCAAGGTCACCGACTCCTCCTACGAGCTGCGGGCCGAGACGATCCTCCACGAGCTGGCCCACATGTGGTTCGGCGACCTGGTCACCATGGAGTGGTGGAACGACCTGTGGCTGAACGAGTCGTTCGCCACCTACACCTCCATCGCGTGCCAGGCGCACGCCCCCGGCTCACGCTGGCCGCACGCCTGGACCACGTTCGCGAACACCATGAAGACGTGGGCCTACCGGCAGGACCAGCTGCCGTCCACCCACCCGATCATGGCGGAGATCAACGACCTGGACGACGTCCTGGTCAACTTCGACGGCATCACCTACGCCAAGGGCGCCTCCGTCCTGAAGCAACTGGTCGCCTACGTCGGCATGGACGCCTTCTTCACGGGCGTGCAGGCGTACTTCCAGCGCCACGCGTGGGGCAACACCCGCCTCACCGACCTGCTGACGGCGCTGGAGGAGACCTCGGGCCGGGACCTCAAGACCTGGTCCAAGGCGTGGCTGGAGACGGCCGGCATCAACGTCCTGCGCCCGGAGATCGAGGTCGACGAGGACGGCGTGGTCACCGCCTTCGCCGTCCGCCAGGAGGCCCCCGAGCTGCCGGCCGGCGCCAAGGGCGTGCCCGTGCTGCGGCCGCACCGCATCGCGGTGGGCGCCTACGAGCTGCGCGACGGGCGCCTGGAGCGCACCCGCCGGATCGAGCTGGACGTGGACGGCGCCCTCACCGAGGTGCCCGACCTGGTCGGCGCCGCCCGCCCGGACGTCGTGCTGCTCAACGACGACGACCTGTCGTACGCCAAGGTCCGGCTGGACGCCCGCTCGCTGGCCGCGGTCCGCGACCACGTCGGGGACTTCGCCGAGTCGCTGCCGCGCGCCCTGGTGTGGGCCGCCGCCTGGGACATGACCCGCGACGGCGAGCTGGCCACCCGCGACTACCTGGAGCTGGTGCTGCACGGCATCGGCAAGGAGAGCGACATCGGCGTGGTGCAGTCGCTGCACCGCCAGACCAAGCTCGCGCTGGACCTGTACGCCGACCCGGCGTGGCGCGAGGCGGGCCTGGCCCGCTGGACCGAGGCCGCCCTGGCCCATCTGGAGGCCGCCGCCCCGGGCAGCGACCACCAGCTGGCCTGGGCCCGCGCCTTCGCCGTCACCGCCCGCACCCCCGAGCAGCTGGACGTGCTCCAGGGCCTGCTCGACGGCAGCCGCTCCTACGAGGGCCTGGCCGTGGACACCGACCTGCGGTGGGCGCTGCTCACCCGGCTCGCCTTGACCGGCCGGGTCGGCGAGGACGCGATCGCGGCCGAGCTGGTCCGCGACGCCACCTCGGCGGGCGAGCAGCACGCCGCGGCGGCCCGCGCGGCCCGTCCCGGCGCGGAGAGCAAGGCCGCGGTGTGGGCCGCGGTGGTCGAGGACGACAAGCTGCCCAACGCGGTCCAGGAGTCGGTGATCTCCGGGTTCGCCCAGGCCGACCAGCGTGCCGACCTGGCCCCCTACACCGAGCGGTACTTCGCCGCGGTGAAGCAGGTCTGGGAGACCCGCAGCCACGAGATGGCCCAGCAGGTCGTGATCGGCCTGTACCCGACGTTCCAGGTCGAGCAGGCCACGCTGGACGCCACCGACGCGTGGCTGGAGACGGCGCAGCCGGCTCCGGCGCTGCGCCGCCTGGTCGTCGAGAACCGCGCGGGCGTGGAGCGCGCGTTGCGCGCCCAGGCCGCGGACGCGGCAGCGGCCGCGCGCGGCTGACGGCCCCGTCGCGCCCCGCCGCGCTCCGCAGTGTTCACCCGCGGAGCGCGGCGCTCGGGCGGGCCGCACGACGGTCCGCCCGAGTTCTCCTTCTCCCGGCTGCTCCCGGCTGCTCCCGGCCACGCGCGAGGGCGTTGTCCGCAGCCCGCCCGGGCTCCCTTCCTTCCGGCGAGCCGGGGGTCCCTCCTTCCCCGGCCGGCCTCCCCGGCCGGCCTCCCCGGCCCACCTCCCCGGCCGGCCTCCCGGCCGGGAGGGCTGGGCGCGGCCGCCCCGTGCGCCTCGGTGGCTGTCCGTGCCGCTCCGCGGCCTGGCGCGCCTCCGCGCCTCTCCGCCCCGCCCGGTTGTCGGCCCTCTTCCGTCCCGGCGGCTCGGCGAGTCGATGCCTGGCGCCGGTTCAGCGCCGGTTCAGCGCCGGTTCAGCGATGGTCGGCACGGTCCGGCTCGGCGGTTCCCCGAAAGCGGATCGTCGCGCCGTCCCATCCGCGCGCCGGAACCGCCCGGATCTGGTCAACGCCGCTTGCGCACACCTGTGCTGGTGTCGCGTCAGGGATTCCGGTGATCACCGGCGGGCATCGGAGTGAGTGGCGGGGCCGCCAAGCGGACGGTTCGGCGTGGTGCGGGTGACCTCCTGGTGGCAGAGGTAAGGGTGTGGCCATCCGGCGGCGCCTCCTTCGCATCACGTTCACCCCTGTTCACTTTCGTACCGCGCCGCGCTCCAGCCATAGTGCCGTGGGGCGCCTGACAAGGGTGCTCCACCGACGCTCAAGGAGGAATGTCCATGGCCGAGCTGACGCGACGCAGACTCCTGGGTTCCACCGCGGGGGCACTCGGAGGCGCGGCGGCGCTGTCCCTCCTCCCGCCCAGCGTGCAGAAGGCGGTGGCGGCGGGCCCGCCGCGGCAGGGATCGCTGCGGGACATCGAGCACGTCGTCCTCCTGATGCAGGAGAACCGCTCGTTCGACCACTACTTCGGCACCCTCTCCGGTGTGCGCGGCTTCGACGACCCGCGGGCCCACCGCCTCCCGGACGGCAGGTCGGTCTTCTACCAGCCCGACGCGGCCAACCCCGACGGCTACCTGCTCCCGTTCCACCTGGACACCAAGAGCACCAGCGCCCAGGCCATCCCCTCCACCAGCCACGCGTGGGCGGTCCAGCACCAGGCGTGGAACGGCGGCGCCATGGACCAGTGGCTGCCGGCCCACCGTGCCGCCGACGGCGCCAACGGCCCCTATGTGATGGGCTACTACACGCGCGACGACATCCCGTTCCAGTTCGCGCTGGCCGAGACGTTCACCATCTGCGACAACTACTTCTGCTCGATGATGGGCCCGACCTGGCCCAACCGGCTGTACTGGATGACCGGCACGGTGGACCCGTCCGGCACCAAGGGCGGTCCGATCACCTCGAACGCCGCGCCCAGCCCGTACCGCTGGACCACCTACGCCGAGCGCCTCCAGGCGGCGGGTGTGGACTGGAAGGTCTACCAGGAGACCGACAACTACGGCACCAACATGCTGTCGGAGTTCCAGCAGTTCCAGGACGCCAAACCGGGTGACCCGCTGTACGACCGGGCCATGGTCGCGCAGCCGGCCGGCACCTTCGAGGACGACGCGCGCAACGACCGGCTGCCCGCCGTCTCCTGGATCCTGCCGACCAGCTACCAGTCCGAGCACCCGGACTACCTGCCCGCCGCGGGCGCGGACTTCGTGGCCTCCAAGATCGAGGCCGTCGCCGCCAACCCCAAGGTGTGGGCGAAGACCGCCTTCATCCTCAACTACGACGAGAACGACGGCCTGTTCGACCACGTCGTGCCGCCCACCCCGAAGGCGGGCACGGCGGACGAGTTCATCGACGGCGAGCCGATCGGCGCGGGTTTCCGCGTCCCCGCGATCATCGTCTCGCCGTGGACGGTCGGCGGCTGGGTGACCGGCGAGGCGTTCGACCACACGTCGGTGCTCCAGTTCCTGGAGCACTTCACCGGCGTCGAGGAGCCGAACATCAGCCAGTGGCGGCGCCGCACCTTCGGCGACCTGCTGTCGGCGTTCCGGTTCTCCGACGCCCGCGGCACCGCGCCGAAGCTGCCCCGGAACACCGCCGAGCAGCTCACCGAGGCGCAGCAGGAGGTGGCGACCCTGCCGAAGCCGACGCTGCCCGGTGCGGCGCAGACCTTCCCGAAGCAGGAGAAGGGCAACCGCCCGCACGTGTGAGCCGCCCCGCGTCCCGGGCGGCGGACCGCTGCCCGGGACGCGCGTGCGTCCCCGCCCGGCGTCCCACCGGTCCTCCCGTACCGCTGCCCCGGCCGGACCCGCCGCGCTGGCCGAGCACGGTGCCGCCGAGCGCGACCAGCACGCCGGCCACCTGGACCGGGCCCAGTGCCTGGCCGAGCGCGATCCAGCCGATGGCCGCCGCCGACACCGTGCTCAACAGGGTCAGCAGGCTCACCGAGGCGGCCGGGAGTCGGCCGATCCCACGGAACCACAGGGCGTAGGCGACCGCGGTGTTGGCCACCGCGAGGTACGCGTAACCGACCGTGCCGCGGCCGTCCAGGGCGGGCGGGAGCCCTTCCGTGAGCAGCGCGACGGGTGCGATCAGCAGGCCGCCCGCGGTCAGTTGCCACCCGGTGAACGCCAGCGGCCCCACCCCCTCGGGCCGCCCCCACCGCTTGGTGAGCACCGTCCCGGCCGCCATCGAGACCGCTCCGCCGAGCCCGGCGAGCAGGCCGACGGCGTCGGCCCCGGCGCCCGGCCGCAGCACCACCATCGCCACCCCGAGCGCGCCGGTGAGCGCCGCGCCCACCGACCGGCGGGTCGGCGTCTCCCGCAGCAGCCCGGCGGACAGGGCCACTGCGAAGAGCGGCCCCGCCGCACCGCAGACCGCCGCCACCCCGCCCGGCAACCGGTAGGCGGCAAGGAACAGCAGCGGGAAGAACACGCCGATGTTCAACGCGCCCAGCACCGCCGCCCTCCCCCACCAGGAGCCGTGCGGTCTCACCCGGGTCATCGCGGCCAGCAGCAGCCCGGCCGGCAGCGCCCGCGCCAGCGCGGCGAAGAGCGGCCGGTCGGGGGGCAGCCACTGCGTGGTGACGGCGTAGGTGGAGCCCCACGCCAGGGGGGCGAGAGCGGTGAGAGCGGTGGTCGCGATCCGGTTCATGGCGTTGCCTCTTCAGGTTGGTGGCGGGTGGTCGAGCCGGGGGTCGAGCCGGGTGGTCGCGCCGGGTGGACGGCGGGGCGTGCGGCGGCGGGGGAGTGGCACCGCTTCCGGGAGCGCGCCGCGCCGGTGTCCGTACGGTCAGCCGGCCGACGCGGCGCCGGCCGCGGGGATGTCCTCGGCAGGTGACGGTGCAGGTGACGGGGCGGGTGACGGGACCGGGAGCGGGGCCGGGGCGGCGGACGTGGCCGGCGGCGCCAGCCGCACCGCCTCGGCCGGCAGGCGGTGCTCCAGGCGGAGCAGCGCCGCGGCGGCGGCGAGCGCGGTGCCGGTGAGGACGGCCCACGGCAGGCTCGCGTTCGCGGCGTTCAGCGCGGTGAACAGGGAGGGCGCCAACGTGGCGGCCAGCGACCAGGACAGCTGGTACGCCGCCAGGTAGCGGCCGCGCAGCGGTTCGGGGGAGGCGGCGACGGCCAGGGAACCGGCCGCGGGATTGTGGACGAGTTCGGCCACCGTGTAGAGCGCGACGAGAGCGAAGAGCGCCACGGGCGCGGCCCAGCCGAGCCGTTGACCCACAGCGCCGAGGACGGCCAGTCCCGCGAAGGCGGCGCCGAACAGCACCGCGCCCAGGGCCGCGGCCCGGGTACGCCGGGCCCGGCGCCGCCGTACGAACCCGGCCACGGCCACGCCGCCGACCGCGCACAGCACCGTGTTCACGGTGAAGGCGGCCCCGGTCAGCGCCTGCGGCTCGCCCAGCCGGCCGCCGATGAAGAGCGGGAAGAGCACGCCCAGGGCCGAATAGCCGAGCGCGGTCAGGAAGTTGGCACCGGTCAGCCCCAGGAAGGGCCGGTCCGCGAGCACCAGCCGGTAACCGGCCCGCGCCCGACCCGGTCCGCCCCGCTCGGACCGACCACCCGACGTCCTGCCGGAGCCGTCGGACCCCCTGGACCGCTCGGACCCGTCGGAGCCCTCAGAACCTCCAGGCCCCTCCGAGCCTTCAGACCCCTCCGAGCCGTCGGATCCCACCGAGCCGTCGGACTCCGCGGAACCGGAGCCGCCGGGACCGCGAGCGCCCGCGACCAGCCTCCCGCCCGTCGCCCCGGCAGGGTGGACGCGGCGCATCAGCAGCGCGGCCAGCCCGAAGCTCGCCGCGTTCAGCCACGCCACCAGCGTGAAGCCGCGGTCCCCGGCGAGCGAGACCACCAGGGACGCGAGCAGCGCGCCCGCGCCCAGCCCGCCGTTGCGCAGGGCCCGGGACGACGCCTGGAGCCGGTCGCGGTCGCCCCCGGCCGCGACCTCCCCGATCCACGCCTGCTGGACCGCGGGGAAGGCCCGGTCGCCGAAGGCGGTGCCCAGGGCGACGGCCGTGAACGCGGGCAGCGCGGTGGCGAACGGGTACAGCGCGAAGCCCGTGCCGCGCACCCCGTACAGCAGCAGTTGCGTCCGGCGCGCGCCGTAGCGGTCGACGGCCGCGCCGGCCAGCGGCAGCGCGGCCATCCCGGCCAGCCCGACGCCGGTGAGCACGGCGCCCACCACGGTGAACGACAGTCCGGTCACGTGGTGGAAGAAGACCAGGCTGAAGGGGACGTACATGCCCGAGCCCAGCGCGTCGATCCCCATCGCGGTGAGCATCGCCCGCTCACCTGGCAGCCGCTCCGGCACCGGTCGAGGCCGTGGCCCTGGCCGTGACCGAGGCCGTGGCCGTGCTCCGGACCGGCCGGTGTCCGGCGAGCCGCCGGTCGGCCGTCCGCTGCCACCGTCGCCGTGTGCCATCGCGAGCCCCCGTCCCTTGCGCCGGCCGAGGACCGGCGCCGTATGTAGGTCGTGAGTCAGTAGCTTAGATGCAAGCTACTTAGTGTCAAGCTACTTTCTGGCTGTCGACCGTCCCGGGTGGATACTCGGGCCATGCGAGACGACGCCGTGGACGCCATCACCGCCCAGTGGGACAGGGAGCGCCCGGAACTCGACACGCTGCCGATGGCGCTGTTCGGGCGGGTCTACCGGCTGTCGCGGCTGATGGGCGACCGCACGGAGAAGGAGTACCGCCGCTTCGGCATCGGCCGCGGCGAGTTCGACGTGCTGGCCGCGCTGCGCCGTTCGGGTGCTCCGTACACGCTCTCGCCGCGGCAGCTGTCGGCGACGCTGATGCTCACCACTGGCGGGATGACCGGGCGGCTGGACAAGCTGGAGAGTGCCGGGCTGCTCGCCCGCTCACCCGACCCGGACGACCGGCGCGGCCTGCGGGTCTCCCTCACCGAGCGCGGGCTGGAGCTGGTGGACGCCGCGGTGGGCGCGGGTCTGGAGCTCCAGCGGGCGGCCGTGGACGGACTCGCCCCCGGACAGGCCGAGCAACTCGCCGACCTGCTGCGGCTGCTGCTGGCGGCCACCGAGGACCCGGGGGGCACGGCGGGCTCGGCGGGGGCCCCGGAGGTGCGAGGCGCATCGGCCCGGCCGTAGGGCGTGGGCCGAAGGAAGGGCAGGGCCGGAAGAGGTACGGGAGCGCGCGCTCGGCCCTTCCCGCGAGGGCTCCGTGCCGGGGGCGCGGCCGGCAGCAGGCGCGTCAGTCTGCCCGGCCGCCCCGGCGGAGTGGTCAGCGGGGGGCGGCGGGGAGCCGGCGGGGGGAGGACGGCGCCCGGCGACTGGAGCCAGCCGTGCGCGGGAAGTGGCGGCGCGCCCGGTCGGACGGGAGCGGACAGCCCCGTGCCCCCGTCGGGCACCGGTGTGCGGTGACGGGGGCTCGCGCGCCGTCAAGAAGGTCAGGGCTGCTGCTGCTTGCGGGACTTGTCGGTGACGATGACCAGGCCGGCGATGATCACGAAGAGCGCGATCGGGATGCCGACGAACAGGCCGAGGGTCTGGGCGACGTTGAGGCCGCCGCCCGGGTCGTCGCCGTCGTCGTGGGACACCGCGAACGCGGGCGACGCCGCGAGCAGCATCAACGTGGTACCGGCGGTCACGACCCCGGCGCGCATGACCTTCTTGTTGAGCTTCTTGTCCACACCCTCAATGTAGTGACCACCTCCGGGCCCCGCGCGCGCGGGGTGCCCTACGGGCACCGTCCGTCACCCGGCCGCCCCGCTCCCGGCCCGTGGTCGCCCGGCCCGCCCGTCGTCCCCGTCGGTGCCGTCCTGCCCGTCGCCGGCCGCGCCGGCGGCCGTGTCCCCCGTCCCGGCGCCGGTCCCGGCACCCGTCCCGGCACCGGTCCCGGCACCCGTCCCGGCACCGGTCACGTCGGCCGGCGCGGCCGGTGCCGGGAGGGCGCTCTCCGGGGGTGCCGTACGCCCGTTCGCGGCCAGTGCCCGCCGGACGTCCTCGGCCAGGGCGCGCAGCCGCGCGGAGTCCGCCAGCTCCTCCAGGGTCAGCGGCGTGCCGTCCGGGCCGGCCACCGGGAGCCGCCAGTTGGGGTACTCGTCGCTGGTGCCCGGCAGGTTCTGCGGGCGGCGGTCGCCGACCCCGTCGGGCAGCCACACCCCCACCATCCGGGCCGGGGTGCGGGCCAGGAACCGGTGCACCGCCGTGACGGCCGCCTCCTCGCCGGCCGAGCCCTCCGGCAGTAGCCCCATCCGCTCCAGCAGCGCGATCCACTCGGCGACCTCGGCGGCGTCCTCGGCCTCCTCCTCCGCCAGCGGGCGCGCCAGGAGCCCGAGCCGGTGCCGCAGCCCGACGTGCTCCCCGGTCAGCCGGGCGGCCGTGCTGGGCAGGTCGTGCGTGGTCGCCGTGGCCACGCACCACTCCCGCCACTCCTCCGGCGGCAGTGGCGCCCGGTCGGCGGCCGGCCCCTCCCAGTGGCGCTCGAACCACAGCACGGAGGTGCCCAGCAGGCCCCGGTCGGCCAGTTCCTCGCGCACCCCCGGCTCCACGGTGCCCAGGTCCTCGCCTACCACCACGGCCCCGGCCCGGTACGCCTCCAGCGACAGCAGTCCGAGCATGGCCTCGGCGTCGTACCTGACGTACGTGCCCTCCGTCGGCGGCCGTCCCTCGGGCACCCACCAGAGCCGGAAGAGCCCCATCACGTGGTCGATCCGCAGGCCGCCGGCGTGCCGCAGCATCCGGGCGATCAGGTCGCGGTAGGGGGTGTAGCCGGCGGCGGCCAGCGCGTCCGGGCGCCAGGGCGGCAGCCCCCAGTCCTGGCCACGGGAGTTGAACGCGTCCGGGGGCGCGCCCACCGACATCCCCGCGGCCAGCACGTCCTGCATGGACCAGGCGTCCGAGCCCGCCGGGTGCACCCCCACGGCCAGGTCGTGCACCACGCCCACGGGCATGCCCGCCTCCCGTGCCGCCCGCTGCGCCGCGCCGAGCTGGCCGTCGGTGAGCCAGGTCAGCCAGGAGTGGTGGTCCACCCGCTCGCGCAGCCGGCCGCGCTCGCGGGCGACCTCGTCCGAGCGGGGATCGCGCAGCCCGGCCGGCCAGGCGTGCCAGTCGGGGCCGTGCACCTCGGCCAGCGCGCACCAGGTGGCGTGGTCCTCCAGTGCGGTCCCCTGGGCGGCCAGGAAGTCCGCGTACTCGGCGCGCCGGCCCGGGCCCATCGGCACCTGGCGGACCAGTTCCAGCGCCCGGTTCTTCAGCGGCCACACCGCGTCCCGGTCGATCAGCGCCGCCCCGGACAGCACCCCGCGCCGCAGCTCCGCCGCCCGCCGCACCAGCTCGGCCGCCTCCTCGCGGGCTGGGCCGGCCAGGTGGGCGAACTCCGGCACCGACTCCACCCGCAGGTAGACCGGGTCGGGGAAGCGCCGTGAGGACGGCCGGTACGGCGACGGGTCGGTCGGCGTGCCGGGCACCGCCGCGTGCAGCGGGTTCGTCTGCACGAACCCGGCCCCCAGTGTCCGGCCGGACCACGCGGCCAGGTCCGTGAGGTCGCCGAGGTCGCCCATGCCCCAGGACCGGGCGGACAGCACCGAGTACAGCTGCGCCATGAAGCCGAACGTGCGACCGGGCGGTCCGGGCAGCTGCTCGGGGGCCACCACGAGGTGGCCGCGGGCGGTGCGGCCGTCGGGTGCGTCGGCCCGCAGCACGTAGCGGCCCGGCGCCGGCAGCCCCGCCGCGGGCAGCCAGCCGGGCGCGTCTTCGACGGTGAGCGCGCTGCCCGGCGGCAGCCCGGCCCGGAGCGGGTCGAGGCTGCCGCGGCCGGCCCGCAGCACCGTGCACGGCGGCAGCAGCCGGCCCGCCTCACGCAGCCGGTGTGCCGCCAGGGCGTCCTGGACGGCGCGCCCCGTGCTCGCGTCCACCCCGAGCGACGCCAGCACGGCGACGACCGTGTCCCGCGGGACGGGCACCTCCGAGTCCGCGGTCGGCCTGTACGCCACGTCCACGCCGTACAAGCCGGCGAGCCGCACCAGGTCACGGTCCATCGGGCCTCCGTCCTCACGTTCGGTGCACAAAGCCCTACCCCGGGGCGCGCCGCTCCTACCCCGGCGGCACGCCGGCACCACCCGGGCCGGGCGCCCTGACGGAGCATCCGGGTGTCCGGCGGGGGTGTCCGGCGCGTCCCGGGGCGCCCCCACCGGTCGGGGCGCCCTCGCCGTCCCGGGGGGCACGGGCCGGTCCGGGGACGCGTGCCGTCCGGACCGAGGCGCGGGAGCCACCGTGGCGGCTGACCCGGCGGCGTACCCGGAGGATGCGGGCCCGGCCGCGAAAGGGCGCGGTGGGAAGGGCAGTTCGCGGTGGGCCGGAGCCGCGGGGAGGCGCCGCACAGACGTGCGCGCTGCCGTTCGTTGCCGTTCGTTCCGCATTGGGGCGCGGGTCATCTGACGCCCTGACGATGCTGGTGTGGGCGCCCACCACCCGGGCCGCCCGTCCGCCTCAACGCCCCACGGGGGAACTGATGTCCGGACCCGCAGCCCAGCCCGAACCCGGTGCCCCGGAGCCCGGGTCCCCTGCCGCCCGGCCCGGACCCGAAACGTCCGTGCCCGGCGCTGACGCCGGCCGCACCGCCGCCGGCCTGTCGGCACCGGGCGCGGCGACCCCCGTCCGGCCCGGCACCACCGTGCCCGTCCCGGCACCCCGGTGGGTGGACCGCCGGGCGCTGCTCGCCGCGGGCGCCGCCGTGGTGGCCGCCGGGGGCACCACCGCGTGGGTCTTCGGCCCCAGCGGCGGCCCGTCCGGCGCGCGCGCCACCGTGCCCGAGCCGTCCCGCACCCCGGCCCGGCCGGCGGCGACGGCCTCCGCCACCCGTGCCGTCAGCCCGCCGGTCCCACCGGCGACCGCCACCACCCTGCACAGCGCCGCGGCGCCCAGCGGCCGGGGCGGGTACCGGCGGCTGGTGGACGGCCCGGGCTGGCGCCAGGTGGTGCGCACCGAGCTGGCCGCCGCGCACCCCGGACGGGAGGAGCGCCGTACCGTCCTCGCGGCGTTCGTCCAGCTCACCGACCTGCACGTGGTGGACGTGCAGTCGCCGCTGCGGTTCGAGTGGCTGCGCGCGCACGCCCCGCACGACTGGCGCCCGCACGAGGCGCTGTCGGGGGCCGGCACCGTCGCGCTCGTCGAGCGGATCAACAGCCTGCGCGGCGGCCCGGTCACCGGCGCCCCGCTGACCTGCGCCGTCACCACCGGCGACAACACCGACAACAACTCGTCCGTCGAACTCGACTGGTTCCTCACCGCGTTGACCGGTGGCGTCCTCACGCCCAACACCGGTGAGCCGGACGTCTACGAGGGGGTGCAGAACTCGGGGCTGCCGCTCTTCTGGCAGCCCGAGAGCTCCCGCACCGACGACGACAAGAAGCGCGGCTTCCCGCACCTGCCCGGCTACCTCTCCGCCGCGGTCCGCCCGGTGTCCAGCCCCGGCCTGAAGCTGCCCTGGTACTCCACCGTCGGCAACCACGACGCGCTCTTCAGCGGCGCCTACGCCTCGGGCGGCTCCGGGTTCGCCGCCGAGGTGGCCGCCGGCTCGCGCAAGGTGGAGCAGGTGGCCCTGGCGGACGCGCTGCGTGCCGCCAAGGCCGTCCAGACGCACACCGACCCCACCGGCAAGGTGCTGCGGGAGATCGTGGAGCACTACTCCCGGACCGCCCGCACCGTCACCGCCGACGCCCGCCGGGTGCCGTTCACCCCCCAGCAGTACCTGGACGCCCACCTGGACCCGCGCCGCGCCGGCGCCGGACCGGTCGGCCACGGCTACGCGGCGGACGGCGTGGACGCCGACCACCTCTACTACACCTTCGACCTCGCCGAGGGCGTGCTCGGTGTCAGCCTGGACACCACCGACCGCGGCGGCTCCTACCTCGGCTCCATCGGCACGGCCCAACTGGACTGGCTGGACCGCACGCTGGCCGCCAACAGCGACCGCCACGCGATCGTCTTCAGCCACCACACCAGCCACACCATGACCAACCTGATCACCGATCCGGCCCGCCCGCACGAGAAGCGGCACGACGGCAAGGAGCTGACCGCGCTGCTGGGACGGCACCGCAACGTGCTGGCGTGGGTCAACGGCCACACCCACGTCAACAAGATCGAGTCGCACGGCTCCTTCTGGGAGGTCAACACCGCCTCCCACGTGGACTACCCGCAACTCGCCCGGGTGATCGAGCTGGTGGACAACCACGACGGCACGCTGTCGCTGTTCACCACGCTGATCGAGTCCGCAGCCCCGCACCGCACCGACTACACGGACCTGTCGCCCACCGGCCTCGCCTCGCTCTACCGCGAGCTGTCCTACAACGCGCCCGGCGCCGACCTGACCCGCTTCGTCGGCGCGGAGAACGACCGCAACACCGAACTGCTGCTGAAGAAGCCCTGAACCCCGGCCGGCCGCCGGCCCGGCGGCTCAGCGGGGGGTCACCACCAGGTACGCGGCCGAAGCGAGGTCGGCCGCGGCCGTCAGGGCGGTGCGGATGACGGCCGCCTGCCCCTCGGGGTCCTCCCGCAGCCGGGCCGGGGCCATCCGCACCACGGTGACCCCCAGTTCGGCCAGGGTGGCGTGCTGCCGGGCGCGGCGGCCGCGCAGCGCGTCGTCGTGCCGGTCGAGCACCACGGCCACCGCGAGCTCCGGCCAGAACGCGTCGGCCCGGCCCAGCGGCGGGCGGCCGGGCAGCCGCAGCTCGACGTTCCACACCGGGTCCGGCAGCCGGTAGCGGCCCACCACGCCGTACAGCAGCTGCTCGGCCGCGCCGTGGTCCTCCGCGCGCAGCACGTCCAGCGCCCGCCGCACCCAGGGCCGCTCCAGCAGCCGGCCGGCCGCCAGCTCGCGCACCACCGCGGCCGCGTCGCAGTGCCCGGCCCGCACCGCCTCGCTGAACAGCGCGCGCACGGTGTCCGGGTCGTCCAGGACGGCGACCGTGTCGGCCAGCGCCCGGGGGACCGGGGCGCACGGCAGGCCGTCGAGGTCCTGCGGCCGGGGCAGCTGCCGGTCCCGGTGCACGACGACGTCCCCGACGTCCCGCAGCCGGCGCTGCCGCGGCACCAGTACGTCGATGCGCGGCAGCCCGATCACCGGGGGCACCGCCGCGAAGCCGTGCAGCGCCAGGGCGGCCGGCCCCGTCACCATCACCTCGCGCCCGGCGGCGGCGCGGCCCCAGAACCCGTCCGAACCGTCGCCGTCGGGGACGCCGCCGTCCGGGTCGGCGGTGTCCGGGCCGGGAAGGTCCCGGTCGGGCGCGTACCCGGCGTACAGCAGCGCCGCCCGGACCCGCTCCTCGCTGCTGGGCGGCCCGGAGTGCAGCAGGCACACCTGCGGCAGCACCTGCTGCCACGGACCGCCCGGCCGGCAGCGGGCGGCCACGTCGGCCGAGGACAGGCCCAGGCCGCGCAACTGGCGGACCGTCATCACGGTGGTGCGGAAGGCGTCGCGACGGTCCAGGGCGTGGGGGGTGAGGTCGTTCACGTTCATGGGCAGGAGCATCCCGCTTCGGAGACGACGGGTAACCGCTTGTTACCGTCCCGTCGACAAAACCGGACAATGCCGGGCTCAAGCCCCGGCTCCGTACCGCCGATCGGCCAATTTCCCCCGAACGAGTGACGGGGCCGCTCCGACCTGCCGGAACGGCCCCGCCCTCACGGCCTCACACCGCCGCGCCCGTCCGGGCGGTCACCGGCGCGCGTCGCACTCCTGCGCGCGGAGGGCGCGCGCGAGGTCGTCGCGCGCCTCCAGTACGAGCCGGCGCAGCGCGGGCGCCGCCTCCGCCCGCGCGTCCAGCCACGCGTCGGTGGCCGCCAGCGTCTCCGGCGAGTCCTGGTACGCCGGGTACAGGCCGCGCACCACCGCCATGCCGATCTCGATCGACCGCTTCGCCCACACGTCCTCGATCGCCGCGAAGTACGGTCCGGCGTAGGGAGCCAGCAGCTCCCGCTGCCCGGCCTCGGCGAAGCCCGCGATGGTCGCCTCCACCAGCGCGTTGGACAGCGCGTCGGACTCCACCACCGCCCGCCACGCCTCGGCCTTCACCTCGGCGTCCGGCCGCGCGGCCAGGCAGCGCACCTCGTGCCGCTGCCCGGAGGCGGTGTCGTCGCGGCGCCGCTCGGCGGCCACCTCGTCGGCGCCGGCCGCACCCGCCGACACCAGCGCCCCCAGCAGCGTCCAGCGCAGCTCCTGGTCGACGTCCAGCCCGTCGATCCGCGCCGAACCCTCCAGCAGGCCCCGCAGCAGCTCCAGTTCGGCCGGGTCGGCGGCCACCGCGGCGAGGAACCGGGCCCAGGCCAGCTGGTGGCCGCTGCCCGGCTCGGCCTGCCGCAGCTCCCGCACCGCGCCCGCGGCCAGCGCCCGGCCGGCCTCCTCGCGGGCGGCCGGCGCCACGTAGCGGTCCAGGGCGGCGCGGGCCTGGCCGTGCAGCGACTGGAGCACGCCGATGTCGCTCTCCCGGCCGGCGAACCGCAGCACCAGGTCCAGGTAGTCGCGGGCCGGCAGCAGCCCGTCGCGGGTCAGGTTCCACACCGCCGACCAGCACACCGCGCGGGCCAGCGGGTCGGTGATGTCGCCCAGGTGGGAGCGGAGCGTGGCCAGCGACGCCTCGTCGAAGCGGGTCAGGCAGTACGTCAGGTCGTCGTCGTTGACCAGCACCAGGTCCGGACGGGGCTGCCCGGCCAGCTCCGCGACCTCCGCCGACGCCCCGCCACGTCCGCCTCCGCCCGCGCGTACCGCTCCAGCGCGCCGTCGGCGGCCCGCCGGTACAGGCCCACCGCGATCCGGTGCGGGCGCACCACGGGCTGCTCGCCGGCACCGCCCTGCGCGACCGTGAGCCGGGTGATCCGGCCCTCGGCGTCGCAGACCACCTCCGGGGTCAGCGTGTTGACGCCCGAGGTCTCCAGCCAGGCCCGCGACCAGGCCGCCATGTCCCGGCCGGAGGTCTCGGCCAGCACCGACAGCAGGTCGGCCAGGGTGGTGTTGCCGTAGGCGTGCCGGGCGAAGTAGCGGCGCGCCGCCTCCAGGAACGCGTCCCGCCCGACGTAGGCGACCAGCTGCTTGAGCACCGAGGCGCCCTTGGAGTACGTGATCCCGTCGAAGTTGAGCTTGGCGTCCTCCAGGTCCCGGATGTCGGCCACCACCGGGTGGGTGGACGGAAGCTGGTCGGCCCGGTACGCCCACGCCTTGCGGCGGTTGGCGAAGGTGATCCAGCCCTCCTCGTACCGCGTCGCCTCCACCAGCGCGAACGCGCCCATGAAGTCCGCGAAGGACTCCTTCAGCCACAGGTCGTCCCACCAGCGCATGGTGACCAGGTCGCCGAACCACATGTGCGCCATCTCGTGCAGGATCACGTTGGCGCGGCCCTCGTAGGCGGCGCGGGTGACCTTGCCGCGGAAGATGAACTCCTCCCGGAACGTCACGCAGCCCGGGTTCTCCATCGCGCCCAGGTTGTACTCCGGCACGAACGCCTGGTCGTACTTGCCGAACGGGTAGGGGTAGCCGAAGTTGTCGTGGAAGAAGTCCAGCCCCTGCTTGGTGACCCCGAAGACCGCGTCGGCGTCGAAGTGCTTGGCGAGCGAGCGGCGGCACAGCACCGACAGCGGGATGTCCAGCACCGCCTTGTCGTCCAGCCGCCGCGCGTAGTGGTCGTGCTCGACGTGGTACGGGCCGGCCACGACCGCCGTGATGTAGGTCGAGATCGGCTGGGTGGGCGCGAACCGCGAGACGGTGCCGCCGTCCGCGACCGGCTCCGGGTCGCCCTCGCGTGCGCCGTTGCCGACCACCGTCCAGCCCTCGGGCGCGGTGACCTGGAAGGTGAACGGGGCCTTCAGGTCGGGCTGTTCGAAGTTGGCGAAGACCCGGCGGGCGTCGGCCGGCTCGTACTGCGTGTAGAGGTAGACCTCGCCGTCCTCGGGGTCCTCGAAGCGGTGCAGGCCCTCGCCGGTACGGCTGTAGGCGCACAGCGCGTCCACCACCAGGGTGTTCCGCTCGGCCAGGTCGTCCAGGGCGATCCGGGCGCCGTCGAAGACCTCGGCGGGGTCGAGCTCGCGGCCGTTGAGCCGCACCGACGCCACCGCGGGCGCGATCAGGTCCGCGAAGGTCGAGGCGCCCGGCTGGGTGCAGCGGAACTCGATCACCGTGGTCGAGCGGAAGGTGCGGGGGCCGCTGCCCGCGGTGCCGGCCGTGCCCGCCGCCTCGTCTCGCGGGCCGACGGCACCGCGCACGTCGAGCGCGACGTCGTACCGCTCCACGGACAGGATCGCGGCCCGGGCGCGGGCCTCCTCACGGCTCAGGTTCTCGCCGGGCACGGGCGCTCCTCTGCTGCTGCGGTGCTGCTGGGTCGCCCCCGCGGTGTCCGCGGCACGGCGTGGGCGAGCCCCGGATCGCGGGGCACCCGGGCATCCTCCCACGGGGGCGCGGGCCTGCCGAGGCGGCGGGGCGGGGCACCAGCGGAGGCACCCCGGGGGGCTCGTGCGGGGCCTCCCGGAAGGTCTCCCGGAGGACCTTCGGACGCCCTTCCGGAGGGGGTCCGCCGAGGCTGTCCGCCCCGCGGCGGACGCGGGAATTCCCCGGGCCGGACGGGCGTTGAGGCGGATGCCGGGACTGCTCCCTGCCCCGGCGCGGGTCGGCGGGTGCCGGTCCGCGCAGCGCACCCATGTCGTCGGAGGAACAGGACTGTGAGCGCCACCGAAACCACGGCCGGACCGACCCCCGCGGACTTCTGGTTCGACCCGCTGTGCCCCTGGGCCTGGATGACCTCGCGCTGGATGCTGGAGGTCGAGAAGGTCCGCCCGGTCTCCGTCCGCTGGCACGTGATGAGCCTCGCCGTGCTCAACGAGGACAAGCTCGACACCCTGCCGGAGCAGTACGCCACCTTCCTGCGGGACGCCTGGGGCCCGGTCCGGGTGGTCATCGCGGCGCAGCAGGAGCACGGCGACGAGGTCGTCGGCCCGCTCTACACCGCCCTCGGCACCCGCTTCCACAACCGCGAGCTGCCCAGGACGCGCGAGACGATCCTGGAGGCGCTGGAGGAGGTCGGCCTGCCCGCCGCCCTGGCCGACTACGCCGACTCGGACCGCTACGACCAGGAGCTGCGCGCCTCCCACAAGGAGGGCATCGACCTGGTCGGCCAGGACGTCGGCACCCCCGTCATCGCGGTGCCCGGCGCCGATGGCGAGCAGGTCGCCTTCTTCGGCCCCGTGGTCACCCCCGCGCCCAAGGGCGAGGCGGCCGCGAAGCTGTGGGACGGCACGCTGCTGGTCGCCTCCACCCCCGGCTTCTACGAGCTCAAGCGGACGCGCACGCAGGGCCCGGTCTTCGACTGACGCGAGCAGCACGCCGCGAGTGCGCACGGCCGGCCGCTTCCGGACCCGGCCGGCGTGCGCTCCTCGCGGTGCTCGTCCCGCCCGACGGGCCTTTGGTGGGATTCGACAGCACCGACGGGTGGACCCCACCCGGGCCGACGCCCGCCGACTCCGCTTCCGGTGAGCCGACCGGGCGTGACGCTGCTCACGCCACCTGCTGGTATCCCTCCCGAGGGGGCGATCCGAGGTCGGCCAAGCCGGTCCGGAGGCGGGGTGGAAGCCTCCAAGGGCGGCCCTCGGGCTTTGTCGGAGTCGGACGATGATCACCTCTCGACGGGTGGGCTAGCGTCGCGGTGTCCCCCTGACCGCTCCCGACGCCCACCCCCGTGGAGGCCCCCCTTGAGCACCGCCGCACCCACCGCCCCCGGCCTCGTCCTGGCCGACCTGCTGCCCGCCTCCACCGCCGCCCGGGCGCGGCTGCGGGACGCGGGCCTGGTGCTGGGCGGCGCGGCTCTCACCGGCCTCGCCGCGCAGCTGTCCGTCCCCGTGCCGGGCTCGCCGGTGCCGGTCACCGGCCAGACCTTCGCCGCCCTGCTGGTCGGCGCCGCCCTCGGCAGCCGGCGCGGCGCCGCCTCGCTCGGCCTTTACGCCGTCGCGGGCATGGCCGGACTGCCCTGGTTCGCCGGCGCCTCCTCCGGCTGGTCGATGCCCACCCTCGGCTACGTCCTGGGCATGGTGCTGGCCTCGGCCGTCGTCGGCGGGCTGGCCCGGCGCGGCGGTGACCGCACGGTGCTGCGCACGGCGGGCGTGATGCTGCTCGGGTCGGCCGTCGTCTACGCGGTCGGCGTCCCGTACCTGGCCCACGCGGCGCACCTGTCCGCAGGGCAGGCGTTCCGGCTCGGGCTGCGCCCCTACCTCCTCGGCGACGCGCTCAAGGCCGCCCTGGCGATGGGCGCGCTGCCCGCCGCCTGGCGCCTCACCCGCTGACCTCGGCTCCTTCCGGTCCGGCCCGCATCCCGGGGCGCCCGGAGGCCCGGCCACCCCGGAAGCGGGGTGGCCGGGGACCGTGGGAGACTCGCCCCATGCGCGTCTACATCGGCTCCGACCACGCCGGCTTCGACCTCAAGAACCACCTCGTCGCCTGGCTGGGCGCCAACGGCCACGAGGCCGTCGACTGCGGCCCCCAGATCCTCGACGCGGAGGACGACTACCCCCCCTTCTGCCTGCGCGCCGCCGAGCGCACGGCCGCCGACCCCGACGCCCTCGGCATCGTGATCGGCGGCTCCGGCAACGGCGAGCAGATCGCCGCCAACAAGGTGAAGGGCGTGCGGGCCGCCCTCGCGTGGAGCGAGCAGACCGCCACCCTCGCCCGGGAGCACAACGACGCCAACGTGCTGAGCGTCGGCGCCCGCATGCACACGGAGGAGGAGGCGGTGAAGTTCGTCGAGCTCTTCCTCGCCACCCCGTACTCGCACGCCGAGCGCCACCAGCGCCGGATCGACATGCTGGCCCGCTACGAGGCCACCGGCGAGCTCCCGCCGATCCCGGCCCACCACCCGAACAACCAGGACTGAGGACTGACCGGCCGATGCCCGAGAGCCACACGATCCACCGGCTGGCGGCCGAGTGCCTCGACCGGTTCGCCGGCCGGCCGGTCCGGGTCGGCAGTCCGCAGGGCAAGTTCGCCGACGCGGCGGCCCTGCTCGACGGCTCCGTGCTGGAGGCCGTCGAGGCCCACGGCAAGCACCTCTTCCTCGGCTTCGACGCCCTCGGCCCGGTCCGCTCCGGCGGGCCCGGCCCGGGGGAGCCGGGGAGGGCGGTGCGCACGGCGGCGACGGGCCGGGTGCCTGGGTGCACATCCACCTCGGCCTGATCGGCAAGGTCGCCTTCGACGGCCCGGTCACCGACACCGTCCGGCTGCGCCTCACCGGCGGCCCGGACGCCACCCGCACCATGGAGCTGCGCGGCCCCGCCACCTGTGCGCTGATCACCCCGGCGGAGAAGCGGGCCGTCCACGACCGGCTCGGCCCCGACCCGCTGCGCCCCGAGGACGGCCCGGACGGCGCCTACGCCCGGATGGCCCGCTCTCGGATGCCGGTCGCCGTCCTGCTGCTGGACCAGAAGGTGGTCGCGGGCGTCGGCAACGTCTACCGCGCCGAGGTGCTCTTCCGGTTCGGCGTGGACCCGCTCCTGCCCGGCCGTGACCTGCCCCGGCCGCTGTGGGACGCGATGTGGGCCGACCTGGTGGCCCTGATGCGCCAGGGCGTCGAGCGCAACCGCATCGACACCGTACGGCCCGAGCACGAGCCCGAGGCCATGGGCCGCCCGCCGCGCCGCGACGACCACGGCGGCGAGGTCTACGTCTACCGCCGCACCGGCGAGCCCTGCCTGGTGTGCGGCACGCCGGTGCGCACCGTGCCGCTGGCCGGCCGCAACCTGTTCTGGTGCCCGACCTGCCAACCGCCCGCCGGGTAGCACCGCCCGCCGCGTGGCACCGCCCGCCGCGTGGCACCGTCCGCCGCGTGGCACCGTCCGTGACGGCGCGCCCGCCCAACCGGGCCGGGCCGTCCGGGTGTTCTACCGCCCGCCACTCACCGCCGGCTCGGCGGACGAGGGCGTGCGGCAGGAGGCAGGAGGTCAGTCGACCGGTACGCCCTGGGGCGACTTGATCCGCTTCATGATCATCTGTGAGTTGACGTCGGCGACGCCGGGCATGGCGATCAGCCGCTCCCGCCAGAACCGCTCGTACGCGTCGGAGTCCGCGACCGCGATCCGCAGCAGGCATCCGGGCGCTCCGTACAGCCGGTACGCCTCCACCACGTCCGGGGTGGCCTGCACCTCCGACTCGAAGGCGGCCACCGACTCCGGGTCGCGCCGCACCTCCACCGAGGCGAACACCTCGAAGCCCCGTCCCACCGCCGCCGGGTCGACCACGGCGCGGTACGTCTGGATCACCCCGTCCTCCTCCAGCTGCCGCACCCGCCGCAGGCACGGGGAGGGGGTCAGGCCGACCCGCTGGGCCAGCTCCTGATTGCTCAGCCGACCGTCAGCCTGTAGTTCGCGCAAGATGCTTCTGTCAATCGCGTCCATAGGAGTGGTTCCTACCACGATGTGGACCGCGAACGTCATACATGAGCAATCAAATGACAGGTCTACGCGCATATTATTGTGCTGGGGGAAGAGGTCCAGACGGGGTACGCGTCCAAAGGAGGCGGATTCAGACATGCGCAATGTCGTGGTCATCAGCACCGGGGGGACCATCGCCAGCCGCTGGCAGGGGGACGGTTACGCCGCCGAGGCGGCCGGCAGCGAGGTGCTCGCCGCCGGCGCGGTGCCCGAGGGGGTCGAGGTGCGGGTCGTCGACCTCTTCACCGTCAACAGCTCCAGGATCACCACCGCCCACCAGCTGCGGCTGCTGCGCACCGTGCACGAGGTGCTCGCCGACCCCGCCGTGAGCGGTGTCGTCGTCACCCACGGCACCGACACGTTGGAGGAGTCGGCCTTCCTCGTCGACCTCTTCCACGACGACCCCCGCCCCGTGGTCTTCACCGGCGCCCAGAAGCCGCTGGACGCCGAGGACGGCGACGCGGCCGGCAACCTGTACGACGCGCTGCTCACCGCCTCCTCCGGCCGCGACATCGGCGCCGTCATCACCTTCGCCGGGCAGGTCTTCGCCGCCCGGGGCACCGTCAAGAAGCACACCCTGGACGCCCACGCCTTCGGCGACCCCGACGGACTCCCGCTCGGCCGGGTCGAGTTCGGCCGGGTCAGCTGGGGCCGCCGGCGCCCCCGCCCGGCCGCGCTGCCGCTGCCGCCGGAGGCCGCCGGGCACCCGCGGGTGGACATCATCACCCACCACAGCGACGCCGACACCGTGCTCCTGGACGCCGCGCTGGCCGCCGGCGCCCGCGGCGTCGTGCTGGCCGGCACCGGCGCCGGGAACCTCACCCCGCCGATCGTCGACAGCGTCCGCCGGGCCGTCGCCGACGGCGTGCTGGTGGTCGTCAGCACACGAGTGGCGGCCGGCAGCGTGGCGCCCCTGTACACCGGCGGGGGAGCGGTCGACCTGGTCGCCGCAGGCGCCGAACTCGCCGGCACCCTGCGTCCGGCGCAGGCCCGGGTCGCCGTCCTCGCCGCCCTGCTCGCGGCGGGCGACACCAAGGGGGCCGACGGGGCGAACCGGGCCGAAGGGGGCGGCGGGACCCCCGGGGCCGCGGACGGGAACGGCCCGGCGGAGGTGCTGCGCCAGGTGCTGCGGGCCGAGCCGCAGTCCCTGCCCGCGTCAGAGCTTTATCTGGCTGATGGTGTCGGCCACTGAGTTGAGGAACCGGTTGATGTCCGGCGCCATGTTCGACGAGGCGAGGAAGAAGCCGAAGAGCGCGGCGACGATGGCAGGCCCCACCTTGATGGAGTTGGCACGGATCATCACCACGAGAACGATCGCCAGCAGCAGCGCGGCGGACAGGGAGATAACCACAGCGGTTCACTTCCTCTTTCGGTAGGCCCTAGCCGGTCCGGGGACCGCGCCTGCCGCCCCCGTCCGCCCGGTACCCATACTGCCATCGTCCGGGCGGCCGGGGGGCGTCATCGGCACTCCGCCCCCGGGGCCTTCCGGTCGCTTCCGGCGTGGGCCCCATACTCCCATTCCCACCGCCTAGTCGCGGCACACCAACAGCAACGCCCGGTCGTCGTTGACGTCTTTGGCCACCGCCTCGATCAACCGCCAGGCGGCGCCCCGGAATCCGGTCGCCACCAGCCGTTCCGCCTCGCCCATCAGCCGGTCCATGCCCTCGGAGATGTCCCGGTCGGCGGTCTCCACCAGCCCGTCGGTGAACAGCATCAGCATGTCCCCGGAGGCCAACGTCCCCTTGCAGCCGTGGAACTCGGCGCCGTCGTAGACGCCCAGCAGCGGACCCTCGGCGGCCTTCTCCTCCCAGCGCCCGGTCCCGGCGTGCAGCTGAATCCCCGGGAGGTGCCCCGCGGACAGCAGTTCGTAGTCGCCGCTCTCCAGGTCGAGCACCAGGTGCACCGAAGTGGCGAACCCCTCGTCCCAGTTCTGCCGCAGCAGGTAGCCGTTGGCGGCGCCCAGGAAGGCGTGCGGCGGCAGCGAGCCCAGCAGCCCGCCGAACGCCCCCGACAGCAGCAGTGAACGGGACGCGGCGTCCATGCCCTTGCCGGACACGTCGGTGAGCACCGCCTCCAGCACCCGGCCGCCCGAGGTGCGGGTGGCCACCACGAAGTCCCCGGAGAACGACTGGCCGCCGGCCGGGCGCAGCGCCATCTCCGCGTGCCAGCCGGCCGGCAGGTGCGGCAGCCGGCTCTGCACCCTGATCCGCTCGCGCAGGTCGAACAGCATGGTGTGGCCCCGCCGCCACGGCACCCCGACCCGGGCCCTGAACTGGGCGATCACCAGCCCCGTCAGGGCCACCGCCGTGACCAGCAGCACCGTGCCCGGGGTGACCCGCGCCGGGCCCTCCCGGTACGGGCCCAGCACCGCCGACTCGACCACCAGCGCCAGCGCGGAGCCGGCGTACAGCAGGAGCAGGCTCGCCGGGCGCAGCAGCAGCCCGCCGGCCAGTATCGGCAGCACCAGGGCGCCCGGCGGGCACCACACGGGTATGAACACCGTGGTGACCGCCAGCACCGGTATCGCCGCCGCCACCACGGCCAGGCCGGCCCAGTCGGAGGCGTCGCCGCGGAAGTAGTCCACCCCGACACGGCGCACGGCGACGCGGATCCGGTGCAGCCTTCTGCGCCACCGGAGCCGGAACTCTTCGCCCACCACCGCGTCAACCATGTTCGGGCGACCCTACCGAGCGATCCGCGCCGTGTGCAGGGCGGATGGGCTGTGAGCTTGCCCCGGGGGCGCGCACGGGGGCTCGCCCGTCCTCGGACCGGCCGTCGGCACGCCCCCGCCGCGCGCTTCGCCGCCACCCGAACTCCCCTTCCGTTTAACGGTTCGCCGCCCACCGCGCCAGGCTGGTAGGCAGGTGCCATGGCGATCGAATTCAGAGAACTCGGCCCGGAGTACTGGGACCTCTTCTACAGCCGGCTGGAACGCGCGTTCAGCAGCCCCCCGGACTCGGTGGAGGAGCGCGCCCAGTGGCGCCGGGTCGCCGAGTTCGACCGGATCACGGCGGGCTGGGACGAGGGCTCGCTGGTCGCCACCTCGGGCGCGTTCAGCTTCCGCATGACGGTGCCGGGCGGGTCGCCGCTGCCGGTGGCCGGTGTGACGATGGTCTCGGTCCAGTCCACGCACCGCCGCCGCGGCGTGCTCACCGCCATGATGCGGCGACAGCTGGACGACATCCGCCGCCGCGGCGAGTCGGTCGCGGTGCTCACCGCCTCCGAGCCGGCCATCTACGGCCGCTTCGGCTACGGCGTCGCCAGCCGGCAGCTGCGCGGCGCCGTCGACACCACCCGGGTGCGCTTCGCCGCCCCCGAGGGCGTCGACGAGCTGCGGATGCGGCTGGTGGACGCGGCCGGCGCCGTGGAGGCGTGCGAGGCGGTGTACGCGGGGCTGGTGCCGAGGCGGCCCGGCATGCTGGCCCGGCAGCCCGGATGGGAGACCCAGCCGCTGCTGCCCCCGACCACCCCGGCCGCCTCGGGCGGGCTGCTCTGCGTGCTCGCGGAGTCCGGCGGCGAGCTGCGCGGCTACGCCCGCTACTGGATCACCCCGCACTGGTCGGCCGCCGGACCCGAGTCGGTGGTCCAGGTGCGCGACGTGGAGGCGCTCGACCCGGTCGCCTACGCGGCGCTGTGGCGGTACCTGGCGTCCATCGACCTCACCGCCGAGGTCGCCTTCGGCAACCGCCCGGTGGACGACCCGCTGCTCCACCTCGTCTCCGACGTCCGCCGCTGCGGGCTGAACCCGCGCGACGGCTTCCACCTGCGGCTGGTGGACGTCGGCGCCGCGCTCCAGGCCCGCTCCTACACCACGCCGCTGGACGTGGTCCTCGACATCGACGACCCGTTCTGCCCCTGGAACACCGGCCGTTGGCGGCTCAGCGCGGACGGCGGGAGCAGCGGGGGTGCCGACGGTAGCGGCACGGACGGCGGGGGCGCGGTGTGCGAGCGCACCACCGACCCCGCCGACCTCGCCCTCGGCGTCCGCGAGCTGGGCGCGGCCTACCTCGGCGACACGAGCCTGCACTCCCTGGCCGGCGCCGCCCTCGTCCGCGAGCTGCGCCCCGGCGCCCTCGCGGCCACCGCCCGAGCCTTCCACTCCGACCAGGCCCCCTGGCTCCCGCACGGCTTCTGAGCCGCGGCGCGCCGCCCCCGCTCCGGTCGCCGTGATGCGGGGGCGGGCAGGCGGGGCGCGTCAGCGCCCGACTCCGGGGCACCGGGAGCCCCGAACCGCCGGGCGGCGCACGTAGAGGATGACCAGCGCCGCCAGCAGGGCGCCTCCGGCGAACGAGAGGAGTCCGCCGAGGCGAAACGTCCGGTGAGGGCCGAAGAGTATGTACCCGCCGTAGAACAGATGCGTGGCGGCGGCCACGCACGGTACGAACAGGCGGCCCGCGTTCGGGACGAGGTCCCGCCATCCGAGCGGCTCCCGAGGCCGGGTGGGCCACCCCCGGAACCACTCCCCGAGCCGCTGGCGCAACGGCGGCCGGGTGGGCGATCCCTCGACCCACTCGGTGAGCCGCCGGCCCAGCGGCACGCGCGGCAGCGCCGCACCCCGGTGCCTTCCATGTTCAGTCACAGCAAGATCATGGGCCTCGGGGCGCGAGGAGCCGCGCGCGGGTACCTGGAACGCGCTCGGAAACGGCAGCGGCCCAGGTGGCGGAGTGAACTCCGCCACCTGGGCCGGGTGCGTGGAGCGGGCGACGGGAATCGAACCCGCGTAGCTAGTTTGGAAGACTAGGGCTCTACCATTGAGCTACGCCCGCAGCGCCAGTGATTCTGGCACATCGCATACTAGCCGGTCGAACCGGCGCGGCCGCGCGTGAATACCGGCTGCCCGCGCGTACGGGGCCATGTACTCTACGTGTCGCACCAGCGGGGTGTGGCGCAGCTTGGTAGCGCGTCCGCTTTGGGAGCGGAAGGCCGTCGGTTCGAATCCGGCCACCCCGACCACCAGGTCCGCCGCGGGTCGTGTCCCGCCGTCGTCTCCGGCCGCGGTCACGGCCCGCCGCGGCCCCACTGGGCCCGCCACGGGGCCGGAGGGAACCCGGACCGGCCCCCGGGCAGGCCGCTGCAGAGCCTGCGGCACGGCTCTCCGGAGGTCCTCCGGATTCCGCCGCGACCGACCCCGTCCAGTGTGTTTGGCGCTACCGGTAGGATGGGCGGTCGGCGACCGTCGCGCGGCCCCGCCCAGGGCGGAACCGCAGGCGGGCGAGTCGCCCCCATCACCGTAAAGCCCCAAGGAGACCCAACCGTGAAGAGCGCCGTCGAGACTCTGAACCCGACTCGGGTTCGACTCACTGTCGAGGTGCCCTTCGAGGAGCTCAAGCCCAGCCTCGACGCGGCGTACAAGAAGATCAACCAGCAGATCACGGTGCCGGGGTTCCGTAAGGGCAAGGTCCCCGCGCGCGTCATCGACCAGCGGTTCGGGCGCGGCGCGGTCCTCGAAGAGGCGATCAACGACGCGCTGCCGAAGTTCTACACGAGCGCGGTCACCGAGGGTGAGCTCGCGGATCGTGCGCTCGGCCAGCCGGACGTGGACATCACCGAGTTCAACGACGGCGACGAGCTGAAGTTCACCGCCGAGGTCGAGATCCGCCCGACGATCGAGATCCCGGACTACTCCGGCATCGAGGTCACCGTGGACGCGGTCGAGGTCTCCGAGGAGGACGTCGAGAAGTCGCTGGAGCAGCTGCGCGACCGCTTCGCCTCGACCACCTCCGTGGAGCGCGCCGCCGCCGAGGGCGACGTCGTGGTCGTCGACCTGGAGGCGTCCGTCGACGGCGAGGTGCTGGAGGACGGCGTCGCCAAGGGCGTCAGCTACACCATCGGCTCCGGCCAGCTGCTCGACGGCATCGACGAGGCCGTCACCGGCCTGGAGAAGGGCGGCTCGGCCACCTTCACCTCCGACCTCCAGGGCGGTTCCGCCGCCGGCCGTGCGGCCGAGGTCAAGGTCGAGGTCACCGACGTGCAGGCCCGCGAACTGCCCGAGCTGGACGACGAGTTCGCGCAGCTCGCGTCCGAGTTCGACACGCTGGAGGAGCTGCGCGCGGACTCCCGCAAGCGGCTGGAGCGGGTCAAGGGCTACGACCAGGCCACCCAGGCCCAGGAGAAGGTCCTCGACGCCCTGATCGAGCTCATCGAGGTGCCGATCCCCGAGAAGCTCCTGCAGAGCGAGGTCGAGACCCGGGTCCACAACCTGGAGCACCACCAGTTCCCGGCCCTCGGCCTGACCTGGGACAGCTACCTGGAGCGCGAGGGCAAGACCCGCGAGGAGCACGACGCGGAGCTGGAGGCCCAGGCGGTCAAGGGCATCAAGACCCAGTTCGTCCTCGACGAGCTGGTCAAGACCGAGAAGCTGTCGGTCAACCAGGAGGAGCTCACCGAGCACCTCGTGCGCCGTGCCGCCTCCTCCGGCATGACCCCGGACCAGTTCGCCCAGGCCATCGTCGAGAACGGCCAGGTCCAGCTGCTGGTCGGCGAGGTCGCCCGCGGCAAGGCGCTGGCCACCGTGGTCGAGGCCGCCAAGGTCACCGACAGCAACGGCGAGACCGTCGACCTGTCCGACGAGGACGAGGACGGCGAGACCGTCGAGGCGTCCGACGACGCCGAGGCCGCCGAGGCCGAGGCCGGCGACGACGCCGAGGCCGGCAAGGACGCCTGAGCCGGTACCGCACCGCGCCTGAGCCAGGCTGAGCACAGCCGCTGAGGCGGTCCACGGGCCCGAACGCCGCACCGCGTTCGGGCCCGTGGCGTCGGATGGTCCGGGCGGGGTGTCCAGGCGTCCGTTTGGCCGGGCCTCCGGGCCCGTCCGGGCGCCTCTCCGCTGTCTCCGGCCGTCTCCGGCGTGCCTCCCGGGCGCGCGGGTCCGCCGGGCACCGCGTCAGGGTCCGCCGGGCGCCTTCCGGTTGAGCCGGACGTCCGGGCGCGGCCGCTCACCCTGCGCTCACAGCGAACAGTTCCCCGTAGGGGATGGCTCCACCCGACCTGCGCGTTAGGGTCCATGGATAGGAGGGCAGGGGGTAGCGAAAGCAGGCGGCCGCCCCCGGCCCGCACGAAGACCGTGACGGCCACTCGACCGTCCGACAACGAGCAGGTGGACACGTGACGACTCCGATGCCTTCCGCCGCCGGCGAGCCGACCCTCGGCGGTCTCGGCGACCAGGTCTACAACCGACTGCTCAACGAGCGCATCATCTTCCTCGGCCAGGCCGTCGACGACGACATCGCCAACCGCATCACGGCGCAGCTCCTCCTCCTGGCCGCCGAGCCGGAGAAGGACATCTACCTCTACATCAACAGCCCCGGCGGTTCCGTGACGGCCGGCATGGCGATCTACGACACCATGCAGTTCATCAAGAACGACGTGGTCACCATCGCCATGGGCATGGCCGCCTCGATGGGCCAGTTCCTGCTCACCGCGGGTACCCCCGGCAAGCGGTTCGCGCTGCCGAACACCCGCATCCTGATGCACCAGCCCTCGGCCGGCCTGGGCGGCTCCGCGAGCGACATCAAGATCCAGGCCGAGCAGCTGCTGCACACCAAGCGGCGGATGGCCGAGCTCATCGCCCAGCACTCCGGGCAGACCTTCGAGCAGATCACGAAGGACTCCGACCGCGACCGCTGGTTCTCCGCCGAGGAGGCCAAGGACTACGGCCTGCTGGACGGCGTGATGACCTCCGCGGCGCACGTCCCCGGCGGCGGCGGCACCGGCGCGAGCGGCCCGGACGCCTCCTGAGCCCCGCGAACACCCAGACCCATCACCAGGAGCACCAGGAGACGGTGGACGTGAACCTCGTGAAGAACCCCTTCAACTTCCCCGGCGGCGGCCTGTACGAGCGCGCGATGGACGAGCGCCACGGGCTGGCCGGCGCCGAGGCGCGCTACGTGATCCCGCGCTTCGTCGAGCGCACCTCGCAGGGCGAGCGCCAGTACGACCCGTACGCGAAGCTCTTCGAGGAGCGGGTGATCTTCCTCGGCGTCCAGATCGACGACGCGTCGGCCAACGACGTGATGGCGCAGCTGCTGTGCCTGGAGTCGATGGACCCCGACCGCGACATCTCGATCTACATCAACAGCCCCGGCGGCTCGTTCACCGCGCTGACGGCGATCTACGACACCATGCAGTTCGTCAAGCCGGACATCCAGACGGTGTGCATGGGCCAGGCCGCCTCGGCCGCCGCGGTGCTGCTCTCCGCCGGCAGCCCCGGCAAGCGGATGGCGCTGCCCAACGCCCGCGTGCTGATCCACCAGCCGTACACCGAGACCGGCCGCGGCCAGGTGTCCGACCTGGAGATCGCCGCCAACGAGATCATCCGGATGCGCCAGCAGCTGGAGGAGATGCTCGCCAAGCACTCCACCACGCCGATCGAGCAGATCCGCGACGACATCGAGCGCGACAAGATCCTCACCGCTGAGGAGTCGCTGGCCTACGGCCTGGTGGACCAGATCGTGTCCACCCGCAAGTCCTCGCTGAGCGTCTGAGCAGGGCACCGAGCGCCGGCCGCCCAGCGAGGGCGGCCGGCGTGCTCACCGGACCGGACCGCGGCCGACCGCGGCGTTCACAGGTCGGCAAGGCGGTCTGTCAAGGCCGGGCACTGCCCGATCCGGTCCGACGGCGGTAAGCTGCCCCGCCCGGGCCTCCGGCGGACTCGTGTACGCGAGTCCGGTCAAGGGGGGCCCACACGGGGGGCGCGGCAAGGTACCGTCGAAGAGAAGCACCAGGCTCCGTTGAAGGTCGGCGGACCCAGGCGACTCCAGGCAAAGGGGAAAGACCTCGTGGCACGCATCGGTGACGGCGGAGATCTGCTGAAGTGCTCGTTCTGCGGAAAGAGCCAGAAGCAGGTGAAGAAGCTCATCGCAGGCCCCGGTGTGTACATCTGCGACGAGTGCATCGACCTCTGCAACGAGATCATCGAGGAGGAGCTCGCCGAGTCCTCCGAGGTGCGCTGGGAGGACCTGCCCAAGCCCCGGGAGATCTACGAGTTCCTGGAGAGCTACGTGGTCGGCCAGACCCCGGCCAAGAAGGCCCTCTCCGTGGCCGTCTACAACCACTACAAGCGCGTCCAGGCAGGCGAGAGCGGCCGTGCCGGCCACGACGACGCGATCGAGCTGGCCAAGTCCAACATCCTGCTGCTCGGCCCGACGGGCTCCGGCAAGACGCTGCTGGCGCAGACCCTGGCCCGGATGCTCAACGTGCCGTTCGCCATCGCCGACGCCACCGCGCTCACCGAGGCCGGCTACGTCGGTGAGGACGTCGAGAACATCCTGCTGAAGCTGATCCAGGCCGCCGACTACGATGTCAAGAAGGCCGAGACCGGGATCATCTACATCGACGAGATCGACAAGGTCGCCCGCAAGAGCGAGAACCCGTCGATCACCCGGGACGTCTCCGGCGAGGGCGTGCAGCAGGCGCTGCTGAAGATCCTGGAGGGCACCACCGCCTCGGTGCCGCCGCAGGGCGGGCGCAAGCACCCGCACCAGGAGTTCATCCAGATCGACACCACGAACGTGCTGTTCATCGTCGGCGGCGCCTTCTCCGGTCTGGAGAAGATCATCGAGTCCCGGGCCGGCGCCAAGGGCATCGGCTTCGGCGCCACGATCCGCTCCAAGCGCGAGATCAGCATGTCCGACCCGTTCTCCGAGATCATGCCCGAGGACCTGGTGAAGTTCGGCATGATCCCCGAGTTCATCGGGCGGCTTCCGGTCATCACCAGCGTGCACAACCTCGACCGCGAGGCGCTGCTGCAGATCCTGGTCGAGCCGCGCAACGCGCTCGTCAAGCAGTACCAGAAGCTCTTCGAACTCGACGGCGTGGAGCTGGAGTTCGAGCTCGGCGCGCTGGAGGCCATCGCCGACCAGGCGATCCTGCGGCAGACCGGCGCGCGCGGTCTGCGGGCGATCATGGAGGAGGTGCTGATGTCGGTGATGTACGAGGTGCCCTCCCGCCAGGACGTGGCCCGCGTGGTGATCACCGCCGACGTGGTGCACTCCAACGTCAACCCCACCCTGGTGCCGCGCGACCCGCGCATGGGCGGCCAGGGCGAGCAGAAGAGCGCCTGAGCGCCACCGCGCCACGCGAAAGAGGGGCGCCCGGTCCGAGGTGGACCGGGCGCCCCTCTTCCGCGTCACGCGGGCGGTGGCCGGCGGCCCTACGAACCGACCTGGACCTCGACGTCGTTGCGCACCTTGGCGGTCAGGTCGCCCGCGTCGGCTATCGAGGGGGCCGAGCCCGTGCCGGCGAGGGCCGCGGGGACGTCGACCGGCAGCACGTAGGCGACCGTGCTGTAGTCGGCCCAGACGCAGACGGTGGTCTTGATGGTGAGCTTGTGGCCGTCGCTGTCACCGGTCTCGGTGACCTGCTGGCACTTGATGACGGCGTCGCTCTCCATCCCGGCCGGTTCGACCAGCTGGGGGCTGCCGGACGTCGTGATCGTCGTGCCGTCCTTCTTGTCCGCCTCGGTGCCCGCCGCCAGCAGCGCGAACATGCCGTCCACGACCTTGCCGGGGTCCTTGACCTTGCCGTAGACGCCGGAGAACTCCAGCAGGTCGGTGGCCGTGATCAGGCTGCTGCCCTTGGCGTAGCCCGCGGTCACCTGGGTGGGGTCGGTCACGCCCAGCGCCTTGATCTTGCCGAGGTCGCTGTCGTCGAAGCTGTCCTCGTCCCCCATGTCGGGGTCCTTCGTGTAGTCGCTCGCGACCTTGTCCGGCGTGGTCAGCCGGTACGTCTTCCCGTTGTCCGCGAGCGAGCCGCCGCCGCTGCTCTTGTGGGCGAGGAGGAGACCGCCGCCGGCCAGGGCCAGCACCACCACCACGGCGCCGATGATGACGCCGGTGCGCTTGCCGTTGCCGCCCTGGGGCGGCGGCGCCGGGTAGCCGTAGCCCTGCTGCGGCACCTGGCCGTACGGCGGCTGGCCGTAACCCGGCTGGGGCTGGCCGTACGCGGGCTGCTGGCCGTACCCGCCGGGGCCGGCTGCTGCGGGTAGCCGTACCCGGGCTGCGGTTGGCCGAAGCCGGGCTGGGGCTGGCCGTAGCCGGGCTGCTGCGGGGGCTGCGGAGGCTGGGGGGCGCCGTAGCCGCCCTGCTGAGGAGGCTGCGGGGGCTGCTGGGGCGGGCCGTAGCCACCGCCCTGGGGCTGCTGCCCGTAGGGGCTCGGCGGCGGCTGGTCGTAACTCATGGATTCGTCCCCTCCGTTAACGAGTCCGCTCATCCTCCCGGACGAGAGGCCCTGCTCACACGGTGTGGGGGCAACTGATTCGTAACGGCCCCGCGGACCGCCGTAGAATCCGTACCGTGACCGACAACACTCAGCAGGGCCGAACCGCCGGCCCCGACAGCGCCGCCCCCGAACTGCCGACCCAGTACGCGCCGGCCGAGGTAGAGCGGAAGCTGTACGAGAGCTGGGTAGAACGCGGTTACTTCGAGGCCGACGCCAAGAGCGCCAAGCCCGCGTACACCATCGTCATCCCGCCGCCGAACGTCACCGGCACCCTGCACCTGGGCCACGCCTTCCAGCACACCCTCATGGACGCCCTCACCCGGCGCCGCCGCATGCAGGGCTACGAGGCGCTGTGGCTGCCCGGCATGGACCACGCCGGCATCGCCACCCAGAACAAGGTCGAGCAGCAGCTCGCCGAGGAGGGCCTGTCCCGCCACGACATCGGCCGGGAGGCGTTCGTCGAGCGCACCTGGCGGTGGAAGGAGGAGTACGGCGGCCGCATCCTCGGCCAGATGCGCCGGCTCGGCGACGGCGTCGACTGGTCCCGCGAGCGCTTCACCATGGACGAGGGCCTGTCCAGCGCCGTCGGCACCATCTTCAAGCGCCTCTACGACGACGAGCTGATCTACCGCGCCGAGCGCATCATCAACTGGTGCCCGCGCTGCCTGACGGCCATCTCCGACATCGAGGTCGAGTACCAGGACGACGACGGCGAGCTGGTCTCGCTGAAGTACGGCGAGGGCGACGACTCCGTCGTCGTGGCCACCACCCGGGTCGAGACGATGCTCGGCGACACCGCCGTCGCCGTCCACCCCGACGACCCGCGCTACGCGCACCTCATCGGCCGCCGGATCAAGCTGCCGCTGACCGACCGCACCATCCCCGTCGTCGCCGACACCCACGTCGACCCCGAGTTCGGCACCGGCGCGGTCAAGGTCACCCCCGCCCACGACCCCAACGACTTCGCCATCGGCCAGCGCCACGGCCTGGAGTCGCTGACGATCATGGACGAGCGCGGCGTGATCACCGTGCCCGGCCCGTTCCAGGGCCTGGACCGCTTCGAGGCGCGCTCGGCCATCGTCGAGGCGCTGCGCGAGCAGGGCCGGATCGTCGCCGAGAAGCGCCCGTACGTCCACTCCGTCGGCCACTGCTCCCGCTGCAAGACCACCATCGAGCCGCGGCTGTCGCTCCAGTGGTGGGTGCGGGTCGAGCCGCTGGCCCGCGCCGCCGGTGACGCGGTCCGCGACGGCCGGGTGAAGATCCACCCGCAGGAGATGGAGAAGCGGTACTTCGACTGGGTCGACAACATGCACGACTGGTGCATCTCGCGCCAGCTGTGGTGGGGCCACCGCATCCCCGTCTGGTACGGCCCGAACGGCGAGCAGGTCTGCGTCGGCCCGGACGACGAGGCGCCCACGGGCGAGGGCTGGACCCAGGACACGGACGTCCTGGACACCTGGTTCTCCTCCGCGCTGTGGCCCTTCTCCACCCTGGGCTGGCCGGAGCGCACCCCGGACCTGGAGAAGTTCTACTCGACCGACGTGCTGCTCACCGGCCACGACATCATCTTCTTCTGGGTCGCCCGGATGATGATGTTCGGCCTGTACGCGATGGACGGCAAGGAGCCCTTCCGCACCATCGCCCTCACCGGCCTGGTGCGCGACGAGTTCGGCAAGAAGATGTCCAAGTCCAACCCCAACTCGGTCGACCCGCTGACCTGGATGGACGCCTACGGCTCCGACGCCGTCCGGTTCACCCTGGCGCGCGGCGCCAACCCGGGCGCGGACGTGCCGATCGGCGAGGACTGGGTCCAGGCGTCGCGGAACTTCGCCAACAAGATCTGGAACGCCACCCGTTTCGCGCTGATGAACGGCGCCACCGTCGAGGGCCCGCTGCCCGACCGTGAGCAGCTCTCCGGCACCGACCGGTGGATCCTGTCCCGGCTCAACAGCGTCGTCGCCGAAGTGGACGCCCTCTACGAGGACTTCCAGTTCGCCAAGCTCAGCGACGCCCTCTACCACTTCGCGTGGGACGAGGTCTTCGACTGGTACGTCGAGCTGTCCAAGACCGTCTTCGCCCAGGGCGGCGAGGCGGCCGCGGCCAGCCGCCGGGTGCTCGGCGAGGTGCTCGACGTGACGCTGCGGCTGCTCCACCCGATCGTGCCGTTCGTCACCGACACCCTGTGGACCACGCTGACCGGGCGCGAGTCCGTCGTCATCGCCGAGTGGCCGAAGGACAGCGGGTTCCGCGACGCGGACGCCGAGGCGGAGATCGCCGAGGTGCAGCGGGTGGTCACCGAGGTCCGCCGGTTCCGCTCCGACCAGGGCCTCCAGCCCGGCCAGCGGGTGCCCGCCGAACTCACCCTCGACGGCACGCTGCTGGTCCCGCACGAGCCGGCCATCCGCCAGCTGCTGCGCCTCCAGCCGCCCGGCGAGGGCTTCCACGCCACCGCCACCCTGCCGGTGGCCGGCGCCCGGGTCGCCCTCGACCTGTCCGGCACCATCGACGTGGCGGCCGAGCGCAAGCGGCTGACGAAGGACCTCACGGCGGCGCAGAAGGAGAAGTCCGACACCGAGCGCAAGCTCGGCAACGAGGCGTTCCTGGGCAAGGCACCCGAACCGGTGGTGGCCAAGATCCGCACCCGGCTCGCCACCGCCGAGACGGACATCGCCCGCATCACCGCCCAGCTCGCCGCCCTGCCGCAGGGCTGACGACCGGGTAACGGCCCACCCGGGAGGCGACGCCACCTCCCGGGCGGGCCGCACGGGTACGGATCGCCTCCCGGGCGGCGGGCGGCTCCCGGTCACGCCGTGCGCGCCCCGAGCCGGCGGCGGGCAGAAGCGTCCGGCGGCGAAGGGCCGGTAAAAGCCGACCTCGCGCTTTCGTAGACTGGACCGGTGAGCGAACACTCCGAGGACGGCCGCGGGCCGCAGGACGGCCGGTCCCGGCGTCCCCAGGGACCCGACGTGACCGACGGCCCCGACACGCCGGACGAACTGGACGAGCTGAGCGGGGCCGACGCCGAGGACGTCTTCGCCGCCGATCTGGCGCAGGCGGCCGAGGACGCCGACCGCGAGGCCGACATGGCCGTCATCGAGGCCGGCAGCCGCACCCTGCGTACCCAGGTCACGCCGCCGGCCCCCGAGGACGACGTGCCGGGCCGGCCCGCCGACCCGGAGCTGGACCGGGTGCTGCGCGAGGTCGAGGAGGAGCTGTACGGGCGCTGGCCCGAGACGAAGCTCGACCCGTCGCTGGTGCGTATCCAGGCGCTCATGGACGTGCTGGGCGACCCGCAGCGGGCCTTCCCGTCGATCCACATCACCGGCACCAACGGCAAGACCAGCACCGCCCGGATGATCGAGCGGCTGCTGCTCACGTTCGAGCTGCGCACCGGCCGGTACACCAGCCCGCACGTGCAGTCGGTCACCGAGCGGATCAGCCTGGACGGCGTGCCCGTCTCCGCCGAGCGCTTCGTCGAGATCCACCGGGACATCCAGCCCTACGTCGACCTGGTCGACAGCCGGCAGGAGCACCGGATGTCGTTCTTCGAGGTCGTCACCGGCATGGCCTACGCCGCGTTCGCCGACGCCCCCGTCGACGTGGCGGTCGTCGAGGTCGGCATGGGCGGCACCTGGGACGCCACGAACGTGGTGGACGGCCAGGTCGCCGTGGTCACGCCGATCGCCCTGGACCACACCGACCGGCTCGGCGACACGCCCGGGAAGATCGCCGGGGAGAAGAGCGGGATCATCAAGGAGGGCGCCGTCGTCGTCCTCGCCCAGCAGCCGGTGGACGCCGCCAAGGTGCTGCTGCGCCAGGCGGCCGAGAAGGACGCCACCGTGGCCCGGGAGGGCGCCGAGTTCGGCGTGCTCCACCGCGAACTGGCGGTCGGCGGCCAGCTGCTCACCCTCAAGGGGCTGGGCGGCGAGTACCCGGACGTGTTCCTGCCGCTGCACGGCGAGCACCAGGCGCACAACGCGGCGGTCGCGCTGGCCGCCGTGGAGGCGTTCTTCGGCGTCGGCAGCGTCCACCAGCGCACCCTCGACCTCGACACCGTCCGGACCGCGTTCGCGGCCGTGACCTCGCCCGGCCGCCTTGAGGTCGTCCGCCGCAGCCCGACGGTGCTGCTGGACGCCGCGCACAACCCGGCCGGCGCCCTCGTCACCGCCGCCGCCGTCAGCGAGGTGTTCGACTTCACCCATCTGGTGGGTGTGATCGCCCCCAGCGGTGACAAGGACGTACGGGGCCTGCTGGAGGCGTTCGAGCCGGTCCTCACCGAGGTGGTGCTCACCCGCAACTCCACCCCCCGCTCCATGGACGTCGACGAGCTCGCGGCGCTGGCCGTCGAGGTCTTCGGCGAGGAGCGGGTGCAGGTCGAGCCGCGGCTCGACGACGCGCTGGAGGCCGCCGTCACCCTCGCCGAGGAGGAGGGCGCCTACGCCGGTGCGGGCGTGCTGGTGACCGGATCGGTCGTCACCGTCGGAGAGGCCCGGCTGCTGCTGGGCCGCAAGCGCAGTAACTGAAGCGGTAACTGAAGGGGCCCCACACCATGCGGACGCTGTGTTCGAGCACGCTGATCGGCGAGTTCTTCGTCATCGGCTTCGCCGGGCTGGTCGCGATGAAGCAGCCCGACCTGTCCATGGGCACCGTGTGGACGGTGTGCGGGGTGGCGATGCTGCTGTGCGTGCTGCTGTGCGCCGTGGTCACCCGGCCGTGGGCGCTGGCGGTCGGCTGGGCGCTGCAGATCGGCCTGCTGGCGAGCGGTTTCGTCGTCGGCACGATGTTCATCCTCGGGGTGATCTTCGCCGCCCTGTGGTGGGCGTCGATCCACTTCGGCCGCAAGGTCGACCGGATCAAGGCCCAGCACGCCGCCCAGGCCGCCTGACCGCCGCCCGCCGCCGCCGGCCGGAACGCGCGGCACCCCCGCCTGCCGCACCGCCTGTCACGGTGCGGTAGGCGGCCTTGTAGGCTCGTCGCCACACCGGATTGTCGTACCCTCAGGCGCCCGGCCGGACCGGACCTGCTCCCGTCCGCCGCGCCTGGCCCACGGCGTCCGCCTGCCGCCCTTTCCCGTCCGGCCCACCAGCGGCCGCCCGTTACACCACCGGAGCCGCCCCGTGTCCCAGCGCACCCTCGTCCTCCTCAAGCCGGACGCCGTCCGCCGCGGCCTGGTCGGCGAGATCCTGTCGCGCGTCGAGCGCAAGGCCGGCTGGCGGATCACCGCCCTCGAACTGCGCACCCTGGACCGCGCCGTGCTGGAGCAGCACTACGCCGAACACGTCGGCCGCCCGTTCTACGAGCCGCTGATGGAGTTCATGGCCTCCGGCCCGGTCGTCGCACTGGTGGCCGAGGGCGAGCGCGTCATCGAGGGCGTCCGCACGCTGGCCGGTCCGACCGACCCGATTGCCGCGCCGCCCGGGTCCGTTCGGGGGGACTTCGGCACCATCGTGCGGGAGAACCTCATCCACGCCTCGGACTCCGAGGAGTCCGCCGAACGCGAGATCAAGATCTTCTTCCCCGGCCTGGCCTAGTACCGAAAAACCCACTCGGCGGCTCCGGCCGCCGCGCGTTCCCCGGGGAAAACCCCAGGCACGGGCGCCGGGGAAGCGCCGGGAAACCCTGCCGCGAGGCCGGCGCACGCCGGTCGCGGCACCGATTTCCCGACCGCTTCCCCGGAATACCGCGGACTTCCCGGGGAAGGCGCGGGTTCTCGCGAAGTTCCGCGAAGTTCCGTGGCTCCCCGCGGATCCCGGCGGATCTCCACGGGAACCAAACACTCCGACACGGCGTCACCATTACTGAGGTCCGCTGTGTGTTCTGATGACAATGGCGTCGGAACCTCGACGCCGCGCTCCGACGGCGCGACTACGATGGAACCTCCGCCCCACGCTCCGGAAGGCCAGACGTATCCCCATGGCGAACAACATGTCGTTCATCGGCCGTGACATGGCTGTCGACCTCGGCACCGCCAACACGCTGGTGTACGTCAGGGGCCGCGGGATCGTGCTGAACGAGCCGTCGGTCGTGGCGGTCAACACCAACACCGGCGGCATCCTGGCGGTCGGCTCCGAGGCCAAGAAGATGATCGGCCGCACCCCCGGCAACATCGTCGCCGTGCGGCCGCTGAAGGACGGCGTCATCGCCGACTTCGAGATCACCGAGCGCATGCTGCGGTACTTCATCCTCAAGATCCACCGCCGCCGCTACATGGTCCGGCCCCGCGTCGTCATCTGCGTGCCCTCGGGCATCACCGGCGTGGAGCGCCGCGCGGTGATCGAGGCCGCCACCCAGGCCGGCGCCCGCACGGTGCACATCGTCGAGGAGCCGATGGCGGCGGCGATCGGCGCCGGGCTGCCCGTGCACGAGGCCACCGGCAACATGGTGGTGGACATCGGCGGCGGCACCACGGAGGTGGCCGTCATCAGCCTGGGCGGCATCGTCACCGCCCAGTCCATCCGGGTGGCCGGCGACGAGCTGGACAACGCGATCATCCAGCACATCAAGAAGGAGTACAGCCTGCTCCTCGGTGAGCGCACCGCCGAGCAGATCAAGCTCACCATCGGCTCCGCCCACGGCGGCGACGGCGACGACGAGCACACCGAGATCCGCGGCCGCGACCTGGTCAGCGGCCTGCCCAAGACCGTGGTCATCTCCGCCGGCGAGGTCCGCAAGGCCATCGAGGAGCCGGTCAACGCGATCGTGGACGCGGTCAAGACCACCCTGGACAAGTGCCCGCCGGAGCTCTCCGGCGACATCATGGACCGCGGCATCGTGCTGGCCGGCGGCGGCGCTCTGCTGCGCGGCCTGGACGAGCGGCTCCGGCACGAGACGGGCATGCCGATCCACATCGCCGAGGCGCCGCTGGACTGCGTCGCCCTGGGCTCCGGCAAGATCGTCGAGGACTTCGAGGCCCTTCAGGCCGTCGTCGACGCCGCCCCGCGCAGATGAGCCGCCGCCCCACCCGGCGCACCCCTCGCGACCCCGCCCCCGGGCGCGGCCGCACCCCGGCACACTAGCTCCGACCGGCCGTGGCCCCAGCGGCGGCGGGTCCGATGAGGAAGGCACGGACTGGCGCCCGTGAGGGACACAAAGGAGAGCCGGCTGCTGCTGGTGCTGCTGGTGGTGGTGGCGTTCGCGCTGATCACCATGGACATCAGGGGCGGTGAGAACTCTCCGCTCGACGGGCCCCGCCGGGCCGCGCAGGCCGCCTTCGGCCCGGTGGAGAACGCCGTCTCCGGTGTGGTCGACCCGGTCGGCAACGCCGTCGACTCGGTCCGCGAATCCGGCAAGCGCGGCAGCACCATCACCAGGCTCCAGAAGGAGAACGCCGCCCTCAAGGAGCGGCTGGCGCAGAACACCCGGACCCGGACCCAGGCCGCCGAGCTGGACTCGATGCTGAAGCTGGCCGGCGCCGGGCAGTACACCATCAAGGGCGCGCAGGTCATCGCGATGGGGGCGGCGCAGGGCTTCTCCTGGACGGTCACCATCGACGCCGGCAGCCGCGACGGCCTCGCCCGCGACATGACGGTCGTCAACGGCGACGGCCTCGTCGGCCGGGTCACCACCGTCGGCCCCTCCACCTCCACGGTGCTGCTGGCCAACGACCCGGACTTCACCGTCGGCACCCGGATGGAGAAGACCGGGGAGCTCGGCTTCGCCACCGGCCAGGGCAACCGGCCGATGCGGGTGGAGCTGCTCAACGGCAAGGCCGACGTCCACAGGGGCGACCGGCTGGTCACTTTCGGCTCGCAGGCCGGCAAGCCGTTCGTCCCGGGCGTTCCGGTGGGCCGGGTGGTCACCGTCGAGCCGTCAGGGGGCAACCTCACCAAGACCGTCGAGGTGCAGCCCTTCGTCGGCTTCACCCGCCTGGACGTCGTCGGCGTCGTGGTCGTCGGCCCGCGCAAGGACCCGCGCGACGCGGTGCTGCCGCCGCGGCCGACCGTCCCGCCGACCGTCCCGCCGACCGCCACGCCGAAGCAGTCGCCGCAGCCCGGCGGCAGCCCCACCCCCTCGGACACCGGCTCCGCGCTCCCCCCGGGGACGGAGCAGAGCGGGGCGCCGTCGTCCACCCCTGACAGCCCCACGTCCAACCCGAACAGCGGGGACTGATCCCATGCGCCTGAACCGGATCGTGCTCGCCACCGTCACGGTGGTGATCGCCCTGGTCGCCCAGGTCAGCGTGCTGGCCCGGCTCCACCTGCCCGGCGCCGTGCCGGACCTGCTGCTGCTGACCGTGCTCGGCCTCGCCCTCAGCTACGGCCATGTCGGCGGCTGCCTGATCGGCTTCTTCGCCGGACTGCTCGCCGACCTCGCGCCGCCCGCCGACCACGCCGTCGGCCGCTACGCCCTGGTGCTGTGCCTGGTCGGCTACGCCGCCGGCCTCACCCGCCCGGAGAACGGCCAGCTGCGCACCGCCGCCGGGCCCATGCTGGTGGTCATCGGCGGGGCCGTCGCCACCACGCTGCTGTACGCCGGCGTCGGCGGACTGGTCGGCGACACCGCCGGCGCCCACGTCGGCCTGGCCAAGCTGGTGTTCACCGCCACCCTGTACGACCTGCTGCTGGCCCCGTTCGTGGTGCCGCTGGTGATGGCGCTCGCCCGCCGCTTCGACCACGACCCGGTCGCCGAGGACGCCGCGGGCGGCTACGGCGGCTACGGCGGCCCGCGCCGCGGCGGCCGGCTGCGCGTCGGCCGGATGAGCCGCGGCGCGGCCCGGGCGGGCCGTACGCGGCCGGGCGGGATCAGTTCGCAGCGCGGCCTGTTCGGCCGCTCCCGGTCGGCCGCCACCCTGCCCAAGGGGGCGCGGCGATGAGCAACATCCCCGAGACCGGGCGCAACTCCCGGATCACCATCCGCCTCGTCATCCTCCAGGTCCTGGTCTTCTCGCTGCTGCTGACCCTCGGCGGCCGGCTCTGGTACCTCCAGATCCGCAACGGCCAGGAGTACGACGCGCAGGCCAACCACAACCAGATCCAGCAGGTCGTCACGCCCGCCGTGCGCGGCTCCATCCTCGACGACCGCGGCGTCCCGCTGGCCGACAACGAGACCCGGCTGGTGGTCTCCGCCAGCCGCACCGACCTGCTGGAGCAGGCCGACGACGGCAAGGCCGTCCTCACCCGGCTGGCCGCCGTGCTCGGCATGCAGCCGCAGGACGTCATGGACAAGGTGCGGCTGTGCGACGCGAAGACGCCGCGCCCCTGCTGGAACGGTTCGCCTTACCAGCCCATCCCGATCACCGACTCGGCCACCACCCAGCAGGCCCTGCAGATCATGGAGCGGCGCGAGGACTTCCCCGGCATCACCGCCGAGCCCACCGCCGTCCGCGCCTACCCGGGGCCCGACAAGGCCAACGCCGCCCAGGTGCTGGGCTACCTCTCCCCGGTCACCGACCAGGAGGTCGCCGCGTCGGAGAAGACCGGCAACCCGCTCCAGCGGTCCGACCAGATCGGCCGCTCCGGCCTGGAGAGCGTCTACGACAGCCAGCTGCGCGGCAAGGCCGGCGTCACCAGCTACCAGGTCGACAACCTCGGCCGGGTGATCGGCAAGGCCGGCGACACCCCCGCCGTGCCCGGCGACAACCTCGTCACCAGCATCGACGCCAAGGTGCAGGCGGTCACCGAGAAGGAGCTGAACGCCGCGATGAAGGCGGCGCGCAAGACGTACGACACGGTCACGCACGAGAACTACAAGGCGGACTCCGGTTCGGCCGTCGTCATGGACAACCACACCGGTCAGATCATCGCCATGGCCAACGAGCCCACCTACGACCCGAACGAGTGGGTCGGCGGCATCTCGGCCAAGAACTACGCGGCGCTGACCGACGCCAAGTCCAACTACCCGCTGCTCAACAGGGCCATACAGGGTGAGTCGGCACCGGGCTCCACCTTCAAGGTGGTCTCCACCTCGGCCGCGGTGCGCGCCGGCTACGACATCGACGGCGAGTACCCGTGCACCCAGTCGTTCAACATCGGCGGCCAGGTCTTCAACAACTTCGAGGGCGAGAACTACGGCGACATCACCCTCGCCCGCGCCCTTGAGGTCTCCTGCGACACCGTCTTCTACGGCCTGTCCTACGACCAGTGGAAGAAGGACGGCGGCATCAACCCGAAGCACCCCAAGGACTACTTCTACACCACCGCCCACGAGTTCGGCCTCGGCGCGAAGACCGGCATCGACCTCCCCAGCGAGGTCAGCGGCCGCGTCCCCGACCGGCAGTGGAAGCAGTCCTACTGGGACGCGAACAAGGCCGACTGGTGCGCCACGGCCAAGAAGCACAAGAACGACACCAACCCGCCGCTGAAGATCGCCATCGCGATCGAGAACTGCCCCGACGGCTACCAGCTGCGCCCCGGTGACTCCGTCAACTACGCCATCGGCCAGGGCGACACCCTCGTCACCCCGGTCCAGATGGCCCGCATCTACGCGGCCATCGCCAACGGCGGCACCCTCTACCAGCCCAGCGTCGGCAAGGCCGTGATAAGCGCGGACGGCAAGACGGTCACCCCGATCACGCCCAAGGTCGACGCGAAGCTGCCCGACTCCCAGGCCACCCTGAAGTACATCAACCAGGCGCTGGCCGGCGTGGTGACCGAGGGCACCGCCGGCTGGAAGTTCGGCGGCTGGCCGCAGAACAAGATCCCGCTGCACGCCAAGACCGGTACCGCGGAGGTCTCCGGCAAGCAGACCACGTCCTGGTTCGACACGTACACCAAGGACTACACGGTCGTCATGACGATCTCCCAGGGCGGCACCGGCTCCGGCGGCTCCGGCGAGGCCGTGCGCCGCATCTACGAGGCGATGTACGGCATCAAGAAGGACACCGACCAGATCGACCCGAGCAAGGGCATCATGCCCAAGCCGGTCACCGCGCTGCCGAAGATCTCCGACGACGGCGCCGTCGTCGCGCGGTCCGCCGCCGACTTCACCCGGTTCGCCGACGAGTTCGCCGACACCCCCGGGAACGGCCCCGGCCGCACCCCGGCGCCGGAGCTGGCCGCACTCACCCCGACCCGGACCGAGAAGCTCCTGTACGGCAGGAAGTACACGTGATGAGCGCCTCCACGTACTCCGTCCGACGGTTCACCCCCGAGCGCTCCACGCTGGGCAAGCTCTTCGCCCGCGACTCGGCGGTGCGCCGGATGGACTGGCTGCTGGTGCTGTCCACCGTGCTGCTGTGCGCCATCGGCAGCATGCTGGTCTACTCGGCGACCCGCAACCGCACCAGCCTCACCCACGGCGATCAGTACTACTTCCTGATGCGCCACGTGATGAACGCCGGTATCGGCGCGGGCCTGTGCATCGGCGCGATGGCCATAGGGCACCACCGGATGCGCACCATCGTGCCGTTCTTCTACGCGCTGTCCATCCTCGGCATCCTGGCCGTGCTCAGCCCGCTCGGCTCCACCGTCAACGGCGCGCACTCGTGGATCGTGATCGGCGGCGGGTTCTCGCTCCAGCCCTCGGAGTTCGTGAAGATCTCCATCATCATCGGCATGGCGATGGTGCTCGCCGCCCGGGTGGACGCCGGCGACCAGGAGCACCCCGACCACCGCCGGGTGATCCAGTCCCTGGCGCTGGCCGCGCTCCCCATCCTGATCATCCTGATGATGCCGGACCTCGGCTCCGTCATGGTGCTCGGCGCGATCATCCTGGGCGTCCTGCTGGCCTCCGGCTCCTCCAACCGGTGGATCTTCGGCCTGATCGGCACCGCCGTCGTCGGCTCCCTGCTGGTCTGGAAGCTCGGCATCCTCGACAAGTACCAGATCGACCGGTTCGCGGCCTTCGCCAACCCGGCGCTGGACCCCTCCGGCGTCGGCTACAACACCAGCCAGGCCCGGATCGCCATCGGCTCCGGCGGCCTGCTCGGCAAGGGGCTCTTCCACGGCAGCCAGACCAGCGGGCAGTTCGTGCCCGAGCAGCAGACCGACTTCGTCTTCTCCGTGGCAGGCGAGGAGCTGGGCTTCGTCGGCGCCGTGCTGATCGTCGCCCTCATCGGTGTCATCCTCTGGCGCGGCTGCAAGATCGCCCGCGGTGCCACCGACCTCTACGGCACCATCGTGGCGGCCGGCGTGGTCGCCTGGTTCGCCTTCCAGTCCTTCGAGAACATCGGCATGACGCTCGGCATCATGCCCGTCACCGGTATCCCGTTGCCGTTCGTCTCCTACGGCGGATCAGCGATGTTCGCCAACTTCATCGCCATAGGGATGCTCCAGTCGGTGCGCATGCAGCGCCCGATGTCCGCGTAGCGACGGCCCACCGGGCTCACCCGGAGCCGGCGCCCGTACCCCCCGGGGTACGGGCGCCGGCTCCGCCGCCGTGCGGCCGCTCCCGTCGCTCCGGTGCCCGGACGTGCCGCCCCCGTCCGCTCCGGTGCCCGGGGGGTGGCCGAACCGGGAGGCCGGGCATACCGTCCACCTATGGGCCCTCCGCACGCGCGCGCCGCGGCCGGGGCCGGAGGCACCGGGGAGCCGCCCGCGAGCGCCGGCCAGGCCGTCCTCGCCTACCTGCGCACCCAGCGTGAGGCCCTGGCCGTCCTCGAACCGGAGGTACGCCGCGACCGCGAGGACGCCGTCCACCGGATGCGTGTCGCCACCCGGCGGGCACGGTCCGCCCTCAAGAGCCACCGGCGGCTGCTCGACCGCGCCGCCACCGACCCGCTCGGCGACGAGCTCAGGTGGCTGGCCGCACTCCTCGGCGCCGAACGCGACCGCGAGGTGCTCGGCGAGCGGCTCGCCGCCCGGGCCGCCGAACTGCGCCCCGCGCCCGCCGCCCTCACCGCCCGGCTCACCGCCGCCCGCAGCCGCGCCCGACCCCACGCCGAGGTGGTGCGCGCCCTCGACGGCGACCGCTACACCGCCCTGCTGCGCTCCTACGACACGCTGCTGTCCCGGCCCCCCTTCCGGCCGGCCGCCGCCGACGACCCCGTCCTGTCCGCGCTCAGGACGACGCGCCGCGACCACCACCGGCTGCGCCTCGCCCTCGGCCGCGCCCTGGACCTGCCCCCCGGGCCGGAGCAGGACGCCGCCCTGCACCAGGCCCGCAAGGAGGCCAAGCGGGCCCGCTACTCCAGCGAGGCCGCCGAACCCGTCCTCGGCCGCCGTGCCGCCGCGCAGACCTCCCGGATGACCGCCGCGCAGAAGCTGCTGGGCGAGCACCAGGACAGCGTGATGGCCCGGGCCGAACTCGCCCGGCTGCGCGCCGCCGCCACCGCCGCGGGGGAGGACCCGGCACCGTACGAGGCGATGGCGCTGGCCGAGGCGCGGCTGGCCTCGGCCGCCCGGGAGCGGCTGTACGAGAAGTGGCGGCGGTCCGGACAGGCGGACTGAGCCGCGCCCGCCTCGTTCGGGGCCGCGCGGCGGCTGGAAGGGGCCGCGCGGAGCCGGGACAGGGGCCGGAGGCGACGCCGGATCTGAGGTGGCCCGGCCTCGGGTACTGTTGAGGGTCACTCTTCCCCGCGCGGATTTCCGCCGGGATGGCCCAGCCCCGAGACACGAGAGTCGCCGAAATGCCTGTCGAGTCGGTCTTCCCGCGCCTGGAAGCGCTGCTGCCGCACGTACAGAAGCCGATCCAGTACGTCGGCGGTGAGTTGAACTCCACCGTCAAGGACTGGGACAGCGCCGACGTGCGCTGGGCGCTGATGTACCCGGACGCGTACGAGGTGGGCCTGCCCAACCAGGGCGTCATGATCCTCTACGAGGTGCTCAACGAGCGCGAGGGCGTGCTCGCCGAGCGCACCTACAGCGTGTGGCCCGACCTGGAGGCCCTGATGCGCGAGCACCGGGTGCCCCAGTTCACCGTCGACAGCCACCGTCCGGTGGGCGCGTTCGACGTCTTCGGCCTCAGCTTCTCCACCGAGCTGGGCTACACCAACATGCTCACCGCGCTCGACCTGGCCGGCATCCCGCTGGACGCGGCCGAGCGCACCCTCGACGACCCGATCGTCCTGGCCGGCGGCCACGCCGCGTTCAACCCCGAGCCCATCGCCGACTTCATCGACGCCGCCGTCATCGGCGACGGCGAGCAGGCCGTCCTCACCGTCACGGACACCATCCGGGACTGGAAGGCCGAGGGCCGCCCCGGCGGCCGCGACGAGCTGCTGCTGCGGCTGGCCCGCACCGGCGGCGTCTACGTGCCGCGCTTCTACGACGTCGAGTACCTGCCCGACGGCCGGATCGCCCGCGTCGTGCCCAACCGCTCCGGCGTGCCGTGGCGGGTGTCCAAGCACACCGTCATGGACCTCGACGAGTGGCCGTACCCCAAGCAGCCGCTGGTGCCGCTGGCGGAGACGGTCCACGAGCGGATGTCCGTGGAGATCTTCCGCGGCTGCACCCGCGGCTGCCGCTTCTGCCAGGCGGGCATGATCACCCGCCCGGTGCGCGAGCGCTCGATCACCGGCATCGGCGAGATGGTCGAGAAGGGCCTGAAGGCCACCGGCTTCGAGGAGGTCGGCCTGCTGTCGCTCTCCTCCGCCGACCACACCGAGATCGCCGAGATCGCCAAGGGCCTGGCCGACCGCTACGAGGACGACAAGATCGGCCTGTCGCTGCCCTCCACCCGGGTCGACGCCTTCAACATCGACCTCGCCGACGAGCTGACCCGCAACGGCCGCCGGTCCGGGCTGACCTTCGCCCCCGAGGGCGGCTCGGAGCGCATCCGCAAGGTCATCAACAAGATGGTCTCGGAGGAGGACCTGATCCGCACGGTCGCCACCGCCTACGGCAACGGCTGGCGCCAGGTGAAGCTGTACTTCATGTGCGGGCTGCCCACCGAGACCGACGAGGACGTCCTCCAGATCGCGGAGATGGCCAAGCGCGTCATCGCCAAGGGCCGCGAGGTCACCGGGCAGAACGACATCCGCTGCACCGTGTCCATCGGCGGCTTCGTGCCCAAGCCGCACACCCCCTTCCAGTGGGCGCCGCAGCTGGGCGTGGAGGAGACAGACGCCCGCCTGGAGAAGCTCCGCGACGCCATCCGCAGCGACCGGAAGTACGCCCGCAACATCGGCTTCCGCTACCACGACGGCAAGCCCGGCATCATCGAGGGCCTGCTCTCCCGGGGCGACCGCCGGGTCGGCGACGTGATCCGCGCCGTCTACGCCGACGGCGGCCGCTTCGACGGCTGGCGCGAGCACTTCTCCTACGACCGCTGGATGCGCGCCACCGAGACCGCCCTGCCCGCCCACGGCGTCGACCTCGCCTGGTACACCACCCGCGAGCGCACCGCCGAGGAGGTCCTGCCCTGGGACCACCTGGACTCCGGCCTGGACAAGGACTGGCTCTGGGAGGACTGGCAGGACGCCCTCGACGAGACCGAGGTCGAGGACTGCCGCTGGACGCCGTGCTTCGACTGCGGCGTGTGCCCGCAGATGGACACCCACATCCAGATCGGCCCCACCGGGCAGAAGCTCCTGCCGCTGATGGTCAAGAAGTAGCCGTGCCGGGCGCCTCACCCGTTCTGCGGGTGGCTGAGGCGCCCGCCCACCCCTAGGCGGCCCCGGGCATCGTGTCCCCGGCGGCCGCGTGGGGTGCGGGCGAGGGGAGAGGCGTCCGGACGATCTGCTCCGGGCGCCTCTCGGCGTTCCCGGAGCCCTGCCCATACGGCAACGCGCGTCGTCGCGTTTCCGCGTGGACAGGTACCCGCCGTCCGGCAGTGCGACCGTTGCCGACCTTGAGGCCCGCACGGCGTGTTGCCTGTCCTGCCCGTACGTCAGGGGAGCCCGGGGACTGGCCTTCGCCCCGTACGAGGGCGGCTTGGGGTGTTGCTCCCGGGATCTCCGCACATTTCCCCCGAACCGGGGGCGAGGGATGATTCCCCTTTCCGCAACCGTGCAAACCGGCGGTGGCATTCTTCTGGCCACTGGTGTGCCGCGTCGCTCCGGTGAAAACGTGATATTTCCTCAATCGCGATCTTGGGTCAAGGGTTGGGGATTTTCATCCGGATTACCTGCGGAAAGCCTCCGGAAGCGCCTGTTCCGTTTGTCCGCGGCGGCGCATCGCCCCTGTTGCCGGCATGTGCCATGTGCTTGAATGCACATGGCAAGAACGGGCGTGCGCCTCCTCGCCTTCCGGAAGAACTCACACCACAAGGGGAACTGGTCGTGTTCAAAAGGGCTACTGCCGTCGGCGCCACTGTCATGTGTTTCCTGTGGGGAGCCGCGTCCCTTTCCGCGGCGCACGCGGCCGATCGTCCCGCCGTGCGCGCCCCTCTCGCCCAGGCGGTGCCCCAGGCGGTCGTGCCCCTGGTCACGAAGGTCTCGGGGTGCTCGATCGACTATGACTCGCACACCGCCACCGCGTACTGCGACAGCGGTTCGGCGTACTACGGAGAGGATTACTACCTCTACTTCGAGGCGTGCAATGTCGACGGCTGCGAGTACTTCAAGGGGACGGAGGGGCTGAACGGCGAGACCGTCTCCATCGTGGACGTGGGCTCCAACTGGTTCATCTCGTCCGGCAGTACCGACTGGGTCGACTTCGAATGACCTTTCCGCCGCAGCGGCTCCCTTTCCGAGCCGCTGCGGCTTTTTTTCGGCGCCGCTCGGATGTCGGCGGAGCGTCGGGGGGGAAGGCACCGGACGGGTGAATTCCCTTCCTTTGGAAGGGGATTTCCGGTGGCCGGTGTCTTTCTGTGGCCGATGCCTTTCTGTGCCTCGCCGTCCAGGCGTCCCGGATCGGCGGGCCGCGAACTGCCTGACGCTCGCCCGGAGTGCTCTTCCTTCCGTTGACGGCGGGGAGGAACGGCGCGCGGCGACGCCTGGCTACGATGGCCGCGACGGCTGGGCCGCCCCGCGGGGGAGGAGATGGGTTGCGTTGCGATCGGTCTCCGTGTGGAGCGCGGCAGCCGTGGGCGCGGGTGTCGCGACGGTGGCAGTGCCCTGCGCGGTGCTGGCGGCGCGGCCTGACGGGCTGACGGCACCGAACCCGGTCCTCATGTGGTGGGCCGGCGCCGCGGTGGCTGCGGGAGCGGCCGGTGCCGTGCTGCTGCCGCGCTTCGCTCCGCCGCGCGGGGGCCGCGCCTGGCGGATGCCCCTGGTGGCCGCGCTGACGCTGCTCGGTTGCTACACGGCGGCCTTTCCTGCGGCCCTCGTGCTGCTCTTCTTCGCCCCCCAGGCCATGGCGGTGTGGCTGGCCGTGATGGCGTTCGGCGCGGCCGGCGCGGTACGGCTGTGGTCAGGCCGGGCCGTGGGCGGTGTGCTCGCAGCCGCGCCGCCGCTGGTGCTGGGCGTCCTCGGCGTGACGGTGCCGCCCACCGCGGCTCACGGCCACGGCTATCCCACCCTCGGCGGTTGGACCGGTCTGGCGGCCGGGATCACCCTGCTGCTGCTCACCGAGGGCGCCCGCCGCGTGGCGACAGCGGGCCCGCACCAGCCTCATGGGCGGTGATCGGGCGCCTCGCCGGAAGGTCCGGCCGCTGCCTCGCCGGAGTCGTCTCCCGGGGGTTCGGGGGCGTTTTCGGGGGTGACCTGGGTGGTGGCTCCGCGGGTGGCTTCGGAGGTGAGGGGCCTGGTCTCCACCGCGTCCGGTGCCGAGGAGGAGATCGGCTCCTCCACCACCACGGTCCGCGGCGGCTGCCGCCCGTCCGCGTCCGTTTCCGTGCCGTGCCCGGGCTCCGGGGCGCCCTCCCGCCAGGGCGCGTCAGGTGCGGGGCCGGACGCGTCGGGGTCGCTGTCGCCGGGCGGCCCGTCCTCGATGTGCGGGGCGGGGCCGAAGTCACGCTGCAGAGCGGCCTGGCGGCGCAGGAGCCAGACACCGAGGCCGGCGAGCACCGCGATGACGGCGAGAGCGATGGCGATGGTCATGGCGGTTTCACCTCGTAGCGGCGGGCCCGCACCGGCGCGGACAGCTCCGGCCGACGATGTCCGACCCGCGCACGCTCCCATCGTATGGCGCGCGCTCCCGCCTGCGGCGGCGGATCGGCCGGTGGCCCCGGATGCTGCCGGGGCCCGGGGCTTCAAGTGTCGCCTTCGCCGCGTCGTCCGGCGCGGCGAAGCCCGGCGGGAGGCCCGGCAGGGAGTCCGGCGGAAGTCCGGCGGAAGCCCGGCAGGCGGGAAGAGCGCGGGGAGAACAGGGTGCCGGTGCGGAAGGGGGCCGCACGTCCTCACCTGGCGGTCCGCCGCACCCGCCCGGCCGCGGTTGTCCACAGGGCGGACCGCGCCGGGTGTGAGGGCGGCGCCGCACGGCGTAACCTTGGACGGGTAGGAATTCCGGACGCGCGCCTGCCGGGTGCGCGGCAGGAAGCAGCGAGCGCACCGGACGGGCCGCATCGCACGGCCGCTTCGGGCCGGTCCGCGAGGACCACCGCCGGAGGCGGACGCCACGCGCCCGACCGGTCGGACGTGCGCGTGACGAAGACCGGTCACCACGACCGATCAGAGACGAAGGACTGAACGACACTGGGCAAGCGACAGCCCGAAGGCCCGCCTCCCGCGCCCACGGTGCAGCGAATCAGGCTGCGGTACACCAAGCGCGGACGCCTCCGGTTCACCAGCCACCGTGACTTCCAGCGCGCGTTCGAGCGGGCCCTGCGCCGCGCCGACGTGCCGATGGCGTACTCCGCGGGCTTCACCCCGCACCCCAAGGTCTCCTACGCGAACGCCGCTCCCACCGGCGTCGGCAGCGAGGCCGAGTACCTGGAGATCGGGCTGGCCCGGCACTGCGACCCGCAGGAGCTGCGGCGCCTGCTCGACGAGTCGCTGCCCCCCGGGCTCGACATCGTCGACGCGGTCGAGGCCCACACCTCGGGCCTGGCCGACCGGCTGGAGGCGTCGGTCTGGGAGGTGCGGCTGGACGGTGTCGAGCCGGAGCGGGCCCGTGAGGCCGCCGCGGAGTTCCTCGCCGCCGAGAGCGTCGAGGTCCAGCGTGCGACCAAGAACGGCACGCGCACCTTCGACTGCCGGGGCGCGGTCACCCGCCTTGAGGTCGCCGACCCCCGTGAGGGCGGCGCCCCGACGGACACGCCGACCGCCGGAACCGGAGTCGATGGGCCGCAGTCCGGCGCTTGTGCGATACTGCGGCTGGTTGTGCGGCATCTGACACCTGCCGTACGGCCCGACGACGTACTGACCGGTCTCCGCGCGGCGGCCGGCCTCGCGCCGCCGGTCCCCGCAGCGGTGACCAGGCTGGCGCAGGGGCCGCTCGACGAGGAGTCCGGCACGGTCACCGACCCGCTCGCACCCGATCGCGACGACGCGACGGTGCCGGCCGGTTCCGCGTAAGTACGGCGTCACGCGTCGCCGACGCACCAGGGAGCCACCCGGGTCCGGCGGCGCTGACCACACGAGACTTTCGTCGACTCCCCGTCCGGGGCCGGCCGACGAGCGAGACAGCAGCTCCCGTGCGGCGCCCACGCCCCCGGAGCCGGCCACCGCGATCCAAGCGGCCCGCCGACCCGGACCGGCCCGGCGCCCGGGAGCATGACGGGAGTACAACCCGAATGCCCGAGAACGAGCCGAACACGCCGGGCGCGAGCCCGGAGAACCCCGCCGACGACGCCGCGGCCCCGCGCCGCCGCCGTCGCGCCGCCTCCCGCCCCGCCGGACCGCCGGCCGGGACCGCCGAGAGTGCCGCCGCCGAGGCGCCGGCCGAGGCCACGCAGGAAGAGCCCAAGCCGCGCCGCCGCGCCACCCGCAAGGCCGCCTCGTCGGCCCCCGAGGCCGCAGTCGAGGCGCCCGCCGAGGTAGCGGAGGAGCCCAAGCCGCGTCGCCGCGCCACCCGCAAGGCCGCGGCCCCCGAAGCGGCGCAGGCCGAGGCCGCTGTCGAGGCGCCCGCCGAGGTAGCGGAGGAGCCGAAGCCGCGTCGCCGCGCCACCCGCAAGGCCGCATCGCCCGCCCCCGAGGCCGCTTCTGAGGCCGTTGCCGAGGCGCCGGTCGAGGTCGTGGAGGAGGAGCCGAAGCCGCGTCGCCGCGCCACCCGCAAGGCCGCGGCCCCCGAAGCGGCGCAGGCCGAGGCCGCTGTCGAGGCGCCCGCCGAGGTCGCGGAGGAGCCGAAGCCGCGTCGCCGCGCCACCCGTAAGGTCGCATCGCCCGCCCCCGAGGCCGTTGCCGAGGCGCCGGTCGAGGTCGCGGAGGAGGAGCCGAAGCCGCGTCGCCGCGCCACGCGCAAGGCCGCTTCGCCCGCCCCGAAGCAACGCAGGCCGAGACCCCCGCACCCGCCGCGGAAGCGGCCCCGCAGCCCGTGGCCGAGCCCGCCGCCGAGGTCGCCGCTCCGGCGGAACCCGCCCCGGCCCGTGCCCGCCGCCGCGCCACCCGCAAGGTGGCCTCCCCGGCGCCCGCGAGCGAGGCCGCGCCCGCTGCCCCGGCCGCGCCGGCCACCCCCGCGGCTCAGCCGAAGGCGCCCGCCGCGCAGCCCCCCGCCGCCGCGGAGCGGACGAGCGCCCCGAGCGCCGGCCGGCCGTCGCGCCGCCGCACCCGCCCGGGCGCGCCCGCCGCCACCTTCTCCGCCGGTGACGGCCTGCGCCGCCTGAAGCCCGGCTCGCTCGCCGACCGCGAGGAGGCCGGCGACCGCGAGCAGGCCCCCGCCGCCGCCGAGACGGCCGGCGTCACCTTCGCCGCCCGCGCGGTGCGCGACGGCGACCACTGGGCCGTCGAGGTCCAGACCGAGGACGGCGCCGTGCGCGGGGCCGGCGGCACGCTGGCCGACGCCACCGCCGACGCCGCCCAGGCCCTGGCCGCCGCCTCCGGCGTGCCCGCCGAGGCCATCACCATCGAGGTGCGCGAGGAGGCGGTGCCCACCCGCGGCCGCCGCCGCGCCGTGCGCCCCGCCGTGGCCGTGTTCCAGGCCCCCGTGTTCCAGGCCCCCGAGGCCGGCGCCCCCGCCGTCCACGAGGAGCGGGCCGCTGAGCAGGAGCCGGCCGACGAGCAGGAGCCGGAGCAGGAGTCCGGCCGCGTCGAGGCCGAGGAGCAGGGCGAGGGCCGCGCCGGACGCCGCCGCCGCCGTCGCCGCGGCGGTCCCGTGGAGCAGCAGGCCGTGTCGGCCGACGAGCCGGAGGCCGAGTCCGCGCAGGACGCCGAGGCCGAGCCGGAGGAGGCCGAGGACGTCGACGCCGAGCACGAGGGCGACGAGCGTCCGAGCCGTCGCCGCCGCCGCGGTGGCCGCCGTCGCCGTCGGGGCGACGCGCACGCGCAGGAGCAGGACGAGTCCGACGAGGACGACGAGCAGGAGTCCGACACCGAGGCGGGCGAGGAGCCCGACGAGGACGAGGCGGACACCGAGGAGGGCGAGGCCGGCGGATCGTCGTCCGGCAGCCGCCGTCGGCGCCGTCGCCGTCGTCGCGGTTCGGACGGCGGCGACCAGGAGGGGTCGGCCGACGATCCGGAGCGGACCGTCGTCAAGGTGCGCGAGCCGCGCGCGTCCCGCCTCGAAGGCGGCACGGGCGCCGACGAGGTGCAGTCCATCAAGGGCTCGACCCGCCTGGAGGCGAAGAAGCAGCGCCGCCGCGAGGGTCGCGAGCAGGGCCGCCGCCGGGTGCCGATCATCAGCGAGGCCGAGTTCCTGGCCCGCCGCGAGGCGGTGGAGCGGGTCATGGTGGTGCGCCAGCTCGGCGACCGTACGCAGATCGGCGTGCTGGAGGACGACGTCCTCGTCGAGCACTACGTCAACAAGGAGCAGTCCACCTCCTACGTGGGCAACGTGTACCTCGGCAAGGTGCAGAACGTCCTGCCGTCGATGGAGGCGGCGTTCGTCGACATCGGCAAGGGCCGCAACGCCGTGCTCTACGCCGGCGAGGTCAACTTCGAGGCGCTCGGCATGTCCGGCGGCCCGCGCCGGATCGAGAGCGCGCTGAAGTCCGGGCAGCCGGTGCTGGTGCAGGTCACCAAGGACCCGATCGGCCACAAGGGCGCCCGCCTGACCAGCCAGGTCTCGCTGCCCGGCCGGTACCTGGTGTACGTGCCCGAGGGCTCGATGACCGGCATCAGCCGCAAGCTGCCCGACACCGAGCGGGCCCGGCTGAAGTCCATCCTGAAGAAGGTCGTCCCCGAGGACGCGGGCGTCATCGTGCGCACCGCCGCGGAGGGCGCCAGCGAGGACGAGCTGCGCCGCGACGTCGAGCGGCTCCAGGCGCAGTGGGAGGACATCAAGCGCAAGTCGACGTCCGGCAACGCGCCGTCGCTGCTGTACGGCGAGCCCGACATGACCGTGCGGGTGGTCCGCGACATCTTCAACGAGGACTTCACGAAGGTCATCGTCAGCGGCGACGAGGCGTGGGAGACCATCCACGGCTACGTCTCGCACGTGGCGCCCGACCTCGCGGACCGGCTGTCGCGGTGGACGTCGGAGACGGACGTGTTCGCCACGTACCGGATCGACGAGCAGCTGCTGAAGGCGCTGGACCGCAAGGTGTGGCTGCCGTCCGGCGGTTCGCTGGTGATCGACAAGACCGAGGCGATGGTCGTGGTCGACGTCAACACCGGCAAGTTCACCGGGCAGGGCGGCAACCTTGAGGAGACCGTCACCCGCAACAACCTGGAGGCGGCCGAGGAGATCGTCCGCCAGCTGCGGCTGCGCGACCTCGGCGGCATCGTGGTCGTCGACTTCATCGACATGGTCCTGGAGTCCAACCGCGACCTGGTGATGCGCCGGCTGCTGGAGTGCCTGGGGCGGGACCGCACCAAGCACCAGGTGGCCGAGGTCACCTCGCTGGGCCTGGTGCAGATGACCCGCAAGCGGGTCGGCCAGGGGCTGCTGGAGTCCTTCTCCGAGACCTGCGTGCACTGCAACGGGCGCGGCGTCATCGTCCACATGGAGCAGGCCACCAGCATCGGTGGCGGCGGCAAGCGCAAGCGGCGCCGCGGCGGCTCCGGTGGCGAGCAGGACCACGAGCACGTGCACGAGACCGAGCCGGCGACCGCCGACGAGGACGTCGAGGAGCTTCCCGAGGTCGAGCCGATCGAGGTCGGCGAGGCGGAGCTGGTGCCGGCCCTGGTCGACGACGTCGACGAGGAGTGGTTCGGCAGCGCGGCCGAGGCGGAGGCCGCTGCCTCCCGCCGTGGCCGTCGGCGTGGCGCCCGCAAGGCCACGGCCCCGGCCGGTGCCCCGGCCCCGGTGGACCACGAGCCCGAGCCCGCCGTGGTCGTGGTGCCGGTGAGTGAGCCCGAGGCGGAGCCGGTGCCGGTGGCCGAGCCGGAGCCGGCCGTGTCGACGGAGCCGCCCGCGCGGACCCGTCGGCGTGCCACCCGCAAGGCGACGGCACCCGCCGGTGCTCCGGCCGCGGCGGAGCCCGCCGTGGTCGTGGTGCCGGTGAGCGAGCCCGAGGCGGAGCCGGTGCCGGTGGCCGAGCCGGAGCCGGCCGTGTCGACGGAGCCGCCCGCGCGGACCCGTCGGCGTGCCACCCGCAAGGCGACGGCGCCCGCGGGCGCCCCGGACGCGGCGGAGGCCGCCGTGGTGGTCGTCGAGCCGTCGGCGCCGGCGGAGCCGGAGGCCGGCGCGGACGCCGAGCCGAAGAAGCGGGTCCGGAAGGCGCCGGCGAAGAAGGCCGCGGCGGCCAAGAAGACCACCGCGAAGAAGACCGCGACCAAGAAGGCCGCAGCGAAGAAGGCCGCGGCGCAGCCCGCGGAGTGACCCTCCCGGGCGGGCGGGTCCCACCCGCCCGCCCCGAGAGCCCCCGCACGGCGTGTCTGCCGCGCGGGGGCTCTCCGCTGCCCGCGGCGGGGCGTCGCCGGGCTGAATTCGCCCCTGGGGCGGCGAAAGGGCCCGCGGGCGGTTCCCCGCTTTCCCCTTCGCGGCGGCCTCAGCGACTGATCTCCCTGTCCGTCACGGCGTCCGCCTCCGCGACTCCGTCATCCTCGTCGGAGTGCTCTGGCTGCGGCAGGCGGTCGCCGCGACTTTTGGCGATACGCAGCACGTCGCGCAGCGCGGCGCACAGGAGCTTCGCGGTGTGCACGGGGACTGAGCAGCCATCGAGATCCGTCTCTTCCACGTACTCCAACAGATCTTTCGCCATCCCGAGTTGCACGGCTTCCAGGTTGTCGGCCAGGCGGGACACGTACGAGTTCGGATTGTCGGTGGAGAGGAAGCACGGCTTTCCACCCTCGCCGGCCCAGGGGAGAAGACGGTCTCTCATGATGTCCTCCCGCCGCTGCGCCGACCTGCCTTGGAGTGGCTCGGGAGCATGATCCAGCACCGTTGGCGGGCGGATCTGTGTTGGTGCGCGCGATGTCGGCACGCAAGCTTGTGCGCCATGACACGAGCGTGACTCACCGAGAAGGACGTTTCACTGTCCGTTCCGGGGACAGTCGGGCCGTTGCGACGCTACGTTCGGAGAACGCCCAAACGTCTCGGGGGAGCACCTTGAATACGGCTTTACGCACTGCTATGTCCGACGCCAGGCTCACGCCGCGCCAACTCGCCCGGTGCGTGGGGGTCACGGGCAAGACTGTCGAACGGTGGATCTCTGATGAAGACTTGATCCCGCACGCACGGAACCGAGAGGACGCCTCTCAGGCGCTGGGAGTTGACGCGGCGATGCTGTGGCCGAAGGCAGTCGGGGACTCGATCAGGAACTCCTTCAGGAACCCGGTCAGGACGGCGGCGGACCGGGAGATCGTCCGGTCGTATCCGTACCGGTCGGCCTGCCCCTCGTCCGTGTGGGGGGAGCTGGTCGGGGGCGCCGGGTCGGAGGTGTTCCTCGCCGGGTACACCAACTACTTCCTGTGGCTGGAGCAGCCGAACCTCGTCGAGACGCTGCGGCGGAAGGCGGGGGAGGGGGTGCGCGTCCGGGTGCTGCTCGGCGACCCGGAGGGGGAGGTGACCCGGCAGCGGGAGGCCGTCGAGGACGTGGCGCTCACCGTGTCGACCCGCATCCGGATCACCCTTGAGCACCTGGCCAGGCTCGGGCCGCTCGACGGGCTGGAGGCGCGCTTCAGCGCGGCCGAGGACGCGGTGAACCACGTCTCGCTCTCCGTCTTCCGGTTCGACGACGACGCCCTGGTCACCCCGCACCTGGCGCGGCTCGTCGGCCACGACTCCCCGCTCCTGCACCTCCGGCGCGCCGGGGAGGCCGGCATGTTCGCCCGCTTCGCCGAGCACGCCGAGGAGCTGTGGCGGCGCGGCACCCCCGTACCGTCGTCGGCGGCGGAGTCGCCGGAGAAGGCGTCCCTGACCCCGCCGCCCGTGCCGCCTCGGGACCCCGGCGGGGCCCCGGGCCAGCGATTTGACCCGGCTGGACCCACTCCGTAGTCTTGACGTTCGGCGTGTCTGCGCCTAACACCTGAGCACATCCCTCCCTGGTCCGCCGGGGAGAGGCACCCCGCGCACCACTGGGCGTGCTGGCATCAGGGGTCCGTTTTTTCGAGTCAGAGAGTGAGTTCCGCGTGTACGCGATCGTGCGTAGCGGTGGCCGCCAGCACAAGGTGGCCGTCGGCGACATCGTCGAGGTCGACAAGATTTCCACCGGCAAGGTGGGCGACGCGGTCGAGCTCTCGACCCTGCTCGTGGTCGACGGCGAGGCCGTCACCAGCGACCCGTGGGTGCTGGCCGGCATCAAGGTGGAGGCCGAGATCGTCGACCACCACAAGGGCCAGAAGATCGACATCCTGCGGTACAAGAACAAGACGGGCTACCGGCGCCGCCAGGGCCACCGCCAGCAGTACACCGCGCTGAAGATCACCAGCATCCCCACGGCTGCGAAGTAAGGGACTGAGAACAGATGGCACACAAGAAGGGCGCATCGTCCACCCGGAACGGTCGCGACTCCAACGCTCAGCGGCTCGGCGTCAAGCGCTTCGGCGGCCAGGCCGTCAACGCCGGTGAGATCATCATCCGCCAGCGCGGCACCCACTTCCACCCGGGCTCCGGCGTCGGCATCGGCAAGGACGACACGCTGTTCGCCCTGTCCGCCGGTGCGGTGGAGTTCGGCACCAAGCGCGGTCGCCGCGTCGTGAACATCGTTCCCGCCGCCTGATCCAGGCAGCAGCGGTTCACAACGCGTAGCGCAGCAACGTCGAGGGCGGACCTCACTCCCGGCCACGGGAGGGAGGCCGCCCTCGTCGCGTGAGTGCCGCCGGCCGCGGTACCCGCTCTCCGGGGCCCACCCGCCCCACCGGGGCCCACCCGCCCCGCGCCCTGACCGCACAGATCAGGGCGCACCGCCCTGACCCCACAGATCAGGGCACACTGCCCTGACCCCCACCGATCAGGGCCGTCACCACCCCCGTACCTGCTGGAGGAAGCCCATGACCACCTTCGTGGACCGCGTCGAACTGCACGTCGCCGCGGGCAACGGGGGCCACGGCTGCGCCTCCGTGCACCGGGAGAAGTTCAAGCCGCTCGGCGGTCCGGACGGCGGCAACGGCGGCCGCGGCGGCGATGTGCTCCTGGTCGTCGACCAGGACGTCACCACGCTGCTGGACTACCACCACAGCCCGCACCGCAAGGCCACCAACGGCCGGCCCGGCGAGGGCGGCAACCGCTCCGGCAAGGACGGCACCGACCTGGTGCTGCCCGTCCCCGACGGCACCGTCGTCCTGGACGGCGAGGGCAACGTGCTGGCCGACCTCGTCGGCCAGGGCACCAGCTTCGTGGCCGGCCAGGGCGGTCGCGGCGGCCTGGGCAACGCGGCGCTGTCCTCGGCCCGCCGCAAGGCGCCCGGCTTCGCGCTGCTCGGCACGCCCGGGCAGGCCCGGGACGTGGTGCTGGAGCTGAAGACCGTCGCCGACGTGGCGCTGGTCGGCTACCCGAGCGCCGGCAAGTCCTCGCTGATCTCCGTGCTGTCCGCGGCCCGTCCGAAGATCGCCGACTACCCGTTCACCACGCTGGTCCCCAACCTCGGCGTGGTCACCGCCGGCGCGACCGTCTACACCGTCGCCGACGTGCCCGGTCTGATCCCCGGCGCCAGCCAGGGCAAGGGCCTGGGCCTGGAGTTCCTGCGGCACGTCGAGCGCTGCTCCGTGCTGGTGCACGTGCTGGACAGCGCGGCGCTGGAGTCCGAGCGCGACCCGCTGAGCGACCTGGACGTCATCGAGGAGGAGCTGCGCGCCTACGGCGCCGGCCTCGCCGACCGTCCCCGCGTGGTGGTGCTCAACAAGATCGACGTGCCCGACGGGCGGGATCTGGCCGCGATGGTCCGGCCCGAGCTGGAGGCGCGCGGCCTGAGGGTGTTCGAGGTCTCAGCCGTCAGCCGCGAGGGCCTGCGGGAGCTGTCCTTCGCGCTGGCCGACATCGTGGCCCGCACCCGGGCCGAGCGCCCGGTCGAGCAGCCCACCCGCGTGGTCATCCGCCCCAAGGCGGTGGACGACGCCGGCTTCACCGTCACCCAGGACGGCGACATGTTCCGGGTCCGCGGCGAGAAGCCGGAGCGCTGGGTGCGTCAGACGGACTTCTCCAACGACGAGGCGGTCGGCTACCTCGCGGAGCGGCTCAACCGGCTCGGCGTCGAGGACGAGCTGGTCAAGGCGGGTGCCCGGGCCGGCGACGGGGTGGCGATCGGCCCCGAGGACGACGCGGTCGTCTTCGACTGGGAGCCGTCGATGTCGGCCGGCGCCGAGCTGCTCGGCCGGCGCGGCGAGGACCCGCGGATGGAGCCGCCCCGCCCCGCCGCGATCCGGCGCCGCGACCGCCAGGCCGCGCACGACGAGTACGCCGAGGCCGACGCGTACGACGAGGGCGAGTACTGACGGGTGGACCTCGCTGTGTCCGGCCGTTCACGTTCCGCTCCGCCGGGTGAACGGGGGGTGGCCGGGACGGGGGGCCCGCCTTGCGGGACGGTTACCGGGGGTGAGACCATCCCCGTGTCTCCCGTTGCCCCTAGGTAGGTTCCACGTGTCCCAGCACCACGCCTCCACCCGCACCACCGCTGTCGTCCTGGCCGGCGGTACCGGGACGCGGGTGGGCCTGTCGATTCCCAAGCAGCTGCTGAAGATCGCCGGGAAGTCGGTGATCGAGCACACCCTCGCGATCTTCGAGCAGTCCGACGCGATCGACGACGTGATCGTCCTCATGACGCCCGGGTACGTGCCGGAGGTCGAGAAGATCGTCGCCAAGGCGGGCCTGGCCAAGGTCTCCCGGGTGATCGAGGGCGGCGGCACCCGCAACGAGACCACCGAGCGGGCCATCGCCGCGATCAGCGAGGAGCTGGCGCCGGGCGAGGACCGCAACCTGCTCTTCCACGACGCGGTGCGCCCGCTCCTCTCGCAGCGGGTGATCAGCGACTGCGTGTCGGCCCTGGCCCGCTACGAGGCGGTGGACGTGGCCATCCCCTCGGCGGACACCATCATCGTCACCCGCACCCACGGCGGCGACGGCGAGTTCATCACCGACGTGCCCGACCGCTCCCGGCTGCGGCGCGGCCAGACCCCGCAGGCGTTCCGGCTCTCCACGATCCGCCGCGCCTACGAGATCGCCGGCGGCGACCCGAACTTCCAGGCCACCGACGACTGCTCGGTGGTGCTGAAGTACCTGCCGGACGTGCCGATCTACGTGGTGCCCGGTGACGAGCACAACATGAAGGTGACCACCCCGGTGGACGTCTTCATCGCCGACAAGCTCTTCCAGCTGGCCTCGACCGCCGCCCCCGGCCAGGTCGACGAGGACGCCTACCGCGAGCTGCTCACCGGCAAGACGCTGGTGGTCTTCGGCGGCTCCTACGGCATCGGCGCCGACATCGCCGAGCTCGCCGAGGGCTACGGCGCCACCGTCTTCGCGCTCGGCCGCTCCACCACGGGCACCCACGTGGAGGACCCGGAGAGCGTCGACGAGGCGCTGGCGAAGGCCCACTCCGAGACCGGCCGCATCGACTACGTGGTGAACACCGCGGGCGTGCTGCGGATCGGGCGGCTGGCCGAGACCGACAACGCCACCATCGAGGAGGCGCTGCGGGTCAACTTCCTGGCACCCGTCCAGATCGCCCGGGCCGCCCACAAGTACCTGGCGGAGACCCGGGGCCAGCTGCTGCTCTACACCTCCAGCAGCTACACCCGCGGCCGCGCCGAGTACAGCCTGTACTCCTCCACCAAGGCGGCCATGGTCAACCTCACCCAGGCGCTGGCCGACGAGTGGGCCGGCGAGGGCATCCGCGTCAACTGCGTCAACCCCGAGCGGACCGCCACGCCGATGCGTACGAAGGCCTTCGGGCAGGAGCCGGCCGGCAGCCTGCTCTCCTCCGAGGCGGTCGCCCGCACCTCCCTGGACGTGCTGCTCTCCACCCTGACCGGGCACGTCATCGACGTCCGCCAGCAGGACCCGATGCAGGGCCTGACCGGCGCCTCCGGCATCGAGCGCGCACTCGCGCATGTTTTGGCCCAGGGAGAAGACGAGTAGTAGCCTTGCCGCGATTCGAACGCGATCGATGATCGCGGTGACGCCCCCGGATCTGCCGCGCGTGAGCGCGCCCGGGGACCTCACCCGTTGACGAGGGAATGCGAACCCCCGGAGCATCCGGAGCCCCCGGAGTGCGGCCCCGGGCTTCCTGGAGCCCCCCGGACCCCGGATCACCCGTGAGTCCCCCCACGCCGGGCGCCTTTCCGTTCCCCGCCCAGAACGTGCCCGTCCGCATTTCCCGTCGACACCGCACAGGAGCAGCCACACCGTGATCGCAACCGCCATTCGTCTGGCCCGTGTGGAGACCGGCGGCGAACTCGCCGCCGCGCTGCTGATGCTGCTCAGCTATCCCTGCCTGGTGCTGGCGGCGCTGCTGCCCAACCTGTGGTTCTTCGCGGTGGCCGGCGTCGTCAGCTACGTCACCGACTGGTTCCTCCACCAGCGGCGCGCCTACCTGATCAACCGGCTCAGCAAGGCCCGCGCGGGCCTGTCGCTGCGGTTCCTGCTGCGCGAGCTGACCGTGGTGCTGCTCATGGCGCAGCTGAACCTGGCCAACGGCCGGGCCTTCTCCGCCGCGATCGTCTGCTTCCTCGTCTTCTACGGCATGCAGGCCCCGCACTCCGCGCTGGTCACCCTCATCCGCAACCGCCGCAAGCTGCCCTTCGGCACCCGCAACATCGACCTGTCGGGGCTGCGGATCACCGACGCGCCGCCGTCGCTGCTGACCAGCCGCGCCGCCGAGAAGATGCTCCACCTGGACGTCCTCGCCGTCATCGGCTTCATCGCCTACGCCAAGGGCGCCGCCACCGGCTACGCCTACACCGGCGCGGCGCTGACCCTGCTCCTCGGGATCGCCTACACGCTGGCGCTGGCCCCGTACATGGCCCGCAAGCGGCTGCCGGCCCGCACCGACGCGGCGCTCGCCTTCATGGACACCTGGCTGCGCTCCTACCGGCCGACCACCGTGCTGTACTTCTCCGGCTCCGCGGACTCCGCCTACCAGGTGAACATGTGGCTGGACACCATGGCGCGGCTGGAGGGCGAGCGGCCGCTGGTGATCCTGCGCGAGCGCGCCATACTGCTGCAGCTCGCCGACACCTCCGTGCCGGTGCTGTGCGTGCCGGGCGCGGTGCACCTGATGAACATGGACCTGTCCACCGTGCGGGTCGCCCTCTACCCGGCCAACGTCGGCAAGAACATCCACATGCTGCGGGTGCCGACCATCAAGCACGTCTTCGTCGGCCACGGCGACAGCGACAAGGTGGCCAGCGTCAACCCGTTCAGCAAGGCGTACGACGAGGTGTGGTCGGCGGGCAAGGCCGGCCGCGACCGGTACGAGCTGGCCGACGTCGGCGTGCGCGACGAGGACATCGTCGAGGTGGGCCGCCCGCAGCTGGCCGGTATCGCCCCCTGGGACGGCTCCGCCGCCACCGGCACGCCGACCATCCTGTACGCGCCCACCTGGGAGGGCTGGACCGACGACCCGGGCAACACCTCGCTGATCCTGGCCGGCCAGAACATCGTCCGCGGCCTGGTCGACGGCCCCGTCCCGGTGCGGGTGCTGTACAAGCCGCACCCCTTCACCGGCACCGTCGACGCCAGGGCCAAGCGCGCCCACGAGAAGGTCGTGGCGATCCTCACCAAGGCCAACGCCCAGCGCGCCGCCGACCCGGCCTGGGCCGCGCGGATCGCCGAGGGCGCCGCCGGACAGGCCGCCGCCAGGACCGAGCTGGCCCGGGTGCAGACCGCGCTGGACGCCCTGGTCGCCGAGGCCGCCTCCACCGAGGGCGACATGGCCGTGATGTCGCGCGAGGCGATGACCGACCCCGGGCTCGCCGCCCGGCTGGCGGAGCTGCGCGCCGAGTGGAACGCCGCCTACTGGCGCTCGCTCAGCCCGTGGGAGCACAAGGTCGTCACCGGCCCGATGCCGCACCTGTACGACTGCTTCAACGAGTCCGACGCGATGGTCTCCGACATCTCCAGCGTGGTCTCCGACTTCGTGGCGACCGGCAAGCCGTACGCCATCACCGACTCGGCGCAGCTCGGCGAGGAGGAGTTCAAGCGGCAGAACACCGCCGCCCGGGCCGCGCTGGTCCTGGACAACCAGGCCACCCGGGTGGGTGAACTGGTGCGGGCGGTCGTCGACCCGTCCGGCGACCCGCTGACCACGGCCCGCCGGGAGATCAAGCAGTACCTGCTCGGCCCGGACACGCCCCCCTCCATCACGCGCTTCACCCAGGCCGTGCGCGACCTCGCGGGGAAGGCCGAGGTCCGCCTCGTCCAGCAGGCCGCGATGGGCCAGACGGGTGAAACCGGACCGGTTCCCGGGACAACCGCGGAGGCCCGCAGTGAACTGGGGGCTGCCGCCGCGGAGGGCGTCCCCGCGGACGAGCTGGCGGCAGATGTACGGGAGGGCAACTCCAGGTGACGCTTGGGTATGCTCGCTGCGGGGGACACCGGGCGCGCCCTGCACGGTCGCGCCGTACCCAGGTCCTCTCTGACACCTGATGTCGTCCGCCCGTACGGGTGGGGCGGGCGTTGGGAGCGCCGGACACCGCCCGCCAGACAGGGCCTAGCCCGTATCCACCCGAAACACAGCCAGCATGGGACTCGTAACGTGAAAGCACTGGTGCTCTCCGGGGGAGCCGGCACGCGGCTCCGCCCGATCACGCACACCTCCGCCAAACAGCTCGTTCCGGTAGCCAACAAGCCCGTGCTCTTCTACGGGCTGGAGGCCATCGCGGAGGCCGGGATCACCGAGGTCGGCATCATCGTCGGCGACACCGCCGCGGAGATCCGGGATGCGGTCGGCGACGGCTCCGCGCTCGGCATCGACGTCACCTACATCCCGCAGGAGGCGCCGCTCGGGCTGGCGCACGCGGTGCTGATCGCCCGCGACTTCCTCGGGGACGACGACTTCGTCATGTACCTCGGCGACAACTTCATCGTCGGCGGCATCAGCGGCCTGGTCGAGGAGTTCCGCACCGAGCGGCCCGCCGCGCAGATCCTGCTCACCAAGGTGCCCAACCCGACCTCCTTCGGCGTCGCCGAGCTCGACGCCGAGGGCAGGGTGCGCAACCTGGAGGAGAAGCCGAAGCAGCCCAAGAGCGACCTCGCGCTGGTGGGCGTCTACCTCTTCACCCCGGCGGTGCACGAGGCGGTGCGCGCCATCAAGCCGTCCTGGCGCGGTGAGCTGGAGATCACCCACGCCATCCAGTGGCTGATCGACGAGGGGCGCGACGTGCGCTCCACCACGATCTCCGGCTACTGGAAGGACACCGGCAACGTCACCGACATGCTGGAGGTCAACCGGTCGGTGCTCGACACCCTGGAGCCGGAGATCCTCGGCCAGGTCGACGCCGAGAGCGAGATCATCGGCCGGGTGCGGATCGAGGCCGGCGCCAAGGTGACCGGCAGCCGGATCGTCGGCCCCGTCATCATCGGCGCCGACTCCGAGATCAACGACTCCTACGTCGGCCCCTACACCTCCGTCTCGGAGCACTGCCGGATCGCGGACACCGAGATCGAGTACTCGATAGTGCTGCGCGACTCCTCCCTGACCGGCGTGCGCCGCGTCGAGGCGTCCCTGATCGGGCGCAACGTCGAGGTGACCCCGGCCCCCCGCAACCCCGCCGCCCACCGTCTCGTCCTCGGTGACCACAGCAAGGTGCAGATCTCCTCATGACCGACCGCATACTGGTGACCGGCGGTGCCGGCTTCATCGGCTCCCACTACGTCCGCACGCTGCTCGGCCCGCAGGGCCCCGGCGACGTCCAGGTCACCGTGCTGGACAAGCTGACCTACGCCGGCAACCCGGCCAACCTCGACGAGGTCCGCTCGCACCCCGGGTTCGCCTTCGTCGAGGGCGACATCTGCGACGCCGACCTGGTCAACAAGCTGCTGGCCGAGCAGGACCAGGTGGTCCACTTCGCCGCCGAGTCGCACGTGGACCGCTCCATCCTGGGCGCGACCGAGTTCATCCGCACCAACGTCGCCGGCACCCAGACGCTGCTGGACGCGGCCCTGCGCACCGGGCTGAAGACGTTCGTGCACATCTCCACCGACGAGGTGTACGGCTCGATCGACGAGGGCTCCTGGCCGGAGGACCACCCGCTCCAGCCCAACTCGCCCTACTCCGCGGCCAAGGCGTCCAGCGACCTCATCGCGCTCGCCTACCACCGCACCCACGGGCTGGACGTGCGGGTGACCCGCTGCTCGAACAACTACGGGCACCACCACTTCCCGGAGAAGGTCATCCCGCTGTTCATCACCAACCTGCTGGACGGCAAGCACGTCCCGCTGTACGGCGACGGCGGCAACGTCCGGGACTGGCTGCACATCGACGACCACGTGCAGGGCATCGACCTGGTCCGCACGAAGGGCCGTCCCGGCGAGGTCTACAACATCGGCGGCGGCACCGAGCTCTCCAACAAGGAGCTCACCGGCATGCTGCTGGAGGCGTGCGGCGCCGGCTGGGACAGCGTCGACCACGTCCAGGACCGCAAGGGCCACGACCGCCGCTACTCGGTGGACTGCACCAAGATCCGCACCGAGCTGGGCTACGAGCCGCGCAAGGACTTCGCGACCGGCCTGGCCGAGACCGTCGCCTGGTACCGGGACAACCGGTCCTGGTGGGAGCCGCTGAAGGAGCGCGCCGCACTGTGAAGCCTCCCCACGCGACCTGGCTGGTGACCGGGGCCGGCGGCATGCTCGGCCAGGACCTGCTGGCCCGGATGCGCAGCGAGCCCGACACCGAGGTGGTGGGCCTGGGCAGCGCCGCCCTGGACATCACCGACCCGGCGGCGGTGGCCGCCGCGGTCGCCGAGTACCAGCCGGTGGTGGTCGTCAACTGCGCGGCCTGGACCGCCGTCGACAACGCCGAGACCCAGGAGGCCGACGCCGCCCGGGTCAACGGCGAGGGCCCCGGCAACCTGGCGCGGGCGTGCGCCGAGCACGGCGCGAAGCTGCTGCACGTCTCCACGGACTACGTCTTCCCCGGCGACGCCGACCGGCCGTACCCCGAGGACGCCCCGACCGGTCCGCGCGGCGCCTACGGCCGCACCAAGCTGGCCGGCGAGCAGGCCGTGCTCGCCACCCTGCCGGACGACGGCTATGTGGTGCGTACCGCGTGGCTCTACGGCGCGGGAGGGCGCAATTTCGCCCGCACCATGATCAGACTGGAAGGTGTGAAGGACACCCTCGACGTCGTCGACGACCAGCGCGGCCAACCCACCTGGACGGTCGACCTGGCCGACCGGCTGGTCCGGCTCGGCCACGCGGCTCTGCGCGGGGCCGGGGAGCGGACCGGGGAGAAGGCCGCGCCGGCCGGCGTCTACCACGGCACCAGCGGCGGCGAGGTGACCTGGTTCGGGTTCGCCCGGGAGATCTTCCGGCTGCTGGGCGCCGACCCCGAGCGGGTCCGGCCCACCACCACCGAGGCGCTGGGGCTGCCGGCGCCGCGCCCGGCCTACAGCGTGCTCGGCCACGACCGCTGGCAGCAGGCCGGCATCGAGCCCGTCCGCGACTGGCGGTCCGCGCTGGCCGAGGCCTTCCCCGCCCTGGTGGCAGCCGAGCGTGGCTGAGCCGCCGGCGGGGGCACGGCCAAGGGGGGTCGCGACCGCGCGCCGCGCGTTAGCGAACGCGACGGCCCTGCTGCCGCCGGGAACGGCGCTGGTCGGGGCCGGCACCGCGGTGCTGGGCCTGGCCAGCTACGTCCAACTGGCCGCCGCCGGGCGAAGCCTGACGGCGGCCCGGATGGCCGGCGTGTCGGTGCTGTGGACGCTGGTCTTCTCGGTCGGGCTCGGCCTCTTCTTCCCGGTCGAGCAGGAGGTCACCCGGCTGGTGGCCGCCCGCGTGGTGGCCGGGCAGGGCGTCGGCCCGGTGGTGCGCCGGGCCGCCGCCGCCTCGCTCACCCAACTGGCAGCGGTCTGCCTGCCGTTGGCGCTCCTCGCCAGGCCCCTCGCCGACCGGCTCTTCGACGGTGACACCGCGCTGGTCGGCGCGCTGTGCGGGGCGTTCGCCGCGCTGTCCGTCGCCCACGTCACCCGCGGGGTGCTGGCCGGCGCCGGCGCCTTCACCGCGTACGGCGCCCAACTCGCCCTCGACGGGCTGCTGCGGGTGGCCGGCTCACTCGCCCTGGCCGCCGCCGGGGTGCACCGGCCGCTGCCGTACGCCGCCCTCCTCACCCTGCCCACCCTCGTCTCGGTGGCCGTGACGCTGCCCCGGGTCCGGAGCGCCGCCCGCCGCCGCGGGTCCGGCGGGCCCGCCCTGCCGTGGCGCGAGCTGCGGGCCGGGCTGCTGGCCCTGGTGCCGGCCACCCTCCTCGCCCAACTCCTCGTCAACGTCTCCGTGATCAGCGTCAAGCTGCTCGCCCCGCAGGACACCGCCTTCGTCACGGCACTGCTGTCCGCGGTGGTGCTGGCCCGGGTGCCGCTCTTCGTCTTCGGCTCGCTCCAGGCGTCCCTGCTGAGCGGCCTGTCCACCGCCGCCGCCGCCGGCGACACCGCCGCCCACCGCCGGCTGCTGCTGCGCACCGCCGGACTGACCGCGCTGCTGGGCGGCACCGGGGGCCTGGCGGCCGTCGCCCTGGGGCCGTGGCTGGTGCCGAGGCTCTTCGGCTCGCCGGACGTGCTGCGCTGGACGGACTTCGCCTGGCTGTCGGCCGGCACCCTCTGCTACATGCTGGCCTCCGTGCTCGGCCAGGCGCTCCAGACCACCGGCGGCCACCGGCGCCAGCTGGGGGCGTGGACGGTGGGCACCGCCGGGCTGCTCGCGGTGACCCTGAGTCCGATTCCGATTCGTGACCGTGTCGAGGCGGCTTACGCCGCCGGTGCGGCGATCACCGCGGTCATGCTCTCCGTGCGGGTGACTTCGCGTATCCGGACGCAACCTCTGCGTCACTTCCGTCGTCAAGCCGGACGGACGGACACCGTCTCCGGCTCCGCCGCCGGTATCGCGGCGGGTCCTGTGACGGCTCTCGTGACGGAACCCGCGGCGGAACTCGCGGATGCCGTGACCGGTCCGGTGGCGGGTACGGCGGCTGACACGGCGTCGGGCACCGCGGCCGGCGCCGTGGCGGACACCGTGCCTGGTGCCATAGCCGTGGCGGACCGCTCCGAGGGTCCGAGAGAAGGCAACCGGTTGACCAGCTGACGAAAGGGCGCGCTGCCATGGGGGTCCCCGCCGCACCGCACCAGACCACCCGCAAGCGCGCCTTCGACGACGTGTGGCTCGTCGTCCCGGTCTACAACGAGGCAGCCGTCGTCGCCGACGTGGTCGCCGAGGCGCTCACCGCCTTCCCGCACGTGGTGTGCGTGGACGACGGCAGCCGCGACGGCTCCGCCGACCGGATCGCCGCCACCGGTGCCCACCTGCTGCGGCACCCCGTCAACCTCGGCCAGGGCGCGGCCCTGCAGACCGGGCTGCGCTACGCCCTCGCCCAGCCGGGCGCCGAACGCTTCGTCACCTTCGACGCCGACGGGCAGCACCGGGTCGAGGACGTGGTCGGCATGCTCGCCGTCGCGCACAGCCGCCGCGCGGACGTGGTGCTCGGCTCCCGCTTCCTCGACCCGGGCGGCCACAGCCAGGTGCCCTGGCGCAAACGGGTGGTGCTGCGCGCCGCGGCCGCGGTCAGCCCCACCGCCCGGCGGCTGCGGCTGTCCGACGCGCACAACGGACTGCGGCTGTTCAACCGGGCCGCCGCCTCCCGGCTGCACATCACCATGAACGGGATGGCGCACGCCTCGGAGATCACCGCGTTCCTGGCCCGGTCCGGACTGCGGGTGGCCGAGGCTCCGGTGTCGGTCCGCTACACCGACTACTCGCGCGCCAAGGGCCAGTCCCTGATCAACGGCGTCAACATCCTCTTCGACCTGTCGCTCAACCAACGGAAGGGTTGACGCGGTGCTCATCCAGATCGTCCTGCTCTCCGCGGTCGCCGTGCTGCTCGCGGTCTTCGCCCGGAACTGGAACACCACCAGGACGCGGGCGTGGAAGCGGATCGCCTTCCTCGCCTTCTGCGTGCTCAACGCGTACGCCGTGCTGCGGCCCGCCGACACCACCCGGGCCGCGCACCTGCTGGGTGTCGGCCGCGGCACTGACCTGGTGCTCTACCTGCTGGTGGTGACCGTCACCCTGCTCGCGCTCAACACCTACCTGCGCTTCCTGGCGGTGGAGCGGCGGCTGACCGAGCTGGCCCGCGACATGGCCCTGCGCACCGCCCACCGACCGCCGTCCGACCGCCCGCTGGCCGCTGTGGAAGGCGAACGCACCCCGTGACCGATCCCGCACCGTCCCCCGCCACCCCCGCCACCCCCGCCGCACCGACACCCGCGACACCCGCGACCCCTGCGAGCAGGCCCGCCAGGCCCGCGCGGCCCACCCGCGCCACCGGGCCCGGCAGGACCGTTTTCTCCACCGGCCCCTCGGCACTGCCGGTCCTGCCGCTCCTCCCGTACTTCGCGGCCGGCCCGACCAGTACCGGCCTCGCGTCCGGCGCCGCCCTTCCGACAGGCCCCGCGTCCGCGTCCCGGCCGGCCGGCCGTCCCCCTGCCGCCCGGGGCACGCTCGACGTGATGCTGCCGTACTACGGCGACCCCGGGCTGATGCGGCAGGCGGTGCGCAGCGTCCTCGCGCAGACCGACCCCGACTGGCGGCTCACCGTCGTGGACGACGGCACCGAGCCGGGGGTGCCCGAGTGGTTCGCCGGGCTCGGGGACCCGCGGGTGCGCTACCTGCGCAACCCGGCCAACCTCGGCGTCACCGGCAACTTCAACCGCTGCGTGGAGCTGGCCGAACACCCGTACACCGTGCTGATGGGCTGCGACGACCTGATGCGCCCCGGCTACGTCGCCGCGCTGCGGGCCGCCCGCGCCTCGCTGCCCGGGGCGGCGATGTACCAGCCGGGGGTGCGGGCCGTGGACGGCGACGGCCGGCCGGTGCGGACCGTCGTCGACACCGCCAAGCGACGGCTGTACTCGCAGGCGCCGGCCGGCTACCGGGCCCGGCTCGGCGGGGAGCGGCTGGCGGCGTCCCTGCTGCACGGCAACTGGCTCTACTTCCCGGCCATGTGCTGGCGCACCGACGTGCTCAAGGAGGTCGGGTTCCGGCCCGAGCTGTCGGTGGTCCAGGACCTGGCGCTGGTGGCCGAACTGCTGCTGCGCGGCGAGGAGCTGGTCACCGACCCCGCCGTCTGCTTCGACTACCGCCGCCACCCCGGCAGCGAGTCCAGCGCGCAGGCCGCGAGCGGAAGCCGGTTCGCCGAGACCCGCGGGCTGCTGGCGGAGCTGGCCGCCGACTTCGACGCGGCCGGCTGGCCGCGCGCCGCCCGCGCCGCCCGCAGCCACCTCTCCACCCGGCTGCACGCCCTGGCCATGGTGCCCGGCGCGCTGCGCGGCCGACGGCCGGACGACGCCCGGGAGCTGGCGGCGCACGCCCTGTCGCCGCTGCCCCGACCGGACCGAGGGACGGACACCAGATGAGCGGCGGCCCCGAACAGCGGCCTTTCCGCCCGGCCGGCCCCGGCGGTCCCACCCCGCCCGCCACCGGCCCCACCGAGCCGTCGGCGTCCCCCGCCCCGCCGAGCCTGCCGGACCCAGGCCCGAGCCTGGAGCCGGACCCGGGCGCGGGGCCGGCCCCGGCGCCGCCGCACGCCCCGCCCGAGCCCCGCACAGCCCGCCGTCCGGCGGCGGTCCGGGCGGCGGGCCGCGGTGGGGCGCCGGCCGCGGCCTCGGTCCGCTCCGGCTGCCGGCCGGCCCGCGCTCCTGGATCACCCCGCGCCGGCGGCTGCCGCTGGCCGTCTACGCCGCCTGCCAGCTGCTCCTCCTGGGCTGGTGGGCGGCCTTCCACCCGGGCCGGATCACCGGCGACAGCCTCACCTACCTGTACGAGGTCAGCACCTCCCACTGGCGGTCCGACCACTCCGTCCTCTACGACGCGCTGCTGTGGATCTCACTCCAGCTCACCGGCGGCATCGCGGCCCTCACCCTGGCGCAGACCGTCGCCATGGCCGCCGCGCTCGCCTACGTGTGCACGGCGCTGCGGGACCTGGGGGTGCGCGGGCGGTGGAGCGCGCCGGTCGCCGTGCTCGTCGCGGGCGCGCCGATGACCGGCTCGTTCACCGTCTTCGTGTGGAAGGACGTCGCCTATACCATCGCCGTCCTCGTGGCCTTCGGCGCCGTGGTGCAGCTCACCGCCCGTCGCCTGCGCGGCCGTCGGGACCGGCGCGACGCCTCCTTCGCCCGCCAGGTCACCGTGCTGGGCCTGGGCCTGCTGGGCGTCGGGCTCTTCCGCAACAACGGCTTCCCGGTGATCCTCGCCGCCGGGGTGCTGCTGGTGGTGCTGCTGCCCGGGATGCGGCGGTGGACGGCCACGGCCGCGGGGGCCGCGCTGGCGCTCTCCCTGCTGCTCAACAACCTGCTCTACCCCGCTCTCGGCGTGCAGCAGCCGCGCGCCGACGAGGTCTACGCGTTCAACTACGCCGACATCGGCGTCGCCTACGCCAGGCGCCCGGACACCTTCACCCCGGCCGACCTGAGGCTGATGGCCGGCGTCGCGCCGCTGGCGCACTGGCGCGGGCCCGGCGGCGACTGCCACGTGGCCGACTCGATCATGCACCAGCCGATGGACCGGGTGAAGGCCGGCCGGGAGAACGGGCAACTGCTCGCGCTGTGGTTCCGCGTCCTGCGCCGCACCCCCTCACTCATCGCGGACGCGCGGCTGTGCCGGGCCGACATCGCCTGGTCGTTCACCGGCCACACCGGGCTGTACGCCGCCTCCAACCACTCCACGCTGGCCAGTTGGGCCGGGTTCGGGGAGTCCTCGTACCGGCAGCTGCCGTTCGGCGGCTCGCTGCGCGACGACCCGCTGTCCACCAGGCTGAACCGGACGGCCACCACGGCGTACACGTGGACGCAGGCTCCGAAGCGGCAGCCGTTCCTGTGGCGCGGCGCCAACTGGACGTACGCGGGCTACCTCGTGGTGCTCCTGGTCGCGCTCCGGCGCCGCCGCTACGAGCTGCTGGCGCTGGCCGCGCTGCCCATCGGGCTCCAGCTGACGGTGATCGCCGCCAACCCGTCGCCGCTGTGGCGGTACATGGCGGCCTCGCTCTTCCTCGGCTTCCTCACCGTCCCGGTGCTGGCCCTGCTGGCGACTCCCGGCAGGACCGGCAGGACCGGCAGGACCAGCAGGAACAGCAGGACCGCGGACGGGGCCGGGGCCGGGAGCCCGGTCCGGGACTGACGGTCCGTCAGTGCCGGGGCGTCCTGGCCGCGGTGCGCCTGCGGCCCATGGCGATCGCGCCGCCGCCCACCAGCACCGCCGCGGCCCCGCCGGCCGTGAGCAGCACGTTCGTGCCCCACGGCGCGCCGGTGTCGGCGAGTTGGGCCTCGCCCCCGGACTGCGGCGAGGCCGCGTTCGTGGTCGGCGTGCTGCCCGGCGCCGAGGCAAGAATCCGGAACTCCGCCTGGTCGCCGTCGGTGTACCCGCACAGGCCGCCGCCGTTGTCCCAGTAGCCGTACACCTGCGCGCTGCCCTCGTCGGGCTGCGGGGCGGCCAGGGCCTCGACGCGCAGCGTCATCCGCTGCTCGGCGCCGGCCGCGACCTCGACAGCGGCGAACGGGACGTGGTTCTCCTCCCCGTGCGGCACCGCGACCCAGCGGTGCGTCCGCGGGTCGGCGTACTCGACGCGCAACCCGTCCGCGCCCGAGGGCGCGTTGAGCGCCCACGCCTGGAGCGAGGGGCTGACGTTCCTGATCACGTGGTCGCCGTGGTTGCGGGCGACGAGGGTGACGGTCTTCCAGGGGCCGCCGGCGGTGATGGTCGCGGGGAACGACAGGAACGACACGTCCAGGCTGTCGTCGTCCTTGCAGCCGGTGGGCGGGCCGGTCGGCGCGCTGCCCGGCGAACCGCTCGGCGCATCGGTCGGCGTTCCGGTCGGCGTGCCGGTGGACGACTCGGCCGGTGCGCCACCGGTCGGTCCGGAGGTCGCCGGCGCGGAGGTGTCGGTGTCGGTGCCGGTGTCGGTGCCGGCGGATCGCGTTGCCTCCGGCGACGCGCTCGCGGTGGCGGACGCGGTGGCCGACCCGGCGTCGGCGGGTGAGGCGGAGGCGGTGCCCGCGGCGAGCAGGACCAGCGGGACGGCGGCCGGCGCGAGGACGGCGGCCAGAACGGTGCGCGTTTTCACTTTTCCCCCAGAGATCGCGAGCCGACCGGAAACGGCCGCGGCTGACGAGTCAGGAAGGCAGCGACGCGGAACGCGTGGCGGTACCCGGACGTGGTCCGCGGGACACGGCAAAAGGTCGGCGTGGGAGCGACCCTAGCGCTCCGCACGCCGACCTGTCAGGCCCGGCCGGGAAATGCCGTACCCGCTGCGGCTACCTCGCGGACAACCTCCGTACCCGCTCCGGCTACCCGGCCGACGACTTCAGACGGTCCCGGTAGGCCAGGCACTGCTCCCAGGTGGGGAGCAGCCCCTGCTCGCGCGCCTCGGCGAGGGTCGGCGCCGCGGCGTCCTTCTCCGACAGCAGCGGCTCCACCCCGGCCGGCCACTCGATGCCGAGCTCCGGGTCGAGCGGGTTGATGCCGTGCTCGCGCTGCGGCGCGTACCCCTCGGAGCAGAGGTAGACGACGGTCGCGTCGTCGGTGAGCGCCATGAACGCGTGCCCCAGGCCCTCGGACAGGTAGACCGAGTGGTGCTGCTGGTCGTCCAGCCGCACACCCTCCCACTGGCCGAACGTCGGCGAGCCGACCCGGATGTCCACGATCACGTCCAGCACGGCGCCGCGCACACACTTGACGTACTTGGCCTGGCTGGGCGGCACGTCGGCGAAGTGCACCCCGCGCAGCGTGCCCCGGCGGGACACCGAGCAGTTGGCCTGGGCCAGGTTCAGGGGGTGGCCCACCGCCTTCTCGAAGCCGTCCACCGAGAACCACTCGTGGAAGGTGCCCCGGGCGTCCGGGAAGGTCTTCGGCTCGTGGACCCACGCGCCGTCGATGTCCAGTGGTCGCACCTCGTGTGCCGCCTTTCCGCTGTGAACAGGGTCGTACTGGTCGTACTGGTCGTGCTGTGTTGCTCTGTGTCGTGCTGTGCCGGGCCGGCCGGCCCGCGCTGCCTCCGCGCTGCGCCGTGCTGCTCCGTGCCGTGCCGCGCCGTACCGGGCTGGTCCGGGTCCTGCCGCTCCTACCGGGGCGGGCCGGAGGGGGACCCGGGAGCTATCACCGTGTCACGCTCCGGCGGACCTTGCGGCCCAGGCGCGCCAGCAGGGAGCGGCTCTGCGGGGCCGGCAGCGGCTTGGGCTTGGGCGCGGGCGGCGGGGTCTGCGCCTTGTGCGCCACCACCCGGAGTTCGCCGCCGGCGGAGGCGGGCTGCAGCGCGAACGGCAGCACGACCCAGCGCTTGCGGGACCCCTCCGGCAGGGCGTTGATCTCCAGCTTCCAGCCGACGGCCTCGTTCAGCCCCGACTCGGGCAGCTTCACGTCGAGCCGGCTGCCCTCGGGGTCGGGCAGCAGCGTGCCGGAGATCTCGATCGACTCGCCGGTGCCGTTCGCGGTCAGCCGCAGCCGGCACGGCGACTCCTCGGCGACCTCCAGCGGCAGCGGCGCGTTCAGCCGCCCGGCGGCCAGCGACACCCGCTCGGGCAGCGCCCTCCGCAGGCAGTCGACCAGCCGCGGGGTCGCTTGGTCGACGTCGAGCGACAGGTTGCCGTGCGGATCGGTCCAGTACGGCATGACGAGCCGGCCCTCGGCCAGCCGTCCGACCCGGGTGGACTCCACCGAGCTGTCCCGCAGCGAGCCGAGCCGGACCTCCTTGGTCCAGCCGGCCAGGCTGAGGCGCACCAGCACGTCCCAGATGCCCTCGGTCAGCGGCTTGCCGTTCTTCGCCGTCGCCGGGTCCACGCTCGCCGCGCCGCACAGCACGGCCCGGACCCGGGAGGTCTCGCCGGACTTGCCGGGCACCTCGACCCGCTCGCGGCGGAAGGTGATCGGCTGGAAGAACTCCGAGGCGCTGCTCCGCTCGCGCACCACCAGGTCCACCTTGGCGCTGTCGAGCCGCGCGGAGGTGTCCGCACCGGCCTCGGCGACCGCGGCCAGCCCCTGCGGGGTCAGCGGCAGGTCCAGCCGCTCGCCGCCGATGCCGCCCTCCTTGCGGGCGGTGAAGGTCAGCGGGACCCCGTCCACCTGGTACTCGGCGGTCAGCCCGATCTGGAGCGCGCCGTCCTCCCAGTGCAGGCTCTCCAGGGTGCCGACCGGCTTCATGCCCGCCTCCCACTCGGCGAGCTTCACCACGTCGTCGTAGCGGTCGGCCACGAGCAGCGCGTTGATGATCTGCTGGGTCGGCGCCAGGCCCCCGGCCACGCCGGGGCCGAAGCGCTCGGTGGCCACCCCGCGGATCTCCCGGAAGAGGTCGCGGCGGTTCTGCTCGGGCAGCCGCAGGAGCCGGTTGCCGCTGAGCCGGCCCACCATCTCGACCCGCAGCCAGCGCCGGAAGAGCTTGTCGCGCACCTGGCCGGGCTCGGTGTAGCGCTCGACGACGTCCAGCGCCTCGCGGAGGTTGCCGAAGTAGCCGACGGGGTCGATCTGCTGGAAGCCGGCGTTGTTCGCGTCGTCCCGCTTGACGTGGTAGTAGCACACGTAGTCGCTCAGGACGGAGATGCCCTTCGCCCGCAGGTACGCCTCGGAGATGAAGACGTGGTCCTCCAGGCGCCGCCGGCCCTCCGGGAAGCGCAGCCCGGTCCGGTCCAGGAACGCCTTGCTGACCATCTTGTGCGGGGTGAGGCTGTCGATCAGCGGGTCGGTCGCGACCGTGGCGTGCGGGCGGTTCTTGCGGAACAGCTCCAGCGGCACCGGGCGGCCCTTGCCGGCCATCTTGCCGATCACCAGCTCGGAGTCGTTGGCGACGGCGTACTCGTACATCCGCTCCAGCGCCTCGTCGCCCAGCCAGTCGTCGTTGTCGACGAACATGACGTACTCGCCCCTGGCGGCCGCGATGCCCACGTTCCGCGGCTTGCCGGGCCAGCCGGAGTTCTCCTGGTGGATGACGTGGATGTTGGAGTGCGCGGCGGCGACCGCGTCCAGGCGGGCGGGTGTGTCGTCGGTGGAGCCGTCGTCGACGAATATCGCCTCGTACTCGTCGTCCGGCAGGCTCTGCCGGATCATCGAGTCGATGCAGTCCTGTATGTAGGAACCAGGGTTGTAGACGGGTATGACGACACTGACCTTGATCGGCATTCGCTCGCGCCTCGTTGTTTCAACTAGGAGGTGGGGAGCGCGCCGGTACGCCGGGCGGACCGGTGTCCATGGCGACCCCATCAGGTGGGGTTCATCCTAACCAGCCGGGCTTCGTTTTCCGTGAGCCCTTGGCCAGCCGTAGGACACCTCCCGTTCGCCTGCCGCCCGGCGTCCGGCAACCCCGCAGGTCAGGCGGGACGGCCGGACACCGGACAGGCGCGCAGGTCAGGCGGGACGGCCGGACACCGGACAGGCGCGCAGGTCAGGCGGGAGGCGGGGCGGTCCGGGGGTCAGCCGGCCAGCCGCGCCGCCCACCGCCGCACCCGCTTGCGGGTGACCGGGCCCAGCCGCCGCAGGACCGGGCCGGCCACCAGCTTCACGGCCCGCACGCCGGCCACCCGGCGCCGCCGGGCCCGGGCCGCCCGCGCCGCCGCCGGGTCCACCGCGGGCGTCTCCTCGGACAGTGTCAGCCGCCCCCGTGCGTCCAGCAGGCCCGGTCCCAGCGGCAGCTCCGGACCCTTCTCGCCGTCCAGCAGCACGGCCAGCGCCACCGGTCCGGCGCCCAGGGCACTGCGCGCGGCCGTCGGCAGCCGCCGCAGCTGGAGGTGGGCGCGCTCCCCGGCCGCCACGAGGTCGGCGGGCACCTGGCACTCGGGCGCGTCCGGCCCGGTGCCGCGCACCACCAGCACGGCCTTCGACGGGCCGGTGTCCGGGCGGGTCACCACGGGGAGCTCCACCGCGAAGGCGTCCCGTGCCGGCACCCGCAGCGGCTGGTGCCCGGCGAGCGCGCCGCCGAGCTTCTTCGCCCGGCGCTCCACGTCCAGCGTCAGGTTTCCGTGCGGGTCCGTGAAATACGGCACAGTGGGCCTGGCCGCCCCGCCGATCAGCGCGGGCAGGCACGCGGCGTCGACCGCCGGCTCTCGGTCGGCGCCCAGCCGGGCCTTGCGGACCAGGCCCAGCCCGCGCACCGGGACCCACACGTCCCACATACCGCGGCCGAGGGCCCCGCGCCCCTTGACCTTCCCCGGGTCGAGGTACCCGGTGCCGCGCAGCACGACCTGGCAGGGCACCCCGCCGTCGGGCGCCTCCCGGCCGGGCACCTCCTCGACGTGGGCCTCGAACACGGCCGGGCACGTCCACTCCACCGCGGTCTCGCGGTTGCGCAGGCTCACCTCGGCCTTGAAGCCCTCCAGCCCGTCGGTGACGGGCACCTCGCCGAGCGGTACCTCGGCGGTCTCCTCGGCGGCGGCTTCCGGCTGCGGGGCGTCTCCGGCGGCGTCCTCGGTCGGGGCCTCCGGCTGCGGCGCGGCGTCCGCGGCGTCCTCGGCCGCCTTTTCGGCCGGGGCTTCAGCCGGGGCCTCCTCGGTGGTGGAATCCCCGGCGGGGGCCTCACCGGCGGGCGCCTCCGGCCGCGCCGCGTCCTCCTGTCGCGCCGTGTCCTGCGGCAGCGCGGTGACCTCCAGGCCGGCCGTCAGCTCCGGGCCGAGCAGGTAGCGCCCGTCCCGTCGGACCAGCACCACCGGCGAGCCGTCCTCGTTCCGCAGCCGCGCCGTGACGTCGACGGCGATCCGGCCGTCCTCCCACCGGAAGGCGTCCAGCCGGGCGTGCCCCTTGACGGACCCGGTGCGGCGGGCCAGCTCCACCAGGCCCTCGGCGTCGCCCCGGCGCAGCAGCACGGAGCGCGCCTGGAGCAGCGCGCCCAGGCCGTCGTGGACGCCGTCGCCCATGTACGCCTCGGCCAGCTCGCGGACGGCCGGGACCATCTCCGCCAGGTACTCCGGCGGGTACTTCAGGATCGCCGGGTCGCCGAGCCGGCCCAGCATCTCGACCCGGTAGAAGCGGCGCAGCAGCCCGTCGCGGAACTCGCCCGGCTCGGTGTTGGCCACCACCACGTCCAGGACCTCGCGCAGGTTGCCGTAGTAGCCCTGCGGGACGATCCGGGCCGAGCCGGCGTTCTTCCCGTCGTCGCGCTTGTTGTAGTAGTAGCAGGTGTACCCGCCGAGGATGGACACGCACGACGCGGCGAAGTAGGCCCGCATCATGTAGAGCTGGTCCTCCAGCCGGCGCTTGCCCTCCGGGTAGGCGATGCCGTGCTCGCGCAGGAACGCGGTGCGGAACATCTTGTGCGGGGTCAGGCTGTCCACCAGCGGCGCGTCGTGGATGGTGCAGCGCTGCCGGGTGGCGCGGAACACGCCGTGCGGCACGCCGCGGAAGTTGCTCGCCACCTTGCCGAGCACGACGTCGGAGCCGTTGCCGTGCCCCAGTTCGTACAGCCGGCGCAGCGCGTCGGGCGCCAGGTGGTCGTCCTGGTCGACGAAGTGCACGTACTCGCCGCGCGCCTCGGCCACGCCGATGTTGCGGGGCTTGCCCGGCCAGCCCGAGTTGGGGATGTGCACCGCCCGCACCTGCGGGTGTTCCGCGGCGAGCTTGTCCAGCATCCCGGGGGTGTCGTCGGTCGAACCGTCGTCGACGAAGAGCAGTTCGACCTCCTCCGCGGGGAGGGTCTGGCCGAGCAGCGAGGCGATACACGGCTCGATGTAGCGGCCCGGGTTGTACACGGGTACGACGACGCTGACTTTGACCGGCATGAGGGGTTCTTCCTCTTCCTTCCCTCGTCCTTCCGCTTTCCACGGTCACCCGGCCATCGGGACACCGAATGTCCCGAACTGCGTGGTTCCGCCGCTTCCGGGGCCGCAGTCTAGGCAGCTCTCCCGGCCCGGAACGGCCACGTCCGCGGCCCGTCAACAGGGCGCGGGGGAGGGCCGGAACAGTCGTTCGCGCTGCTGGGTGCCCTGGCCGCCCGGTTCGGCGGGGTGTCAGGGCCGCCCCCGCGATTCACCCGCCCGTGCGACACGGGCCGTCCGGTGGACGCCCGGCCCGGGCGGCCCCCGCATGCTTCTGCCTGCTCCTGCCGGACCGCGCGTCTCGCGGAGCGAGATGAGCGGCGCGCCCGACCAGTCGCGGTCCACACTGGACGGGCGCCCGCGCCGAGGGCCGGCCGGTCCGGCGGCGCGGCGGCCTGGCGGTCCGGCGGTCCGGCGGACGAAGTGCAGCGAGTGAGGGAACGCGAGTGGCGGCGGTGCGGCAGGACGTGGTGGAGGCCCGCAGGGTCGTGGTGAAGGTCGGCTCCTCGTCGCTGACCACGGCCGCCGGCGGGCTGGACGCGGACCGGGTGGACGCCCTCGTGGACGTCCTGGCCAAGGCCCGGGAGAGCCACGAGGTGGTGCTGGTCTCCTCCGGTGCCATCGCCGCCGGCCTGGCGCCGCTGGGCCTGGACCGCCGACCGCGCGACCTCGCCCGGCAGCAGGCCGCCGCGAGCGTCGGCCAGGGCCTGCTGGTGGCCCGCTACACCGCCTCGTTCGCCCGCCACGGCGTGCGCGTCGGCCAGGTGCTGCTCACCTCCGACGACGTCAGCCGCCGCACCCACTACCGCAACGCCTACCGCACCCTGGACCAGCTGCTGTCGATGGGCGCGCTGCCGGTCGTCAACGAGAACGACACGGTGGCCACGGACGAGATCCGGTTCGGCGACAACGACCGGCTCGCGGCCCTGGTCGCCCACCTCGTCCGGGCCGACCTGCTGGTGCTGCTCTCCGACGTCGACGGCCTCTACGACGGCGACCCGCGCACCCCCGGCACCCGGCTGGTGGCGGAGGTCCGCGGCCCGCAGGACCTCGCGGGGATCAGCGTGGGCAGCGCGGGCCGGGCCGGGGTCGGCACCGGCGGGATGGTCACCAAGGTCGAGGCGGCGGCCATCGCCACCGGGGCGGGCGTGCCGGTCGTGCTCACCTCGGCGGCGCACGCCGCCGACGCGCTGGCCGGCCGCGCCATCGGCACGTACTTCCACCCGACCGGCAAGCGGTCCGCCGACCGCCTGCTCTGGCTGGCCCACGCCTCCACCCCGCGCGGCTCGCTGCGGCTGGACGCGGGCGCCGTGCGGGCGGTCACCGAGCGGCACAGCTCGCTGCTGCCGGCCGGGGTGACGGCGGTCGAGGGCGGGTTCACCGCGGGCGACCCCGTCGACCTCCTCGACGAGGAGGGCCGCCCGGTGGCGCGCGGCCTGGTCAACTTCGACGCCCGCGAACTGCCGCGGCTGCTCGGCCGCTCCACCCGCGACCTGGCCAAGGAGCTCGGGCCGGCGTACGAGCGGGAGGTCGTCCACCGCGACGACCTCGTCCTGCTGCGCGGCTGACCGCGGCGTACCCGGGCCAGGTCCCGCCGGGCCCGGGGGTCCGGCTGCGGGGCGGCCGGGACGGCCCCGGAAGCGCCGCGGGAGGGGCGGGGCACGCCCGTCTGATCAGCCAATCTCCGGGAAACCGCCCCGGCCGGGCGCGGAGCCTGGTCAACTGTGAAGCGGAGGAGTCGTCCGCGGCACCACGGCGGGCGGCGCTCGGACCGTCACCCACAGGGAGGCCGCCGGTGAGACGAGGGCGCCCAGGGTCGTCGCCCAGGGGCACGCCGGAGCGCGCGCTGGTGAGCGTGGCGCGCGGTACCGGAGGTGCCGCTGACTCCGACGGCGCGGAGCGGGCCGAGGGCGCGGGGACCGCCGCGCACCGGCAGCGGCAGGAGGAGCGGCCGCAGACCCGCCTCTGGCACGTCACGCTGAGCGTCGCGGGTCCGCGCACCCCGCTCGCCGAGGTCAGACGCGGCCTCGAACAGCTCGCCCACGACCACCCCTTCCTGCTCACCAGCCGGTACGCCACCGACCACGCCGAGATCCGGTACTGGGAGGAGGCGCGGGACCTGCACGACGCGGCGGCCCTCGCCCTGCGGCTGTGGGGCGAGCACCGCTCCAGCGCGGGGCTGCCGCCCTGGGAGACGGTCGGCCTGGAGGTCATCGACCGCACCACCTACCACCAGCGGCTCGCCGAGGGCTACGGCCCGCCGCCGGCCGTCCCGGTGGGCGTCCACCCGTACTGACCGTGCTCGACCGTGCTCGACCGTACCGACCGTTCTGACCGTGCTCGACCGTACCGAGCACGGAGCCGGCCGGGCCCGGACCGAGGCCACCGGACGGGACGGAGGCGCCGGCGGCGGCCCGGGGCGGGGGCGTCCGGAGCCTCGGCCGCCGGCGGCCACCACGGGGGAGCCGGTGGCAGCAGGCGTGCGTGGACGCAGGCGTTGGCGCCCGCGCGCCGCTGAACGGCGTGCGGGCGGGCGGCGGGCGGGCGGCGTGCGGACGAAGCCGCGGGGAGAGCGCGGACGGACCCGTGCAGGGCCCTGCACAGGGCTCCCGGGTGGGCCGCGGGCCGGCCTGTGGACGACCGCCCGGGCTGTCTCCGCGTTCGCGCTACCCTGCCGGCATGGACCTGCTCTCGCCGCTTCCGAAGTCCCCCGTGCTGCTCGCGGCCTACCGCGCCCGGGCGGCAGCGGCCGAGCTGGCGCCGCTGCCGCGCGCGGCCAAGGACGACGCGCTGCTGGCGGTCGCCGACGCGCTGGTGGTGCGTACCCAGGAGATCACCGCGGCCAACGCCGAGGACGTGGCCCGCGCCCGCGAGGCCGGCACCAGCGAGGCGATCGTCGACCGGCTCACACTGAACCGGGAGCGGATCGCCGCCATCGCCGCCGACGTGCGCCACGTCGCCTCGCTGCCGGACCCGGTCGGCGAGGTGCTGCGCGGCTCCACCCTGCCCAACGGCCTGGAGCTGCGCCAGGTCCGGGTCCCGCTCGGCGTGGTGGGCATCATCTACGAGGCCCGGCCGAACGTCACGGTGGACGCCGCCGCGCTCTGCCTGAAGTCCGGCAACGCGGTGCTGCTGCGCGGTTCCTCCTCCGCCTACGCCTCCAACACCGCCCTGGTCGAGGTGGTCCGGGACGCTGTCGGCGGCTCCGGGCTGCCCGCCGACGCGGTGCAGCTGGTGCCGGGCGAGAGCCGCGAGTCGGTCACCGAGCTGATGCGCGCCCGGGGCCAGGTCGACGTCCTCATCCCGCGCGGCGGCGCCTCCCTGATCCGTACCGTCGTCGAGGGCTCCACCGTCCCGGTGATCGAGACCGGCACCGGCAACTGCCATGTCTACGTGGACGCCGAGGCCGACGTGGAGACCGCCGTCCGGGTGCTGGTGAACTCCAAGGCCCATCGGCCCAGCGTGTGCAACGCCGCCGAGACCCTGCTGGTCCATCAGGACATCGCCGACCGCTTCCTGCCGCGCGCGCTGGACGCCCTGGCCGAGGCCGGCGTCACCGTCCACGCCGACGCCCGGGTGGCCGAGGCCGCCGAGCGGCACGGCGGGCCCGCCACCGTGGTGCCGGCCGTCACGGAGGACTGGGAGACGGAGTACCTCTCCTACGACATCGCCGCCGCCGTGGTGGACTCCCTGGACGCCGCCGTGGCCCACATCCGGCTGTGGTCCTCCGGCCACACCGAGGCCATCGTGACCACCTCCCAGGCCGCTGCCCGCCGCTTCACCCAACTGGTGGACGCCGCCGCGGTGATGGTCAACGCCTCCACCCGGTTCACCGACGGCGGCCAGTTCGGCTTCGGCGCCGAGATCGGCATCTCCACGCAGAAGCTCCACGCGCGCGGCCCGATGGGCCTGCCCGAGCTGACCTCCACCAAGTACGTCGTCACCGGCGACGGCCACGTGCGCTGACGCCCCGTCCGCCCCGTCCGCCCCGTCCGCCCCGTCTGCCCCGTCCGTCCGTCAGCCCCTGTCTGCTTCCCGTCCGCCCCGTTCACCCCGTCCGCCGCTCCCCGCGGTTACTCCGTCCGTGCGGCGTTCGGGTGCTGTCGGGAGTGTCGTGCGGGCCTCGCCGCGAGGCTGTCGCACGTCACCTGGGGCGTCGTCCGGACGGAGCAGTCGGCGGTCCGCTGGAGGCCGGGAATCCCCTGCCCAAAGCGGCACCTCCCGGACTACCCTGATGAGATGCCGGACGATGACGAGTTCGCCTCCCTAGTCCTCGACGAAGACTTCGTACGGTCCGCCCTGTTCCACGAGCCCACGGCCCGGGAACGGATGCTCGCCGTCGCCGAAGGTCCCGCGCTGCCGCCGGGCTGGCCCAGCCGCCGCGGTATAGACCCGCCCGCCCCCGACCTGCACGAGATCTCCGCGTTCGAGGGCGACGAACTGTACGCCGCCGGCCACCCCTACCGGGGCGCCGGCATCCGCTGGCACCGTCCGGTCGCCTGGGCGCTGGCCGTGGTGATGGGGATCGGCGTCGTCGCCCTCACCTTCGCGGCGGTCTACCGCGGCGCCGGCGTCGGCACCCGCGCCCCCGAACGGACCAACACCACCCCGCCGGCCGTCACCCCCCGGATGGCGGCACCGGCCGACACCGGCCCGCTGCGCTGAAATACTGTCAAGTCAGCCGGTATCGAGACGTTCGTTCGCGTACCCGAAGACTTAACCTTGTGATATGAGCGGGCACGCAGACCCTCCCGAGGGCACGCCCGAGGGCGTTCCCAGCGGGGGAGAAGACGAGTACGGGTCCGTCGTCTTCGACGAGTCCTTCGTCCGGGCTGCCCGGATCAGGGAGTTCTCCGCCCAGGAACGGCTGGACGACGCCGCCCACGCCGTACGGGTGCGCCACGTGCTTCCGCACGGGATGGCCCGGCAGGCCATCGCCATGGTGTCGCTGATCGTGGTCGCGTTCGGCTTCGCGGTCTACATGGGGCTCCGGCACCCCTACGCGACCCACCACGCCGCCTCCGCCGTCCAGCTGCGGACCACCGTGATACCGCTGGTGCCCACCGGCCCGGTGCCGGCCGTCTCCGGCAGCAGCCCCTTCGCCGGCAGCCGCGCCGCCCACTACCGGACCGGCGCGGCCGGGTTCGGCGTACCCCGCGCCCGCGAGGTCGGCGGCTTCGCGCAGAGCGAGGTCGCGGAGGCGCTGGACACCGCGGAGGACTACCTCAAGGAATCCTCGCTCGACGCCCGGACGGTCCTCGACGGCGACGTCGGCGCGGTCCGCGACCTGCTCGCCCCCGGCCAGCTCGACCAGTTCGACGACAGCCTGGGCCGGCCCGACGCGGACGGCAGCCACGAGGCGACCGGCTGGCTGGTGCGCTTCGACCCGGCGGCGGACGTCCGGCTGGTCGGCGGCGGCATCCGGGTGAGCGGTTCCTTCGACGACCCCGCTGCCGCCGGCGGCGAGTTGGAGATCGGCTCCGACCACACGTTCGTCTACGCGCTGCGCGGTATCGGGTCCGCCGACACGGGGGTGTCGCTGTTCACCGTCCGCCGCCAGCTGCGCTTCCGCTTCGACCACGCCGACCTGCGCCAGCACCGGATCGAGCTGGTGGAGGCGCAGGTCCAGGCCGGTCCGCTGGCCTGCACCAGCACCGTGGACGGCTACTTCCGGCCGATACTGGCCGGCGGCTCGGCCGGCCCGGTCACCGGCGCCGACCCCTACGACCGCGAGCGCTCGGCCGGCTCGGTGTGCGCCGCCCTGGCCACCGGGGGGACCTCGGCGTCCTCCGCCGCGTCGGCCACGCCGTCCCCGGAGGCCACCACGTCGCCGCAGGCCGGCACCGGCGGTGCGACAACCGGTGTGACGGCCGGTGCGGCGGCCGGTACGGCGGGCACGGCCACCGCGCCGTCCGCCGGCTCCTCACCGGCCCCGACCGGGCCCTGGGGCAGGATCGGCGTGGTGGCCCGGAGACCGCCACGCGGACCCTCGCGGACGCCGCACCGCCCGCCGCGCCGGCTGCCGCGAAGGCGTCCGCGACAGCCGGCCCCTCCGCCTCCGCTACGCTCCGGGCTCCGGCTCGGGTCCCGACCCCCGCGTCCCGGACTGCTGCCCAGAGCCGGTGAAGCGGTCCCGCAGCTTGCCGCCCAGGTCGCCCGCGCCGTTCCCGAGGTCCCGGATCAGCCCCATCAGCGGGTCCTTGCTGCTCTTGACGGTGTCCGCGTAGTGCGAGGCGGACTCCTTGAACGCGTCGTAGACGGACGTGTCCTGGTCCTCGGACCGGCGCGGGTAGTGGCCGTCCATCAGGCGCTGGTAGTCCCGGGTGGCCGCCCACCGGCGCAGCTCGGAGGCGCGCACCGCGGCGAACGGGTGCGAGCGCGGCAGCACGTTGAGGATCTTCAGCACCGAGTCCCGCAGGTCCCCGGCGGCCTCGTACTCGTCGGCCTGCTTCAGGAACGCCTCGGTGTTCATCTCGTGCAGGTGGTTGCCGCCGGCCAGCTTCATCAGGCCGCGCATCGACGCCTGGAGGTCCTGACCCACCAGCAGGCCGGCCCGGTCCGCGGACAGCTCCGACGTGCGGAACCACTCGCGCAGCGCCGTCACCACGGCCATGATCGCGACGTTGCCCAGCGGTATCCACGCCAGCCGCAGCGCCAGGCCGGTCAGGAAGAGCAGCATCGTGCGGTAGACGGAGTGGCCGGAGAGCGCGTGGCCCACCTCGTGGCCGACGACCGCCCGCATCTCCTCCTCGTTCAGCAGCTCGACGAGGCCGGTGTTGACCACGATGATCGGCTCGTTCATGCCGATGCACATCGCGTTCGGCTCGGGGTCCTGCGTCACGTACATCGCCGGCACCCGCTCCAGGTCCAGGATGTGGCAGGCGTCCCGCAGCATGGCGTGGAGGTGGGGGAACTGCTCGTCGCCGACCCGCACCGAGTCGGCCAGGAACAGCAGCCGCAGGCTGCGCTCGGGCACCAGCGCGCTCAGGGCCTTGAAGACGGTGTCGAAACCGCTGAGCTTGCGCAGCGCCACCAGGGCCGACCGGTCGGCCGGGTGCTCCCAGGCGCGTGAGGAGATGTCAGGGAACCGGCGCCGCGAGCGGCTGGGCAGCCGCTCCCCGCCCTGCGGCGGCACGCTCGCGCCACCCGGGAAGCCCCCGGGGAAACCGCCTGACGAGCCGCCGGGTGTGGCACCTGACGAGCCGCCGGACGCCTCACCGGAGCCGCCGCCCGCCGTGGCCGCCTTGGCGTCCTTGCTGTCCTTGCCGTCCTTCTTGGCCTTCTTCGGTTCGGACATACCGGCCCAACCCCCTGCTCGCCGAACGGTTCACCATGCTGGACGCACGGAGCCTGCTCGAAGTTCCCCACAGCCCGCCCGTACGATGTGCGGAGAGTCCTCCCGCCCGTCCCCGAGCACGCAAAGGGTCCGCCGTCATGACGACCGCTGCAGCCACCACCCTGACCACTCTCGCCGAGGGCGGCAACCACCCGAGCCTCAGCCCCTACCTGACAGGATTCGGCGCGTTCGGCGTGCTGCTGCTCCTGCTGTGGGTCGTCACGCGCTTCAACCGCGACTAGCATGTCGGCGAAAAAGCGCATCGGTGTGATGGGCGGCACCTTCGATCCCATCCACCACGGGCACCTGGTGGCCGCGAGCGAGGTGGTGAGCCTTTTCCACCTCGACGAGGTCGTCTTCGTACCCACCGGCCAACCCTGGCAGAAGGACGACCGCCAGGTGTCCCCGGCCGAGGACCGCTACCTGATGACGGTGATCGCCACCGCCTCCAACCCGCAGTTCTCGGTCAGCCGCAGCGACATCGAACGCGGTGGCGCCACCTACACCATCGACACGCTGCGGGACCTGCGGGCGGAGCACCCGGACGCGGAGCTGTTCTTCATCACCGGCGCCGACGCTCTCGCCCAGATCTTCTCGTGGCGGAACGCGGCGGAGCTCTTCGCGCTGGCGCACTTCATCGGCGTCACACGTCCAGGGCATACGCTGTCGGACCCGGGCTTCCCGGAGGGCGGTGTGTCCCTCGTGGAGGTCCCGGCGCTGGCGATCTCGTCGACCGACTGCCGTGAGCGGGTGGCCAAGGGGAATCCCGTCTGGTACCTGGTTCCGGACGGTGTGGTGCGCTACATCGACAAGCGCGCCCTCTACCGGAACCGGCTCGGGTAGCGGCGCCGACGCACACATGAATTGGGGTTCCTCGTGAACGACGCCAACCCCCGCAGGCCCTACGGCCACGGCGGTCCGGACACCGGCACGGACCCCTACGGGCAGGGCCCCTACTACGAGCAGCAGCCCTACGGCTACGACGCGTACGGCCGCCCGGTCGCCCCGCCCCCGCCGGACCCCAGGGCCCAGGGCGTCCACCAGGACCCCTATCAGGGCACCTACCAGGGGCCCGGGCACATCCCGCAGCAACCCCAACAGCCGTACTACGGCCAGCCCCCCGGCCCCGACGGCCATGACACCGGCCAGTACCCGGGATATCCCGGGTACTCCGCCCTGGAGCGGGGCTACGGCCCCGGCGGCTCCCCGACGGGGCAGATGCCCGTGTACGGCGCCGGTCCGCGCCAGGACTTCGACACCGGGCAGCACACCGGCCAGTTCCCGGCGTACGACACCGGGCAGCAGCCCGTGTACGGGGGCGGCGGGCCGCACACCGGCCAGACACCCGTCTATGACGGCGGTTCCCCGACCGGGCAGATGCCCGTGTACGGCGCCGGTCCGCGTCAGGACTTCGACACCGGGCAGCACACCGGGCAGCACACCGGCCAGTTCCCGGCGTACGACACCGGGCAGCAGCCCGTGTACGGGGGCGGCGGGCCGCACACCGGCCGGACACCCGTCTATGACGGCGGTTCCCATACCGCCCAGATGCCGGTCCAGGACGGCGGCGGCCACACGGGCCAGGTGCCGGTCCACGACAGCGGCGGCCCGCACACCGGGCAGCTGCCCCGCCAGAAGGCGGGGCCGGAGCCGGACCGGGCAGCGGAGGACGGAGAGGGCGGCGGCCCCCGGACGGGCCTCGGCTACCAGGAAGAGCCGTTCGCCTTCGTGGACGAGGACTCCGAGGAGTCCGAGGACGTCATCGACTGGCTCAAGTTCTCCGAGTCCCGCACCGAGCGCCGCGAGGAGGCCCGGCGGCGCGGCCGCAACCGGCGTGTCGGGCTCGTCCTCGTCCTCGTCCTGGCCCTGCTCGGCGGCGCCGGATACCTGTGGGACGCCGGGAAGATCCCCGGGCTGAAGAAGAGCGGCGCCAAGGCGGCCGCCACCGGCGGCTCCCAACGGCGCGACGTGATCCTGGTCCACCTGATGCCCGTCGACGGCGGCCCCAGCTCCACCGCCCTGCTGGTGGACAACACCACGAAGAAGCACGGCACCACCGTCCTCATCCCCAACGCCCTCCAGGTCAGCGGCGACGACGGCACCATGACCCTCGACAAGTCCGTCGAGGACGGGGTGGGCCCCACCCGTGACGCGCTCAACGCGCTGCTCGGCACGGACATCAGCGGCAGCTGGCGGCTCGACTCGCCGTACCTCGAACTGCTCGTCGACTCCCTGGGCAACGTGCTCGTCGACACCAACGCCTCCGTCAAGGGCACCGGCAAGGACAAGGACAAGGTCCTGGTGCCCAAGGGCGAGCAGCAGGAGCTCACCGGCCAGGCCGCCGTCGCCTACGCCACCTACCGGGCGCCCGGAGAGCCGCAGACCGCGCAGCTGGCGCGGTTCGGCCAGGTGATGGAGGCGGTGCTGGAGAAGATGCCCAGCGACACCGCCGGGGCCACCAAGACCGTGCAGGCCCTCACCCAGATCCTCGACCCCTCGCTCACCGAGAGCCAGCTCGGCGCCTCCCTCGCGGCGCTCGCGGACCTCGCGAAGACCGGCGCCTACAGCACCCTCACGCTGCCGGTCGGCTCCGACGGCACGCTCAGCGACCAGGCCGCTGCGACCGTCAAGAGCACCCTCGGCACCACGGTGAAGCCCGGCGGCGCGTCGTCCGGCGAGGCCCGGGTGGCCGTCAAGGACGCCAGCGGCGAGGCCAAGGCCGCGAGCATGGCCCAGGCGGCGATCACCAACAGCGGCTCGTACTCCTACGTACCCGGCGGCAAGGCGGCCACGACGCAGAAGGTCTCCCAGGTGCTCTACTCCGACGCCTCACGGGAGGCCGCCGCGAAGGACGTGGCGACCACGCTGGACCTCCCGGTCGCCGAGGTCGGCAAGGGCACGGTGCCGGCCAACGCGGACATCCTGGTGGTGCTCGGCGGGGACTACAAGCCGTCCCAGACCTAGTACGGCGCCCGGCAGGACCGGTCCGGCCCCGGCGGGCGCGTGAGCGCCCTCCCCGGGGCCGGAGCGCGTCCGGGGCTCTGCGGGCGGCGCCGCGGACGGGGGCCCGGGGCGCCGTTCCGCGAGGTGGGGCGCTGTCGGAGCGGCGTGAGACCCTTGAAGGGTCAGGTACACCGACCGGAAAGCTGCTCCGTGACCGCCACAGACCGATCCGTCGAGCTCATCCGCGCCGCCTCCCAGGCTGCCGCCGACAAGCTCGCGCACGACATCATCGCCTACGACGTCAGCGATGTGCTCTCCATCACCGACGCCTTCCTGGTGGCCTCCGCACCCAACGACCGGCAGGTCAGGGCGATCGTGGACGCGATCGAGGAGGTCCTCCGCAAGGACCTGGACGCCAAGCCGGTCCGCCGCGAGGGCGAGCGGGACGGCCGCTGGATCCTGCTCGACTACGTCGACATCGTCGTCCATGTCCAGCACTCCGAGGAGCGTGTCTTCTACGCGCTGGAGCGGCTGTGGAAGGACTGCCCCGAGATCGACCTGCCCGAGGACGCCGTCGCCACCCGCGGCAAGGGCGCGGCCCACGCCGAGGCGCTCGCGGCCTCGGAGGCGTTCGACGAGGACGCGTGAGCCGACCGTGACCTCAGCCGACCGCGGCCGCCGGATCGTCCTCTGGCGGCACGGCCAGACCTCCTGGAACCTCGAACAGCGCTTCCAGGGCGACACCGACATCCCGCTGACGGAGGTCGGCGTCGCCCAGGCCCGGCGGGCCGCCCGTATGCTCGCCGCCCTCGCGCCGGACCGGGTGATCGCCTCCGACCTCCGGCGGGCCGCCGCCACCGCCGCCGAGCTGACGGCGCTCACCGGGCAGACCGCCACCCCCTACGAGGGGCTGCGCGAGACGTACGCGGGGGAGTGGCAGGGCCTGACCCACACCGAGATCCTGGCCCGCTTCGGCGAGCAGTACACGGCCTGGAAGCGCGGTGAGCCGGTCCGCCGCGGCGGCGGCGAACTGGAGACCGAGGTGGCCGACCGTGCCGCGCCGGTGGTGCTCGCCGAGGCCGACAAGCTGCCCCCGGGCGGTCTGCTGGTCGTGGTCAGCCACGGCGGCACGATCCGCACCACCATCGGCAGGTTGCTCGGCCTCGACCCCCGTAGCTGGGAGTCGCTGGGCGGCCTGTCCAACTGCTGCTGGTCCGTCCTCGGCGAGGGCGTGCGCGGCTGGCGGTTGACCGAGCACAACGCGAGCAGCCTGCCGGAAGCGGTTCTCGGCGACGACCGCTGAGGCCCGCGGCCCGCCCCCCGGCGGGTCCCGCGCAGCCGATTTCGTTTCCCGACGCTCCACCCGCTATGCTTCTTCTCGTCGCCAGGACAACAGGGCGGCGGTTCTGGGGCTGTAGCTCAGTTGGTAGAGCGCTTGCATGGCATGCAAGAGGTCCGGGGTTCAATTCCCCGTAGCTCCACAGAAGACGACAGGCGAAGTATGTCCGCGGAAAGCGCGGAGATGCTTCGCCTTCGTCGTTTTCGCGCGAACTCGGTCCGCGCGTGTCGGGGTCTCCCCGGCCTGCGGGCACGGGAGGTGCCCTCAGTCCCCAATCCTCAGCCCCCCCGGGGCCGGGCCGGCACTCCCCTCGGGTGAGCGGGACCGGCAGGAGACTCGTGCGGACTTGCGGGGGAGCGGGGGAGGGGCCGGGGGAAACCCGGTGCCCTTCGGGGCTGGTGCGGGCTCACGGCGCCGTCTGGTGGCGCGTGGCGCCGGACATCCCCTCCTGGCCCGTCGGATCGGCTTCCACGGGCTTGTGGGGGCGTCCTGGGGGTGGTGGAGGGCGGCCGCGGCTGTCGTCGTCGACGGCGTCCGGTCCCGGCCTCGGCGCCCTGCGGGCCGGCCGGGCCCTGACTGTGGCGGCCGTCACCTCCGGGTTCGCGGGTCCGCCCTGGCGGCGGTCGTACTGGTCCCGCCGTCGGGGGTGTTGGCGCTCCGGGGCGAGGACGGCATCGGGGACCCGCGCGGCCTGGCCGCCTCCGGTGGCCCCGGGCCGTTTACCGGTTTGCTGTTCCACCCGGTCGGCCGTGTAAAGTAATCCCCAGGTCGGCCGGTTCGCCGGGCCGACGGACGCGGGGCTATAGCTCAGTTGGTAGAGCGCTTGCATGGCATGCAAGAGGTCCGGGGTTCGAATCCCCGTAGCTCCACAGAAGGATGTTCCCGACGTCGGTCGGAGAAGATCTCGCTCGACCCGTTCGATCTTCTTGATCGGACGGGTTTTCCGCGTTTCCGGAGCCTGCCGAGGCGACCTGATGCGGCCGAAGCCGCACGCGATGCCCGGGACTTCGCAGGAGGGTCCGGGCCGTCGGCGAGGCGGACGCAGCGGCAGCCCCCTCGCGGATGACGGCACCGCCGTGGACCAGGAGCCCCCACGCTGTCCACCGTCCCGTCGGGTGTGGCCGTGGGTGCCACCAGAGCGCCTGTCGGGCGGAGGCCGTCGAGTGTGCGGACCGTCACACTTCCCGATCTGGCGCCGAGCGGTGTGGGGGCGAGGAGTTCGTCGGGTGTGGGGCCGGCGGTGGAGGGTGCGCGGGGCCGCGGTCCCAGGCGCGGGGGCGGGCGCAGGCGCGGCGTCGGGGGCGGCGGTGGAAGAGGGGACGGCCCTGACGGGCGCGATCGTGCGGCGGCGGCACGGCGGCACGGCGGCACGGCGGCACGGCGGCACGGCGGCACGGCGGTACGGAGGGGCTTCGGGTCGAGGAGGTGGCCGCGCCTGTGGCCGGCCGCGGCGCGGGCGGCCCGCGTTCGTACGTGTGGGGGGTTCCCGGCGCGTCCGGCGGGTTTTTTTCCCTCTGTCCCTTCCGCCCCGGCTCGCCGCCTCGATCCGGCATCCCCTGGTGGGTGGGCAGGGCCGCTGCTAGCGTCAACTCTCCTGGCGGTCAAGGTCAATGATCCCTCGGGCGAGTATCCGTAGGAGGGGGTTCCTTGACCTTCTCTTGGGTATTTCATGGCCCTCACGTGAACTGATCGGCGACAGAGTGTCGCTCTGTGCGGTGCTCCGCGCACGGATAACGGTGACACCGTGTCAGATGCGATATCCACTTGCTTCGCTTGGGGGTTCCATGAGATTCGAGCGCAAGAGAGCCCGCGCCGGGCTGGCGATGGCAGCCACACTGCCCCTCGTCGCCGGCGCGCTCGTGCTTGGCGCCCAGGGCGCCAACGCCGACACGTCGGCCGGGCGCCAGCTGCTGAGCGGCACCAAGCCCGCGTGGGCGACCGCGCATGCGGACAAGGGCGCCGCGTCCGCCAGCGGCAAGGTGACCGCCCGGGTCTACCTCGCCGGTGACGCCCAGGGCCTGGCCGCCTACGCCAAGGCGGTCTCCGACCCGCAGTCGGCGACGTACGCGCACTACCTGACGGCGGCCCAGGCTCAGGCCCGCTTCGGCGCCACCGCCGCCCAGCGGGAAGCCGTGCGCTCGTGGTTGACCTCCTCCGGCCTGAAGGTCACCGGCTCCAACCAGCACTTCCTGACCGTCACCGGCACCGTGAAGTCCGCCGAGAAGGCGTTCGGCACCCAGCTGCACAACTACGCCAAGGGCAGCCACACCTACCACGCCCCGGCCGCCACGGCCTCGGCGCCGGCCTCCCTCAAGGGCGCCGTGCTCACCGTGACGGGCCTCGACAACGCCCCCAGGCAGGCCACCCACGACGACACCCTGCCCCCGCCCGAGGCCGCGTTCGTCAACTCCGGGCCGTTCTCCACCTACTACGGCTCGAACGTCGACAAGAAGCTCCCCTCGGCGTACGGCAGCAAGGCCGCTTACACCATCCAGGGCTACTCCGGCGACCAGCTGCGCGCCGCCTACGGCGCCGGCAAGTACACCGGCGCGGGCGTCACCGTGGCGATCACCGACGCCTACGCCTCGCCGAACATCGTCTCCGACTCCGCCCGCCTGGCCAAGGACACCGGCGGCCAGAAGTACCGCAAGGGCCAGCTGACGCAGGTCACCCCGGCGGCCGACGGCTACAACAGCGTCGACGAGTGCGGCGCCTCCGGCTGGTACGGCGAGGAGTCGCTGGACGTCGAGTCCGTGCACGCCGTGGCCCCCGACGCCGACATCGTCTACGTGGGTGCCGCCTCCTGCGGCGACGACGACCTGCTCGACGCGCTGCAGAAGGTCGTCGACAACCACCTGGCGACCATCGTCAGCAACTCCTGGGGCGACGTCGAGGCCGACGCCACTCCGGACTCCCAGGCCGCCTACGACCAGGTCTTCGAGACCGGGGCCGTGGAGGGCATCGGCTTCTACTTCTCCTCCGGTGACGACGGCGACGACGCCATCGACGAGAACGGCGCGACCGACGTCTCGACCCCGTCCGACTCCCAGTGGGCGACCTCGGTCGGCGGCACCTCGCTGGCCGTCGGCAAGAACGACAAGTACCTGTGGGAGACCGGCTGGGGCACCGAGCGGGCCCCGCTGTCGGCCGACGGCAAGAGCTGGGACGGCTTCCCCGGCCCGTTCACCTCGGGCGCCGGCGGCGGCACCAGCAAGCTGGTGGGGCAGCCGTACTACCAGCGCGGCGTCGTCCCGGACTCGCTGTCCAAGGAGAACGGCTCCACCGCGATGCGCGTCCAGCCGGACATCTCCGCGGTCGCCGACCCCAACACCGGCTTCCTCGTCGGTGAGACGATGACCTTCCCCGACGGCACCGCGAAGTACAACGAGTACCGCCTCGGCGGCACCTCGCTGGCCTCCCCGGTCATCGCCGGCGTCCAGGCGCTCGCCGAGCAGGCCCGCGGCGGCGTGCCGATCGGCTTCGCCAACCCGGGCATCTACTCCCGGTACGGCACGTCCTCCTTCCACGACGTGACCGACCACCCGCTCGGCCAGGGCCAGGGCATCGCCAACGTCCGCGTCGACTACGCCAACACCACCGACGCGTCCGAGGGCACCATCACCTCGCTGCGCACCTTCGGCGCGGACAGCTCGCTGCACGCGACCGTCGGCTACGACAACGTCACCGGAGTCGGCACCCCCGGCACCGACTACGTGAAGTCCTACAAGCCGGCGAAGAAGAACTGACCGAGACATCGGCGCCTGGGCGGCCTTCCTCCTGAAGGGCCGCCCGGCACTGCCTCTCAGGGGTGCCGGTCCGGAGACACTCGGACCGGCACCCCTGGTGCGTTTCCGACCCCTATAGGCCGGTCTCCGATTCGGGCCCCAGTAGGTCGCCGGACCGCCGCTTCCCATAGGTCGCCCGGCTTCCTGGGGGCAAGCCCCAGCTGCCCCGGCTCGTGCGGCCCCGCACACCCCTGGGGTACCCTGAGCCCATGCGAGCCGTGAGCCTCCTGCTTAGCCAGCCGCGCTGACCACGAAACACGTCAGTGCGGCACCCCTCCTGTGCGAGGGGCTTTTTTGTTTCCGGTTTCATCCCGGAGACCCGCCCCCACGAGGGGCCGGCGAGGGCATCAGGCGATCCGGCGGCGCGGCCGTCACGACAGCGATGGAGTACCGAGGACGATGAGCGACACCACCCCGGCCGGCGAGACGGCCGCGCCCCACCGCTACACGGCCGCCATGGCCGAGCGGATCGAGAGCAAGTGGCAGGACTTCTGGGACGCCGCCGGCACCTTCGACGCCCCCAACCCCAGCGGCGAGCTGGACGGGGCGCCCGAGCTGGCCGCGCGCCCCAAGAAGTTCATCATGGACATGTTCCCGTACCCGTCGGGCGCGGGCCTGCACGTCGGTCACCCTCTGGGGTACATCGCCACCGACGTCTACTCCCGCCACCAGCGGATGACCGGCCACAACGTCCTGCACACCCTGGGCTTCGACGCCTTCGGCCTGCCCGCCGAGCAGTACGCCGTGCAGACCGGCACCCACCCCAGGGTCTCCACCGAGGCGAACATGGTCCGCATGAAGGAGCAGCTGCGCCGGCTGGGCATGGCCTACGACCGCCGCCGCTCCTTCGCCACCATCGACTCCGACTACTACCGCTGGACGCAGTGGATCTTCCTGCAGATCTACAACTCCTGGTACGACGAGGCCGCCGGCCGGGCCCGCCCCATCGCCGAACTGGTCGAGCAGTTCGCCTCCGGTGCCCGCCCCGTCCCCGGCCACGACCGCCCCTGGGCGGAGCTGACCGGGGCCGAGCGCTCCGACGTGCTGAGCGGCTTCCGGCTGGCCTACGCCGCCGAGTCCCCGGTGAACTGGTGCCCCGGCCTGGGCACCGTGCTGGCCAACGAGGAGGTCACCGCCGAGGGCCGCTCCGAGCGCGGCAACTACCCCGTCTTCAAGGCCAAGCTGCGCCAGTGGATGATGCGCATCACCGCCTACGCCGACCGCCTGCTGGACGACCTGGACGACCTGGACTGGCCCGAGGCGATCAAGCTGCAGCAGCGCAACTGGATCGGCCGCAGCGAGGGCGCCCGCGTCGACTTCCCGGTCCACGAGGCCGACGGCACCGCCGGCACCGGTCCGGAGCGGGCCGTGACCGTCTTCACCACCCGCCCCGACACCCTGTTCGGGGCCACCTACATGGTGCTGGCCCCCGAGCACGAGCTGGTGGACGCCATCGTCCCGGCCGTCTGGCCGGAGGGCACCCACTCCGTCTGGACGGGCGGCCACCCCACGCCCGCCGACGCCGTCGCCGCCTACCGCAAGGAGGCCGCGGCCAAGTCGGACGTCGAGCGGCAGGCCGACGCCAAGGAGAAGACCGGCGTCTTCACCGGAGCCTTCGCCGTCAACCCGGTCAGCGGCCGGCCCGTCCCGGTCTTCATCGCCGACTACGTGCTGATGGGCTACGGCACCGGCGCGATCATGGCGGTGCCCGCGCACGACAGCCGGGACTTCGCCTTCGCCCGCGCCTTCGAGCTGCCGATGCGCTGCGTCGTCGAGCCCACCGACGGCCGCGGCACCGACCCCGCCACCTGGGACGACGCCTTCGTCTCCTACGACGCCGTGATCACCGGCTCCACCGCCGAGGGCCCCGACGGCATCAGCCTGGACGGCCTGGGCGTGGTGGCGGCCAAGGCGGCCGTCACCACCTGGCTGAGCGAGCGCGGCATCGGCGAGGGCACCGTCAACTACCGGCTGCGCGACTGGCTGTTCAGCCGCCAGCGGTACTGGGGCGAGCCGTTCCCGATCGTCTACGACGAGGACGGCGTGGCGCACTCGCTGCCGGACTCGATGCTGCCGGTGGAACTGCCCGAGGTCGACGACTACAGCCCGCGCACCTTCGACCCGGACGACGCCGACACCTCGCCCGAGACGCCGCTGTCGCGCAACCAGGAGTGGGTCAACGTCACCCTGGACCTGGGCGACGGCCCGCGCGCCTACCGGCGCGAGACCAACACGATGCCCAACTGGGCCGGCTCCTGCTGGTACGAGCTGCGCTACCTGGACCCGCGCAACGAGCGGGAACTGGTCTCCAAGGAGGCCGAGGCGTACTGGATGGGCCCGCGCGAGGGCCAGCCCGCCGGCGGCGTCGACCTGTACGTCGGCGGCGCCGAGCACGCCGTGCTGCACCTGCTGTACGCCCGCTTCTGGCACAAGGTGCTGTTCGACCTGGGCCACATCTCGTCCTACGAGCCGTTCCACCGCCTGTTCAACCAGGGCATGATCCAGGCGTACGTCTACCGCGACGCGCGCGGCATCGCGGTGCCCGCCGCCGAGGTCGAGGAGCGGGACGGCGCCTGGTACTACCAGGGCGAGAAGGTCTCGCGACTGCTGGGCAAGATGGGCAAGTCGCTGAAGAACGCCGTCACGCCGGACGAGATCTGCGCCGAGTACGGCGCCGACACGCTGCGGCTGTACGAGATGGTGATGGGCCCCCTGGACGCCTCCCGTCCCTGGGACACCCGCGCCGTCGTCGGCCAGTACCGGCTGCTGCAGCGGCTGTGGCGCAACATCGTCGACGAGTCCACCGGCCGGCCCACCGTCACCGAGGCGGAGCCGGACGAGGAGACGCTGCGGCTGCTGCACAAGGCGATCGACGGCGTCAGCGGTGACATGGAGGCGCTGCGCTTCAACACGGCCATCGCCAAGATCACCGAGCTGAACAACCACCTGGTGCGTATCGCCGGCGCGGGCCTGCCCCGCTCGGTGGCCGAGCCGCTGGTGCTGATGGTCGCGCCGCTGGCGCCGCACGTCGCCGAGGAGCTGTGGACCCTGCTGGGGCATGACGGCTCCCTGGCGAACGAGCCGTTCCCGGTGGCCGACCCGGCACTGGCCGAGGACCCGAGCGTCACCTGTGTCGTCCAGGTCAAGGGCAAGGTCAAGGCCCGCCTGGAGGTGCCGCCGTCGATCAGCGACGCCGAGCTGGAGGCGCTGGCGCTGGCCGCGCCCGGCGTCGTGGAGGCGGTGGGCGACGCGCCGGTGCGGAAGGTGATCGTGCGGGCGCCGAAGCTGGTCAACGTGGTGGTGTGACCCCTGGGGCGCCACCGGGGTACCGGGGGCTCCCGGGCCGAGGGGCCGTGTCCGCGCACGCCGCGGGCACGGCCCCGGTCCGTTTCGGGAGCTGTTCGCCGCGTGGGCACGGGAGACCGGGTATCCCGGCCCTCCGGTATCCCGGTATCCGGGTATCCCGGCGGCCCGGTCTTCCAGGGGCCCGGCGGCCCGGTGGTCTGCTGGTCTCCGCGGTCTGGGGGCGGTCGACGCGGGTCCGGTGGCCTCGGCACCCGGCATCGGCATCAGGGGAAGTCCAGGGCCGGAGCGGCTCGGCCCGGCCGTCGGGACGGCTACGGTGGAGGCGTGCGGGCTTTCTCGCCGCACACCGTCCGCCGCCCTTGGGAGACGCTCGTGGAGACTGTCGGCCTCGTCGTCCTGGTCATCTTCCTGCTGCTGGTGACGGTGGCCGTGGTGGGGACCGTCAAAGGCGCGCGGGCGCTCAAGCGCGGCGTCGAGCGGCGCACCGACCAGGCCCGGCGGGCCGTCGAGGAGCAGAAACTGCGCGCCCGCCGGTTCGCCGCACCCGGTCCCGCGGGCGAGCTGGCCTCGCTCCGGCTGAGCCTGCGCACCTCGATCGACAGCACCTTCGAAGCACTGGACGGCGCCGGCCTGCCCGAGGCCGCCGCCCTGCTCGACCGGCTCAACGGGCACGCCCGCGACCTCGACGCCGAGCTGAGGATGCTGGAGCGCGAACCCGACCGCTCCCGCGTCACCTCCCAGCTGCCGTCGCTGGCCGACCGGGCCCGCCGGATCACCCACTCCGCCGACTCCCTGCGCTGGGCGGCCCAGGACCGGGCCCGCCACGCCGCCTCCGACGACCTCGCCGACCTGACCCGCGAGATCGACATGGAAGCAACGGCGCTGCGGCACTGGGAGCCCGGATACGGCGACGCCCCGCTCGGCGGCTCCCCGCTCGCCGCACCGGTGCTCGGCGCGGCCGACCGGGACCCGGACCCGCTGCGGGGCCGGCCGGGCACCGCGGCCCGCGAAGGTCTGCGGAGGAACCGCAGGCCGGGCGCCTGACCCCGCGGCTCCCCGACCTCGCTGTCCTGCCCCGCCCTGTCCTGCCCTCGCCGCTCTTGCCGCGCCCCGACCTCGGGGACCTTGCCCACCTCGCCGACCTCGCCGACCTCGCCGAGGGAGCGGACGGCGTGGCGCGGCCGGGCCCTCCGGACCATGGACGCAGGCCGGGCCGGCGGTTCGCGTCGGGGTGTCGGGGGCGCCCGTAACGGCGTCTGCCCGCCCGGCGTCCCCGCTCCTGGCGGCCTTGCGAGCCCGTGCGGAGTCGGCACGGCGCGCCCGGGTAGTCTCCGAGCATGCCGCCGCACGTCGCCATCCTCACGGACTCCACGGCCTACCTGGGCCACGAGGCCATCGCGCGGCACCACGTGCGAGTGGTTCCGCTCACCGTGGTGATCGGTGACGAGGCGTTCGAGGAGGGCACCGAGATCTCCGCGCCGGCCGTCGCCCGAGCCCTCCAGAAACGCCACCCGGTCACCACCTCCCGGCCCAGCCCCGCCGAGTTCACCGCCGCCTACGAGGCCGCTGCGGCCGCCGGGGCGGACGCCGTCGTCTCCCTCCACCTGTCGGCCGACATCTCCGGTACGTACGACGCCGCCACCGTCGCCGCCAAGGAGGCACCGCTGCCGGTGCGGGTGGTGGACACCGGCCTGGTGGCGATGGCGCTGGGGTTCACGGTGCTGGCCGCGGCCGAGACCGCCGAGGCCGGCGGCACGGTGGACGAGATCGTGGCCGCCGCGCAGAAGCGGGCGGCGGACACGTCCGCCATCTTCTACGTCGACACCCTCGACTACCTGCGCAGAGGCGGTCGGATCGGCGCCGCGCAGGCGCTTCTCGGGTCGGCACTGGCGGTCAAGCCGCTGCTGCGGCTCGCGGACGGGCGGATCGAGCTGCTGGAGAAGGTACGCACCAGCTCCAAGGCGGTCTCCCGGCTGGAGGAGATCGTGGTGGAACGGGCGGGTACGCGGCCGGTCGCCCTGGCCGTCCACCACCTCGCCGCGGCCGACCGGGCGACCGCGCTCGCCGACCGGCTGCGCACCAGGCTTCCGGCCCTGGAACACCTCGTGGTGAGCGAGGTGGGCGCGGTGATCGGCGCGCACGCGGGCCCGGGGCTGCTGGGCGTCGTCGTCGCGCCTCTCTGAGCGGCCCTCCGCGGGGGCTTCCAGCGGGATACGGGGTGTACGGGTACGGGGCGGTTCCGGGTGGACTGAGGCGGGACCGCGGGGGGCGGCGTCACCCACACGAGTGGCGGACTTATCCACAAGCAGTGGGTTGTCCACAGATCCGGTCGGCGCCCGTTCCGGGGCTTCGGCGCGGGCCAGGATCGAGCCATGGAACGCATGAACGGTTCAACCTCGTCGACCCTGTCGCCCTCGTGCAACACCTTCGATTTCGGCTCCTCCGGCCTCTTCGACTCTCGCGCGTTCGGCTCCTGCGAGCCCTTTCCCCCTCGTGAGCCCGCCGATTCCTCGCTCCCGCCGGGCCCCGGCGGGTCTGTGCGGCAAGGCCCCGAGCCGCAGCCGCCCTATCCAGGTCCTGGCCGGTCGACCGGCCGACTGCCGGTGGCTGGACCGTCACCGGGCGCCATCCTCTTCGGCAGCGCCGGGGCGGCGGACGCCGACGTGGTCGGGCGGGCGCAGGGCGCTCCCGGGTCGGTCGTGCAGGGTGTTCCCGGGCCGGTCGTGCCGGTCGTGCCGGTCGTGCCGGCCGAGCGCGTCGGCGGCGAGAGCGCGGAAGCGCAGCCGTCGCCCGCGCGCCCGCGCTCCACCGGCCGGGCGGAGGCTGGGGAGGCGGCGAGCGGAGCCGATTCCGCCCGGCCGCCGGGCCGGGCCGCGCTCTCTTCCTGGGCCAAGCCCGAGGCGGAGCAGGGAGTTGTGCGCGGGGGTGCGCGCAGCCGGGCCGTGGCGCTCTTCGGTCCGCCCGCCGACCCTCTCGCCCCGACGCCCGAACCCTCCGTGCCTTCCGCTCCTTCCGTACGTTCCGAGCGCCTTGCCGCCGCCCCCGCGTGGGCGGCGGTCTCGACGGGCCCGGGCGCGGCTCGGACTCCACCGCTCGCGGAGGGCGGGGCAGACGGTGACGTGGTGCCCGAACCGGTCGAGGGCCCGCCGTACTTCGGCGACGGGCGGCTCAGCCGCGCCCGCACGTGGCTCTACCTCCGCTGCGGGCTCGAAGCGCGGACCGTGCTCGCCCTGGCCGTCGTACTGGCCGTGGCCGGCGGCCTCGCCCTGCACCACTTCTGGACGGGGCGCCCCCGCACGGTCCGCGTCGCTCCCGCGAGCGCGTCCGCACTGCTCCCGAGGGCCGGGTTCGCCACCTCCTCCGCCACGTTCCCGTCCGCCGCCCCCGCCCCCTTCCTGTCGGTGGGCCCGTCGGTGAGCCCGTCGGCGGTCACCGTCGACGTCGCCGGGAAGGTGGCCAGGCCGGGCCTGCGCCGCCTGCCCAGGGGTGCCCGGGTCGCGGACGCCCTCACCGCGGCCGGCGGCCCACTGCCCGGCACGGACACCACGGCTCTCAACCTCGCCCGCCCACTCGCCGACGGGGAGCAGATCCTCGTGGGGATCGCCCCGCCACCACAGGCACCCGGCGCCGAGGCGCCGTCCGGTGAGGCGGCCGGCCCCGTCCACCTCAACACCGCGACCGAACCCCAGCTCGACGCCCTGCCCGGTGTCGGCCCGGTGCTGGCCCAGCACATCCTGGCCTTCCGTGCCGCACATGGCTCCTTCTCCTCGGCTCAGCAGCTCAGGGAGATCCCGGGCATCGGGCCTCGCAAGTTCGCCATGCTCCAGCCGTTGGTCCAGCCGTGACCAGCCGCGGCATCCTCCGCGGCCTCCGCCGTGAGGTCCTCCGCCGAGGCGGGGGAGGGCGACCCCCGGCGTCCGGCCGCCCCGCAGGTCGCCCCGCACGTGGCGGGGGCCGGCCAGCCGCCCCGCCGCGGCCTGCGCCGTACCGCCCGCCGGGCGCTCCTGGCGGTGCCGACCGTGCCGACCGTGCTGTCCGCCCGCTGTCCGCAGGGGAGTCGCCGGAAGAGCGCAGTGGGACCGCCGTTCCGGCGGTGGCCGAACCGATCAGCCCTGTGGAGGGCGGGCGCGCCATGGCCGAGCCGTCGGCCGGCGGTCGCGCGTCCGGTGCCCCCGTGCCGCCCGCGCGGGGGCCGAGGCTCGGGCCGGGCGGAGCACGTCGTGCGTCCCTCGCGGCGGGACAGACGGTGGTTCGGCGTCCAAGGGGCGGTGCCCGGAGGCTCGGTGCCCTCGGCGCCGAAAGGTGCGCGACGGCGCTGACCCCTCCCGCGTGGGGCGGGGCGCGCCCTCTCGGGCCGGAGGAGGCCGGTGAGCGGGGCGGACATGTGCCGGGCGGCGGCACGCGGCGGGAAAGGGGCAGCGTACGCGCTGAGGCTTCCGCACCGGCCGAGGGAGCGGAGGACGGCCGGTCCCCGGTGCACGCGGCGGCGTCCTCACCCCTGGGAGCGTCCAACCCGAGGCGCGAGGGTCCGCCCGACCTGCGGCTGGTGGCACCCGCGCTGGCGGCCTGGGCGGGCGCGGCGCTCACCGCGCAGGTGGGGACGGCCGCGGCGGTGGCCGTCCTGGCGGCGGTGGCCGCGACGTCGGCCGTCCTCGCGGGGCGGCGGCCCGGCCTCTCACTGGCCGTTGGCGCGGCGCTGCTGTGCGGGGTCACCGGAGCGGGGTCGGCGGCGCTGGCCGCCGCCGACCTGACGCGGGGCCCGGTACCGGAGCTGGCCCGGCACCGGTCGACGGCGCAGGTGGTGCTGCGGGTGACCGGAGACCCGTCCCGAGCCGGAGGGGGGCCGACGGCGCGGCCGTTGGCGGTCGTCCCGGCGGTCGTGGAGCGGGTGGGGCCGGTGCGGGTGCGCTCCCAGGTCGTGGTGATGGCGTCCGACCGGCTGGACGCGTGGCTGCGGCTGGTCCCGTCGTCCAGGCTGCGCGCGGCCGCCCGGTTCGCGCCGGACGACCGGGGGCAGACGGCCGCCCTGGTGCGGATCAGCGGGGCGCCGTCGGTCGTGGCCGGCCCGAACAGCGCGCAGCGGGTGGCCGCAGGGCTGCGCGCCGGGCTGCGGAAGGCCGCCGCCCCGCTGCCTGCGGATGCCAGGGCGCTGCTGCCGGGCCTGGTGGTCGGTGACACCTCGGCTGTGCCGGAGGATCTGGCGGACGCCTTCCGGGCGACCGACCTGGCCCACCTGACCGCCGTGTCCGGCGGGAACCTCACCGTCCTGCTGGTGCTGCTGATCGGGCCACCCGGCCTGGCAGCCCGCCCCGAACGCAAGGGGCTCGCCGCCCGACTGGGCCTGCCGCTGCGCTGGACCGCGGTCGCCGGGGCGGCGCTGACCCTCGGCTTCGTGCTGGTGTGCCGTCCGGACCCGAGCGTGCTGCGGGCGGCGGCGTGCGGGCTGGTCACGCTGCTCGCCGTGGGCACCGGGCGCCGCCGCTCGCTGCTGCCGGCGCTGGCCGCGGCGGTGCTGCTGCTGGTGCTGTACCAGCCGGGGCTGGCCACCTCGCCGGGCTTCGTACTGTCCGTGCTGGCCACCGGCTCACTGCTGGTGCTGGCCCCGCCATGGGCGGAGGCGCTGCGACGGCGCGGAGTGCCGCCGCGGCTTGCGGAGGGGGTGGCGGTGGCGGCTGCCGCGCAGGCTGCCTGCGGTCCGCTGATCGTGCTGCTGTCCGCCCGGGTCAGCCTGGTCGGAGTCCCGTGCAACCTGCTGGCCGAGCCGGCCGTGGGCCCGGCCACGGTACTCGGGTTCGGCGCCACGCTGGCGGCGCCCGTGGCACCCCCGGCCGCCGCCGCGCTGGCCTGGGTCGCGGGCTGGCCGGCGTGGTGGGTCGCGGCGGTCGCCCGCCGGGGTGCCGCGCTGCCGGGCGCGGACGTGGGCTGGCCGGGCGGTTGGCCGGGAGCCGCGCTGCTGGCCCTGGTCACGCTCGCGGCGGTGTGCTGCGGCCGGTGGCTGCTGCACCGGCCCTGGGTGTGCGCGGCGCTGGCCCTGGCGCTGCTCCTGGCCCTGCTCCGCCCGCTGCCCGTGCCCAGGATGACGGCGTCCTGGCCACCTGGGGACTGGCGGTTCGCGATGTGCGACGTCGGACAGGGGGACGCGCTGGCGCTGTCGACGGGACCGGGCGCCGCCGTGCTGGTGGACACCGGGCCCGACCCGGCGCCCGTCGACCGGTGCCTGCGGGCGCTGCGGGTGAGGACGGTGCCGGTGCTGGTGCTCACCCACTTCGACGCCGACCATGTGGACGGCCTGCCGGGCGTCCTGCGGGGGCGGCGGGTCGGGGAGATCGAGACGACCCTGCTGGACGAGCCGGCGCGGGGCGTGGCCAGAGTGCGTGGGCAGGCCGCCGCATCGGGGGTGCCGGTGCGCAGGGTGGTGCCGGGGGAGGAGCAGCGGGCGGGTCCGCTGTCCTGGCAGGTGCTCTGGCCGCCGCCCGAGGGGTTGCCGGACGCGGAGTCGAACGACGCGAGCATCGTGCTGCTGGTCCGCGACGGCGGGCTGAGGCTGCTGCTCCTGGGAGACGCCGAACCCCCGGTCCAGGAGGAGCTGCTGGCCCGGAACCCCGACCTGCCCCCGGTCGACGTGCTGAAGGTGGCGCACCACGGCTCGGCCTACCAGAGCGCGGCGCTCCTCGCCCGGGTCCGACCCCGGCTGGCTCTGATCAGCGTCGGCGCCGGCAACCCCTACGGCCATCCGGCCGCCCGGACGGTGCGGGCGCTGAGAGGGTTCGGGGCCACCGTCCTGCGCACCGACGAGGACGGCCCGATCGCCGTCACCGGCGACTCGTCCGCCGACCTGAGCACCACCTTCGTGCCGAAGGGCACCGCCCACCCGGACGGCCCGCTGGCCGGCCCCGGGTGAGCCGGGAGCACCTTGGGGCTGCTATCCGTCGGCCCATCCGGTCGGCGGTCCTGGAACCACGGCCCTGCCCTGCCCTGCCCTGCCCTGCCCAGGCCAGGCCAGGCCAGGCCAGGCCAGAGCAGAGCAGAGCAGAGCAGAGCAGCCCTAGCCAGAGCAGCCCTGCCCCGGCCTGGCTTCGGTCCCAGGCTCGGCCCGGGGCGCCCCGAGAGGAGGTCTAAAGAAACCTTTACAAAGTAGCCTTTCTAAAAATATCTTTACACGCATGTCCGAGAAACCAGCTCCCCGCAAGGTCCGGCTCACCGATCCCAAGGCCCTGCGCGCCTACGCCCACCCCACGCGGATGGCCCTGGCAGGGCTGCTGCGGCGCGAGGGCCCGCTCACCGCCACCCAGGCGGCCGGGCTCACCGGCGAGTCCGTGGCCAGCTGCTCGTACCACCTGCGTGTGCTGGCGAAGTACGGGCTGGTCGAGGAGGCCGATCCGGACGGGCCCGGCCGGGAGAAGCCGTGGCGTGCCACCGCCGAGTACACGGACTGGCCGAGCTGGTCGGAGGACCCGGTGACGGCGGAGGCGGCCGAGGCGCTGACCCTCGCGGTCGCCGAGAACTTCCTCCACCGCATGGCACGAGCCGTCGACACGCGCCGGGGACTGTCCCGGGAGTGGCAGGAGGCCGAGCGCTTCACCGACGTCACGCTCTACCTGACCCCGCAGGAGCTGTCGGCCCTGGGGGAGCGGATCGACGCCCTGATCGACGAGTACACCGACCGCGCCGCCGACCCGTCGCTGCGCCCGCCCGGAGCCCGCCGCGTGCCGTACCTCCAGATCGGCTACGTCGCGCCGGAGCCGCCCGCCGGCCGGCCCGCCGAGCAGGTGGGCGAGCAGTCGGGCGAGGGGGCCGACGGCGGGCCGTACGACGCCCGCGGCGCGGGTGAGGCGCAGCGGTGACCGGCGTCGGGCGGCAGCTCGCGGACCGCATACCCCCGCTGCTGCGGGAGACCGCCTTCCGCCGCTACTGGACCGGGCAGGCGGTCTCCTCCCTCGGCGACGAGGTGACCTTCCTGGCGCTGCCGCTCGCCGCCGTGGTGGTGCTGCACGCCGACGCCGCCGAGATGGGCTGGCTGTCCACGGCCGCGCTGCTGCCCGCGCTGCTGCTCTCCATCCCGGCCGGCGCCTGGGCCGACCGGCGCGGCCGCCGCCGGCGCACCATGATCGCCGCAGATCTGTGCCGGGCGGTGCTCATGGCGTCCGTCCCCGTCGCGTACGCCTTCGGAGCGCTCACCCTGGGGCAGTTGTACGCGGTCGCCTTCGCTGTCGGGGCGCTGGCCGTCGTCTTCGACGTGTGCAACGCGGCGCTGTTCGTCTCGCTGGTCGACCCGCCCCGGTACGTGGCCGGCAACTCGCTGACCAACGGCAGCCGGGCCTTCGCCTTCACCGCCGGGCCGAGCCTGGGCGGCCTGCTGGTCCAGGTCCTGGCCGCGCCGCTGGCGCTGCTCGTGGACGCGCTGTCCTACTGGGTGTCGGCCCTGACGCTCTCCCGGATCGCGCCGGCCGAACCGCCCGCCGCCGCACCGCGCGAGGGCCGGCTGTCGGAGGGGCTGCGGTTCGTCGTCCGGTCCAGGCCGCTGCGCGCGATGCTCGCCGCGGCGGCCACGGTCAACTTCTTCAACTTCGTCTTCCACACCCTCGTGATCCTCTACGCCGTCCGGGAGCTGGGGCTCGACGCCGGCACACTCGGCGTGGTCATCGGGGCGGGCGCGGTCGGCGGGGTGCTGGGCGCGGTGCTGACCGGGCGGATCGTGCGCGCGATCGGCATCGGTCCGGCGGTGCTGCTCGGGTACGTGGGCTTCCCCGCCCCGCTGGTGCTGGTGCCGATGGCCGACGGGTCCCACGCGCTGGAGCTGGCGGCGTTCTTCGCGGCGGAGTTCCTGTCCGGGATCGGCCTGATGCTGCTGGACATCGGCAGCGGCTCGCTCCAGGCGGCACTCGTCCCCGACACGCTGCGCTCGCGGGTCAGCGGGGCCTGGCGCACCGTCAACTACGGCATGCGGCCGCTGGGCGCCGTCGTCGCGGGCCTGTGCGGCAGCACACTCGGGCTGCGCCCGACCCTGTGGGCCGCGACGGTCGGCGGGGTGCTCGGCGTGCTGTGGCTGCTGCCCTCGCCGGTGCCGTCGATGCGCGAACTCCCGGAGAAGGCCCGCGATCCGCAGGACCCGTCCGAGCCCGAGCCCGAGCCCGAGCCCGAGCCCGAGCCCGAGCCGGCGTCCAGCCTCGACGGCACCCTCCGTGCCCGGCGGCCGCGGCCGCCGCGCCCCCGACCGAGCCCCGGCGGGCACCCCCGCACAGCCGCCCGGTCGGCACCGCCCGGCCGCCCCACCCGTCCGTAGGACTCCACGCCCTCCGCACCCCCGCACCCACCCGCACACCCGACCGCAAGGGGCACGGAGCGCCTTCGGCGGGCGGGGAGCGGAGAGGCCGAGCGGAGGACCGGGACGCCGGGCAGGGCCGAGGAGTACGCGTGCGCGGCACGTCGGCCACGCAGACGTGCTCCGTGAGGGCGCTCCCGGCCCCTGACGACGTGATCCCGCCGGACCGGCGGCAGCCGCCCCCGGCACGGCTCCGGGCTCGGGCCGAGCCGGGTGCGAAGCAGCACCGGGGTGAGGGGGGGCGGGGCAGCCTGAGCCGGGCGGGCGCGGGGGCTACTCGTCCTGCTCCTCCAGCCAGCCGCCGAAGTCGGCGGCGATCTCGTCCAGTACGGCGGGGTCGAGGTCGCTGTCCTCGTCCTCCACCACCACGAGCCACTGGGCGTCCTCGGCGTCGTCCTCACCGGCGAGGGCGTCGCGTCGTACCTGCGGCTCGTCGGGCAGGTTGAATCGTTCGGCGAGGTGGTCGGCCACCTCTTCCGCGGTGTCGCGGTCGGGCAGCACGAGGACATGGCGTACGTCGGTCACTGGGGAATTGTGCACGAGGCCCGGGAGCTCGCTCCACCGGGTCGTCCCTCACGCTGTCCGACCCCCGTGGGATGCTGTCCCCGATGGCCAGGAAGACCGCAGCAGACGACGACCCGCTCGCCCCGCTCACCCTCGCGGTGGGCCAGGAGGAGCTGCTGCTCGACCGTGCGGTGCGTGAGGTGGTGACCGCCGCGAGGGCCGCCGATCCGGACACCGACGTGCGCGAACTCGCCCCGGAACAGCTTCAGCCCGGCACCCTGGCCGAGCTGGTCAGCCCCTCGCTCTTCGCCGAGCGCAAGGTCATCGTGGTGCGCGCCGCGCAGGACCTCTCCGCCGACTCCGTCAAGGACGTCAGGGCGTATTTCGCCGCGCCCGCCGAGGAGACGGTCCTCGTGCTCCTGCACGCCGGCGGGGCCAAGGGCAAGGCGCTGCTGGACGCGGCCCGCAAGGCCGGCGCCCGCGAGGTGGCCTGCCCGAAGATGACCAAGCCGGCCGACCGGCTGGCCTTCGTCCGCCAGGAGTTCCGCGCGCTGGGCCGGTCCGCCACCCCCGAGGCCGCCCAGGCCCTCGTGGACGCCCTCGGCAGCGACCTGCGGGAGCTGGCCTCCGCCTGCTCCCAGCTGGCGGCGGACGTGGACGGCACCATCGACGTCGAGACGGTCGCCCGCTACTACACCGGGCGGGCGGAGGCCACCGGCTTCGAGGTGGCCGACCTGGCCGTCACCGGCCGGGCCGCCGAGGCGCTGGAACGGCTGCGCTGGGCCGTGTCCGTCGGCCAGCCGCTGCCCGGCATCACCTTCGCGCTCGCCTCCGGGGTGCGCTCCATCGGCCGGCTCGCCTCCGCGCCCCGCAACGCCAACCCCGGCCAGCTCGCCCGGGAGCTGGGCATGCCGCCGTGGAAGATCGACCGGGTCCGGCAGCAGATGCGCGGCTGGTCGGCGGAGGGCGTCTCCGACGCGCTGCGGGCCGTGGCCGAGGCCGACGCGGCGGTCAAGGGCGGTGGCGCCGACCCCGGGTACGCGCTGGAGAAGGCCGTCGTGGCCATCGCCCGTGCGGCCCGCTCCCGTACCTGACCCGGCCGCCAGAGGGCCGGGGGGAGCCCCCGGCCGAGCCCCGTCCGGCCCGTCCCCGCGGCATTCCCTTCGCGCCGCCCCCGGACGACCCTCCACGGGCTACTTCAGCTTCGGCAGTGTCGCCAGCGTCGCCTTCCTCATCCACGCCGACGCCTCGCTGACCGAGGGCGGGACGACGGTTCCGAGCGACAGGGTGCTCCAGTCCAACCGGTAGGTCATCCAGCCGTCCCGCACCGCCAGCGTCATGTCCTCGTTGCTGCTGTTCTGCATGGTCACGACCAGGTACGCCTCGTCGCCGATACCGCTGACGGCGTTGACCTGGTAAGAGGTCCCGACGGCGCCGCGCCGGGCGTAGGAGCGCCAGGTGTCGCCGAACTCCGCCTTCGGGTCGCTCTCGCGGTGCAGTTCCACCTCGACCGTCACCCAGGCGTCGGTGCTCAGGGCGGCGATGTCGCGCATGCCCCGCTGGCAGTACATCGTCTCCACCGACGGGGTCGTGATCGTGTAGTGGAAGGCGTTGTCCTGATCGGGGTACGTGGCCTGGAAGGCCGACAGCTGGGCCGAGGAGCACAGGTCGCTCCTCACGCGGTAGCCGCGCAGGTCGGCCTTGCTGCCGCCGCCCCGCAGCAGCACCCCGCCGGCCCACAGTGCCGAGGCCGCCACCGCGCCGACCGCCACCCACAGCACGGCCCGCCCGGCGCCGCTACGGCTCCCGGGCGCCCCGGCCGACGCCCCCGGCGTGGCCGGCGGCTCCGATCGGCCGTGGTCCTCCGGGTCGTCCCACTGGACGCCCGGGCCCGGGAGCGGCCGCTCGTACGGGCCCGGCGCGAACCGTGGGGGCCGCGGGGGCTCCGGAGGAGGTGGCGGCTGCACCGGCCGCGCGTACGGGTTGTGCTGGGGCGGAACGGGCGTCCCGTAGCCGCCCCCGGAAGGCGGCGCGTCCGGCGCGGGCGCGGGGGCGGCGGGTGCGGGTGCTGTCAAGGGCTCAGGGCCGGTCAAGGACTCGGCGCTCAAGGAGCCGTGACCGGTCGAGGGCCCGGAGGAGGCCCCGGGCCCGCCGGGCTGGGGTATTCCCGGGGAAGGCTGGTACGGCGGAGGCTGCTCCGGCGGCGTGGACATGGCGCGAGGATAGGTCCGCGGAGCACCCACCGGACACGGTCCGCCATGGAACGCATACCAGCTTGTGACCTCGCCGCTACGGCCGACGCTGAGCGGCTCCAGGGACCGGGGCGCCCCGGGAAGCACAGGGAAGCGCCGGAAGGCCCCGGGAAGTGCCGGAAAACGCGACCGCCCGCCCCCGGTGTCCGGGGGCGGGCGGTCGGTTGCGTCGCGGGACCGCGCTGGGTCCTGTCCGCTGAGCTTGTCCTGCCGGGTGGTGGTCACCCGCGTCGGGCGCCGCTGCCACGTGGCGAACGTCCGCGTGCGGCGCGCTGGTGGGGCGGCGATGCCGGTCCGGGCGGTAGAGGGGCCGCTGGTTCCGGTTGTCGGCGGTGCCGCTTCCGTGGCGCGGGTCACACCTCCGTACGGCTCCCGTGGGGGCCGTACGGCAGCGGGATCAGGCCTGGAGGGCGGCGACCGAGGAGGCGAGCGCCGACTTCTTGTTGGCGGCCTGGTTCTTGTGGATGACGCCCTTGCTCACGGCCTTGTCGAGCTTCTTGGCGGCGACGCGGGCGGCGGCGGTGGCCTTCTCGACGTCACCGGCGGCCACGGCCTCGCGGGTGCGACGCACCGCGGTCTTCAGCTCGGACTTGACGGCCTTGTTGCGCTGGCGCGCCTTCTCGTTCGTCTTGATGCGCTTGATCTGGGACTTGATGTTCGCCACGAAAGAGCCTTCTCAGCTTCGGTCGGATGTTCGATCTCGTGCCGCGACCCGACCGGTACCGGGTGACCGGTGTCCTGCCGGGGCGCCATGCCCCGGGAAGTGGTCACGAGGCACAGCGCCCCACGTTACCAGCCGCCCGCGCGCGCTCCCAAACCGGTGCCGGGCCCCGTCCGTGGGACTATGGGGGCGAGCCCGCGCGCGGGCCGCAGCCCGCACCGTCAGCCAGCCACCAGCCCGCCGCCACCGCAAACCGTCCCGGAGACGCGTCGCCGAACGGACGCGGCCACCGCCCCAGCCGTACGCGGGGGCGCACCGCAACCGTACGACCGCCGCTCACCGGCCGCCCGAGAAGCCCGACCGCGACCGCCCGAGAAACCGACGCCCGAGAAGTCGACCTCACCAGAAGCCGACCGCCCGAGAAACCCCGATCGAGAAACTGGACCCTGCGTGCCCGCCACCTCCTCTGCCGCTAGCTCCCCCGCGCCCGACCGGGTCCCGGAGCCCAGCCGGACCGATCCGGCGCTGATCCGCAACTTCTGCATCATCGCCCACATCGACCACGGCAAGTCGACGCTGGCCGACCGGATGCTCCAGATCACCGGCGTCGTCGACCCGCGGCAGATGCGCGCCCAGTACCTCGACCGGATGGACATCGAGCGCGAGCGCGGCATCACCATCAAGTCGCAGGCCGTGCGCCTGCCCTGGGCGCCCAACAGCGGTGAGCAGCAGGGGCGCACCCACATCCTCAACATGATCGACACCCCGGGCCACGTGGACTTCACCTACGAGGTCTCCCGCTCGCTGGCCGCCTGCGAGGGCACGATCCTGCTGGTGGACGCGGCCCAGGGCATCGAGGCGCAGACCCTGGCCAACCTGTACCTGGCGATGGAGAACGACCTCGCCATCGTCCCGGTGCTCAACAAGATCGACCTGCCCGCGGCCCAGCCGGAGAAGTTCTCCGAGGAGCTGGCGAACCTCATCGGCTGCGACCCCTCCGACGTGCTGCGGGTCTCGGCGAAGACCGGCCTCGGCGTCGAGGAGCTGCTGGACCGGGTGGTGCGGGAGGTGCCGGCCCCGGTCGGTGTCGCCGACGCGCCCGCCCGCGCGATGATCTTCGACTCCGTCTACGACTCCTACCGCGGCGTGGTCACCTACGTCCGGGTCGTCGACGGCCAGCTCAACAAGCGCGAGCGCATCCGGATGATGTCCACCGGCGCGACCCACGAGCTGCTGGAGATCGGCGTCAGCTCCCCGGAGATGCTGCCGGCCGACGGCCTGGGCGTCGGCGAGGTCGGCTACCTGATCACGGGTGTGAAGGACGTCCGCCAGTCCAAGGTCGGTGACACCGTCACCAGCCAGAGCAGCGGTGCCACCGAGGCGCTGGGCGGCTACAAGGACCCCAAGCCGATGGTCTTCTCCGGCCTGTACCCGCTGGACGGCTCGGACTACCCGGAGCTGCGCGAGGCGCTGGACAAGCTCCAGCTCAACGACGCCGCGCTGGTCTACGAGCCGGAGACCTCCGCCGCGCTCGGCTTCGGCTTCCGCGTCGGCTTCCTCGGCCTGCTCCACCTCGACGTGATCCGGGAGCGGCTGGAGCGCGAGTTCGGCCTCGACCTGATCGCCACCGCGCCCAACGTGGTCTACCGCGTGGTGATGGAGGACGGCACCGAGCACGTGGTGACCAACCCCAGCGAGTTCCCCGAGGGCAAGCTCGCCGAGGTGTTCGAGCCGGTGGTGCGCGCCACCGTGCTGGCCCCGACGGAGTTCATCGGCGCGATCATGGAGCTGTGCCAGAACCGGCGCGGCTCGCTGCTCGGCATGGACTACCTCTCCGAGGACCGGGTGGAGATCCGCTACACCCTGCCGCTGGCCGAGATCGTCTTCGACTTCTTCGACCAGCTGAAGTCCAAGACCCGCGGCTACGCCTCGCTGGACTACGAGCCCACCGGCGAGCAGAGCGCCGCCCTGGTCAAGGTCGACATCCTGCTGCACGGCGACAAGGTCGACGCGTTCTCCGCCATCACCCACAAGGACAAGGCGTACGCCTACGGGGTGCGGCTGGTGGCGAAGCTGCGCGAGCTGATCCCGCGGCAGAACTTCGAGGTGCCCATCCAGGCCGCCATCGGCGCGCGGGTGATCGCCCGTGAGACGGTCCGCGCGATCCGCAAGGACGTGCTGGCCAAGTGCTACGGCGGCGACATCTCCCGCAAGCGCAAGCTGCTGGAGAAGCAGAAGGAGGGCAAGAAGCGGATGAAGATGGTCGGCAACGTCGAGGTGCCGCAGGAGGCGTTCATCGCGGTGCTGTCCACCGACTCCGACGGGGACTCCAAGGCCAAGAAGTAGCAGCAGCAAGAGCGGTCGCGAGGGGCCGGTCCGGGAGTTCCCGGGCCGGCCCCTCGTCGTATGCCGGGGGGATGCCGTACGCGCGCCGGACATATGTCGTACGCAGGCCGTACGTGTTCCGGACGGGTGCTGTACGGGTGCCGTACGCGGGCCGCCGCGTCGTCCTTCGCATGCCCGGCCGGGATGCGGGAAGGCGCGCGAGGGCCCCGGCGCCCGGGGACCCCGGGAGGGTGGAGTGGCCGATCGGCCGGGGTGGGGCCCTTACGTACGGGCCTCCGGGCCTCTACCCTGGCGTCCGAAGGTTACCGGTGAGTTAATAAACGTGTGACGCCCCGGAGGTACTCGTGACCGACACGAAGACGCTGATCGATAGCCGACCGCCGTCCGTGGCGGTCCTCTTCCTGGAGCGGGTCGCGGCCACGCCCGACGCGGAGGCGTACCGCTACCCGGTGCCGCCGGAGTCCGGCGCGGGTCCCGACGGCTGGCGGTCGCTGACCTGGCGCCAGGCCGCCGACCGGGTCACCGCCGTCGCGGCCGGGCTGATGGACCTCGGGGTGCTCCCGGAGGAGCGGGTGGCCATCGCCGCCGGCACCAGCGTGGAGTGGATCCTCACGGATCTCGGCGTCCTGTGCGCCGGCGCCGCCACCACCACCGTCTACCCGACCACCAACGCCGACGAGACGGTCTTCATCCTCTCCGACTCCGGCTGCCGGGTGCTGGTCGCCGAGGACACCGCGCAGCTGGAGAAGGTCCGCGGCCACCGCGCCGAGCTGCCGGAGCTGGCCCACGTCGTGGTCATGGACCCCGAGGCGGCCGTGGACCAGGAAGGCGACGGCTGGGTGCTGTCACTGGCCGACCTGGAGAAGCGCGGCGCCGCCTACCTGGAGCAGCACCCCGAGGCGGTCGCCGACACCGTCGCCTCGCTCACCAGGGACCAGCTCGCCACGCTCATCTACACCTCCGGCACCACCGGCCGCCCCAAGGGCGTGCGGCTGCCGCACGACGCGTGGTCGTACATGGCCCGCGCCATCCAGGCCGTCGGGCTGCTCGACGGGGACGACGTCCAGTACCTGTGGCTGCCGCTGGCCCACGTCTTCGGCAAGGTGCTCACCGCCGGGCACATCGCGGTCGGGCACGTCACCGCGGTCGACGGCCGGGTCGACCGGATCATCGAGAACCTGCCGGTGGTGCGCCCCACCTACATGGCGGCCGTGCCGCGGATCTTCGAGAAGGTCTACAACGGCGTGGCCGCCCGGGCCCGCGAGGGCGGCGCGGCGCAGTACCGGGTCTTCCAGTGGGCGGCCGCCGTCGCCCGCGACTACGCCAGGGCCACCCAGGAGAGCCTGCGGCTGACCGGCACCCGCTCCGCCCCGGCGGCACTGCGCGCCAAGCACGCCGTCGCCGACCGGCTGGTCTACTCCAAGCTGCGGGAGGCGTTCGGCGGCCGGCTGCGGGCCTGCGTCTCCGGCTCCGCGGCGCTCGCGCCCGAGATCGGCTACTTCTTCGCCGGCGCCGGCATCCACATCCTGGAGGGCTACGGCCTCACCGAGTCCAGCGCGGCCAACTTCGTCAACCCCGGCGAGTCCTACCGCACCGGCACCGTCGGCAAGGCGCTGCCCGGACTGGAGGTGCGGATCGCGGAGGACGGCGAGGTGCTGCTGCGCGGCCCGGGCATCATGCAGGGCTACCACGGGCTGCCGGAGAAGACCGCCGAGGTGCTGGAGCCCGACGGCTGGTTCCACACCGGCGACATCGGCGAGCTGTCGCCCGACGGCTACCTGAAGATCACCGACCGCAAGAAGGACCTGATCAAGACCTCCGGCGGCAAGTACATCGCGCCGGCCGAGGTGGAGGGCAGGTTCAAGGCGGTCTGCCCGTTCGTCAGCAACGTGCTGGTGCTCGGCGGCGGCCGCAACTTCTGCAGCGCCCTGGTGGCCCTGGACGAGCCGACGATCCTCGGCTGGGCCAGGGAGAACGGCCTCGGCGGCCGCTCCTACGAGCAGGTCGTCACCAGCGACAAGGTGCGCGAGCTGATCGCCGGGCACGTCGCGGAGCTCAACGCGGGCCTCCAGCGCTGGCAGCAGGTGCGGCAGTTCCGCATCCTGCCGCGCGACCTCGACATCGAGCACGGCGAGCTGACCCCGAGCCTGAAGCTCAAGCGGCCGGTCGTGGAGCGCGAGTTCGCCCCGCTCATCGACGAGATGTACTCCGGATCGCGCGAGTCCTGACCTCCCGTCAGGGCTGCTCCCGCTCCCGCGTCCCCACCACCGTCGCCGTCGTTCCGGAGCGTGGGGCCCGGGCCCGGGCGTGGGCGTGGGGTCCGGACGCGGGGCTCGGTAGCGCGGTGCCGCCGGCGCGATCCGCGGCGCCCCCGCGGCTACGATGCCCCGCATGCACAAGCGGAGCTACGAACCGGACCTGACGCCGCCGTGGAAGAAGTCCGCGCCCGCGCCCGAGGTGGCCGCCGAGCCCGACCTCGTGGTCGAGGAGGTGGTGACGGGCTTCTGCGGTGCCGTGGTGCGGGTGGAGAAGACCGCCGAGGGGCTGACGGTCACCCTGGAGGACCGGTTCGGCAAGCTCCGGGTCTTCCCGATGGTGCCGCGCGGCTTCCTCCTCGACGGCCGGACCGTCACGCTGGTGCGGCCCCGGTCCGCGCCGGCCCCCGGGGGCCGCTGCTGTCCGCCTCCGGCTCGATCGCCGTCCCGGACGCCCCCGCCCGGGTGGCCCGCGCCGGCCGGATCTACGTCGAGGGCAGGCACGACGCCGAACTCGTCGAACGGGTCTGGGGCCACGACCTGCGGGTCGAGGGCGTCGTCGTGGAGTTCCTGGAGGGTGTGGACGACCTGCCCGCCATCGTCTCCGCCTTCGCCCCGCAGCCCGGCGCCCGGCTCGGCGTGCTGGTCGACCACCTGGTGCCCGGCTCCAAGGAGTCCGCCATCGCCGCGTCGGTCACCGGCCCCGACGTCCTGGTCGTCGGCCACCCCTACATCGACGTGTGGGAGGCGGTGAAGCCGTCGTCGGTGGGCATCCCCGGCTGGCCCCGGGTGCCGCGCGGCCAGGACTGGAAGACGGGCGTGTGCCAGGCCCTGGGCTGGTCCCACCTGACCACCGGGGAGGCGTGGCAGCGCATCCTGGCGTCGGTCGGCTCCTACCGCGACCTCCAGCCGGAGCTGCTCGGGTCCGTCGAGCGGCTGATCGACTTCGTCACCGAGCCGGCCGAGCGGTAGCCGGCCGGTCTACCGCGGTGGCCGGGGGCGCTGCCGCCGGACCCGGCGCGGACCGGGCGCGGACCGAGCGCGGGCTCAGAGCGGACCCAGAACGGACCCAGCACGGACCCAGTGTCCGCGACGCCCGGGCCCGGCGGTCAGTCCACCAGGTCGCGGATGACGGCGTCGGCCAGCAGCCGGCCGCGCAGGGTCAGTACCGCCCGGCCCTCCGCGTAAGGGGCGGGTTCCAGGAGCCCGTCCCTTACCGCGTCGGCGGCGGCCTGGGTCCCGTCGGCGGCCAGCAGGTCCAGCGGGCAGCCGTCGGCCAGCCGCAGCTCCAGCATGATCCGCTCGACCCTGCGGTCCTCGGCGGACAGCACCTCCCGGCCGGCCCCCGGGGAGCGTCCCTCGGCGAGCGCCTGCGCGTAGGCGCCGGGGTGCTTGGCGTTCCACCAGCGCACCCCGCCCACGTGGCTGTGCGCCCCCGGACCCGCGCCCCACCAGTCCGCGCCGGTCCAGTACAGCTCGTTGTGGCGGCAGCGGGCCTCCCGGGAGGCCGCCCAGTTCGACACCTCGTACCAGGTCAGCCCGGCCGCGCTCAGCCGCTCCTCGGCGATGAGGTAGCGGTCGGCGTGCTCGTCGTCGTCGGTCGGCGGCACCTCGCCGCGCCGGATGCGCCGCGCCAGCTGCGTGCCCTCCTCCACGATCAGCGCGTACGCGGAGACGTGGTCGGGCCCGGCGGCCAGCGCCGCGTCCAGGGAGGCGCGCCAGTCGTCGTCGGACTCGCCGGGGGTGCCGTAGATCAGGTCGAGGTTGACGTGCTCGAACCCGGCGGCGCGGGCCTCGGCCACGCACGCCTCCGGGCGGCCGGGGGTGTGGGTGCGGTCCAGGACGCGCAGCACGTGCGGGCGGGCGCTCTGCATGCCGAACGAGACCCGGTTGAAGCCCTGGGCGCGCAGCTCCGCCAGGTAGTCCGGGTCGACCGACTCCGGGTTCGCCTCCGTCGTCACCTCGGCATCGGCCGCGAGCCCGAACTCGTCCCGGATCGCGGCGAGCATCCGGCCCAGGTCGGCGGCGGGCAGCAGGGTGGGGGTGCCGCCGCCGACGAAGACCGTGCTCACCTCGCGCGGATCGTCGCCCAGCACCTTCCGGGCCAGCCGCACCTCCTCGGCCAGCACGCCCGCGTAGTTGTCCCGCGAGGCCAGGGCGCCGCCCTTGCCGCGCAGCTCGGAGGCTGTGTAGGTGTTGAAGTCGCAGTAGCCGCAGCGGGTGGCGCAGTACGGAACGTGCAGGTAGAAGCCGAGGGGGCGGTCGGCGGCGCGCTCCAGGGCGGACGCCGGGAGGGCGCCGTCCGGCGGGACGGGGGCGCCGTCGGGAGTTGCGGAAGGCATCTGTTCAGTATCCGCCACCGCGCACGGGAACCGTCCCGCCGCGGAGGCGCCCCTGCGGCGGCTCCGGTTTCACCCCGGGGCGGCCGAGCCTCACTCCGGGTCGGAGGCGCCCTCAGGGGCCGAGTCCGCGGGCCCGGCGGGCGCGGACGGGCCCGGACCGGCGGGCGTGGAGGCGCCAGGGCCGGCGGGTGCGGAGCCGGGTCCGGCCGCGCGCCGGGCCAGCTCGTCGCGCTGGGCCCGCAGGAACCTGGCGTCGACCACCGCGCCGTGGCCGGGCACGTACCGGGCCGTCTCGCCGCCGAGGGCCAGCAGGGTGTCCACCGCGGCCGGCCACCCGGACGGGACCGCGTCGGGGCCGGCCTGGGGCTCGCCGGACTCCTCGACCAGGTCGCCGCAGAAGACCACCGCCGGATCGCTCGCGGTCGCCCCCGGCACGAACACGGCCAGGTCGTGGCGGGTGTGCCCGGGACCGGGGCGCACCAGCAGCACCGCCCGGCCGCCCAGGTCGAGCTCCACCCCCTCGGCCGTGCCGTCCCCGGCGCCGTCCCCGCCCACCTCCGTGGTCGGCGGCGCGAGCAGCAGCGCCGCCACGGCCTCGGCCGCCTCGGCGGGGTCGGTGCCCAGCTCGACCGCCTCCGCCCGCAGCGCCTCGGCCTCGCGGGCCAGGCGGGCACCCAGGCCGCGCGCCGCGTACACCTCGGCGCCCTCGAAGGCGGCCGAGCCCAGGACGTGGTCGACGTGCCCGTGGGTGAGCACCACATGGGTCACCGACCTGCCGCCGGTGAGGTCGGCCACCTGGGAGCGCAGCTCCGCGCCCTCGCGCAGGGTGGAGCCGGTGTCCACCAGCAGCACCCCGTCGGCGCCCACCACCAGCCCGATCGTCACGTCCAGGTGCGGCAGCCGCCGCCGGGCCACGCCGGGCCCCAGCTGCTCCCACACCGAGCCGTCGCCCTCGGGCTGTCCCGTGTCCGCCGCGTTCTCCGAGTCCCGCACAAGGGCGACGCTATCGCCGTGGCCCCGCCGCCGCCCGCCGCGCCCCTGTCCGGGCCCGCCGGAGGCGCCGCCCGGCGGGCCCGGACAGCGGGCGCCCCGCATCGCGCCGCCCCGCCGCTTAACGGTCGTTCCGGTGCGTACCGCCCGAACCGGTCGCCCGGACGGCGCCGTGTCGCTGCCGCTCTTGCCGAGCCCTTGTGCCATCGCCGTACACTGGCTGCGGGATTGCTGGCACTCGAAACAGCGGAGTGCCAGGTCGGACGGCCTGAGAGGCCCGGGCAGGAGGTGCGCGATGCTGAGCGAACGCAGACTCGAAGTCCTGCGCGCCATCGTCCAGGACTACGTCGGCACCGAGGAGCCGGTGGGCTCCAAGGCGCTGACCGAACGGCACCACCTGGGTGTCTCGCCGGCCACCGTCCGCAACGACATGGCGGTGCTGGAGGAGGAGGGCTACATCGCCCAGCCGCACACCAGCGCCGGGCGCATCCCCACCGACAAGGGCTACCGGCTGTTCGTGGACCGGCTGGCCGGGGTGAAGCCGCTGTCGGGCGCCGAGCGCCGGGCCATCCAGAACTTCCTGGACGGCGCCGCCGACCTCGACGACGTGGTGGCCCGCACCGTCCGCCTGCTCGCGCAGCTGACCCGGCAGGTCGCCGTGGTGCAGTACCCGTCGCTGACCCGGTCGTCGGTGCGGCATGTGGAACTCCTCACACTCTCCCCCTACCGGATGATGCTGGTGCTGATCACCGACACCGGCCGGGTGGAGCAGCGGTTCATCGACAGCCCCGTCGCCGTCGGCGAGATCCTCCTCGCGGATCTGCGGGCCCGCCTCAACAGCCGGGTCGTCGGCCTGCGCTTCGCCGACGTACCCTCGGCGGTCCAGGACCTCACCGAGAGCTTCGACGCGGACGACCGGCCCGCCGTGGCCGTCGTCCTGGCGACGCTGCTGGAGAACCTGGTGGAGGAGAAGGAGGAGCGGATCATGCTCGGCGGCGCCGCCAACCTGACCCGCTTCCACCACGACTTCCCGATGACGATCCGGCCGGTGCTCGAAGCACTGGAGGAGCAGATGGTGCTCCTGAAACTGCTCGGCGAGGCCACGGACTCGGCGATGACGGTCCGGATCGGTCACGAGAACTTTCACGAGGGCCTCAATTCCACCTCCGTGGTGGCGGTCGGCTACGGTTCGGGCGACGAGGCCGTCGCCAAGCTAGGCGTGGTCGGACCGACCCGCATGGACTACCCCGGAACGATGGGAGCGGTACGCGCAGTGGCACGTTACGTCGGACAGATCCTGGCGGAGTCGTAGGTGGCCACGGACTACTACGCCGTGCTCGGCGTGCGCCGCGACGCGGGCCCGGACGAGATCAAGAAGGCGTTCCGCCGCCTCGCCCGCGAGCTGCACCCGGACGTCAACCCGGACCCGAAGACCCAGGAGCGGTTCAAGGAGATCAACGCCGCTTACGAGGTGCTCTCCGACCCGCAGAAGAAGAAGGTCTACGACCTCGGCGGCGATCCGCTGTCGGCCAACGGCGGAGCCGGAGCGGGCTTCGGCGGCGCGGGCTTCGGCAACTTCAGCGACATCATGGACGCCTTCTTCGGGCAGTCCTCGCAGCGCGGCCCGCGCTCGCGCACCCGGCGCGGGCAGGACGCGATGATCCGGCTGGAGGTCGAGCTCAACGAGGCGGCCTTCGGCACCACCAAGGACATCCAGGTCGACACCGCGGTGACCTGCGGCACCTGCAACGGCGAGGGGGCCGCCCCCGGCACCTCCGCGCAGACCTGCGACATGTGCCGCGGCCGGGGCGAGGTCTCCCAGGTGACCCGCTCCTTCCTCGGCCAGGTCATGACCTCGCGGCCGTGCCCGCAGTGCCAGGGCTTCGGCACCGTGGTGCCCACCCCGTGCCCGGAGTGCGCCGGGGACGGCCGGGTCCGCTCCCGCCGCACCCTCACGGTCAAGATCCCCGCCGGCGTCGACAACGGCACCCGCATCCAGCTGGCCGGCGAGGGCGAGGTCGGCCCCGGCGGCGGCCCGGCCGGCGACCTGTACGTCGAGATCCGGGAGCTGCCGCACCAGGTCTTCCAGCGGCGCGGCGACGACCTGCACTGCACGGTCACCATCCCGATGACCGCGGCGGCGCTCGGCACCAAGTGCCCGCTGGAGACGCTCGACGGGCTGGAGGAGATCGACATCCGGCCCGGCACCCAGTCCGGCCAGTCGGTACCGCTGCACCAGCGCGGCATCACCCACCTGCGCGGCGGGGGCCGCGGCGACCTCATCGTGCACGTCGAGGTGGTCACGCCCAACAAGCTCGACGCCGAGCAGGAGGACCTGCTGCGGCGGCTGGCCCAGCTGCGCGGCGAGGAGCGGCCGACCGGCCAGTTCGCCCCCGGCCAGCAGGGGCTGTTCTCCCGCCTGAAGGACGCGTTCAACGGGCGCTGACCCGATGCCGCCCGCCCCCGCCTCGCCTCCGGGACCGTCCGGGCCCGGAGGCGAGGGGCCGGCGATCGACGCGTGACACGATGAACGCATGAACGTGTCCTCCGATCTCTCCGCGTACTCGGCGTTGTCGGCGTTCTCGGCGTACCCGATCGTCCAGGCGCCGATGGCCGGCGGCGGGTCCAACCCGAGGCTGGCCGCGGCGGTCTCGGCCGCCGGCGGCCTGGGGTTCCTGGCGGCCGGCTACAAGACGTCCGAGGCCATGTACGAGGAGATCCGGCAGGTGCGCGACGCCACGGCGCGGCCCTTCGGGGTGAACCTGTTCATGCCGCAGCCGGCCACCTGCGACCCCTCGGCCGTCGCGGTGTACGCCGAGCAGCTCCACGGGGAGACCGCCTGGTACGCGGCGGACCTCGGCGACCCGGAGGCCGGCGGCGACGACGCCTACGAGGCCAAGGTGGCGGTGCTGCTGGAGGACCCGGTGCCCATGGTCAGCTTCACCTTCGGCTGCCCCGAGCCGTCCGTCCTGCGGGCGTTCGCGCGGGCCGGCACCTACACGATGGTGACGGCCACCACCGTCGCGGAGGCGGTGGCCGCCGAGGAGGCCGGCGCCGACGCGGTGTGCGTGCAGGGCGTGGAGGCCGGCGGCCACCAGGGCAGCCACCGCGACGACCCGCAGCTGGACTGCGCCGGGGTGGGCCTGCTCACGCTCGTGCCGCTGGTGCGCGAGGCGGTCCGGCTGCCGCTGGTGGCCGCGGGCGGCCTGATGCGCGGTCGGCAGATCGCCGCGGTGCTGGCCGCCGGGGCGGACGCCGCCGCGCTCGGCACCGCCTTCCTGGTCTGCCCCGAGTCCGGCGCGCACACCCTGCACAAGCGGGCGCTGACCGACCCGGTCTACGCCCGTACCGAGATCACCCGCGCCTTCACCGGGCGTCCGGCGCGCGGCCTGCTCAACCGGTTCGTCCGCGAGCACGGCCGCTACGCCCCGCCCGGCTACCCGCAGATCCACCACCTCACCCAGCCGGTGCGGCGGGCGGCCGCCGCGGCCGGCGACCCGCAGGCGATGGCGCTGTGGGCCGGGCAGGGCCACCGGCTGGCCCGGGAACTGTCCGCCGGCGCCCTCGTCGAGACGCTGGCCGCCGAACTCCACGAGGCCCAGGAGGCATTCGCATGACGGCACCGGTCTTCCTCGTCGACCCCGCGGCGCTGGACGGCTCCCCGTCCGCCGTGGTCCTCGACGGGCCCGAGGGGCGGCACGCCGTCGCCGTGCGGCGGTTGCAGCCCGGTGAGGAGGTCGTCCTCACCGACGGCGCCGGCCGGGGCGCGGCCGGCGTGGTGGCCGCCGTCGAGGGCCGCGACCGGCTCACCGTCGAGGTGCGCGAGCTGCGGGCCGAGCCGGCGCCGGCGCCCACCGTCACGGTGGTGCAGGCGCTGCCGAAGGGCGACCGCGGCGAGCTGGCGGTGGAGACGATGACGGAGGCGGGGGTGGACGCCGTGGTGCCCTGGGCGGCGGCCCGCTGCGTCACCCAGTGGCGCGGCGACCGCGGTACGAAGTCGCTGGCGAAGTGGCGTTCCACCGCGCGCGAGGCGGCCAAGCAGGCCCGCCGGCTGCGCTTCCCCGAGGTCGCCGAGCCGGTGACGACCCGGCAGCTGCTGCCGCTGCTGGCCGCCGCCGACTTCGCGGCCGTCCTGCACGAGGAGGGCGCGGCGCCGCTGGCCACCGCCCCGCTGCCGGCCGCCGGTTCGCTGGTGCTGGTGGTCGGTCCGGAGGGCGGGGTGGCGCCGGAGGAGCTGGCCGCGTTCGCCGAGGCGGGCGCGGGCGCGTACCGGCTCGGGCCCACGGTGCTGCGCACCTCGACGGCGGGCGTGGCGGCGGCCTCCGTGCTGCTGGCCCGCACCGGCCGCTGGAGCTAGTGCCGCGACCGGCAAGGGCGGCCGGCCGCCGCGGGCCGCGGCCCTCAGGCCCAGCCGCGCAGGGTGAGCCCGGCGCGGGCGGGGGCGCCGCCGGAACGGGCGGCCAGGTAGGAGGCGAGGGCCTCGCCGGCGGAGGGCACGAACTCCGACGGGAGCGCGTCCGTGCTGGTCCACTCCACCCGGGCGTGCTTGTGCGGCTCGCGGTTGGCGGCCCGTCCGGCGAACCGCCGCGCGGCGAACACCACGGTGAGGTAGCCGCCCGGCGAGCCCACGGCCCGGGCGCCGTGGACGAGGTGCGCCACGGCCAGGTCCGCGGGGGCCACCACCAGCCCGGTCTCCTCGCGCAGTTCGCGTACGGCGGTGGCGGTGACCGGCTCGCCCGGCTCGTGCTTGCCGGTCGGCAGGTCCCAGAGGCCGGGTGCGAAGGCGGCGTCCGGGCCGCGCTGGAGGAGCAGCACCCGGTCCTCCGCCACGTCGTGCACGATCACCGCCGCCACCAGCAGCGTCATCGACGCGGTGGCGGACGGCGGCGCCCCGGCGGACTCCGGCCCGGCTACCATCCCCGCTCCGGCGGCGCCACGACGGCCGCGCTGACCGGCGCCGCCACCACGGTCGCGCCGGTCGTGCCGATCGCGGCCTCCTCACGTCCGGACTCCACGCCGCCCAGCCCTTTCCGCCCGCCCCGCCCGCCGGCCGCCTACTCCCGTCCGGGCAGCGGCGGGGCGGACTTCGCCGGAGTGCGCTCCAGTGCCTCCAGGGCCATGGCGACGGCCCGGTCCAGCTGCGGGTCGCGGCCGGCCGCCCAGTCCTGCGGGGCGAACGGCACCTCGACGTCCGGGTCGACGCCGTGGTTCTCCACCGACCAGCCGAAGCCCTCCAGCCAGATCGCGTACTTGGGCTGGGTGACCAGCGTGCCGTCCACCAGCCGGTAGCGGCTGTCGATGCCGACCACGCCGCCCCAGGTGCGGGTGCCCACCACCGGCCCGATGCCGAGGGCGCGGACGGCGGCGGTGACGATGTCGCCGTCCGACCCGGAGAACTCGTTGGCCACCACGACGACCGGGCCGCGCGGCGCGTCCAACGGGTAGCTGTACGGGTGGCCGTAGCGCGGGACGTCCCAGCCGACGATCCGGCGGGCCAGCTTCTCGACGACCAGCTGCGAGGTGTGGCCGCCGCGGTTCTCCCGGACGTCCACCACCAGGCCCTCCCGGGCGACCTCCACCCGCAGGTCGCGGTGGAGTTCGGCCCAGCCGGAGCTGACCATGTCCGGCACGTGCAGGTAGCCCAGCCGGCCACCGGACGCCTCGTGCACGCGGGCCCGCCGCCCCGCCACCCAGTCGTGGTAGCGCAGCGGCTCCTCGTCGGCCAGCGGCACCGCCACCACGTGGCGGTGCGGGCCGCCGCCGGCCGGGGCCACCGTCAGCTCCACCGGTTTGCCGGCCGTGCCGACCAGCAGCGGCGCCGGGCCGGTCAGCGGGTCCACCGGGTGCCCGTCGACGGCCACCAGCACGTCCCCGGCCCGCACCGCGACACCCGGCGCGGCCAGCGGGGAGCGGGCGTGCGGGTCGGAGGACTCGCCGGGCAGCACCCGGTCGACCCGCCAGGCGCCCTCCGGGGTGCGGGACAGGTCGGCGCCGAGCAGCCCCTGGCGGTGCAGCGGGTCGCGGCGGCCGCCGGGCGGGCTGACGTACGCGTGGGAGGTGCGCAGCTCACCGTGGAGCTCCCACAGCACGTCCACCAGGTCGTCGTGGGTGGCGATCCGCTCCAGCAGCGGCCGGTAGCGCTCGGCGGCGGCGTCCCAGTCCAGGCCGCCCAGGTCGGGGCGCCAGAAGTTGTCGCGCATCAGCCGGTGCGTCTCGTCGAACATCTGCCGCCACTCGTCGGCCGGCCGCACGGTGACGCGCACCCGCGACAGGTCGATGGTGACGGAACTGTCCGAGTCGTCGTCCGACTTGGCGTCCGAGGGCGCCACCCGCAGCCGGCCGCCGGAGGTGACCAGCACCTTCGAGCCGTCGCCGGTGACCGCGAAGTCGTCGGCCTCGTCGGCGACCACCTCGACTCGCAGCCGCCGCAGGTCGTAGCGCTCCAGGACGCTCTCCGGCGGGTGCGCCTCCGGCGTGGCCAGGGACGTGCCCAGCACGCCGGCCAGCGGGTGGCGCAGCCACAGCACGCCGCCGCGGGCCGCGCGCAGGTCGGAGTAGCGGCCGGCCTCGACCGGGAAGGGCACGATCCGGTCGGCCAGCCCCTCGGCGTCCACCTGGGTGCGGTGCGGGCGCTCGGCGGGCTTCGTGCCGCCCGCCGCGCCGCCGGAGCCCTCCGTGCCGCCGGAGCCCGCCGTGCCGCCGGTGCCCTCGCCCGCGCCGCCGCCGGCCTTCTCCTCGGCCGCGCCGTCGCCGCCCTCCCGCTCGGCGGCGGCGTCGTCGCCGTCCGCGCCGTCCTCGTCGTCGTCCCCGTACGGGCGGCCGTGCCGCTGCGGGCCGAACGGTGACGGCGTGGTGGCCGCCAGCGTCAGCAGGTACGGGCGGCAGGCGTTCGGGAAGGACAGGTCGAAGACGTGGGCGTCGTAGACCGGGTCGAAGTCGCGTTCGGAGAGGAAGGCCAGGTGCCGGCCGTCGGCGGTGAAGGCGGGCGCGTAGTCGTTGAACCGCAGCGGCGTCGCGGCGACGACGGTGAGGTCGGCGGTGGCGGCCAGCTTGATCTGGCGCAGCGTGCCGGGGCCGGGCTGGGACCAGGCCAGCCACCCCGAGTCGGGGGAGAAGGCCAGGTCGGTGGCGTCGGCGCGGGCGGCGGGCGCGCCCTCGGCGGCCGTGTCCTCGGCGTCCCCGGCACCGGTCGGCACCTCGCGGACCTCACCGGTCTGCGTCTCCACCAGCAGCACCCGGCCGTCGTGGGTGGCGACGGCGATGCGGTGCCCGTCCGGGGAGACCTCCAGCTCGTGCACCCGGCCGAGCCGCCCGGCCGCCAGCCGCCGGGGCGCGGTGCGCGGGGTGGTGAGCGGCACACCGTCGGCGGGCGCCACCTCCAGGGCGTCCTCACCCTCGGCGTCGGTCACCCAGACGACGTACTCCTCACCGCTCTGGGTGAACACCCTCGGGTGGCGGGTGCGCACCCCCGGTTCGGCCGCCAGCGCCCGGGCCGGGCCGCCGCGGTGGGTGACCCAGTGGGTGGTGCCGCGCACCTCCACGGCGCTGCCCCGGCCGGTGCGGTCCGGGCGGGCCTCGCCCAGGTGGGCGGCGGCGCGCACCGGGTGCGGCTGGAGGTCGGCGCGCTGGCCGCCGAGGCGGACGTCGAGCAGGCGGGGGCGGGTGGCGGCGTCGAGGCTGTCCAGCAGCAGGACGCGGCCGCCCGCGGTGTACGCGACGCGGGTGCCGTCGGTGGCGGCCTGCCGGGCGTAGAAGCCGGCTCCGGACTCGTCCTCCCCGGCGTCCTCCGGCCGCGGCGCGAGCGGGGTGTGGCGGCGCAGGTCGGAGCCGTCGGGCAGGCTGGAGTACAGCGCGCCGAGGCCCTCGTGGTCGGAGAGGAACGCGATCCGGTCGCCCACCCACAGCGGGCACTCGATGTTGCCGCCGAGGCCGGTGTGGACCGGGGCGAACTCGCCGCCGCCGTCCGGGTCCAGCCACAGCCGCCCGGCGGTGCCGCCGCGGTAGCCCTTCCAGTGCGCGGCCTCCCGGCCCATCGTCACCGACTGGAGCAGCACCGCCCCGCCGGGCCCGAACGCCAGGTCGCCGACCGGGCCGTACGGCAGCCGCTCGGCCGGGCCGCCGTCCAGCGGCACCAGGTGCGCCCAGGGGCGGCGGGAGGACGCCTCGCCCGCCGAGGTGACGACGGCCAGCCGGCCGTCGGGCGTCCAGCCGCGGACCGAGGTCAGTCCGCTGCCCCAGTACGTCAACCGCTCGGCCGGGCCGCCCTCCAGCGGCGCCACGTGCACCTCGGGGGCGCCGTCGCGGGTCGAGGCCCAGGCCACCAGCGAGCCGTCCGGCGAGATCCGCGGCCGGCGCACCGGCATGTTGTCCGCGCTGACCCGCCATGCCCGACCGCCGTCGACCGGGGCCACCCATACGTCGTCCTCGGCCGTGAACGCCACCGACCCGCCGTGCGGGTGCGGGTTGCGCAGGTACGACGGGCCCGCGACGGGCGGCGGGGAGGACGGAGCGGACGTGGAGCCGGGCCTGGAGGCTGCGGAACGCGCGGAGTTCGAGGACTGGGTCACGGCGCCAACCTAATCACGATCGCACCCCCGGACGGGGGCAGACCTCGGCACTTCCCACGGCCGAGGCAGCGGTGGGGAGTTCGGCCGGGGACACTCGGTCGGGGGCGTTCGGCCGGCGGGGTTCGGCTGGGGGGTCCGGCCGGCGGGGCCCGGCCGGGAGCGGTTCAGCAGACGCCGAGCCCCCGCACGTCGAAGACGGTGACGCCGTCGACCTCGGCGGTGAGGTGCCCCCACAGGCACTTCAGGTCCTGCTGCCGGGTGACGTCACCCCTGACGGTGATCCGCCGCTGGTCGTCGGTGTACCCGGTGCAGTTCACGCTGGGCGCCGACGGGTCCTCGGACGCGCCGCACGACAGCCACTGCACCCCCACGTGGTCGGCCGTCAGCTGCCTGGTGGCCAACTGGTCGGTCGCCACCGACACGTTGGCGCTGTCCAGCCCGTTGACGGGGTCGCAGCCGGCGAGCGCCGCGCAGGCCGCCGCCGCGGCGAGGACGACGGCCGCACCCGCGCCCCGATTCTTCCCGGAGTGTCCCATTCCCTTACGGTGACGCGTCATTCGCCCCCCGTACATCCCCCACACGACGGACAGCTGAGGACGGCACAGGACGGCCGGGGGCGTCCCCGGCAGCCAGGGGGACGCGGCCGGGACCCGCGGACCTCGGCCCGCGGCCGGCCGGCCGGTACGATGCGGGACGCGGCACCCGAGGCGGGCGCCGGGCGGCAACTGGAGCGGAGAGGGGCCAGCACGTGGCGGGAGAAGCGCAGCCGGACTGCCTGTTCTGCAAGATCGCGGCCGGGGAGATCCCGGCGCAGGTCGTGCGGGAGACCGACACCACCGTGGCGTTCCGCGACATCGCCCCGAAGGCCCCCACGCACGTCCTGGTGATCCCCCGCGCGCACTACCCCGACGCGGGCGAGCTCGCGGCCGGCGACCCCCGGGCCGCGGCGGCGGTGCTGCACGAGGCGGCGCTGGTGGCCGAGCAGGAGGGCGTGGCCGGCACCGGCTACCGGATCATCTTCAACACCGGTGAGGGCGCGGGCCAGACGGTCTTCCACGCGCACGCCCACGTGCTGGGCGGGCGCGACCTGCACCAGCTGGTCTGAGGCCGCCGACCGCACGCCACCGGGATGTCGCCGCGCGAGTTCGTCGTCCTGGGCACCGCCAGCCAGGTGCCCACCCGTGACCGCAACCACAACGGCTACGTGCTGCGTTGGGACGACGAGGGCATCCTCTTCGACCCGGGCGAGGGCAGCCAGCGGCAGATGCTGCGGGCCGGGGTCAGCGCGCACGACCTCACCCGGATCTGCGTCACGCACTTCCACGGCGACCACAGCCTGGGCCTGGCCGGGACGGTGCAGCGGATCAACCTGGACCGGGTGCCGCACCCCGTCGCCGTGCACTACCCGGCGAGCGGGCAGCGGTACTTCGAGCGGCTGCGGTACGCGACCGCCTACCGGGAGGCGGCCGAGCTGCGTCCGGAGCCGGTGGCGGCGGACGGCCCCGTCGCGCGGACGCCCGGGTTCACCCTGAGCGCGGCCCGGCTCTCGCACCCGGTGGAGGCGTTCGGCTACCGGCTGGACGAGCCGGACGGGCGCCGGATGGTGCCCGGACTGCTGGCCGAGGCCGGCGTCGCCGGGCCGGACATCGGCCGGCTCCAGCGCGAGGGCGAGCTGCGCGGGGTGCGGCTGGCGGACGTGAGCGTGGCCCGGCCGGGGCAGTCCTTCGCGTTCGTGATGGACACCCGGCTGTGCCCGGCGGTGCCGCTGCTGGCCCGCGGCTGCGACCTGCTGGTGATCGAGTCGACCTTCCTGGACGAGGACGCCGCGCTCGCCGAGGACTTCGGCCACCTGACCGCCGGCCAGGCCGGGCGGGTCGCCGCCGAGGCCGGGGTGCGGCACCTGGTGCTCACCCACTTCTCGCAGCGCTACGCCGACCCGGAGGAGTTCGGCCGGCAGGCCCGCGCGGCCGGCTACCGCGGCGGGCTGACCGTGGCCCGCGACCTGGACCGGGTGCCGGTGCCCAGGCGCCGGACCGCGCACGGCGGTCCGGGCCCGGGCGGCGGCTGACCCGCGCGGGGACCCTCGGACAGCTGTCAGGACAGCGTCAGCGCGGGTGTGAGGGCAGCCGTCAGGGCAGGTAGTACATCGGGTTGGGCAGCTTGAACGACGCGTCGGAGGAGCCGCCGGACAGGTCGCTGTACTGGTCGCCGAAGTTGGCCACGATGTCGTAGCCCAGCGACTCGATGTGCGCCCGGGTGCCGGACTTGTACTCGATGGTGCTGCATGCCGCGCCGCACGCCAGGTAGGACGGCGGGTTCGCGGTGTTCTTCAGGTACAGGTGCGCGGTGTCCGGGTCGGCGGTGTAGCCGACGGCCTTGAGGTTGCGGACGGTGTCGGCGCGCTGCGCCTCCGGCCGGCCGGTGATCCAGAAGACCGTGACGCCGTGCGCGGCGGCCCAGTTGGTGAGGGTGTCCATACCGAAGACGGCCGGCATGTCCTTGGTGTCGAGGTACGCCTGGTTGGTGGCGGTGGTGTAGTTGAAGCCCACCTCCAGCTCGTAGTTGTACGTCAGCACGCTGGTGTCGTCGACGTCGAGCACGATGGCCGGCTTGCCGTGCGCCTTGCCGTGGCCCTTGTCGAGCCCCTTGGCCAGCGACTTCTCGATGGACGCCTTGGCCTTGGCCTCGACCCCCGCGACCTGCTTGGCGTAGTTGCCGGTCGGCGACGCCTGGTGCTCGCCGGAGGCGTCGACCGTGTCGCCGTAGTACGCCTTGATCTGGTTCACGACGTCGGTGAGGTTGGGGATCTGCTGGTCGCTGCGCGGTACGGAGTTGTCGGCCGTGGCGGCGCTCACGCCGTAGACCGTGAGGCCCAGGGTGAGGGCCGCTGCGGACATCGTCAGGGCGCGGGTGCGCAGGGACAGTCGGGCGCGGGGCATGGCGGTGCTCCTTAGGGCTGGTGTGATGCGGCGGAATGTAGCCCTCTGTATCGGAGCAGGTCAAGGAGCATCTACGCGCGTGGCAGCGAAGTAGTGGTTTCCCAGGTGTTACGCCGCAGTTCAGACGCCGTTCACCAAGCGCGCAGGGTGCGGCGGAGGGTTCGGGGCGCCCGCGGCAACGGCCGTACGGGCGGGGGAAGTCCGGCGCCGGGGCGTCGGGAACCCCCGCGGGCCCGGGGGCGCGGGCGGACTCAGCACCGCCCCGCGGGCTCCCGCGCCGTGCCGCCGTGCGTCCCCTCGCGGCCCCCGGCGGTCACCAGCCGGCGGCGTCCAGCAGCCGGGAGGCCGCGGCGGCGGAGTCCACCAGGGGGTGCCCCGCCAGCGCGCGCAGCGCCGCCACCCGCGAACCCGTCGCCGCCGCCTCGATCGCCGCCCGCTCCACCGCCTTGACCGCGAGCATCAGCCCGGCCTGGTGGGCGTCCGGTGCCGCCGCCGGCAGCGGCCGGGCGCCGAACGCGCCGACCTCGCAGGGCACCTCCACCACGGCGTCCGGGTCGAGCAGCGGAACGGCCCCGCCGCCGGGCACGTTGAGGATGAGCACCGTGCGCTCGTCCCGGGCGATGGCGCGCATCAGGGCCAGCGCCACCCGGTCGTAGCCGCCGCCGTCGAGGTCGTGCGGGTCGCGCTGCCAGCCGCCGGTGGCCGCGCGGTTCTCCGCCATGTACGTCTCCTCGCGCTCGCGGCGGGCGCCCCGCCACAGGTCGAGGGCGGCCGGGCCGTCGAGGCCGTCCGCGGCCGCGTAGAAGTCCGACTGGCGGCGGTGCAGGAACGCGCCCCGGGGCTCGCCGGCCGAACGCACGGCCGCCAGCGCCTCCCGCCGGAAGTAGTAGTAGTGCAGGTACTCGTTGGGCAGCGAGCCGAGCGCCGCCAGCCACTCCGGGCCGAACAGCCGCCCCTCCTCGAAGGTGCCGAGCGCGGCCGGGTCCGCCAGCAGCCCCGGCAGCAGGTCGGTGCCGTCGACGGTGAGCCGGCGCAGCCATCCCAGGTGGTTGAGGCCCACGTAGTCGAAGCCGAAGCCGGGCGCGTCCGGGTCGGCGCCGGCCGCGCGGGCGGCGCGGCGGACCAGGCCGACGGGGGAGTCGCAGATCCCGATCACCCGCGGGCCCAGCACCCGGGACATCGCCTCGGTCACCATGCCCGCCGGGTTGGTGAAGTTGATGACCCAGGCGCCGGGCGCGACCGCGCGCACCCGCTCCGCCAGGTCCACCGCGAACGGCAGCGTGCGCAGCCCGTAGAGCACACCCCCGGCGCCGACCGTCTCCTGCCCGAGCAGCCCCTCCGCCAGCGGCAGCCGCTCGTCGCCGACCCGCCCCTCGGTGCCGCCGACCCGGACGGCCGAGAAGACGAAGTCCGCGCCGCGCAGGGCCCGGTCGAGGTCGGACTCCACCCGCACGACCGGCGCCGGCCCCCGCGGGCGGCCCGCCACGCGGCGTCCTGCGCCGCCACGACAGCGGCCGTCACCCGCAGCCGCCGGGCGTCCGTGTCGTGCAGGACGAGCTCACCGACGGTCTCGTCCCCCAGCAGGGCGGCATGTACGAGGGGCACGCGGAAGCCGCCGCCCCCGACTACGGTCAACCTGGTCACGCGCCCATCCTCCCGCACCCCGGCCCGGCGCCGCGAGCAACACCCGCCGGGCGCCGGCCGGGAGGACCAGGAGCACCAGGAGTCCCAGGACCGTGGGAGAACCCCCGCGGCGGGGAGCCGTCGACCGGATACGCCCCCTCCGCGTGCAAGAGTTGAGCATGGACGACCAGCCCGTTCTCGACCCCCTCCGGAACCTGCGCGCGCCGGGCGACCCGGCGACCGACGTCTACCTCACCGGCACCGTCTTCCTCGACATCATCTTCACCGGCCTCGACCGCGCCCCGGTGCGCGGCACCGAGACATGGGCCCGCGGCATGGGCTCCAGCCCCGGCGGCATCGCCAACATGGCCACCGCCCTCGCCCGGTTGGGCCTGCGCACCACCCTGGCCGCCGCCTTCGGCGACGACATGTACGGCGACTACTGCTGGGACAGCCTCCAGACGGGTGAGGGCATCGACCTCACCCCGTCCCGCCGCATCCCCGGCTGGCACTCCCCGGTGACCGTCTCCATGGCCTACGAGGGCGAGCGGACCATGGTCAGCCACGGCCACCAGGCGCCGCCCCCGCACGACGCCGTGCCGCACTGCCCGCCGCCGGCCCGCGCCGCCGTCGCCTCGCTGGGCCGCGCCCGCGAGGAGGAGACCGGCACCCAGGGCTGGATCGCCGAGGCCGCCGCCGGCGGCACCAAGGTCTTCGCCGACGTCGGCTGGGACGACACCGGCCGTTGGGACCCCGCCGACCTCGACGGCCTGCGGCACTGCGCCGCCTTCCTGCCCAACGCCGACGAGGCCGTCCGCTACACCCGCGCCGACGACCCCCGGCAGGCCGCCCGCCGCCTGGCCGAGCGGGTCCCGCTGGCGGTCGTCACCCTGGGGGAGCGCGGCGCCGTCGCGGTGGACTCCGGCACCGGCGAGACCGCCGAGGTGCCCGCCCTCGCGGTGGACGCCCTGGACCCCACCGGCGCCGGCGACGTCTTCGTGGCCGGCTTCACCACCGGCACCCTGGCCGAGTGGCCGCTGGCCGACCGGCTGGCCTTCGCCTCGCTGTGCGCGGCCCTGTCGGTGCAGGAGTTCGGCGGTTCGCTCTCCGCGCCCGGCTGGATCGAGATCGCCGGCTGGTGGGAGCAGGCCAAGGCGTACGCCGGCCAGTCCCCGGAGCACCGCGAGCCGCTGCGCCGGTACGGCTTCCTGGAGGACCTGCTGCCGGCCGCCACCCGCCCGTGGCCGCTGCGCCGGGCGGTGCCCACCATCGGCTTCCGCGCCGCCCCGCAGCAGCCCTCCGGACGGGACGCGGCGGCCGCCGCCGAGGGGTCCGGGTCCGCCGGGAGCCGGGAGCCGTAATCCCCTCGGCGGCGGGCGACCCGCGTCGTACCCTTGGAACACCAGAGCCCACCGGGCCCGTCGATGAGCAGAAAGCGGGATGAGCAGGCCCAAGCGCCGGCCCATGACACAGACACCCATTCAGCAGCAGGCGGACGCGCGGCAGGCCCGCGCACACGTCGTCGTCCCGGCCAAGCACCCGATGGTCACCGTCCTGGGCTCCAGGGACTCCCTGCTCCGCGTTATCGAGAACGCCTTCCCCGAGGTCGACATCCACGTCCGGGGCAACGAGATCAGCGCCGTCGGCGAACCCGCCGAGGTCGACCTGGTCCAGCGGCTCTTCGACGAGATGATGCTGGTGCTGCGCACCGGCCAGCCGATGACCGAGGACGCGGTGGAGCGCTCCATCGCCATGCTGCGGGCCAACGGCGCCGCCGGAGCCGACCCGGAGGCGGAGACCCCGGCCCAGGTGCTCACCCAGAACATCCTGTCCAGCCGCGGCCGCACCATCCGCCCGAAGACGCTCAACCAGAAGCGGTACGTCGACGCGATCGACAAGCACACCATCGTCTTCGGCATCGGCCCGGCCGGCACCGGCAAGACCTACCTGGCCATGGCCAAGGCCGTGCAGGCGCTCCAGTCCAAGCAGGTCAACCGGATCATCCTGACCCGCCCCGCGGTCGAGGCCGGCGAGCGGCTGGGCTTCCTGCCCGGCACCCTGTACGAGAAGATCGACCCGTACCTGCGCCCGCTGTACGACGCGCTGCACGACATGCTCGACCCGGACTCGATCCCCCGGCTGATGGCGGCCGGCACCATCGAGGTCGCCCCGCTGGCCTACATGCGCGGCCGTACGCTGAACGACGCGTTCATCATCCTGGACGAGGCGCAGAACACCAGCGCCGAGCAGATGAAGATGTTCCTGACCCGGCTGGGCTTCGACTCCAAGATCGTCATCACCGGCGACGTCACCCAGGTGGACCTGCCCGGCGGTACCAAGAGCGGGCTGCGCCAGGTGCAGGACATCCTGGGCGACGTGGAGGACGTGCACTTCTCCCGGCTCACCAGCACCGACGTCGTGCGCCATAAGCTGGTGGGGCGCATCGTGGACGCCTACGAGCGCTACGACAACGCCCAGGACGCCCAGCAGGGCGAGCCGGCGGACGGCCGCGGCGGCCCTGCCCGGTCGCGGAGAAGAAAGTAGCTGCACCAGCACTATGGCGATCGACGTCAACAACGAGTCCGGCACCGAACTCGACGACGAGGCGGTGCTGGACGCCGCCCGTTACGCCCTCCAGCGCATGCGTATCCACCCGCTCTCCGAACTGTCGGTGATCCTGGTGGACGAGGCCGCGATGGAGCAGCTGCACATCCAGTGGATGGACCTGCCCGGCCCCACGGACGTGATGTCCTTCCCGATGGACGAGCTGCGCCCGGGCAAGGAGGACGAGGAGCCGGTGCAGGGCCTCCTCGGCGACATCGTGCTGTGCCCCGAGGTGGCGAAGCGGCAGGGCCAGGAGGCGCCGAGCCAGCACTCGATGGACGAGGAGCTGCAGCTCCTCACCGTCCACGGTGTCCTCCACCTGCTGGGGTACGACCACGAGGAGCCGGACGAGAAGGCCGAGATGTTCGGCCTGCAGAAGACGATCCTGGACGAGTGGCGGGCCGAGCGCGGCATGGCCGGCCCGTCTCCCGCCCCCACCACCCGCTGAGCGGGCGGCCGGGTTCCCCGCCATGATCGTCTCCGCGGTCCTGCTGCTGATCGTCGCCTGGCTGGCCGCCTGCGCCGAGACCGGAATGGCCCGCGTCTCGCGGTTCCGCGCCGAGGAGGCCATGCGGTCCGGCCGGCGCGGCGCCGTGCGGCTGCTGCTCGTCGCCTCCGACCCCACCCGCTACCTGAACGTCGCGCTGCTGGTCCGTGTGGCCTGCGAGACGGCGGCGGCGGTGCTGATCACCGTGGAGGCGGACCGGCACTTCGACCACACCTGGCAGGTGCTGTGCGTGGCCATCGGGGTGATGGTGCTGGTGTCGTACGTGGCCGTCGGCGTCTCCCCGCGCACCATCGGCCGCCAGCACCCGGTGGGCACCGCCACGGCCGCCGCGTACGTGCTGCTGCCGCTGGCCCGGGTGATGGGGCCGGTGCCGGGGCTGCTGATCCTGCTCGGCAACGCGCTCACCCCCGGCAAGGGCTTCCGGCGCGGCCCGTTCGCCAGCGAGGCCGAGCTGCGGGCGGCGGTGGACCTGGCCGAGTCGGAGTCGCTGATCGAGGACGAGGAGCGCCGGATGGTGCACTCGGTCTTCGAGCTCGGCGACACGATCGTGCGCGAGGTGATGGTGCCGCGCACCGAGCTGGTGATGATCGAGCGGTTCAAGACGGTCCGGCAGGCCATGACGCTGGCGCTGCGCAGCGGCTTCTCCCGTATCCCGGTCACCGGGGACGGGGAGGACGACGTGGTCGGCTTCGTCTACCTCAAGGACCTGGCCCGGCGGGTGCACATCAACCGCGAGGCGGAGTCCGACCCGGTCTCCTCGCTGATCCGGCCCGCGTACTTCGTGCCCGACACGAAGAACGCCGGCGACCTGCTGCGGGAGATGCAGCAGCAGCGCAACCACGTGGCCGTGGTCGTCGACGAGTACGGCGGCACGGCGGGCATGGTGACGATCGAGGACATCCTGGAGGAGATCGTCGGCGAGATCACCGACGAGTACGACCGCGAGCTGCCGCCGGTGGAGGACCTCGGCGGCGGCCGCTACCGGGTGACGGCCCGGCTGGACATCGGCGACCTGGGGGAGCTGTACGGGGTGCCGCTGGACGACGACGACGTGGAGACGGTCGGCGGCCTCCTGGCGAAGTCCCTCGGGCGGGTGCCGATTCCGGGGGCGGTGGCGGTGGTGCCGCTGCCGGAGCCGGCGGGCGGTTCCGGGCTCTCCGGCTCCTTCGCGGGAGCCGAGGCCACGGCGCTGCGGCTGACCGCGGAGACGCAGGCGGGACGGCGGAACCGGATCGGCACGGTCCTGGTGGAGCCGATCACGCCGGACGGCCCGGCCGGCGACGGCGGGGCGACCGTCGGCGCCTGAGGCCCGGCGGCGCGGGTGGGCGTGGCCGCGCGGGCGGAACCGGCTGGAAGGCGTGCGGCGAAGGCGAGTTGCCCACCTCGTGCGGCTGACTCCCGGTTCGGCGCGGCCGGTTGGCGGTCAGGCCGGCAGGAGTTCGGGGCCGACCGGGGCTGACCGGGCCTGTCAGGGGCCGACTTGGCCGATCATGCCGAGCAGGTTCGCGCCGGCCGAGTGGATCGACGTGGCCAGGCTGGTGTCGGCGAGGTAGAAGCCCAGCGCGCCGCAGGTGATCGCGTGGGTCGCTTTGAGCTGGGCTTTGCGGCTCAGGAAGTACGTGGCCGCGGAGAGGACGAGAATCACGGGCATGTGCAGAAACATGGGCAAACCACCTCGAAGTGAGGACGCTGCTCGCTCCAGGCTAGGTGTCGATCGCCGTGCTCGCATGTTCGACCACGGAGAGTGAAATCCCGCGCCGCGCGCCCACCCCGGGCAGGCGCGGCGCGGCATGGTCGCGGGGGCGCGCGCCTTCGTCCGCGTTCATCCCGGCCTGCGCGGCGCGGGGTTGACGGCGGTGCGCCCTATGATCGCGCGTATGACCGAAGAGCAGCCGCACGCCGCCCCCGAGAACCCCGAGGACCGCAAGCTCCTGACCCTCGCCCGGTCCGCGCGGGCCCGCAACGGGGTGCCCGAGGGTGCCGCCGTCCGCGACGAGACGGGCCGCACCTACGTCGCCGGGACGGTGGAGCTGCCGTCGCTGCGGCTGACGGCCCTGCAGACCGCCGTCGCGATGGCGGTCGCCAGCGGCGCCCGCTCCCTGGAGGCCGGCGCGGTGGTCACCGCCGCCGAGGCCCCCGCCGACGCCGACCGGGCCGCCCTGCGCGACCTCGGCGGTCCGGACACGGTGCTGCTGCTGGCCGGCCCGGACGGCGCGGTGCGCACCGCCACCACCGCCGGCTGAGCGCGCGGGTCCCCCGGACGGCTGACACGGCCGTCCGGAGAACCTGGCCGCCATCCCGGTTCGAGCGCGCCGGGGCCGCCACGCCGCTTGAGCGCGCCGGGGCCGCCACGCCCGCCGTCAGAGCGCGTCGGGGCCGCGCTCGCCCGTCCTGACCCGCACGGCGGTGTCCACCGGGACCGTCCACACCTTCCCGTCGCCGATCCGGCCGGTGCGGGCCGCGGTCACCACCGCCTCGACGACGGCCTCGGCCTCCGCGTCGTCCACCAGCACCTCGATGCGCGCCTTCGGCACCAGGTCCACCCGGTACTCCGCGCCCCGGTAGACCTCGGTGTGCCCGCGCTGCCGGCCGTAGCCGCTGGCCTCGGTGACGGTCAGGCCCTGCACGCCCATCTCCTGCAGCGCCGTCTTCACGTCGTCCAGCTTGTGCGGCTTGACGACGGCGGTGACCAGCTTCATGCGAACGGGCTCCTGTCGGTGGCGGGCGGCGCCGGGCGGACGGCCCCGGGGTGGCCCGCGTGCAGGGCCCCGTGCGCGGTGCCGTGGGTGAGTACGCCGTGATCGTAGGCGGTCTCGGCGTGCAGGGTCAGGTCGAGGCCGGTGCGCTCCTCCTCCTCGCTGGCCCGGAAGCCCACCAGCCGCTCCAGGGCCCAGCCGATCCCGTACGTCACCGCGAACGCGTACGCGCCGACCGCCGCCACCGCGACCGCCTGCCGCCACAGCTGGCCGAGGCCGCCGCCGTAGAGCAGGCCGCGCGGGCCGCCGGTCATGGTGCGGGTGGCCAGCAGTCCGACGAGCACGGTGCCGATCACGCCGCCCATCATGTGCACGCCCACCACGTCCAGCGAGTCGTCCACGCCCCAGCGGAACTTCCAGCTCACCGCGTACGAGCAGACCACACCCGCGGCCAGGCCGACGGCCACCGCGCCGAGCAGGTCCACGCTGCCGCACGACGGGGTGATCGCCACCAGCCCCGCCACCGAGCCCGAGGCGGCGCCCAGGGTGGTGGCGTGGCCGTCGCGGCGCTTCTCCACCACCAGCCAGCCCAGCAGGCCCGCGCAGCCCGCCGCCTGGGTGTTGAGGAAGGCGGAGGCGGCCAGCCCGTTCGCGGCCAGCGCCGAGCCGGCGTTGAAGCCGAACCAGCCGAACCACAGCAGGCCCGCGCCCAGCAGCACCAGCGGCAGGTTGTGCGGGCGCATGGCCTCCTTGCGGAAGCCGAGCCGCGGCCCGAGGACCATCGCCAGGGCCAGTCCGGAGGCGCCCGAGCAGACCTCGACGACGGTGCCGCCGGCGTAGTCCAGCGCGTGCAGCCGGGCCGCCACCCAGCCGTGCGGGCTGAACACCCAGTGCGCCACCGGCACGTACACGGCCAGTGTCCAGACCGTCACGAAGGCCGTCCAGGCGCCGAACCGGGTACGGTCCGCGACCGCCCCGCTGATCAGCGCCGCGGTGATGATCGCGAAGGTCAGTTCGAAGGCGGCGAAGAGCGGCGTCGGCACGTGCCCGGTGACGTCCCGCGGCCCCACCCCGCGCATCCCCAGGTGGCTGAGGTCCCCGATCAGCCCGAGCCCGCCGGCGTCCGGGCCGAAGGCCAGGGTGTATCCGGCGACCAGCCACACCACCGTGACCAGCGCGATCGAGACGAAGCTCATCATGAACATGTTGAGGACGCTCTTGCTGCGGACCATGCCGCCGTAGAAGAGCGCGAGCCCCGGTGTCATCAGCAGCACCAGCGCGGTGGCCGCCAGCAGCCAGGCCGTGTCGCCCGGGTCGACCGCCGGGGCGTGGGAGGCCGGAGCGGCCAGGAGGGCGCGGCCGGCGGTCAGCAGGATCACGGGGGGTCCCTTCGGTCGGCTCGGGCGGGCCCTCGCGGGCACAGGCCAGCAACGAGAGTCGGTCGTGCGCGTTTCCGGACGTGGGCGCGGAGGTTTCCGCCGTGTTTCATGTTGCGTCCCGGTTGCTCCCGGGTTTCGCCCGGCGAACGGCGCGGTCGGGCCCGGCCGCCGGATCGGGGAGAATGGGGGCCATGAGCGCTCGTACCCCCGCATCCGGTCCCGCGGCGACGCCCGGGGCGGCCGCCACGCCCGCTTCGGCCGGCGGGGCGCCGCACCGGTCCGGCTTCGCCTGCTTCGTGGGCCGCCCCAACGCCGGCAAGTCCACCCTCACGAACGCTCTGGTGGGCCGGAAGGTGGCCATCACCTCCAACCGGCCGCAGACCACCCGGCACACCGTGCGCGGCATCGTGCACCGGCCCGAGGCGCAGCTCGTCCTCGTCGACACCCCCGGCCTGCACAAGCCCCGCACCCTCCTGGGCGAGCGGCTCAACGACGTGGTGCGCACCACCTGGGCCGAGGTCGACGTGATCGGCTTCTGCCTGCCCGCCGACCAGAAGCTCGGCCCGGGCGACACCTACATCGCGCGCGAGCTGGCCGAGGTCCGCAAGACGCCCAAGGTGGCGATCGTCACCAAGACCGACCTCGTCGACGGCGACCAGCTCGCCCGCCAGCTCATCGCCATCGACCAGCTCGGCCGCGAGCTGGGCTTCGAGTGGGCCGAGATCGTGCCCGTCTCGGCGGTGGCCGACCAGCAGGTGGGGCTCCTCGCCGACCTGCTGGTGCCGCTGCTGCCCGAGGGCCCGGCGCTCTACCCGGAGGGCGACCTCACGGACGAGCCGGAGCAGGTGATGGTGGCCGAGCTGATCCGCGAGGCCGCGCTGGAGGGCGTGCGCGACGAGCTGCCGCACTCCATCGCCGTCGTGGTGGAGGAGATGCTGCCGCGCGAGGGGCGCCCCGCCGACCGGCCGCTGCTCGACATCCACGCCAACCTCTTCATCGAGCGGCCCAGCCAGAAGGGCATCATCATCGGCCCCAAGGGCGCGCGGCTGAAGGACGTCGGGTCGAAGTCCCGGAAGCACATCGAGGCGCTGCTGGGCACCCCCGTCTTCCTCGACCTGCACGTGAAGGTGGCCAAGGACTGGCAGCGCGACCCGAAGCAGCTGCGCCGCCTCGGCTTCTGACGCCCCTCGGGGGCCTCGGCCGACGGGTCCGGCCGACGGGTCCGGCCGGCGTTCCCGGTCAGCGGGCCGGGCGCTCCGCGCGCCGGACGTCGGCGCGCGGCCCGGCGCCCTTGAGCACCCGCAGGATCGGCGCGGTCTCGGTGCGGCGGATGCCCGGCAGCGCCGCCACCGGGCCGGTCAGGTAGCGGTAGAGCGCGCCGGGGCCCTGGCAGGTGACCGCCGCGTAGACGTTCGCGGTGCCGGTGGTGGCCGCCGCGAACGCGACCTCCTCGTGCTCGGCCAGCGCCCGGCCCACCTCGGCCAGCCGGGCCGGCTCCACCTCCAGCCACAGCCCCGCCCGCAGCTCCGGGCCGAGCCGGTCCGTCTCGACGTCCACGTCGAAGTAGAGCGCGCCGGACGAGCGCAGCTGGGCCAGCCTGCGGCGCACCGTGGTCTGCGACCAGCCGGTGGCGGCGGCCAGTTCGGCGGCCGGCGCGCGGCCGTCCACCGACAGCAGGTCGAGCATCCGGCGGTCGCCGTCGTCCAGCGGGAAGGGCTCGGCGGCCTCGGCGGGCCGCTGGCTCGGGGCGTCCGGCGACACCAGCGCCGCCGCCTCGTCGTCGGTGAGCGGTCCCAGCCGGCTGACCGGGCTGAGGTCCTGGCCGAAGAAGACGTGCAGCATCGCGTGCGCGTCCACCTGCACCACCCGGGGGGTGCGCGGCAGCTTCTGGAGCAGCAGCGACGAGCCCTGCCCGGGCGCCTCCGACTGCATGGTGCAGGAGATCTCCGTGCCCCCCGAGATCAGGCTCACCCAGCGGGTGTCGGTGCGCCGGGCCAGTGCCTCGCCGACCGACGCGGCGGCGTCCGGGGTGCAGCGCACCCGTACCAGCCACGGGGTCAGCCCGATCCGCAGCGGGTCGGTCAGGCCCAGTACCCGGGCGACACCGTCCCGGCGCAGCCGGGCGTAGCGGCGGGCGATCGTCTGGTCGGAGACCCCGAGCACCTCGCCGATCCGGGCGAAGGACACCCGTCCGTCGATCTGGAGGGCGTGCAGGACGCGGCGGTCCAGGAGGTCGAGAACCGCCAGCGGCGCCCACGGCAGGACGTTTTTCACCACACCACGCTAGCCTGTGTCGGATTCCGCCGCCCGGGGTCCGCCGGCTGCGGGTGAGGGGCCGGTGTCCCGGACAGTTGGACGCGCGGCCGCAACGCCCCGCCGGACCCGGCCGCGCCCTCTCCCACGACCTCGCGGGCACCCGGCGGCCCCCGACGTGCCCGCCGCGCCTCTCCCCGCCTCTCCCCGCCTCTCCTCCGGAACGGAGTCCCATCCATGCGCAAGTGGCTGCCCCTGGTGGCGATATGCCTGGGCGCCTTCATCCTGCTGGTCGACGTCACCATCGTGAACGTCGCCCTGCCGAGCATGGCGTCCGACCTCCACGCGTCCTTCTCCTCCCTCCAGTGGGTGATGGACATGTACGCCCTCGCGCTGGCCGCGCTGCTGCTCGCCGCCGGGTCGCTCGCCGACCTGTTCGGGCACCGGCGGCTGTACGCGATCGGCCTGGCCGTCTTCGCGCTCGCCTCGCTGGCGGCCGCGCTCTCCCCGAACGCGGCCGCGCTGATCACCGCGCGGGCGGTGCAGGGAGTCGGCGGCGCGGCGATGTTCGCCACCTCGGCCGGGCTGGTGGCCGCGACCTACCAGGGCCGCGACCGCGGTATGGCCTTCGGCGTCTGGGGCGCGGTCAACGGTGCCGCGGCCGCGCTCGGCCCGGTGCTCGGCGGGCTGCTCACCCAGGGCATCGGCTGGCAGGCGATCTTCCTGGTCAACCTGCCGATCGCGGTGGTCGCCGTCGTCCTCACCCTGCGGGTGCTGCCCGCCGGGCGGCGGGGGGCGGGGCGGCTGGACGTCCCGGGCGCGGTCACCTTCACCGTGGCCGCCGCGGCGCTCACCTACGCGCTGATGCGCGGCGGCGACCACGGCTGGACCGACTCGCTGACGGTCATCGCGTTCGTGCTGGCCGGGGTGGCCGCCGCGGCCTTCGTGGTCGCCGAGCTGATGACCTCGCACCCCATGCTCGACCTGTCCCTGCTGCGCCGTCCCACCTTCTCCGGGCTGCTCGGCGGCGCCCTGCTCTACCAGGCGGGCGCGTTCGGCGGGCTGGTGTACGTCTCCCTGTGGCTCCAGAACGTGCTGGGCCTCAGCCCGATCCGCGGCGGCCTGGCGCTGATGCCGCTGGCGGGTGCGGCGTTCGTGGCCGCGGCCGTCGCCGGCAAGCACAGCCACCGGTTCGCGCCGGCGCTGCCGATCGGCGGCGGGCTGGTGCTGATCGGCGCCGGTGCGGCCGTGCTCTGGCAGTCGGTGTCGGCCGGTTCGCACGCGACCTCGCTGATCGCCGGCCTCGCCGTGATCGGCGTCGGGGTCGGCCTGGCCACGCCGGTGCTGGTCTCCACCGCCGTCGACGCGGTCCCGGCGAACCGCGCGGGCATGGCCGGCGGCGCCGTCAACACCTTCCGCCAACTCGGCATGAGCCTGGGCATCGCCCTGTTCGGTTCGGTGTTCACCTCCCGGATGCGCCACGTCGTCAGCCACGGCGGCGGGGTCCGCGCGGCCTACGCCTCCGGGCTCGACCGGATCTTCCTGGCCTCGGCCCTGGCCGCGCTCGTGGGCGGCGTCCTGGTCTTCCTCACCGTCCACCGCCCCACGCCGGGCGGCGACGCCGGGGCCGGGCACCGACCCGCCGCCGCACCGGAGGACGCGGCCGTGTCGGCGGGCTGAGGCCCTGCCGGATCCCGGGTCCCGCCGTCCGCTCTCCGCCCCTTCCCGGTTCTCGGAGTGCTTCGGAGTGCTTCCGTGCGCCTCCGAGGGGGCGGGACCCGGCTCCGTCACCCTGCCGCGTCCTGCCACGTCCCGTCCCGGCCCGCCCCGTTGGCGCGGTGCCTCGGCCTCCCGGCCCGCGCGTACGGGGGGCTCGCCGCCGGGATCGGGCACGCGGCGTCCGATGCGGGGTAGGAGCCCTTCGACGGAAGCGGTGTCCACCGGGGAGGGACGAGGTGCACCAAGGCGACGTGAAGGTGCTGCTGGTGGTGGCCGGGGTGCTCGCGCTGGCCACCCTGGTGCTGGCGGTGCGGCTGGCGTTCCGGCTGGTGGGCGCCCGCAGGCTGCTGCGCTCCTCGCAGATCCCGCTGTCGAGCAAGGCGCTCTTCTGGGGCTCGCTGATCTACCTGGTCTGCCCGGTGGACCTGCTGCCCGACCCGATCTACCTGGACGACGCGGGTTTCCTGCTGCTGGCCCTGCGCTCGCTGCACAAGGCCGCGCTCCGGGCGGGCCTGGACGACCGCCTCTCCCGCCGCATCCGCGCCGACCGGCCCGGCCCGGCGCCGTCCAAGCCCCGCCGCACCCGCGCCGACCGGCCCGGCCCGGCGCCGTCCAAGCCCCGCCGCGCCCGCTGAACCCCGTTCGACCCGCTGGCGCCCCGTCCGGCCGGTTGTCGGCAGCCCGCAGCCGGGCACGCGGGGTTACGCCTCCTCGCCCAGCACCATCCGCACCAGCAGCCGCTGCGTGTCCGTGAGATCGGGCTCGGCGACGACCGCGGTCGAACCGCCCGCGGTGATCCGGTAGGTGAAGCCGTCCGGGACCGGGCGGCCCGCGGCCGAGGGGTGCGGGGCGAGCGCGGCCTGGGCGAGGGCGGCCAGCCGGGAGCCGTCAGGCTGGTCCGCCGTCTCCAGCGCGGACCGCCGGACCAGCCCCGCGAACCCGCCGGAGCGGACCACCTCGATACGCATCCCGTCCACTCCTCGCCCGATGCCGCACCCGCCTCGCCCGGCTGCGCCGCCCGGGAAGCCCGGCGGCCGACTGCCTCCTGGGCTCCGAGTCTCGCACCGACGGAGGCGATACGGAGGGACCGCTGCCCCGGGATCAGCCGAAAGTGGAGCCGTCCCGATTCCGGAGTGCGGAGTGGGGCATGGTGGGAGGAGCACGCCGGACCGGCGTGCCGGGCTGAAGGAAGGGACCGGACGATGGCGGTGAAGATCCTTCTGGTGACCGGGGACGCCGGGGAATCCCTGGAAGTGCTCTATCCCTACCAGCGCTTGCTGGAGGAGGGCTACGCGGTGGAGGTGGCCGCGCCGACCCGTAAGACGCTCCAGTTCGTGGTGCACGACTTCGTCGACGGCTTCGACACCTACACGGAGAAGCCCGGCTACACCTGGCCCGCGGACCTCGGCTTCGACGACGTCGACCCGGCGGACTACGCCGCGTTGGTGATCCCGGGCGGCCGCGCACCCGAGTACCTGCGCAACGACCCTCGGCTGCGGCGGATCGTGGCCCACTTCTTCACGGAGGGCAAACCGGTCGCGCAGATCTGCCACGGTCCGCTGATCCCGGGCGCCGCCGGGGTGCTCGGCGGCCACCGTACGGCCGCCTATCCGGCGCTGGAGCCGGACGTCACGGCGGCCGGCGCGCGGTACGAGGACGGCGACGGGGTCGTGGACGGCACGCTGGTCTCCGCGCGGGCCTGGCCCGACCACCCGACGTGGATGCGGGCGTTCATCGAGGTACTGCGGAAGTCCGCCCCGGCCGCGTAGCCGTCGGGGCGCGGCAGGGCGGGCGGTGGGGCGGAGCCGCGTACGGACGACTTCGCTCCACCGCCCGATGCCGCACCCGCCCCGGCTCCACCCGCCCCGCGTGTCCGCGCCGCGCGCTACGCCTGCTGGGTCTGCTGCCCCGTCTGCTGCCCGGGAAGCTCGGAGGCCGCCGCCTTCGCCGCCCCCGACGTCACGCCGACCGTGGTCCACGCCGCGCGGACGGCCTGGACCTCGGCGCCGTCACCGTAACGGTCCTGCGCGGCGGCGGTGGTGGCCGCGGCGAAACCGGTGAAGTCCACGTCCGGGTCGAGCGAGCCGCCGGTCAGGGTGTCGTACCAGATCTGCCCGGCGCGCTCCCACGCGTTGCCGCCGAGCGCCGAAGCCACCAGGTAGAACGCGTGGTTGGGGATGCCCGAGTTGGTGTGGACGCCGCCGTTGTCGTCCGGGCCGTCCACGTAGCCGGCCATCGTGGCCGGCTGCGGGTCCTTGCCCAGGTGCGGGTCGTCGTACGCGGTGCCGGGCGCCTTCATGGAGCGCAGCGCCACGCCGTTGATGCCCGGCGCGAGCAGCCCGGCGCCGATCAGCCAGTCGGCCTCGTCGGCGGTCTGGCCGAGGGTGAACTGCTTGACGAGGCTGCCGAAGACGTCCGAGACCGACTCGTTGAGCGCGCCGGACTGCCCCTGGTAGGTGAGGTTCGCGGTGTACTGCGTGACGCCGTGGGTGAGTTCGTGGCCGATGACGTCGATGGGGATGGTGAAGTCGAGGAAGACCCGGCCGTCGCCGTCCCCGAAGACCATCTGCTCGCCGTCCCAGAAGGCGTTGTCGTAGCCCTTCAGGTAGTGGACGCTCGCGACGAGGGGCAGCCCGCGCCCGTCCACCGAGTGGCGGCCGTACGCCTTGAGGTAGGTCTGGAACGTGTCGCCCAGGCCGTCGTAGGCGCGGTTGACGCTGACGTCCTTCACCGCGGCGGAGCCCTCGACGCGCACCTCGTGCCCGGGGAGGTCGTCCCGGTGGCGGGCGTCGTAGATGGAGCGCACGGGCTGGTCGGTGAGGGCCTTGGCGGCGCCGGCGGCGGCGGCCCCGGCCGGGCCGACGGACGCCGTCAGCCCGCGCCGGGTGCGGTGCCTGGCGTCGTGCTCCAGGGTGTGGCGGGCGGTCGCGGCCAGCTCGCCGTCGGCCGAACGGGCCAGTCGGTCGAGGATGTGCGGCGGTACGATCGTGCAGAAAACTCCCATACGCGCACTGTGACATTCGCAGCACTCAGTGTCACTGATTCCTGGCTCACACCACGAGATGGGGGGAATTCCCAGCCCCGAGGTGGACGTCCGGCCGTCTTGCATGCTGAGAGGAACGGCCCACCGGGTGCGGCGGCGCGAAGGGAGTGGGCTAAGGTCAGGGTCATGCGTTTCGGGCTGCTTCTCCTTAGCTGCCGCGGCGAGGGCCTGTAGTTGTAGGCCGACCCCCTCCCCGCGGAGTTTTGGCGCGCCAAGCCGTCGGCCGTCCCCCGCGGACCCGAGGAGAGCCAGAGCCCATGAGCAGCACGCAGCCCGTATCCCCGTCCGGCGCGAACCGCGTAGGCCGCCGCACCCCGATCACCACCGCGACGCACACCCAGCGCCCGTCGGCGATGCCGATCCGCAAGTACAGCGGCTACGAGCAGGTCGACCTGCCCGACCGCACCTGGCCGGACGCCCGGATCACCAAGGCCCCGCGCTGGCTGTCCACGGACCTGCGGGACGGCAACCAGGCGCTGATCGACCCGATGTCGCCGGCCCGCAAGCGCGAGATGTTCGACCTGCTGGTGCGGATGGGCTACAAGGAGATCGAGGTCGGCTTCCCCGCCTCCGGGCAGACCGACTTCGACTTCGTGCGCTCCATCATCGAGCAGGACGCCATCCCCGAGGACGTCACCATCTCGGTGCTGACCCAGTCCCGCGAGGAGCTGATCGAGCGGACCATGGAGTCGCTGCGCGGCGCCCGCCAGGCCACCGTGCACCTCTACAACGCCACCGCGCCGGTCTTCCGCCGGGTGGTCTTCCGCGGCTCCCGCGAGCAGGTCCGCGACATCGCCGTGGACGGCACCCGGCTGGTCGTGGAGTACGCGGAGAAGATCCTCGGCGACCGGACCGTCTTCGGCTACCAGTACAGCCCGGAGATCTTCACCGACACCGAGCTGGACTTCGCGCTGGAGGTCTGCGAGGCGGTCATGGACGTCTGGCAGCCCGAGGACGGCCGCGAGATCATCCTCAACCTGCCCGCCACCGTGGAGCGCTCCACGCCGTCCACGCACGCCGACCGGTTCGAGTGGATGTCGCGGAACCTGTCCCGCCGCGGCCACGTCTGCCTGTCCGTCCACCCGCACAACGACCGCGGCACCGCCGTCGCCGCCGCCGAACTGGCCCTGATGGCCGGCGCCGACCGCGTCGAGGGCTGCCTGTTCGGGCAGGGCGAGCGCACCGGCAACGTCGACCTCGTCACCCTGGGGATGAACCTCTTCAGCCAGGGCGTCGACCCGCAGATCGACTTCTCGGAGATCGACGAGATCCGTCGCACCGCCGAGTACTGCAACCAGATGGAGGTCCACCCGCGCCACCCCTACGCGGGCGACCTCGTCTACACCTCCTTCTCCGGCTCCCACCAGGACGCCATCAAGAAGGGCTTCGAGGCCATGGAGGCCGACGCGGCCGCCGCCGGCACGACCGTCGACGACATCCCGTGGGCGGTGCCGTACCTGCCCATCGACCCCAAGGACGTCGGCCGCTCCTACGAGGCCGTGATCCGGGTCAACTCGCAGTCCGGCAAGGGCGGCATCGCCTACGTGCTGAAGAACGACCACAAGCTGGACCTGCCGCGCCGGATGCAGATCGAGTTCTCCCGCATCATCCAGGCGAAGACCGACGCCGAGGGCGGCGAGGTCACCCCCGCGCAGATCTGGTCGATCTTCCAGGACGAGTACCTGCCCACCCCGGAGAACCCGTGGGGCCGGCTCTCGCTGCGCTCCGCGCAGGCGTCGACCTCCAGCGACGGCACCGACCAGCTGACCGTCGAGGCCGAGGTGGACGGCACGGTCACCACCCTCACCGGCACCGGCAACGGACCCATCTCGGCGTTCTTCGACGCGCTGGCGGGCGTCGGGATCGACGCCCGGCTGCTGGACTACAGCGAGCACACGCTGAGCGAGGGCGCCTCCGCGCGGGCCGCCTCGTACATCGAGTGCGCCATCGACGGGCGGGTGATGTGGGGCATCGGCATCGACCCCAACACCACTCGCGCCTCCCTCCAGGCGGTCGTCTCGGCCGTCAACCGCGCGGGCCGCTGATCGCACGCCCGGGTGGTTTCCGGGCCCCACGCCGTCCGCCGCCGGCGATCCCGCGGGCGGACGGCCGGGCCCGGTCCCGGCGGCCGCACCGCGCCCCCGCGCGGCCCGGCCGCCGACCGGCTCCGCCACGGCTCCGTCAGGGCCCCGACCGGGTTCCGCGCGAGCCGTGCGCGTTCTGAGCGGGTTTCCCAGCAGGCCGCCAGCTCAGGGCCTGGTCAAGACCTGACCAGGCCCTGAGCTGGTGACGCGCCGTTCCGGGCCGATAGCGGCCCGGTTCTGCGCAGGCTCTGGGCGGGCTTCGGCCCGTTCCGCACGGGTCGGGAGCCGGCTGCGACCAGTTCCCGACCCGGCCCCGACCCGGCCCCGGAGCGGCCCCGAACGGTCCGGGAGCGGCCCCCGCCCGGCCCCCGGCCGGGCTCGGACCGGTTCCCGAACCGCCCCTCGGCGGCTCCCCGGTCGGCGCCGAACACCCCTCCCGTCGCGTTCCGGTGGCGAATTGCCCCCGTACGCGGTACTGACTGGGCCTCACCAGTGTGGCTAACATCACGCTGTACGGCACCGTGGCCGTGTCCCGGCGTCCCGGCCGATTCGGTCTGGGCCGTTCTCGCGCGTGCGCGGGCCGGCACGGGTGCGTACCGGGACGAGGACGGCCGGAGGGTGCGATGAAGCTGACGAGGGTCTGGGGTGTGCGCACGTCCTGGCACACCGAGGACGACGGTGAGTTCTACTGCCCCGAGTGCGGCGGTGACCGCGCTTACCACCGCAGGACGGGCACCCGCAGACTGACCGTCCTCAACGTGCCGCTGCTCGACCGCGGCCCGGCCGGCACCGTCGTGGAGTGCGCCGCCTGCCACCGGCAGTACGGCCCCGAGGTGCTGGTCTGCCCCACCACCGCGCGCTTCTCGGCCATGCTGCGGGACGCCGTGCACACCGTGGCGCTGGCCGTGCTGACCGCCGGCGGCGCCTCCGCCCGGCCCACCCGCGACGCGGCGGTGGGCGCGGTGCGGGCGGCCGGCTTCACCGACTGCACCGAGGACCAGCTGCTCGGCCTGCTCGCGGCGATCGTCGCCGACGAAGGCCGCTTCCGGCGGTCCGACGAGCTGGGCCCGGACTCCTTCGCCGAGGCCGTCGACGGGTGCGGCAGCTGGCTGTCGATCGAGCTCCACGAGGCGCTGGAGCCGCTGGCCGACCACCTGGCCCCCCAGGGCCGCGAGCGGGTCCTCCTCCAGGGCGCCCACATCGCGCTGGCCGACGGCCCCTACCTGCCCGCCGAGCGGGACGTCCTGGAGGCGGTGGGCCGCTGCCTGTCGCTGCACACCGACGACATCGACCGGTTGCTGCGCGCCGCCGCCACCACCTCCTGACCCCTCCGCGCCGCGGACCCGGACCTGCCCGGACCCGGCCCGGCCTGCCCGGACCCGGCCCGAACCGGGTCGGACCTGCCCGGACCCTGCCCGGACCCGGCCCGGACCGGGTCGGGTCCGCGCGGGGTCCCGGGTGGGCGAGAATGGGGCCATGACCCTGTTCCGCGACGACGGCATCGTGCTGCGCACCCAGAAGCTGGGCGAGGCGGACCGGATCATCACGCTGCTCACCCGGCGCAACGGCCGGGTACGGGCGGTGGCCCGCGGGGTCCGCCGCACGAAGTCGAAGTTCGGCGCCCGGCTGGAGCCGTTCAGCCACGTCGACGTGCAGTTCTTCACCCGCGGCGGGGAGCTGGTGGGCCGCGGCCTGCCGCTGTGCACCCAGAGCGAGACCATCGCCCCCTACGGCGGCACGATCGTCACCGACTACGAGCGGTACACCTCCGGCACCGCGATGCTGGAGACCGCCGAGCGGTTCACCGACCACGAGGGCGAGCCCGCCGTCCAGCAGTACCTGCTGCTGGTGGGCGCCCTGCGCACCCTGGCGGCGGGGGAGCACGCCCCGCGGCTGGTGCTCGACGCCTTCCTGCTCCGCTCGCTCGCCGTCAACGGCTACGCGCCCAGCTTCGACGACTGCGCCCGCTGCGGCCTGGCCGGCCCGAACCGTTTCTTCTCGGTCGGCGCCGGCGGCGTGATCTGCGCGGACTGCCGGGTGCCCGGCAGCGTCGTCCCCTCCAGGGAGGCGCTGGTGCTGCTGGGCGCGCTGCTGGGCGGCGACTGGGAGACCGCCGACGCGTGCGAGGCGCGGCACTGCCGCGAGGGCAGCGGCCTGGTGGCGGCCTACCTCCAGTGGCACCTGGAGCGCGGCCTGCGCTCGCTGCGCTTCGTCGAGAAGCCGCCTCCCAGACCCGTGGCGCCCGGTGCCGCGAGTCCGGTAGGCGCCGAAGGGCACTGACGGGTGCCCGCAGGCACTGACGGGCGCCGCCGGCCCGGCGGCCGGCGGCCCCGACGGTCGCCGGACGGCCCGGCGGGCGGCCCCGGCCGTCCCGGCCCTCCGACCCCCCGTACCCTGCTGACCAGCAGCACCGACCCACCCGCGGGAGACGTACGACCATGGCACGACGCGGAATCCTCAGCCGTCAGCGCACCACCTACCGCACCCCCGAGCCGCACCCCTCCGGGGAGCGGCCGCCGAAGATCCCCGGCGAGCTGGTGCCCAAGCACGTCGCGATCGTGATGGACGGCAACGGGCGCTGGGCCAAGGAGCGCGAACTGCCGCGCACCGAGGGCCACAAGGTCGGCGAGGGCGTCGTCCTGGACGTCCTCAAGGGCTGCCTGGACATCGGCGTCAAGAACCTCTCGCTGTACGCGTTCTCCACCGAGAACTGGAAGCGCTCGCCGGACGAGGTGCGCTTCCTGATGAACTTCAACCGGGACGTGATCCGCCGCCGCCGCGACGAGATGGACGAACTGGGCATCCGCATCCGCTGGGTGGGCCGGATGCCGAAGATGTGGAAGTCCGTGGTCCAGGAGCTCCAGGTCGCCCAGGAGCAGACGGTCGGCAACGACGCGATGACGCTGTACTTCTGCCTGAACTACGGCGGCCGGGCGGAGATCGCGGACGCCGCCCAGGCGCTGGCCCGCGACGTCGCGGCCGGCCGGCTCGACCCGTCCAAGGTCAACGAGAAGACCTTCGCGAAGTACCTCTACTACCCCGACATGCCGGACGTGGACCTCTTCCTGCGCCCCAGCGGGGAGCAGCGCACCTCCAACTACCTGATCTGGCAGTCCAGCTACGCGGAGATGGTCTTCCAGGACGTGCTGTGGCCGGACTTCGACCGCCGCGACCTGTGGCGCGCCTGCATGGAGTACGCCTCCCGAGACCGCCGGTTCGGCGGCGCGAAGGCGTGACCGGCGGGCGGTAGCCGTCCCGCCCGCCGGCCGTCCGGCCCGGAGACCGCTGAGGCTTCCGGGCCGGCCAGCCGGGATGTGCGGGAAGGGCTGGGCGGGCGGCGGCTCAGTCCTGGTGCACGACGTCGGTGCCGGGGCCGCCGTCGAGGGTGTCCGTGCCGGGACCGCCGTACAGGTGGTCGTCGCCCTTGTCACCGTTGATCGTGTCGTCGCCCTTGCCGCCGCGCAGGACGTCCTTCCCGTTCCCGCCGGACAGGTGGTCGTCGCCGGGGCCGCCGTAGATCCTGTCGTTGCCGTCGCCGCCGGACAGGTCCTGCCAGCCGGCGCCGCCGTGGATCACGTCTTTGCCGGCGCCGCCGTCGACGGAGGTGTAGTTGCCGGTGGCGTAGACGGTGTCGTCGCCGTCGCCGGCCAGGACGATGGCGCCCTTGGCGGCCTTGATCGTGTCGTCGCCGTCACCGCCCAGCGCCACCGTGTACGGGCCCACCGTGAGGGTGTCGTCGCCCGCGTCGCCGGAGACGGAGTTCCCCTGGACACCGCCGGTCTCGGTCAGGGTGTCGTTGCCGTCGCCCAGGTCGATCGAGGCGAAGTAGTACGTCTGGCCGGTCTGGTTGTCGTACGCGACGGTGTCGTCGCCGTCGCCGAGGGACAGCTGGAGTGTCGCGTACGGGTCCTCGCTGTCCTCCCCGGTGACCAGGCAGGAGACCCGCGTCCGGTCCGCGGGGCCGGCGTAGGAGCAGCCGTCGCCCGTGGTGATGGTGACGTCGTCGGAGATGGCGTAGGTGAAGTCCGCACCGCTCCTCGTCGCGGTGACCGACACGTTGTTCGTCTGCCCGGAGGCGGCGGTGTAGACGACCACTCCGTTGTCGACCGCGACGGTGGCGGCCGAGGTGGCGGCCTCGGCGGTGCCCGCGACCAGGAGCGGGGTGGCCAGCGCCGAGCCGAGGACCAGCGTCAGGGCTGATGCGGCACGTGTCATCCGGCGGCTGACAGGACGAGAGGACATGGCGAGCTCCAGGAGAAGTCGGTGTTTGCCGGAGTCGGTGCTCCGACGACAACGTGTGACTTCCGGGATGTGCTTTTCGTTGCCTCGCCGCTTTGCGCGAAGAGTGTCCCCGCCGGCCCGTTTCGGACGGCCGTCGCGCCGATGACCTGCGGTCTTCCTTCGGCCGATCGAATTTCCCGCAGAACTCCTCCAGGAACTGTTCACCTCGCGGCCGCCTCCCGGCCCGGCGGAGACGGCGGGCCGGAATTCCGGGCTCCGCCGGAATCGCGTGTTCCGCCGGCCGGTTTCGGTCGACCGGTGGCGAATGCACCGAGGTACGGGAAAGGGGGCAAAAAGGCATTGGAAGGCGGGAGAAGGCAGGAGAAGGCGTGGAAGGGGCGTGAAAAAAGGGGGCGCCGTCCACTACCGGACGGCGCCCCCTCATCGCCCCCGCGGGGCCGGGGCCCGGGGTGTCAGCAGCCCAGCAGCCGCGTGGCCAGGTAGGACTCCACCTGGTCCAGCGAGATCCGCTCCTGCTTCATCGTGTCGCGCTCGCGCACGGTCACCGCGTTGTCCTCAAGGGTGTCGAAGTCGACGGTGATGCAGAACGGCGTGCCGATCTCGTCCTGGCGGCGGTAGCGGCGGCCGATGGCGCCGGCGTCGTCGAACTCGATGTTCCAGTGCGCGCGCAGCGCGGTGGCCAGGCCCTTCGCCTTCGGCGACAGCTGCGGGTTGCGGGACAGCGGCAGCACCGCGACCTTCACCGGCGACAGCCGCGGGTCGAGCCGCAGCACGGTGCGCTTCTCCATCACGCCCTTGGCGTTCGGCGCCTCGTCCTCGGTGTAGGCGTCGATCAGGAACGCGAGCATGGCGCGGTTCACACCGGCGGCCGGCTCGATCACGTACGGGTACCAGCGCTCGCCCGCCTCCTGGTCGAAGTACGACAGGTCCTGGCCGGAGCCCTTGGCGTGGGCGTTCAGGTCGTAGTCCGTGCGGTTGGCCACGCCCTCCAGCTCGCTGAACTCCGAGCCGCCGAAGTTGAAGCGGTACTCGATGTCCACGGTGCGCTTGGCGTAGTGGGAGAGCTTCTCCTTGGGGTGCTCGAAGAAGCGGATGTTCTCCTCGCGGATACCCAGGCCCAGGTACCAGTTCCAGCGCTGCTGCAGCCAGTACTCGTGCCAGGTCTCGTCCTCGCCCGGCTTGACGAAGAACTCCATCTCCATCTGCTCGAACTCGCGGGTGCGGAAGATGAAGTTGCCCGGGGTGATCTCGTTCCGGAACGACTTGCCCATCTGCGCGATGCCGAACGGCGGCTTCTTGCGCGAGGTGGTCTGCACCTGGGGGAAGTTCACGAAGATGCCCTGCGCGGTCTCCGGGCGCAGGTACGCGAGCGAGCCGGCGTCCTGCGTCGGGCCGAGGTGGGTCTGGAGCATGCCGGAGAACTGCTTGGGCTCGGTGAAGGCGCCCTTGGTGCCGCAGTGCGGGCAGTTGATGTCGGCCAGGCCGTTCGGCGGCGGGTTGCCGTGCTTGGCCTCGTACGCCTCCTCCAGGTGGTCGGCCCGGTACCGCTTGTGGCAGGAGGTGCACTCGGTCAGCGGGTCGGAGAACGTGGCGATGTGGCCGGAGGCGGCCCACACCTCGGGGGCGAGGATCACCGACGAGTCGAGCCCCACCACGTCGTCGCGCGAGGTGACCATCGACCGCCACCACTGGCGCTTGATGTTCTCCTTGAGCTCGACGCCCAGCGGCCCGTAGTCCCAGGCGGCCCGCGAGCCGCCGTAGATCTCGCTGCTCGGGAAAACGAAGCCACGGCGCTTGCTCAGGCTGACGATGGTGTCGATCTTGTCGGCGGCCACGGTGCTCTCTTCAGTACGACGAAGGGGTCAGTCCTCCCAGATTACCGGCGGGTGCGGGGCGCATATCAAATCCGTTCTCCCAGTCCAGCGCGAGGCGTGGTCCGGGCGGGCGAAGAACGAGCAATAATTGACAACGGTTTCCACTTACGGGGGCCGTGGTGATCGGGTCCAGGCTGGCACAATGGGGCGACCCGGAGGAGTGCGACCGAGAAGGAGACAACCGGTGAGCAGCACCAGACAGCCCGTGCGCAGCCGCTCCACCCGGCAGCGGGCCGCGGTGGCGGCGGCACTCGACGAGGTCGAGGAGTTCCGCAGCGCCCAGGACCTGCACGACCTGCTCAAGCACCGGGGCGACTCGGTGGGCCTGACCACGGTCTACCGCACGCTCCAGTCCCTCGCCGACGCCGGCGAGGTCGACGTGCTGCGTACCGGCGACGGCGAGTCCGTCTACCGCCGCTGCTCCGGCGGGGGGCACCATCACCACCTGGTCTGCCGCGGCTGCGGCAAGGCGGTCGAGGTCGAGGGGCCGGCCGTGGAGAAGTGGGCCGAGTCGATCGCCGCCGACCACGGCTTCGTGGATGTCGCCCACACGGTGGAGATCGTCGGCACCTGCGCGGAGTGCGCCGCCGCGGCGGCCCCGCCGGCCGCGAACCCCGGGTGACGGGCCGGACCGGGGCCGCTTCGCCGCGTCGGTGAGCCGGCCGAGCGTCGTGCCGCCGGATGGCGGCGCCCCGCGCGCGGGCCGGTGGCAGGTTCACGACTCCGTCGTCCCCCGGCCCCCGGTCCCGGCGCGCGAGCAGCCCGGCCGGGTCGGGAGGCCGCTGTTCCCCGGGTCCGCTGTTGCCCCCGGGGCTGCTGTTCCCCGCGTCCGCCGTCGGCGTCCGCTACAGCCAGCCGCGGCGGGCCGCCTCCATGCCGATCTGGAAGCGGGTCCGCGCGCCCACCTGCTGCATGAGTTCGTGGATGTGCCGCTGCACCGTGCGGATGCTCCACCCGAAGGTGCGGGCGATGGCCGCGTCGGTCGCGCCGCTGGCGAGCAGGCCGAGCAGCTGCCGGTCCCGCGGGTTCCTCGTCACCTGGCTCCCGGTCGGCCCCGACCGGTTGAGCGGAACCGCGCGGCTCCAGACGGCCTCGAAGAGCGCGGCGGTCATGTCCAGCAGTGAGGACGGGTGGATGAGGTAGGCGACGCTGTTGTGGTAGTCGGCGGCCGAGCTCATGATCGCCAGAGTGTCGTCGCACATCACCAGCTTCACCGGCAGCGAGGTGCCGACCTTGGCGCGTTCGCCGCGCTTGATGCCCTCCCAGATGTTCTCCAGCCGGCCGGGGATGGCCACCGACTCCTGGTCGTAGACGACGCGGTAGCCGATGGTGCCCTCCGCAAGGAACCGCCGCTCCTCCAGGTTGGGGCCCTCGTCCCCGTGCTCGCCCGCGGCGACGAAGTACGGCGGCTTGTCGAACGCCCGGACCTCCTGCTGCGCCCGGCGCTGAACGCGCATGAAGGTGCGCCAGATCTTCGGCGCGCCGTTGATCACCTCGACGTTGCTGTCGCGCTGGTTCGCGGACTTCTCGGCGTGGAACGCCTCGTCGAGCGTGTTCAGGTGCTGCTGGAGCTGGCGGAGTTCGTGCTCGCGCTTGGCGATCAGCACCGAGCCGGCCAGCGACGGCTCCACCGCGGTGTACCGGGCCGGCCGGCCGGGAGCGCGGGTCACCAGACCGCGCTGGATCAGGCTGGTGAGGGCCCGCGTGGTCGTCGAGGTGGTGACGTTGACGCGGCTTGACAGATCGTCAGCGGTGGAGTGGCCGCGCGATATGAGTGTCTCGTACACACGTGCCTCGGTCTCGGGTATCCCGATTGTTTCCCACATGAGAACTCCTTGGCGTGTTTGTGACATCTGTCCAGAACCCGAAGTCATCCGGTACTTGTCAGGGGTGGCACAACCACGACACCGTCTCATGTCACATGACTCGCCGGGATCACTTCCGACCCGCCGTGTGTGTACAGCCCCAAGGGGAGACATCGGTGAAGAACACGTCCTTGCCACGAAGACTCATCACCCTCCTGACCGCCGGAGTCGTCGCCGCCGGCATGTCCGTAGCCGCCGCGGGCGCGGCACAGGCCGCACCGGAACCGCGGACGTCGTCCACGGCGGCCGCTTCGCAGGCGGCATCGGCACAGCAGACGTCGTCCACGGCGGCCGGCTCGAAGGCCGCGTCGGGACAGCAGAGCCCGTCCACGACGACGGGTTCGCAGCCGGCCGGCTTCTCGTCCGTCTGCGGATCGGCCACGGGTAACCGCGCGTTCGCCTGCCAGGCGCTGAAGCGCACCGACGTGGTGGAGCCGAAGGCGGTCGGGGCGGACGCCGTTCCGGCCGGCTACGGGCCGAGTGACATCCAGTCCGCCTACGACCTGCCGTCCACGACGTCGTCGCCGACGGTGGCCATCATCGACGCGTTCGACGACCCCAAGGCCGAGTCCGATCTCGCCGTCTACCGCGCGCAGTTCGGGCTGCCCGCGTGCACCACGGCCAACGGCTGCTTCACCAGGGTCGACCAGAACGGCGGCACGGACTTCCCGCCCGCACCGCCCGCGGGCGACGACTGGCCGACGGAGATATCGCTGGACCTCGACGCCGTGTCGGCGGCCTGCCCCGGCTGCCACATTCTTTTCGTCGAAGCTGACAACGATGTCGACCCCGACAGCCTGCCCACGGCCGCCGACACCGCCCGCACGATGGGCGCGAAGTACATCTCGATGAGCTGGGGCGGCAGCGAGGACGGCACCGAGAACGGCGCCGACGAGCAGTTCTTCGACCACCCGGGCGTCGTCTACACCGCCTCCAGCGGTGACGACGGCTACTCCGCCGGAACGATCTACCCCTCCACCTCGCAGTACGTCGTGTCCGTCGGCGGCACCACGCTCTCACGGGCGACCGGCACCGGACGCGGCTGGACGGAGTCGGCGTGGGACGGGGCCGGCAGCGGCTGCTCGGCCGACGTGACCAAGGCGGCCTGGCAGAGCGGGGTCTCGGCCTGCGCCACCCGCGCGGACACCGACATCTCCGCGGTCGCCGACCCCAGCACGGGGCTGGCCGTCTACAACAGCGACACCGGCAGCGGCTGGGACGTCGTCGGCGGCACCAGCCTGTCCGCGCCGCTCGTCGCCGCGATGTACGCCCTGGCGGGCACCCCCGTCCCGGGCACGTCCCCGGTGTCCTACCCGTACGAGGACCCGCACCAGGCCGACGACCTCAACGACGTCACCCAGGGGGCGAACGGCTCGTGCTCGCCGACCGCGCTCTGCGTGGCCGGCGCCGGCTGGGACGGCCCGACCGGCCTCGGCACGCCGCACGGTGTGGGCGCGCTGACCACCGGCCCGCACGGTCAGATCTCGGGGCAGGTGACCGACTCCTCCACCGGCAAGCCGCTCTCCGGCGTCAAGGTGTCCGTCGACGACGGCGGGTACACCGCGACCACGGACACCGACGGCGACTACGACCTGGGCGTCCCGCCCGGCAGTTACGCCCTGACCGCGACCAGGTACGGCTACACCGACAAGGGCGTCACCGGCATCGCGGTCACCGTGGACACCACCACGACCGAGAACGTCGCCATGACCGCCGAGCCCGTCCACACGGTGTCCGGCGACGTGACCGACGGGTCCGGCCACGGCTGGCCGATGCGGGCGAAGATCACCATCGACGGCTACCCGGGCGGCCCGGTCTACTCCGACCCCTACACCGGCCACTACTCGGTGAGCCTGCCCGCGGGCAGCGACTACACGCTGCACGTCGCCTCGGCCGACCTGCCCGGATACACCGGCCAGAACGCCACCGTGGCCGTGGACGACGCCGACGTGTCGAAGGACATCGCGCTCAAGGTCGACACGAGCGTCTGCACCGCTCCCGGCTACGCCTACCAGGAGGACGGCACCACCGAGGCGTTCACCGGCTGGTCGGGCAGCAGCGTGCACGACGGCTGGACGGTGACCGACAGCGCCGGCACCGGCCAGGCCTGGGTCTTCGACAACCTGAGCGGCTACGCGGCACCGCCCGGCGGTGACGCCGACTTCGCCGACGCCGACTCCGACTACTACGGCCAGGGCGGCCGCCAGGACACCTCGCTGGTCTCCCCGGTGATCGACCTGTCCGACAAGGTCGATCCCGAGATCGGCTTCGACAGCACCTACATCAGCTTCCCGGGCCAGACCGGCAGCGTCGACCTCAGCCTGGACGGCGGCACCACCTGGACCAGCGTCTTCCAGCCCGACGGCAGCTCGAAGCACATCGACGTGCCGATCCCGCAGGCGGCCGGGCAGTCCGACGTGCGGGTGCGCTTCCACTTCACCGGCTCCTGGAGCCGGCGCTGGGAGCTCGACAACATCCTGGTCGGCAGCCGCTCCTGCGCTCCGCAGACCGGCGGGCTGGTGGCCGGCACCGTGACCGACACCAACACCGGCGACCCGCTCGACGGCGCGAAGGTCACCAGCGGCAGCAACGCCGCGCAGTCCGGCGTGACGGTCGCCACCCCGGACGACGCGGGCCTGGGCGACGGCTACTACTGGCTGTTCAGCTCGCACACCGGCGCCACCGCCTTCACGGTCGCCGACGGCAAGTACACGTCCACGCAGGCGAGCGTCAACGTACCGGCCAACGGCGTCCGGCACCGCGACTTCGCGCTCGGCGCCGGCCACCTGACCGTCGCCCAGCAGACCGTGTCGACCAGCCAGGAACTCGGCGCGGCCAAGTCGAAGACCGTGACCTTCGGCAACGACGGCACCGCACCGGTGCACGTGAGCCTCGGCCAGGACGACGCCGGTTTCACCGCCATGGGCGCGAAGTCCGGCGCCGCCCTCTCCTCGGGCGCGCCGGCCATGGTCCTCAAGACCGACGCCAGCATCGCCGCTCCGACCGCCGCGACCGCCGCGGCCGGCACCTCCGGGTCCGGGGTGTCCCCGCAGACGGGGCCGTGGACGTCGATCGCCGACTACCCCGAGCCGGTGATGGACGAGGCGGTCGCCGACCACGACGGGAAGATCTACGCGGCCGGCGGCTACAACGGCGACTACGCCACGCAGGACGCCTACGTCTACGACCCGGCGGTCGGCTCCTGGAGCCCGATCGCGCGGCTGCCCGAACCCCTGGAGGCGACCTCCGCGGCGTTCGTCGGCGACACGCTGTACGTCGCCGGCGGGTGGAACGCACTGAGCCAGGACAGCACCCACACCTACGCCTACAGCCCGGCCGCGAACACCTGGACGCGGGTCGCCGACCTGCCCGACGGTGTCGCCGGGGCCGGAACCGCGGTGGCCGACGGCAGGCTCTACGTGATCGCCGGCTGCACGTCGGGGCAGTGCCTGCCCGCCACCTCCGCCGTCTACAGCTACGACCCGGGCAGCGACGCCTGGACCGCGGCACCGGACTACCCGTCCTCGGTCGCCTTCGCGGCGTGCTCGGGTGTCGAGGCGAAGGTGGTGTGCGCCGGCGGCACCAGCGGCAGCACCACGCTGAGCAGCACCTACACCTACACCCCCGGCGCCTCCGGCTGGACCCGGGGAGCCGACCTGCCCACCGACGTGTGGGGTGCGTCCACCGCCGCGGCCAACGGCCGGCTGGAGGTCATGGGCGGCATCGTCAACGACGGTAAGGACGTGACCAACCAGGGCTTCGCCTACGACCCCGACACCGACTCGTGGTCCGACCTGCCCAACTCCAACAGCGCGACCTACCGCGGCGGCGCCGCGTGCGGCATCTACAAGATCGGCGGCTCGGGCGCCGGCGGCGCCGTCCCGGTCGCCGAGAACCTGCCCGGCTACGACCAGTGCGGCGGCTCCGTCGCCTGGATGTCGACGAGCACCACCGGGTTCGACGTGGCGCCCGGCGCGACCGTGAAGGTCCAGGTCACCACCGACTCCTCGGCGGTGTCCCAGCCCGGTACCTACCTGGGGAACCTGGTCATCGGCACCGACTCGCCGTACGGCAGCGCCCAGCCGGTCGTCGTGACCATGGAGGTCACCCCGCCCAAGACCTGGGGCAAGGTGACCGGGACGGTGACCGGCAGCGGCGGCGCACCGGTCGCCGGCGCCACCATCGCGGTCTGCACCATGTACGACACCAGCACCGGCAGGTGCGGCCCGACGACGTTCACCCTGAAGACCGACGGGAGCGGCGCCTACCAGCTCTGGCTGGACAAGGGGTTCAACCCGCTGCAGATCATCGCCGCCAAGGACGGCTACACCCCGCTGCTGAAGATCGCCAGGATCCAGAAGGGAGGGACCACCACCGTCGACTTCGCCCTCACCGCGAACAGCGCCTACACGCAGGCGAAGACGCAGGGCTACCTGACCGCCCACGCGCACGGATCGACCGGGTGACAGCGTCCCGTGACGCTGCCGTGTGACACCGCGAGGTGACACCAGCGGGTGCCGTGCCGGGTCCTCCACCCGGCGCGGCACCCGCGGCCGTTCCGCGCGGGCCGGTCAGCGCTCGCTGTCGAGGTGGGCCATCTGCCGCTCGTCGTACCGGCTGCCCGCCGCCGCGCCGGGCGGTACCGCCTCCTCCATCGCGGCCAGGTCGGCGGCGTCCAGGGCCACGTCGAGCGCGCCCAGCGACTCCGCCAGCCGGTCCCGGCGCCGGGCGCCCACCAGCGGGACGATGTCCTCGCCCCGGGACAGCACCCATGCGATGGCGGCCTGGGCGACGGTGACGCCCTTGCCCTCGGCGACCTTCCGCAGCGCCTCCACCAGCACGAGGTTGCGGTCGAGGTTGTCCCCGCTGAAGCGCGGGCTGCGGTTGCGGAAGTCGCTCTGGTCGGTGGCGCGGTCCTTGGACCAGTGGCCGCTGAGCAGGCCCCGGGAGAGCACGCCGTACGCGGTGACGCCGATGCCCAGCTCGCGGGCGGTGGGCAGCACGGACGCCTCGATGCCGCGGGAGAAGAGGCTGTACTCGATCTGGAGGTCGCTGATGGGCGCGGTGGCCGCCGCCCGGCGCAGGGTGTCGGCGCCCACCTCGGACAGGCCGATGTGCCGGACCCGGCCGGCCTGGACCTCCTCGGCGATGGCCCCGACGGTCTCCTCGATCGGCACCCCCGGGTCGAGCCGGGCGATCCGGTAGACGTCGACGTGGTCGGTGCCCAGCCGGTTCAGCGAGTAGGCGAGGAAGTTCTTCACCGCGGCCGGGCGCCCGTCGTAGCCGCCCCAGCCGCCGCCGGCGTCCCGCAGCGCGCCGAACTTCACGCTGATCGCGACCTGGTCGCGGCTGCCGGGGCGGGCCCGCAGCGCGTCGCGGATCAGCAGCTCGTTCAGGCCCATGGCGTAGAAGTCGCCGGTGTCGAGCAGGGTGACCCCGGCGTCGAGGGCGGCGTGGATGGTGGCGATGGACTCGGCGTCGTCCGTCTCTCCGTACAGGGCGGACATGCCCATGCAACCGAGGCCGATGGCGGAGACGGCGGGTCCGGTCGCGCCGAGGTTACGGGTACGCATCGCGGTCGCTCCTTGAAGGTCGGGTGTGCCAAGTCTCACACGCCGCCCGCCCGTTCCGCCCGCAGCGTTCCGTCCGGCGGGCGTCCGGGCCAGGGCCGCCGACGGAGCCTGGGCGCGAGAACGCCCCGGCGGACCGCGGGGGAGCGGTCCGCCGGGGCGGTGGGCGTGCGGGGTCGGCCTGCCCCGGTCGCCCGGCCGGCCCTGGCCGGTCCTGGCCGACCCTGACCGGCCCTGGTCAGCTCCGGGCGACCAGGGCGGCCACGATGCGGTCCAGCGCGGCCAGCTCCTCGGCGGGCAGCGCGTCGAGGGCGGCCGGCGGCGCGTTGAGGATGGCGTTGGCGCGGGCGGCCGTGCGGTGCCCCTCCGGGGTGGCCGTGACGATCTTGCTGCGGCGGTCGGTGGGGTGCTGGTTCCGCTCGACCAGGCCGCGCTTCTCCAGGTCGTCGACGACCAGCGTCAGGTAGGGCCGGTCGCAGGCCAGCCGCGCGGCCAGGTCGCTCATCGAGGACGGCCGGTCGACGATCCGGCGCAGTGCCTTCACCCGGAAGAAGCTCATCCCCAGCGCCTCGGCGATCTCCTTGCGGCGCTCGTTCTTCTCCAGCACGAAGGCGGTCAGGTTCCGCCACACGTGCTCCGAGAGCCCCGCGGGCCCCGTCTCCGTCGCGGCCCCGGCGTCCCGCGCGCTCTCCTCCGGGAGGGCCGTCGAGCCGCCCACGGAGACGACCGCCGCCGCGGCGCCCGTACGGTTCGTACCGCTCATGACACCTTCACCGCCACCTTGTCCCGGTCCTCCTCGGGCGCCATCAGCGCCGCCGCCGTCCGCTCCGCCGTGCCGCGCGCCCATCGTCCCGTGGTGAGCACCCCCAGGGACAGGACGCTGACGCCGCACCCGGTGATGATCCACCACACGCCGGTGTGCAGACCGGCGGCGAGGGCCGCGCCGAGGACGGCCACGCCCAGCGACTGTCCCACCTGGCGGCTGGTGGAGGCCACCGCCGCGGCGACCCCGGCCTGCGTCCGCGGCATGCCGGACACCGCGGTGTTGGTGATCGGCGCGTTGACGAAGCCGAACCCGATGCCGAAGAGCACGTACGCGGTGAACAGCCGCGGGTCACTGGACTGCGCGTGGAACACGGCGAACATCAGGCCGCTCGCGGTGGTCGCCACGCCGGCCGCCAGCAGCGAGGGGCGCGGGCCGCGGGCGCCGACCAGGCGGCCCGACAGCGGTGCGAAGACCAGGCACATCACCGCCATCGGCAGCAGGTACAGGCCCGCCCGCAGGGCGCTCATGTGCCGGTCGTCCTGGAGGTAGAGGGTGTTGAGGAAGAGGAAGCCGCCCAGCGCCGCGAAGTTGCTGACGGCGATCAGGGTGGCCCCGCTGAACGGCACGCTGCGGAAGAACCGCACGTCGATCAGCGGCTCGTGGCGCCGCGACTCGTACCGGACGAGCGTGCCGACGGCCGCGACGGCCACCACGAAGCAGCCGATGATCAGCGGCGAGCCCCAGCCCGCGCCCGAGCCCTCGATGATCCCGTACGTCAGCGAGCCGAGCAGCACGATCACCAGCAGCTGACCCACCGGGTCCACCCGCCGGGCGCGCGGCGCCCGCGACTCCGGCACGAACTTGGCGGTGAGGATCAGCGCGGCCACGCCCACCGGCAGGTTGATCCAGAAGATCGACCGCCAGCCCACGGAGCCCACCAGCGCGCCGCCGACGATCGGCCCGGCCGCCATGCTGATGCCGACCACGCCGCCCCACACGCCGATCGCCTTGGCGCGCTCCTTGGCGTCGGTGAAGGTGTTGGTGATGATCGACATCGCCACGGGGTTGAGCATCGAGCCGCCCACCGCCTGCACCATGCGGAACGCGATCAGCCAGCCCAGGCCGGGCGCGAGGCTGCACAGCAGCGAGCCGACGGAGAAGACCACCAGGCCTATCTGGAACACCCGGCGACGGCCCAGGCGGTCGGCGGTGGAGCCTGAGACCATCAGCAGCGAGGCGAGCACCACCAGGTAGGCGTCGATCGTCCACTGGAGGCCCGAGATGCTGGAGTGGAAGTCCTCGCGCATCGACGGCAGGGCCACGTTGAGGATCGTGTTGTCCAGGCTGACGATCAGCAGGCTCATACAGCAGATACCGAGCACGAGCATGCGCCGGCGGTAGGACATTTCTGGCATAGGGGAGGCTCCTGGGACGGGGAGAGCGGGGCGGCGACGGAGACGGGGCCGACGACGGAGGCGGCGGCGACGCTGAGGGCGGAGACGCGGCCGGCCGCGCCGTGCGGGGTCAGCGCGCGAATTCCTTAGGCTTCGTAATCTTTAATACTGTACAACGAAGTGTGTTGCGTGTCTCCGTCGGTGCGGAAGGCCGCCGCACTCCCCGCGTCCGCTCGATTCCCCCTCCCTCGGTGGGCCCCCGGGCTGCCCTCGGGTGGCCGCCGGGCGCGGCGCTGGCATGTCGGGGGCATGCCACGTCCCCGTCGGCGCCATGCGGGACAATGGACGGCATGACCGCTGACGCCACCCTGGCCACTCCCGCCCAGGACGCCCCGACCCCCCTGGAGATCGGCCCGCACACCGTGTGGCCGCCGGTGGTCCTGGCCCCGATGGCGGGCATCACCAACGCGCCCTTCCGCACCCTGTGCCGTGAGTCCTCCGGCGGCCGGGGGCTGTTCGTCAGCGAGATGATCACCACCCGCGCGCTGGTCGAGCGGAACGAGAAGACCATGCAGCTGATCCACTTCGACGCGTCGGAGAAGCCGCGCTCGATCCAGCTGTACGGCGTCGACCCGGCCACCGTCGGCAAGGCGGTGCGGATGATCGTGGACGAGGACCTCGCCGACCACATCGACCTCAACTTCGGCTGCCCCGTGCCCAAGGTCACCCGCAAGGGCGGCGGCTCGGCGCTGCCGTTCAAGCGGAACCTGCTGCGGTCGATCCTGCGCGAGGCGGTGACGGGGGCGGGCCGCCTGCCGGTCACCATGAAGATGCGCAAGGGCATCGACGACGACCACCTCACCTACCTCGACGCCGGCCGGATCGCCGTCGAGGAGGGGGTCACCGCGGTCGCGCTGCACGGCCGCACCGCCGCCGAGCACTACGGCGGCACCGCGGACTGGTCGGCCATCGCCCGCCTCAAGGAGCACGTGCCGGAGATCCCGGTGCTCGGCAACGGCGACATCTGGTGCGCGGAGGACGCCGTCCGGATGATGCGCGAGACCGGCTGCGACGGCGTGGTCGTCGGCCGCGGCTGCCTGGGGCGCCCCTGGCTCTTCGGCGACCTGGTCGCCGCGTTCGAGCCGGGCGGCCCGGGCGCCCCGTCCGCGCCGCGGTTCGGGCAGGTCGCCGCGGTGATGCGGCGGCACGCCGACCTCCTCGGCCAGTGGCTGGGCGACGAGAGCCGCGGCGTGATCGACTTCCGCAAGCACGTGCCCTGGTACACCAAGGGCTTCGCGGTCGGCTCCGAGGTGCGCCGGGCGCTGGCCACCGCGTCCTCCCTGGACGAGCTCGACGAGCACCTCGCCAGGATCGACCACGCCCAGCCCTGGCCGGCCCACGCCGACGGCCCGCGCGGGCGCACCGCCGCCGGCAAGCGCGTCGTCCTGCCCGACGGCTGGCTCGACGACCCCTACAGCTGCGCCGTCCTCACGGAGGGCGCGGAGACGGACACGTCCGGCGGCTGACCGCGGCCCCAGGCCGCCGGGCCCCGGGTCCTCGGGCCCCGGCTCCCCGCCGCCTCGGCCCGGCCCGGCGCCCGGATCGCGCGCCGGGCCGCGGTGGCGTAGTCCGCGTACGTCCGGGAGCTGAGGCGGCAGGCGTCGCACCCGCGTGATGTGTGCCACATTTGTTCGTTGCCTAGCTCAAATGAGCGCACATAAGAGCGCTCTACTTCTCGAATGCACGAAGGGCCGCGGCGGGCGGCCCGCGTCCATCCGTCCACCCGCCGCCCGCCCCCGTCGTCACGCCGCGTCGAGACGGCGGCCCGGGCGGCGACGCCCCGACACCCGGACGGCCGCTGCGGCTTCGACTTCTGAACACCGCGTCACGACCCCGTCCGTGCAGTCCGGGGCTTCGATCCGACGGCAGACGGGCGTGAACACCCGTGCGTCATGCCGATGGACGCGCTGGAAAACCTTCGAGATGGGTACGCTCCCCGCCGTCAGGGCAACCAGGACGCGAGGAGTCGAACCACCCGTGTCGGGCAGCGAGCAGGACCACAAGTACGTGTACGGCTTCACCGAGGGCAACAAGGACCTCAAGGACCTCCTCGGCGGGAAGGGCGCCAACCTCGCCGAGATGACCAACCTCGGCCTGCCCGTCCCTCCGGGCTTCACGATCACCACCGAGGCATGCCGGGTCTACCTGGAGTCCGGCGCCGAACCCCCCGCCCTGCGCGCCGAGGTGAGTGCGCACCTCGACGCGCTGGAGCGGCGGATGGGCCGCACCCTCGGGCAGCACGACGACCCGCTGCTGGTCTCCGTCCGCTCGGGCGCGAAGTTCTCCATGCCGGGCATGATGGACACCGTCCTCAACATCGGCCTGTCCGACGCCTCGGTCGCCGGGCTGGCCGCGCGGGCCGGCGGCGACGAGCGGTTCGCCTGGGACTCCTACCGCCGGCTCGTGCAGATGTTCGGCAAGACCGTCCTCGGCGTCGACGGCGAGCTGTTCGAGGAGGCGCTGGAGGCCGCCAAACGGGCCAGGGGCGCGGACAGCGACCTCGGCCTGGACGCGGCCGACCTGCGCGCCCTGGTCGGCGACTTCAAACGGATCGTCGCCGAGCAGGCCGGCCGGGACTTCCCGCAGGACCCGCGCGAGCAGATGGACCTGGCCGTACGCGCCGTCTTCGACTCCTGGAACACCGACCGGGCCCGCCTCTACCGCCGCCAGGAGCGCATCCCCGGCGACCTCGGCACCGCCGTCAACATCGTCGCGATGGTCTTCGGCAACCTCGGCCCCGACTCCGGCACCGGTGTCGCCTTCACCCGCGACCCCGCCAGCGGCCGGCAGGGCGTCTACGGCGACTACCTCCAGAACGCCCAGGGCGAGGACGTGGTGGCGGGCATCCGCAACACCGTCCCCCTCGCTGACCTGGAGCGGATCGACAAGCCCTCCTACGACCAGCTGATGTCGATCATGGAGACGCTGGAGACGCACTACCGGGACCTGTGCGACATCGAGTTCACCGTCGAGCGCGGCCGGCTGTGGATGCTCCAGACCCGGGTCGGCAAGCGCACCGCCGCCGCGGCCTTCCGGATCGCCACCCAGCTGGTGGACCAGGGCCTGATCGACGAGGCCGAGGCGCTGCGCCGGGTCACCGGTGCCCAGCTGGGCCAGCTGATGTTCCCCCGGTTCGACGACGCGGCCACCGCCGACGGCTCGGTGCGGCGCATCGGCTGGGGCATCGCCGCCTCGCCCGGCGCGGCCGTCGGGAAGGCGGTCTTCGACTCGTACACCGCCGTGAAGTGGTCCCGCTCCGGCGAGCGCGTCATCCTCATCCGCCGCGAGACCAACCCGGACGACCTCAGCGGCATGATCGCCGCCGAGGGCATCCTCACCTCCCGCGGCGGCAAGACCTCGCACGCCGCCGTCGTGGCCCGCGGCATGGGCAAGACCTGCGTGTGCGGCGCGGAGGAGCTGGAGGTCGACACCAAGCGGCGGCGGCTGACCGCGCCCGGCGGGGTGGTGCTGGAGGAGGGCGACCTCGTCTCCATCGACGGCTCCAGCGGCAGGATCTACCTCGGCGAGGTGCCGGTGGTGCCGTCGCCGGTCGTCGAGTACTTCGAGGGGCGGACGCGGCCCGACGCGGAGCAGGCGGACGACCTCGTGCGGGCCGTCCACCGGATCATGGCCTACGCCGACCGGGTGCGCCGGCTGCAGGTCCGGGCCAACGCCGACAACGCCGAGGACGCCGCCCGCGCCCGCCGGTTCGGCGCGCAGGGGATCGGGCTGTGCCGTACCGAGCACATGTTCCTCGGCGAGCGGCGCGCACTGGTGGAACGGCTGGTCCTGGCCGACACCGACGCCGAGCGGGAGGCGGCGCTCGACGCGCTGCTGCCGATGCAGCGGGCCGACTTCGTCGAGCTGTTCGAGGCGATGGACGGGCTGCCGGTGACGGTGCGGCTGCTCGACCCGCCGCTGCACGAGTTCCTGCCGGACATCACCGAGCTGTCGGTGCGGGTGGCACTGGCCGAGGCCCGCAAGGACGCCAACGAGAACGACCTGCGGCTGCTCCAGGCCGTCCACCGGCTGCACGAGCAGAACCCGATGCTCGGGCTGCGCGGGGTGCGGCTCGGGCTGGTCGTCCCGGGCCTGTTCGCCATGCAGGTACGGGCCATCGCCGAGGCCGCCGCCGAGCGCCGTGCCGCGGGCGGCGACCCGCGGCCGGAGATCATGGTGCCGCTGGTCGGCACCGTCCAGGAGCTGGAGATCGTCCGCGACGAGGCGGACGGGGTGATCGCGCAGGTCGAGGCGGCCTCGGGACAGCCGCTCGGGCTGTCCATCGGCACCATGATCGAGCTGCCCCGGGCCGCGCTGACGGCCGGCCAGATCGCGGAGGCCGCGGAGTTCTTCTCCTTCGGCACCAACGACCTGACGCAGACCGCGTGGGGGTTCTCCCGGGACGACGTCGAGGCGTCGTTCTTCACCGCCTACCTGGAGAAGGGCATCTTCGGGGTGTCGCCGTTCGAGACGATCGACGCCGACGGCGTCGGGGCCCTCGTGGTCGCCGCGGCACGGGCCGGCCGGGCCACCCGGCCCGGCCTCAAACTCGGGGTGTGCGGTGAGCACGGCGGCGACCCGGAGTCCGTGCACTTCTTCCACCACGCCGACCTGGACTACGTCTCCTGCTCGCCCTTCCGCATCCCGGTGGCCCGGCTGGAGGCCGGCCGCGCCGCCGGGGAGGCCGCGAAGGACGACACGCGATGAGCGGACGGACGTATCCGATGACCGGACCGACGTACCGGATGACCACCTGAATCCGGGGCCGACCCGGACCGCCGGCGGATGGCCCGTGCCCTGGGGCCCACCCCTCACCGCCGGCACCCCCGGGTCCGCCCCGACGGGGGCGGCGCGCCTGTGCGAGCGCGCCGCCCCCACCCTTCTCCCGGCCCGGGCCGCAGCTCTCTGGCCGTAACTCTCTGGCCGTAGCTCTTTTGCCGTACCCCCGGGCCGTACCCGCCGGCCCTCGGCCCCGGAGCCTCAGTCCTCCCAGCGCTCGGGGCCGGCGCCGCGCCACTGGACGAGCTCGGGGCGGCGCAGGTCGAGTGCGTCGAGGTCGTCCAGGCCGGCCCGGCGCAGGAATTCCAGCAGGTCGGCGGTGCCGGTGGCGGTACCGGCGTGCTCGCCGCGGATCGTCACACGGCGTCCGCCGGGACCTGGGGGGTGCACGATGACCGGAGCGTCCATGTCCCCAGCGTAGGACCGCGGCGCGGCTTCCCGGCGGGGTTCCGTCCGGGGGCGTACCGGTCGGGGGCGTACGAGGCGGGGCCCCGCGGAAGGCCGCGGCCCCGGGGCGCCGCGTGGGCGCGCCGGGGCCGCGGGGGAGCGGGGGAACGGCGGGGACGCTCAGCCGGCCAGCATGCGGGCGCGGAGCTTGGCGATCGTCGCCGGGGAGATCCCCAGGCCCTTCACGGCGTAGTCGTACATCGAGCCGTAGTCCTTGGAGACCTCGTCGAACCCGGCGTCGAGGTAGGACGCGCGCACCTGGAGGGCCGGGGCGTAGACGGCGGCCTGCTCCGGGGTCATGGCGGCGAGCGTGGCCTGCGCGGCCGGGCTGTCGTAGTAGTACTGGTTGCTGAGCAGGTAGTCCTGGGTGACCGTGGCCCGGTCGACGCCGAGCAGCGTCAGCAGGACCGCGCTGGTCCAGCCGGTGCGGTCCTTGCCCGCCGAGCAGTGGTAGAGCGTGGCGCCCTTGGCGTTCGCGATCTGGGTGATCAGCTTCCCGAAGTCCTGCTTGGCGTTGTCCTGCGTGACGAAGGAGCGCTCGGTGTCCTCCATCATCGCGGCCATCTGGTCGGCCGTGGTGATCGAGGTCGCCATGCCCGCCGAGCCGGTGCCGATGATGTTGAGGTTGGTGTACTTCGCGCCGGTCGGGACGGAGTCCGGCGCGGCGGCGATCTCCGCCGGGGTGCGCAGGTCGACGTCGCTGGTGATACCGAGGCTGTCGACCACCTTCTGGTCCGCGGCACTCAGCGTCAGCGCGGCCGAGCGGTACACGAGGCCCATCCGCACCCACTGGCCGTCGGCGGTGCGGTAGCCGCCCGCGTCGCGGAGGTTCGGGTCGGAGGCGAGACCGAGGTCGCGCACCGTCAGCACCAGCGGGGCGCCGGAGGCGGGCACCAGCCGGACCCACGAACCGTGGACGCCGGTCACCGTCAGCTTCGCCGAACCGTTCGCGGTGCCGACCAGGCGGGTCTGCGCCGAGGCGGAGGTGCCGGCGAAGACCGCGACCCGCTCGTGCCGGGAGGTGGCGAAGGAGACCGTGAGGGTGCCCGGCTGCTTCCCGTACGCGACGGAGGCGGAGGTGAACGGGCTGGCGACGGTCCGGGAGACCGGGGCGGGGCGGTGCGCGAACGCGGAGGCGTGGGCGTTGGGCTGCGCGATGGCGGCGCCGGCGCCGGCGCCGACCAGGACTGCGGCGCAGGCGGCAACCGCCGCACCCCGCTTGACGTGGGAGAACGTGCTCATGGAGCGGACGGTAGGAAGTGTCGGCGCCCTCTCGGTGAGATCAGGGTGAACGGCCGGGTGGGCACGGATGAACAGCCCCTCCGGAGGTTCCCGGCCGCACCCCGCCCTCTGCCGGTGCGCGCGGCGCCCGGCATCAACTCGTTGGTGCGGAAGGGGGGTTGGCGGTTGGGTTGGCGGTTTGGTTGGCGGTGGAGTCGGCCCACACGCCGGCGCGGGCGGCGGCGCAGGCGGCGGCGGCGGCCCGGTCGGCGGCCTCCTCGGTCAGGGGCGCGCCCGTGTTCAGCAGGGCGTAGTACAGGGGGGCGGACACCGCCGCGACGACCTGCCGTCCGTCCGTACCCCCGGGCAGTTCGCCCCGGGCCACGGCGTCGGTGACGCAGCCGGCCCACTCGTCGATCCGGACGGCGTAGAAGCGCCGCAGCGCCGCCGCGGCCTGGGCGTCGCAGAGGGAGGCGGCGATCAGCGCGGTGAACAGCCGGCCCTGGCGCGGTTCGGTGAGCGTCCTGACGACCAGGCGCGCGTTGGCGCGCAGGTCGCCGTCGAGGGAACCGGAGTCGGCGCGCGGCAGCGACTGCTCGGCCATGTCCGCCAGCAGTTCGGCGGCCAGGGCGCCGGGGGTGCCCCAGCGGCGGTAGACCGTCGTCCTGCCGACTCCGGCGGCGCGGGCGATCTCGGCCAGGTCCAGGGCGTCGAAGCCCCGTTCGGCCAGCGCGTCCGCGGCGGCCTGGAGGACCGCCTCGCGGACCCGGGCCGTGCGGCCGCCGGGGCGGGCGGTGCCGGGAGCGGGAGCCTCGCTGCCGGTGCTGCCGGTGCTGCCGGTGCTGCCGGTGCTGCCGGTGCTGCCGGTGCTGCCGGTGCTGCCGGTGCTGCCGGTGGTCCCTGTGGCCCTGGCGCCGGGGTGGGCGGCTGTCCGGCGGCCTCCGGCTCGATCCTTCTCCTCGCGGCTCACCTGGACTCCTTCACGCTTCTCCGGACCGCTTCTCCGGACTGCTTCTCGGGGCGCCGCGCGGAGCCGTTCCGCGCCTCCCGGGCCCGCCCCGCGCCCGTGTGCGGCTCGGCGCTCCTTCGACGGCGTGGGCCCGGTCGCGGGTCGCGCCGCCGGGCCGTTCGCACGTCCTCAGCCTACACGTATCGGGATCGCAGTTCCTTTAAGGAGCTGTGCGGTGCTACAGTCGGCGACGTAACGGGATTCAAATCCCGTTAAGCCTGGCCGAGTCACCGGCCTCCGTGCGCGCGGCCGCCGCGCGGCCGCATCCCGACACCTCCGTCCGTTCACCTGGCCCCGCGTACCGCCGCGTCCGCGTGCGGTGCGCCGGGCCGAAAGGCAGACACGCCATGCCCGCAGTGACCACACCGCCGCCCGGTGGCGGCAGCCTCCCGGCCGTAGCGGGGACGACAGCCGCAGTCGAGGAGCCGGTCCGGCTGACCGGCCGGCTCCGGCTGGTGCTCGCCGTGCTGCTCGTCACCCAGTTCATGCTCGCCGTCGACTTCTCGATCCTGAACGTGGCGCTGCCCGAGATCGGGGACGGTCTGGGTTTCGCGCTGTCCGACCTCCAGTGGGTGGCCACCGCGTTCGCGCTGTGCGCCGCCGGATTCACCCTCTTCTTCGGCCGGGTCGGCGACCTGATCGGGCGGAAGAGGATCTTCGTCGCCGGCACCGCGCTGCTCGGGCTGGCCTCCCTCGCCGGCGGACTGGCCACCGGCCCCGGGACGCTGCTGGCGGCCCGGGTCGCGCAGGGGCTCGCGACCGCCGCGGCCACGCCCGCCGGGCTGTCGCTGCTGACCACCTCGTTCCCCGAAGGGCCGCTGCGGCGGCGGGCGCTGGGGGCCAGCGGCGCGCTGATGTCGGCCGGCTTCACCACGGGCGCGATCCTCGGCGGCGTCCTGACCGACCTGCTCTCCTGGCGTTGGGCGTTCTTCGTGAACGTGCCCGTGGCGCTGGCCGTCGCGGCCGTCGCCCCCGCCGTCATCCGCGAGTCCCGGCCGGCCGCCCGCCCGGCGCTCGACCTGCCGGGCGCACTCTCCGCCACGCTCGGCCTGCTCGGCCTCGTCTACGGGCTCACCCAGGCCGGCGCCTACGGCTGGACCGACGCGCGGACGCTGGCCGGCCTGCTCGTCGGCGCCGCCGCGCTGGCCGTCCTCGCCCTGGTGGAGCGGCGGGCGGCGGAGCCGCTGGTGCCGCCGCGGGTGCTCGCCCGGCGCACGGTGGCGTGGGGCAACCTGCTCGGTCTGCTCGCCTTCGCCACCGAGACCTCGCTGGTCTATCTCCTCACCCTCTACCTCCAGAAGACGCTCGGCTTCTCACCGCTGGAGGCGGGGACCGCTTTCGGAGTCCTCGGTCTGGGTACCGTCGCAGGCGGCCTCCTCGCGCCCCGGGCGATCGGACGCACCTCGACGGCGGCCGTCCTGGTCGGCGGCGGCCTGCTCCAAGCGGTGTGCACCGGAGCCCTGTTGCTCCTCGGCACCGGGACCGGACCGTCCATGGCGCTGCTGCTGCCCGCCACGTTCTTCGGCGGGGTGGGCAACATGCTGGTCATCGTCGGCTTCATGGTCACCGTGACCAGCGGGCTGCCCGACGGCGAACAGGGGCTGGCCACCGGTCTCGCCTCCATGGCGCAGCAGGTGGGTATCACCCTGGGCACCCCCGTCATGTCCGCGGTGGTCGCCTCGGCCGGCGGGGGCGCGGCGACCGCCGCGGCGGTACTGCACGGCGTCACCCGGGCCGTCGCCGTCAACACCGCCCTCGTCGTCCTCGGGGTGCTGCTCGCCGCCGTGTTCCTGCGCGGCTCCGGCGGCGGCCCCGGTTCCGGGGCGGCGTCCGGCTCCGCGCCAGGTCCGGACCTGCGGGATCGTCGGAGCGGCGCGCGTGGCTGAACTTCGCCGCTCCGGTTTCCCGAACATTTCGGCGAAGTGAAAGAATGTTGCGGTACCAGCCGGGGGGTGAGAAGTGGGTGTGCTGGCCGTCGATGAGAGAGGGGCCCTCGGGCTACGATCGCTGACATGAGTGCCACCAGCGTTCAACATCCACCGGATGACCAGCCCCAAGCACCGAGCGCGGGCGCGGCCACCCTCGCCGAGATCGCCAAGGCGGCGGGCGTCTCGGCCCCGACTGTTTCGAAGGTCCTCAACGGGCGCGGCGACGTGGCACCGGCCACCAGGAGCCGGGTGGAGGAACTGCTGCGGCTGCACGGGTACCAGCGGCGGCGCGGCAGTGTGCAGAGTGCTCCGCTGATCGACCTGGTCTTCCACGAGTTGGAGAGCTCGTGGGCCATGGAGGTCATCCGCGGCGTCGAGAACGTGGCCCGGCTGGAGGGCCTGAACGTGGTGCTGTCGGAGTCGGCCGGGCGGCTCACTCCCGGCCAGACCTGGGTCGACGGCGTCCTGGCGCGCCGTCCGACCGGCGTGATCCTGGTGCTCTCCGACCTCGACTCCGCCCAGCGCGCCCAACTCACCAGTCGCGACATACCGTTCGTCGTCATGGACCCGGCCGGCGACCCCGGCGACGACGTCCCGGCGATCGGCGCCACCAACTGGCAGGGCGGGCTCGCCGCCACCCGCCACCTGCTGGAGCTGGGCCACCGCCGCATCGGCATCATCGGCGGGCCGGACGGCATGATGTGCAGTCGCGCCAGGATCGACGGCTACCGGGCCGCCCTGGAGACCGCGGGCGTCGCCTTCGACTCCCGGCTGGTGCGGTTCGGCAACTTCCACCACGAGGCCGGCTTCAACGCGGGCCTGGAGCTGCTGCGCCTGCCGGACCGCCCCACCGCCGTCTTCACCGGCAACGACCTCCAGGCGATGGGCCTTTACGAGGCCGCCCGCGAACTCGGCCTGGGCATCCCGCGGGACCTGAGCGTGGTCGGCTTCGACGACCTGCCGCTGGCCCGGTGGATCAGCCCGCCGCTGACCACCGTCCGCCAGCCGCTCACCGAGATGGCCGAGGCCGCCGCCCGCCTGGTGATCGACATCAGCCGGGCCAAGGAGCCGAGCACCCTGCGGGTGGATCTGGCCACCCGGCTGATCGAACGGGCCAGCAGCGCGCCGCCGCTCCGGCCCTGAACCCCGTCGGCTGTCGGGCTGGTCCACCGCGCCGCCGGCCCGACACGCGGGCGCACCGCCTGTGCGGCACTCCTGCCGACGGCGGCGGGGCCGCGCGGGCGGCGTCGCACAGGCGCCGCGCGGGGCCGCGCCGACGGCACGCGGGACAGCGGCGGCGGCGCGCCGAACGGAAGAGCGACGCGTCAAGTACGGTGCGTGCGCCGGAGGGTGACCCGCGGTTCGGGTGGCGCCGGTGATCCGGTGATCCGGTGATCCCGGCGACCTGGGTGGCCCCGTCGATCCGGGTGCCCGTCGATCCGGATGACGGCTGCGGTCGGTGCCGCGCTGAGCCCGGGGCAAACACCCGGCGGCGCGCGCGGCCGGCCGGACAGGCAGGCGCCATGGACTCCGCTGACGTCGTCGGAGTACTCCCCGGCCTGACCATGCCGCGCTTCCCCGTGGGCGCCGCCTACCTGTGGCGTGAGGCCGGCGGGGCCACCCTGGTCGACACGGGGACCGCGGACCGCGCAGACGCGACCCACCGGGCGCTGGACGGGACGCCGTTGACGCGGATCGTGCTCACCCACGGGCATGAGGACCACGTCGGCGGCGCCACCGCGCTCGCCGCGCCGCACGGCGCGGAGGTGGTGGCGCACCGGCTGGACGCCCCGGTGATCCGGAGCGGGGCGGCGGGCGCGCCGCCGGTGCTGGAGGAGTTGGAGAGGCCCGTCATGGCGGCGCTGCCGCCGCTGCCGGCCGCTCCGCCCTGCCGGGTGGACCGCGAGGTGGAGGACGGCGACGTGCTGCCGTTCGGCGGCCGAGCGGTGGTCGTCGCCGCGCCCCGCCCCACCGACGGCTCGCCGGCCCTCCATCTGCCCGGCCCCGGAGTGCTGTTCACCGGTGACGCGGTGGCCGACGTGGGCCGCACCATGCTCGGCGTCTTCAACACCGACCGTGCCCGGGCCGTGGCGTCCCTGCGCCGTCTGGCCGAACTCGCCCCGGACACGGCACTCTTCGGCCACGGCGAGCCGGTCGTCCACGGCGCCGCCGCGGCCCTCGCCGCAGCCGTGGCCGCCACCACCCGGCCTCCGGTGCGACGCCCGGCCGCACCCCTGTCAGGGCCTGCGGCAGTGCCGCACCGCAGGCGTCGCGACTTCGCGCCCGGTGACCCCCGAGGACGGCGGGAGCAGCGCGCTGTGGGAGCGCTCCCGCCACTCTGACGTGCGAAAACGGCGCGAGGTGTTGACGCCCGATCAGGGCGGCCGTATGGTCTGCGCGCAGAGTCGGAATCGGTGTCGAAACATTCGACCCGTATGTTTCGCCGACGCCGACGCCGACGCCGACGCCGACGCCGACGCCGACGCCGACGCCGACAACGTACCGAGTGCCGTCATCCGCCACCCGGGCACCGTTCGCGAACCCCCGCGTACGGATCACGTCCACGTACCTCTGAGCACCGTTCAGCCTTCGAGCACCCTTCACGAACCTCCGAGAGCCTTCGAGGCGCGCCATGTCGTCCAGCGTGTCGCTTCCCCCCACCCTCGTCCCCTCGCCCCCGCGCGCCGCCGGCAACCCCCCGGTGCGGGGCGGCGCGCAACCCGCCGCCCACCCGGCGGCCCGCACCGCTCCCACCGCCCTCCGGCCGGCAGGCGGCCCCGCCGTTCCGGTGCCCGCGCGGCGGATCCGCGCCGCCCTGGTCGGCCTCGGGCCCGACGCGGAGGCGGCACACCTGCCCGCGCTGCACGCCCAGCGGCACCGCGTCGAGGTGGCCGCGCTGGTGGACGCCGACGCCGCCATGGCCCGCCGGGTCCGCGCCGCGCACGCCGTACCGGCCGCGTACCGGTCGCTGGAGGAGCTGCTCGGCCGGGAGCACCCCGAACTCGTCCACCTGGCCACGGGGGCGAGCGCCCGCACCGCCGCCGTGCTGAGCTGCCTGCGGGCCGGGGCGTGGGTGCTGGCCGAGCAGCCGCCCGCGCGCTGCCTCGCCGAGTACGACCGGATCAGCGCGGCCGAGCGGCCGGGCGGCCCGTTCGCCTCGGTGGCCGGCGACCTGCTGCTGGAGTCCGGGCCGCGCCGCCTGCTGGGGCTCGCCCGTTCCGGCGCCCTGGGCCGGCCGCTGGGCGCGCGGCTGGCCGTTCCCTGGTTCCGGCCGTCGGCCGCCGAGGGGGCGGGCCGGCGGCCGGAGTACGGCGCGGACCGCGCGGCGGCTCGCGGGGCCGAGCTGGTGGAGCTGCTGCCGGCGGTCCTGGGCGAATGGACCGAAGTGCGGCCCGCGGTGGCCCGGCCCGGCCAGCGGGGAGGGGACGCCGTGCCCACGCTGCTGGTGTGGTTCGCGTGCGGGGCGGTGGCCACGGTGCTGCCGGCGCCCGTGCGCGACGGCGGACAGGAGCCGCCGCTGCGGCTGGACTTCGCCGAGGCAACGGCCGAACTGCGCTTCCTGGCGGCCAGGTCGGACGGTGTCGGCGCGGTGCCGGCTGTCGGGCCAGGCGGGTTGGCGGCAGGCGCCCCGGCCGGGCGTGCGGCGGTGGGCGGAGGCGGGCTCGGCGGGACCTGGGGGCTCACCCTGGCCATGGCCGGCCGGGCGGGCACCACCGCGCGCGCCGGGCGGGACGCCGGCGCCCGGTCCGAGCCACCGTGCGCGCTGGCCGCCGTCCTCGACGCGATGCCCGCCGGGCGCCGCCCCCACCCGGGCGCGGGCTTGCGGCGGGCCGGCCTCGAACTCCTCACCGGGCTGCACCGGGCCGCCGCCACCGGCCGCCCGGTGCGGCGCGGCCAGTTGGGACCGGCCGACCCCTTCTACCACCACCTGCACTGCGCGCCGCCCGTGTCCCGCCGTCCGGGCCCCGCCCCGGCTGGGGAGCTGCCCCCGTACGGGCGGCCGGCGCGGGGCGGCGGGTACGGCGGAGGCACGCGGTGAACGGGACGCGGTCGGCGACCGGGGCCGGGACACCGGCCGGGACCGGGGCGCCGGGCGGGACCCGGTCGGACGCCGCGGTCCCCCGGCTGGTCCACGGCGCGCGCGACACCCTGGCCGTGGTGGCGGCCGGGACCGAGATCCTGCGCTACCACTACCGGCCCGACCTGCACCCCGACGAGTGTCCCGTGCCCTGGGCGCACCCGCTGCGCAGCCTGGCCGGCCGTACCGTCACCGGCCGCCACCCCCATGACCACCGCCGCCCCGGGAGCGGGTCCGGCCCCGCGGCCTCCCCGTCGCCGGACCACGTCCCCCGGGCGGCGGTGCCCACCTGGCGGCCGCGCTGCTGCCCGGCTCCTGGTCCAGGCCCGCGCTCGGGCCGGCCCACCGGACCGAGCACACCGGCTTCACCGCGCTGGCCGCCGGCGGGCGCACGGTCTTCACCGCGACCCTCGACTGGTACGCCGCCGACGGCCGCCACCGCGTCACGGAGGCACGCCGCTGGCAGGTGCTCGACCTGGAGCCCGAAGGGGGAAGCTGGACCCTGGAGTTCGCCACAGAGCTGCGCAACACCGCAGGCGAGCCCCTGCACTTCGCCGGAGCAGCCCCGTTCGGCCGCGAACTCCCTGGCCACTGCGGCTTCTTCTGGCGCGGCCCGGAGGGCGTGGCCGGGGGAGCGGTGACACAGCCGGCCGGCTCCGGTCCCGTCGAGGCGGGCGCCCGCGCGCCCTGGCTGGCCTTCACCGGGGAGTTCGGCGCGGAACCGGCCGCGGAACCGGCGGGCCCCGTACCGGCCGTGGAACGAGTGGGCACCGTGCTGACAGGCACGGCACCGTCAGGCGCGGCACCGTCGGGCACGGAACTCCTCGGCGCGGAGCCGGCCGGCCGGGAGCCCGACCCGGCCGGACGCCGCGGCGGACAGCCCGCCGGACGACCCGGCCGCCACCCCGTCACCCTCGTCTTCGCGGCCGATCCGCGGCTGCCCGGCGGCGCGCCGTACTGGCGGGTGCGGCACGGCCGGGCGCCCGTCGTGGACCCGCGGCCGGCCCTCGAACGGCAGCCGCCGCTCGCCCCGGGCGCCACGCTGCGGCTGGCCTACCGGCTGGTGGTCGCCGACGGCCGCTGGGACCGCGAGCGGATCGCCGCCCACCTCGCCGACCATCCTTGGTGACCGCGCCCGCGCCCCAGCCCGTCCCCGGGTGCGGCGGCCGGCTGGTCCGGGCCCTCGGGGCCCGGCGCGGGGAGGGGATCGGGGCTCGGGAGGAATCGAGGGGGCTCGGGGGATAGGCGGGGATCGAGGTGGACGGGGGGATCGGCGATCCCCGCACCGTGCTCTGCCGTGCTGACCGGATCGGTCCGGTACCGGGCCCGATCGGGTCTGTCGCGGCGCCCCCGCGCGGCGCGAGGATCGGTCCATGGCCACCACCACGGAACCCGGCACCGGCCCCGCCACCGGCAGGGCCCTGATCGTCATCGACGTCCAGGAGTCCTTCCGGCAGCGCGAGAGCTGGAAGCACGCCTCCGACCCCGGCGTCGCCCACCAGGTCGCGAAGCTCGTCGAGCACGCCCGCGCCGGGCGGGACCTCGTCGTGTGGGTGCTGCACGCCGAACCCGGTACCGGGACCGCCTTCGACCCGCAGCTCGGCCACGTGCGGCTCATGGCGCCGCTGGCCGCCGCCGACGGCGAACCCGTCCTCACCAAGACCTCGCACAACGCCTTCACCACCACCAACCTCCAACAGCTCCTCACCGAGCACGGCGTCCACGCGGTGACCACGTGCGGCATCCGCACCGAGCAGTGCGTGGAGACCACCACCCGGCTCGCCGCCGACCTCGGCTACGCCACCACCATCGCCATCGACGCCACCGCGACCGAGCCGCTGCCCGACCCCGACGCCCCCGCCGGACGCCCCTACGAACAGGTGCTCGCCGACCCCGCCACCCTGCCGCCGGCGGTGGTCATCGAGCGCACGCGCTACGCTCTGGCCGGACGTTTCGCCACCGTCGCCACCGTCGAGGAGCTGACCGGATCGTGACCCGGGTGGTCTTCCTCCTCGTCCCGGAGGTGCACCTGCTCGACCTCGCCGGTCCCGCGCAGGTGTTCGCCACGGCCGCCGGGTACGGACTCGGCTACCGCCTGGACTACGTCGCCGAGCAGGAGGACATCCCCACCGCGCAGGGCCTGCCGGTCCGCGCCGCCCTCAGCTGGCCGCGGCTGGACCCCCGCGACCTGCTGGTCGTCCCCGGCTGGCGCTGGCGGAGCGGACGCGGCGCGGGAGCGCTCACCGAGGCCACGCTGCGGCGGGTGCGCGCCCACCACGACGCCGGCGGCACCGTCGCCAGCATCTGCGCGGGCGCCGACGCGCTGGGCAGCGCCGGGCTGCTCGACGGCCGCCGCTGCACCACCCACCACGAGGTGCAGGACGAACTCGCCCGCCGCTACCCGAAGGCCGTGGTCGTACGGGACGTGCTCTTCGTCGTCGACGGGCGGGTCGTCACCTCCGCCGGCATCGCCAGCGGCATCGACCTCGCGCTCCACCTGCTGGCGGTCCGGCACGGGCCCGCGGCCGCCGCGCGGGTGGCCCGCGAGATGGTCGTCTACGCCCGGCGCAACGGCGACGAACGGCAGGCCAGCGCCATGCTGCGGCACCGCGCCCATCTCAGCGACAGCGTCCACCGCGTCCAGGACCTCATCGACACCCGCTACGCGGAGCGGCTCGCGCTGGCCGGCCTCGCGGTCGAGGCCGGCCTCAGCGAACGCACCCTGACCCGCCGCTTCACCGCGTCCACCGGCCTCACCCCGCTGCGCTACCAGCAGGAACTGCGGCTGGAGCGCGCGGAGCACCTGATCTCCCACGGCTCCACCGTCGAGTCCGCCGCCCGCGCGGTCGGCTTCCAGGACGCCCGCATGCTCCGGCGGCTGCGCGCCAAGGCGTGACGCGTGCCCGGCCGGGGGCCCGCGGGGGCAACCGAACGAGCCGCGGCGCCATCTCTTCGGTAGGGCGCCGGACACCGTTCGGCGGGCCATGGTGCGCCGCAGGGCGGTGACAGCGCGGCCGACGGCGGTACGCGGGCGCGGGCGGCGGGTACGGCGGCGGGGTGCGGGTGCCCGGCGCGCGGGCGGGTGACGACGAGGGGGCAGACGTGGCGGAACGGTTCGGCCGGCGGCGGGTTCGGCCGGTTCGGCTGGTTGGGCGGGCTTGGCGGGCGGCGGCCCCGAGGTGGCCGCGGGCGGCCCGGGCGGGACGGAGCCGCTGCGGACCCGGGCGGGGCGGAGCCGCCGGAGCGGCCGGAGCGGTTGCCGCCGAGCCGGTCGCTGGGCGGGAGGGCGCACGGCGGCGCCGCCTCGTACCGCGCCTGCCGCGGCTGCCGCGTACCCGGCAGGGCCGGCGCCGGTTGCTGCGCTGGACCGTCGCGGCCTGCGTGCTGGCGCTCCTGCCCGCGACCTGGCTGCGGCTCGACGAGGGCGGGCGGGTGCGGTCGGTCGCCGACGTGCCCGCCGAGCCGGTGGCCGTGGTGTTCGGCGCCGGGCTGGACAACGGGCGGCCGTCCGCGTACCTGGCGCACCGGCTGGACGCGGCGATCCGCCTCTACCGGGCCGGGAAGGTCGAGGTCCTCCTGGTGACCGGCGACAACAGCCGCACCACATACGACGAACCGGACGCCATGCGCACGTACCTCGCCGCGCACGGCGTGCCGGCCGGCCGGATCGTCGCCGACTACGCGGGCTTCGACACCTGGGACTCCTGTACCCGCGCCAAGCGCGTGTTCGGGGTGGACCGCGCGGTCCTCGTCAGCCAGGACTTCCACATCCGGCGCGCCCTCGCGCTGTGCGCGGCCGCCGGGATCGACGCGTACGGCGTGGGGGTCGCCGAGCGGCACGACGCCACCTGGTACGCGAGCGGATCACGCGAGGTGCTGGCCGCCGGCAAGGCCGCGTTCGACGTGCTGGCGAAGCCGGACCCGCGTTTCCTCGGCCCCCGCGAGACCGGGGTGGCGCGGGCCCTCGACGGGCACGGCGCCACCCCCGTCCGGTAAGGGGCAGGCTGGACTCGGGGCGCCTACGCCTACACTTCCGGGGCACCGGTGCCGTCGCCGGTACGGGCTCTCCGGTGCGAGGGAGCCGTGGGCCGGCGCCCCGCCCGCGCCCACCGCCCCGCTCGCCCGTCAACGTCCATAGAACGCCCACGAACGGAAGAAGAGGCCGCACCCCCATGCCAAGCGCCGGACAGCACACCTACCGCACCGACCTCACCTGGACCGGGAACCTCGGCACCGGAACCGACACCTACCGCTCCTACCGCCGTACCCACGAGGTCGCCGCGCCCGGCCTGCCCGCCATCTCCGGCTCGGCCGACCCCCACTTCCGCGGGGACGCCGACCGCTGGAACCCGGAGCAGCTGCTGCTCGCGGCGCTGTCCCAGTGCCACCTGCTGTCGTATCTGCACGTGTGCGCGGTGGGCGGTGTCGTGGTGACGGCCTACACCGACCAGGCGTCCGGAACCATGGTGGAGACCGGCGACGGCGGGGGCCGCTTCACCGAGGCCGTGCTCCGCCCGGTCGTCCAGGTGGCCTCGGCCGACATGGCGGAACAGGCGATCGCCCTCCACGAGCGCGCCCACCACCTGTGCTTCATCGCCAACTCCGTCAACTTCCCCGTCCGCCACGAGCCCGTGGTAACCGTCGCCGGCGCCTGACGCCCACACGGACGGCGGCCGCCCCGCGTGTACGCCTTGACCGCCGGACGCGCTGGGCGGCAGGTTGGAGGCGTGGGCGCCGAGACCTGCCATGGGCCGCCGCCGTGCGGGTCGGCGCGCACCGGGCTCCCCGCCTGCCCGCGCGTACGCCTTCCCCTCCGCCTTTCCCCTCAGCCTTTCCCCTCTGGCGCCCGCCCCGGCTGTCGCCCGGTGCATGTCCGGGCTCGCTGCGGGCACGCGTGGGGAAGGAGGACACCGGGCCGACACGGAGTCGACGCAACGCCGGGCGGCGCCGGCCGGCGGGTCAGCCGATCAGCCGGCAAGCCGGTCAGCGGGCAAGCCGGTCAGCGGGCGTGGGACGGCCGGCGGACGCCCGTCAGCAGATGGAGGAAGCAGCGCAGCCATGACGACCCCCACTGAGCGCGGCACTTTCCGCCAGAACGAGGACGGCCGCCCGACGGTCCTGTTCGAGCGGATCTACGACCTTCCGATCGATCGCGTGTGGGCGCTGGTCAGCGATCCCGCCGAACTCGCCCACTGGTTCCCCTTCCCCGAGGTCACCCTCGACCTGGTGATGGGTGGTGCGGCCACCTTCTCGGGCGACCGGAACGCGCCCGGCGCCGTGGTGGCCGGGCGGGTCACCGCGCTCGACCCGCCGCGCCTGCTCGCCTACGACTGGGGCGGCGACGAACTGCGCTTCGAGCTGACCCGGCTCGACGGCGCCCGCACCAGGCTGAGCTTCACCGATTTCCTGGAGGCCGAGGACGCCGCCGCCCGCAACGCCGCCGGCTGGGACCTGTGCCTGGCCGCCCTCGGCGCCCGCGCCGCCGGTGCCCCCGCCCCGCCCCGGGGCGGCGAGGGGGCGTGGCAGGAGCACTACGACGCGTACGTGGCGGAGGGACTGCCCTCGGGGGCCGTCGTGCCCGACCGCGGATAGCGCCCTTCCACCAGCGCCCTTCCCCGCCAGCCTGCCGGGGACGGAGCGCCCTCGGGCACGGAGGGCGGCGGCCCCGGCCGGTTCACCTGATGGGCAGTGCCTGCGCGAGCTGGCGCCACTCCTCCCGGGGCAGCGTGCCGTCCCGGCGGATCACCTGGAGGGCCACGTGGTCCGCGCCCGCCTCGTGGAAGGCGGCCACGCGGGTACGGACGTCGGCGGTGTCCCCGAGGACGAAGAGCGCGTCCAGCAGCGTGTCGCTGCCGCCGTTCGCCAGATCCTCCTCGGTGAAGCCCAGCCGCAGCCAGTTCCTGGTGTAGTTGGGCAGGCCGAGGTAGGGGGACAGTGCGCCGCGCGCGGTCTCCCGGGCCCGCGCCCGGTCCGCGTCCAGCACCACGCCGAGCTCCGGGGCGAGCACCTTGCCCTTGCCCAGCACCTCGCGGGAGCGCGCCACATGCTCCACCGTGACGAGGTAGGGGTGGGCTCCGGCCGAGCGCCGCGCCGAGAGCTCCAGCATCTTCGGGCCGAGCGCGGCCAGCACCCGCTGCTCCGACGGCACCGGCTGCCCGGCGCCGTCCAATCCGTCCAGGAACTCGGCCATCTTCTCCATCGGCCGCCCGTAGCCAGGGGTCATGGGGCCGTGGCTGACGCCCAGCCCCAGCAGGAACCGCTCGGCTCCGGACGACCCCAGCGCCGCGACGTCCTGCGCGACGGAGGCGGCGTCCTTGCTCCAGACGCTGAGGATGCCGGTGGCCACGGTGATCCGCCGGGTGGCCGCGAGCAGCGGAGCCGCGCGCTCGACCGCGGGGGAGCCGCCGAGCCAGAGCGTGCCGAACCCCAGCTCGTCCAGCTCCGCCGCGGCCTCGGCGTTCTCCTCCTGGAACTGCGGCTCGGCCCTGCTCAGCAGCTGCGTCCACACTCCGACACGGCCGATCCGTTCCACAACGTCAACAGTCATGTCCTTTCAACGGCCGCCAGCCGCACAGGAATTCCGCCGTCCGACGGATCATCCCGGACGCCACCCGAACGGATGAACGCGCCTTCGCCCAGCCGGGTGGCGGTCCCGCCCCGGCGCGTGTCGCGGCGGGGGCGGTGCGCGGTGCGCGGTGCCGGCCCGTCCGGGCGCGCCGCCCGTCGTGGTGGTCGCCGTACCGGTAGGGAGATCTCACGAATGCGGAGCAAGAGTGACAAAACGTGTGGGCGAACGAGGGTGCGGGCAGAGGTCTGGAGGCAGCGGGAGGGCGGGGTCGCGGGGAGCGGTTCCGGGTGAGGCGAGCGGGGTGGGTGCGGGGTGCGGGTGCGGGGTGCGACGCGGCGATGTCGGGTTCTTCTGCCGCTCTGCCAGGCGCGGTCGGCGGCGGAGGCTCCCCGCCGTGTCGGCGGTGATTTCAGTATCCGAAAGAAACGATTGAGACCATTGGAGGAGATCGTGGTGGCGAAGACCATGGCGGCCGCGGCCGCTGTGTCGGCGGGTCCATCAGTATCCGCGGTATCGACGGTGGCGACGGTCTCGGCCGTGTCGGCCGTGTCGTCCGCGCCATCCGTGGTGCCGGGGGCGCCGAAGGTGGCCGGCCCACGGCTGCGGGCGCGGTCCGGGACCGGCGAGGTGGCCACGGCCGACGGCACGGGCCGGGTGGCGGCGGTCCGCAAGGAGAAGGCTCCGCCGCGCCCGCCGATAGGCGTTCCGGCAGGGCCGGCCTGCCCGGTCGGCGCAGTGGTGGAGATGGTCTTCAGCCGGTGGACCACCCCGATCCTCTGGACGCTGCACGCCTACGGCCGGCAGCGGTTCGTGGAGCTCCAGCGCCGGGTGGGCACCATCACCGCGAAGGTGCTCACGCAGCGGCTGCGCCAGATGGAGCGGGACGGCCTGGTGATCCGCACCTACTACGCGGAGGTACCGCCCCGGGTGGAGTACGAGATCAGCGACCTCGGGCGCAGCCTCGCCCCGGTCTTCGCGCACCTCGCCGAGTGGGCGGACGCCAACCTGGACCGCGTCGAGCAGGCCCGGCACACCTTCGACGCCACCCCGGCGGCCGGCCCTGGCAGACGCGCCCGCGCCTGAGACGCCTCCCCCGCTCGCGACGGGCGCGGCCGGCGGGGCGGGCTACGGTCGGGGTATGGAGCCGATCGGACGCGCGGAGTCGTGGGAGGCGGCGGAGGGTGCCACCGAGGGGCTGTACCTGTCCGAGGACCTGGCGCGGTACGTGGCCGAGCCGGACAAACGGCCGGGCCGGACCGCCTTCCAACGGGACCGGGCGCGGGTGCTGCACTCGGCCGCGCTGCGCCGGCTGGCCGGGAAGACGCAGGTGGTGGACCTGAGCGCAGGGGCGGGGGCGCTGACGGGGACGAGCCCGCGCACCCGGTTGACGCACTCGCTGGAGTGCGCGCAGGTCGGGCGGGAGCTGGGCGCGGCCCTGGGCTGCGACCCCGATCTGGTGGAGACGGCCTGCCTCGCGCACGACCTGGGGCACCCGCCGTTCGGGCACAACGGAGAGGAGGTACTGGCGGAGTTCGCCGAGTCCTGCGGCGGCTTCGAGGGCAACGCGCAGAGCCTGCGCCTGCTCACCCGGATCGAGCCGAAGCGGTTCGCGCCGCGGCCACCCGCCGGGGACGGTACCGGCGGCGAGCCCCTGGTCAGCGTCGGCCTGAACCTGACCAGGGCGGCGCTGGACGCCGCCACCAAGTACCCGTGGCGGCGCGGCGCCCACCCGGACGGGCCGGACAGCCCCAAGTTCGGCGTGTACGAGGACGACCTGCCGGTCTTCCGCTGGCTGCGCGCGGGCGCGCCCGAGGGCCGCCGCTGCTTCGAGGCGCAGGTGATGGACTGGGCCGACGACGTCGCCTACTCCGTGCACGACGTGGAGGACGGCCTCCAAGCGGGGCACATCGACCCCCGGGCGCTCGGCTCCGCCCCGGAGCGGGCCGAGGTGTTCGCCTGCGTGACCGCCCGCTACGCCCCTCCGGGCACCTCGCAGGAGGAGCTGGGCGCCGCCCTGGACCGGCTGCTGGCCCAGCCGTGGTGGCCCGCGCGCTACGACGGCTCCGCGCTCGCCCAAGCCCGGCTCAAGGACGCCGCGTCGCAGCTCATCGGCCGTTTCTGCCTGGCCGCCGAGGCCGCCACCCGCGCCCGCTACGGCACGGCGCCGCTGACCCGGTACCGGGCCGAGCTGGTGGTGCCCAGGGACCAGCGGATGGAGTGCGCCGTGCTGAAGGCGGTGGCCGACCGGTACGTCATGCAGCACGCCGCGCAGGCCCGGCGCCGCGCCGAGCAGCGGGTGGTGATCGGGGAGCTGGCCGCGGCCCTGCTCGACCGCGCCCCCGACGGGCTCGACCCGCAGTTCAGGGCGCTCCACGAGGCGGCCGGGGACGAGTCGGGCCGGCGTCGGGCCGTCGTCGACCAGCTCGCCTCGCTGACCGACGCCGCGGCCGTGGCCCTCCACGCCCGGCTGGCCGGCCGAGGGTGATCGGCCCTCCTGGGTTTCCTGGGGTTTCTGGGGTGGCTGGGGCTCCGGGCCGGCGGGTGGGACCGTAAGATCGCACACCTGCCCGCCGCGGGCCCCCGCCGGTCCCCGCCGACGCGGTCGGCGCGGCGCTCTTCCCGCGCGGGTCGCCGTGCGGGACGCTCAGCAGGGGCACAGGCTCCCGTACGGCGCCGGCAGGACACGAGCACGGCACCTGCCGGCAGTCGGCAGAACACCGGCAGAACACCAGCAGGACATCACCAGGCACGCACGGCAGCAGGCACACCGACAGGCAGCAGCAGGGCACAGCGGACAACAGCCGGGCACAGCGACAGGGCACAACAGCCGGGCACAGCAGCAGGGCAACGGACAAACCCGCCGGGGAGGCACACTGTGGTGGACGCGCACCAGACGTTCGTGATCGTCGGAGCCGGGCTCGCGGGAGCGAAGGCCGCCGAGACGCTGCGCTCCGAGGGTTTCACCGGCCGGGTGATACTGGTCGGCGACGAGCGCGACCATCCCTACGAGCGGCCGCCGCTGTCCAAGGGCTTCCTGACCGGCGCGGCGGAGCGCGACTCCGTCTTCGTCGAGTCCGCCACCTGGTATGCCGAGCACGACGTCGAGCTGCACCTCGGCCAGCCCGTCGTGCACCTCGACCGGGCCGCCCACACCGTCACCCTCGGCGACGGCACGGTCCTGCACTACGACAAGCTGCTGCTGGCCACCGGTGCCGAGCCGCGCCGTCTCGACATCCCCGGCACCGACCTCGCCGGCGTCCACCACCTGCGCCGGCTGGCCCACTCCGAGCGGCTGAAGAACGTGCTGTCCAACCTCGGCCGGGAGAACGGCCACCTGGTGATCGCCGGGGCCGGCTGGATCGGCCTGGAGGTCGCGGCGGCCGCCCGCGGCTACGGCGCCGAGGTGACCGTCGTGCAGTCCGCGCCCACCCCGCTGCACTCCGTGCTCGGCCCGGAGATCGGCTCCGTCTTCACCGACCTGCACACCGAGCACGGCGTCCGCTTCCACTTCGGCGCCCGCCTGACCGAGATCACCGGCCAGGACGGCATGGTGCTGGCCGCGGTCACCGACGACGGCACCGAGCACCCCGCGCACGACGTGCTGGCCGCGATCGGCGCGGCGCCGCGCACCGCGCTGGCGGAGTCGGCCGGCCTCGCGATGACCTCCCGCGCGGAGGGCGGCGGCATCGCGGTCGACGCCTCGCTGCGCACCTCCGACCCGGACATCTTCGCGGCCGGCGACGTCGCCAACGCCGAGCACCCCCTGCTGGGCGGGCGGCTGCGGGTCGAGCACTGGGCGAACGCGCTCAACGGCGGTCCGGCCGCCGCCCGCGCCATGCTCGGCAAGGAGGTCTCCTACGACCGGGTGCCGTACTTCTTCTCCGACCAGTTCGACCTGGGCATGGAGTACTCCGGGTACGCCCCGCCGGGCTCCTACGAGCAGGTGGTCTGCCGGGGCGACGTCGGCAAGCGCGAGTTCGTCGCGTTCTGGCTGGACGCGGGGAACCGGGTGCTGGCCGGCATGAACGTCAACGTGTGGGACGTCACCGACCCGATCCAGCAGCTGGTCCGCGGCCGCCGCCCGGTCGACCCCGAGGCGCTGGCCGACCCGGCGGTGCCGCTAGCCTCGTTCCTGGACTGACCAGCGAAGTCGAGAAGGACACCCCCATGCGCACAGCCGTCGTACCCGTCGAGGAGATCTTCGAGCTGCGGTGGGCGGTGCTGCGCACCGGGATGCCGCGCGAGGCCGCCGTCTACCCGGAGGACGCGCGCGGCGACACCTTCCACATAGCCGCGTACGACGACGAGGGCGCCGTGCGCGGCTGCGTGACCTTCTTCCCGGACCCGATGCCCGGCGAGGCCGCGCCCGCCTACCGCTTCCGCGGCATGGGCAGCGCCGTGGACGTGCGCGGGCGGGGTTTCGGCGCCGCCGCGCTGCTGGCCGGCCTGCGGGAGAGCGCGGCCCGCGGCGCCGGGCTGGCGTGGTGCAACGGCCGCACCTCGGCGGCTGGCTTCTACGAGCACTTCGGCTTCACCGCGCTCGGTGAGGAGTTCGTCCTGGAGCCCAGCGGCCCGCACTACGTCTTCGTCACCAAGGACCTCGACCGCTGAAAAGCGGCTGAGCGGCTGAGCGGCTCAGATCGCGGAGCCGGGCGACGCGGCTCGCGGGGTTCAGGAACCGGAGGCCGCCTCCCGCTCCGGCCGCACGTGCGCGTCCGGGCCGGGGTAGACGGTGGTCACGTGGTCGCTGTCGGACCACCGCACGTCGTAGGGGGGCGTGCCGTCCGCGTGGCGGCAGCCGACGATCCGCCCCTCGCGCCTGGCCGTCTCCGTCGTGGGGCTCTCGACGACGAGTCGGTCGCCGACGTGTGCGCGCATGGCCCTCGCCACCTTCCGGGTCGGGCGGTGCGCCGCCGCGGCGCCGTACCGCCGGTGGATTGCGTGCCACCTCCCAGGGTGGCCCGGCTGGGCCCGGACCGCCAAGGCACCCGGCCGGCCGCCGCACCCCGGCCGCCCCGGACGTACGACCGCCCCGCGACGCCGGGAGGCGCCGCGGGGCGGACCCGTGCGGAACCGGACCCGGACCCGGGCCCGTCGGTCTCAGCCCAGGGTGAACTTCTGGGACGCCGTCCCGTTGCAGTCGTAGATCTGGAGCCGGGTGCCGTTGGCGGTGGCGCCGCTGGGGTCGTCGAGGCAGCGGCCGGACTGCGGGTTGTACAGCGACCCGTCGGAGCGCTGCTGCCACACCTGGCCGCCGACGCCGTTGCAGTCCCACAGCTCGACCTGCGTGCCGTTGGCCGTCCCGTTGCCGTTGATGTCCAGGCAGCGGCCCAGCGTCTCCAGCGAGCTGTTGGAGTTGTGGTACCAGTGCTGGTCGACCGCCCAGCTCTGGCAGCCCCACAGCTGCACCGCCGTGCCGTCGACTCCGATGTCGTCGGAGGCGACGTCCACGCAGCTTCCGCCGGGCGCGGCGATCGGGGCGCCGCCGTTGACCGAGAACTTCTGCGCCGCCGAGCCGTTGCAGTCGTAGATCTGGAGCCGGGTGCCGTTGGCGGTGGCGCCGCTGGGCGAGTCCAGGCAGCGGCCGGACTGCGGGTTGAGAAGCGACCCGTCGGCCTGCTGGACCCACTTCTGGCCGCCGACGCCGTTGCAGTCCCAGAGCTCGACCTGCGTGTTGTTCGCGGTGCCGTTGCCGTTGATGTCCAGGCAGCGGCCGATCGTGGACAGCGAGCCGTTCGCGTTGTGCGTCCAGTGCTGGTCCTCGGCGTACGACTGGCAGTTCCACAGCTGCACGGCCGTGCCGTTCACACCGGTGTCGTCCGCGGCCACGTCCACGCACTGCCCGCCGGGGCCGGTGACGGTGCCGGCGGGGCCGTTGGGCACATTGGTCTCACCGGAGTAGCCGACCGAGACGACGTTCGCCTGGACGGCGTTCTCGGTGGCGTCGCTCGGGTAGCCGGAGACCATCACGCCCTCGAAGAACGTGCCCATGTTGCGGTTGCTGTTGTCCCCGCCGGTGCCCAGGATGATGCCGCCCTCCTGGTGCATCGGCTGGTAGCCGCCGCGCGTCGGTAGCGCGCCGCTCCACCACGTACTCAGGCTTCCCGATTGGGAGTTGCCGCCCTTGAGCGCGTACGCCGTCTGCCCGTTGTCCTTCAGTACGGCGGTGACGAAGGCGCTGGAGTTGCCCTGGTTGGCGGTGTTGGAGCCGTTGTTCCCCTGGAACATGCCGTTCTCCATGTCGGCCTCGACCCAGGGGCCGCTGCCGGTGCACGGGGCGAAGAAGCAGGTGGTGGCGATGCTCAGGGCGTCCATGTGGCCGTTGCCGGTGTCGTACGGGGTGCTCTCGGCGTTGCCGTAGTCGAAGCAGCAGTCCGAGCCGACGTGGGTGCCGCTGGCCACCATGTAGGCGCCCTCGGCCTGGCCGTTGACGGCGACCCCGGAGGCCACGCCGGTGTAGCGGTAGCCGACGCCCGGGGAGATCCAGATGCCGTAGACCTTGTGGCCGCCCGCGCTGACCGAGATCTCGCTGGCGTCGGCGCCCCGGTCCGCGCCGCCCGCGCCGCCGGCCGGACCGGGCAGCAGGTCGTTGTGGCGCCCGGACTGGTCGTAGACCTTGGTGATCCGGCAGGTGGTGCCGCCGCAGAACTGGTCCTGCGCCTCCGCGTTGGCGTATCCGCCCTGCGCGAGCAGCCCGATGTCCTGCGTGGCGCCGTCCGAGGCGCGGGTGACCTGGTAGAGCGGCCCGTTGTACGAGGACAGCAGCGCCCGGGTGGTGCTGTGCGCGGCCACGCACGGGGTGCCGCCGGCGGCGTAGAGGTCGCAGGGCAGCGAGCCGGCCGCCTGCGAGGTGGCGGGCATCGCCACGAGCACGCCCAGCAGCAGCGCCAGCGTGCCCAGCACGGCGGCCAGCGGGCGGTGCAGGCGCTGCCTCAGCGTCCTGGCCGGGGTGGCGGCCCCGGTACACGCGGGTTCGGCGTGGAGCCGTCTTCTGCGAAGACCTGGCATCGGTCAACTCCTCACGGAGGGTGGGGGATGGAGGGGTCGCGGTGGTAGACGCGGGAGGGCGGCGGCGGGCGGGGCGCCGGCGGCGGGGTGGGGCTCCGGCTCGCCAAGGGGTCCGTCCGGCCGCGGTCCGGGGACGCGGCCTACAGGAAGCGCCACAGGTGGTCGGTGGTGCGGCTGTCCTCGTACTGCACGACCTGCGCGCTGTCGGCGGTGGACATGCCGTCCACGCCGAGCACCAGGCCGCTGTTGCCGTTCCGGACGCGGAACCAGCCGTCGCCGTTGTCGAGGAGGTGCCAGTAGTGGTCGGCGGTGCCGTTGTCGTGGTACTGCTGCACGGCGGCGCTGTCGGCGAGCGAGGCGTTGCTGACGGCCAGCAGCAGGCCGCTGTTCTGGTTCCTCACCGTGAAGCGGTTGTTGCCGAGGTCGGTGAACTGCCACAGGTGGTCGGCGGTGCCGTTGTCGGTGAACTGCACGACGTTCGCGCTGTCGGCGGTGGACTTGCCGGCCACGCCCAGCACCTTGCCGCTGTTCCGGTTCTGCACCCGGTACCAGGTGCCGGGCGTCACGGCGGCCCGCTGGGCGGCGACCGTCCACTGGAGGATGCCGCCGGAGACGCCCGGCGCGAGCTGCGCGACGACCCGCAGCGCGGTGCTGGTCACGGCGGTGAACGCCACCCGGTTGAAGGTGTTCGGCGCGGTGCCGTACGCGGAGGCTCCCGCGACCGGCTGCCAGGTGCTCCCGTCGAGGTACTCCACGTGCCAGGACGCCGGGACCCGGCACGAGCCGTGGCCGGTGTCGTCGTACCAGTAGACCGAGACGGCCGAGGCGGTCACCGGCGAGGACCAGGTGTACTGGGCCCACTCGGCGGTGCCGGTGTGGTCCCACCAGGTGAGGCGAGGATGCGACTGGTCGTAGGAACTCGACGGTACGTAGCCGCTGTTGATGGCGTTCACGGTGTCGCCCGACCAGCACCAGGAGGCGCTGGGGACGGCCGGCAGCTGCCAGTCCCAGCCGCCCGCGCCACCCGCGGCGATCAGCGGGAAGGAGCTGACGCGCAGGGCGGCCGCGCCCATCGGCACCAGGGTGACGGTCTCGGCCGCCATCGGGGAGTTGACCGGGCTCGGCTGGAGCGTGGTGACCACGTCCTGCGTGTCGCCCTGCCAGTTGGGGATCGCGCGGGCCTGCGCGGTGATCGCCACCGGGGTGCCCGCCTGGGTGAACGGGTTGCCGCTCGCCCCCGTCGTGACGGCCTCGTACGTGCCGGGAACCAGGCCGTAGTTCCAGGCGGAGGTGGGGAAGACCTCGCACTCCGCCCAGTGCGAGGCCGGGTCGCCCACGCGCACGACGTTCTCGCCGATCCGCAGCGAGTACGTCAGCGGGCCGCGGCTGACCGAGACGGAGTCGTGGTTGGCCGGCCAGCTCTGCGTCCTGACGTCCATCGGGAAGGACGCGGTGACCGTGTCGCCGTTGGCCCAGGCGCGGTTGACGGCCGCGAAGCCGGAGCCGGCGGTGGCCGTGACGGTCTGGCCGTTGACCTTCACCGAGGGGCTCGCGCACCAGGAGGGGAGGCGCAGGTAGAGCGGGAAGGCGGTGGTGCCGGACCCGGAGAGCGCGAGGGTCAGCGTCACCGTCTGGTCGAACGGGTACGAGGTGGTCTCGGTGACCGTGACCGGGGTGCCGGCGGCGCCCACCTTCGCGGTCACCGTCGTCGGCGCGTGGAGCACGGCCGCCAGGCCGTTGTCGGCGGTGGCCAGCCAGGCGTTCTCGGTGAAGTACGCCCAGCCCTGGCCGTAGTTGTGCGGGCAGCAGCGGTACGTGTCGACGCCGAGCAGGTACGCCTGCATCGAGAAGGTGTTGTCGAACTGGCCGAGGGTCTTGTCGTAGCCGTCGAGCTGAACCGAGTTGGCGCTGGTCGCGTAGTGCAGCGCCGTGTGGCCCGGCTCCATCGCGGCCGGCAGCGAGTTGAAGGCGAGGTTCTCGGTGCCCTCGGCCCAGCTGGGGTCGCCGGTCATCCGGACCATCGACTCGAAGCTCTGCATGTACTCGACGATGCCGCAGGTCTCGAAGCCCTGCCGCGGATCGCCGTACCCGGGGCGGGCGTTCTCGTCGCCCGCGAAGCCGCCGCCGGGGAACTGGCCGTAGGTGCCCTGGATCGCCGCGTAGTCCTGGTAGCTGGCCTGGGTCAGCGAGGAGTCGCCGCGCAGCGCCGCGTACGCCGGCTCGGTGAAGCCCTGCGCCAGGCTGACGTTGTGCAGCACCGGCAGGTTGTTCACGTAGTCGGCGCCGTTGGCGTGGATCCTGTCGGCGAGCGACAGCAGCGCGGTGTCGCCGGTGCGGGCGAAGAGCCAGTGCACGGTCGCCAGGTTGGTGGCCCAGCGGGACGCCGCCCAGCTCTGGTTGAAGGCGGAGGCGCCGAAGCCGTTCTGGTAGTGGAGGAAGGCGGTCAGCAGCGGGATGATCCGGCTGTCACCGCTCCACTCCTGGTAGGTGCACAGGGCCTGGAGCAGCGGCATGTAGGGCCAGAAGTCCGGGCCGCCGCCCAGCGAGGTGCGCAGGGCGGTCGGTCCGAAGAAGCCGTCGGACTGGGCGGTGGCGAGGATGCCCGCCACCCAGGTGGTCGTCTTGGACCGCAGCCCGGCGTCGCCGGTCACCCCTGCCAGCGAGGCCAACCCGCGTAGCCAGTAGGGGACTTCCTCCCATCCGGTCTGCGCCGGGTGCAGCCAGCCGGTGGTGGAGGTGTCCAGGAAGTGCGAGACCTGGTCGTAGGCGCCGGCGATCCCGGTGGTCTCCAGCGCCAGTTGCTGGGCCAGCCAGCCGGAGGCGCGCACGCTCCCCGAGGGCAGCTTCAGCAGCGGGGTGCGGCTCAGCCCCGACGGGAACGGGTGGTACAGCCCGCCACCGGAGGTGTCGCCCACCAGGGTGATGCGCGGGCCGCCGCCCGTGGCGCCCCACGCGGCGGTGACACCGCGTCCGGCCAGGGCGGCGGCGCCCAGCACGGCGGCCCCGCCGCGCAGGAAACTACGACGATCCATCACGACTCCAACTGCTCGGGGGCCGCTCCCTGACGGAGTGGCGGGTGGGGGGGTTCCGAGCCGCGTGACGCGGGTCTCCCACGGTTCCAGCGACGGAGGGCGGGGGAGCGAGGGGACTCCCGGCCGGATTCCAACGTTGGAGAACCGCGTTGACACTGAGCATGACAACACCTCGTCCCCCCGCTGTCCAGATCCCTGACACGACCCGCCTCCCGCCGGGATGCGGGCGATCTGCCGCGCCGGGCCCGGGTGGAGTGGGCCGGCCGAGGTGGGCGGGGCGGGCGACGGGAGGGCTGGTCCGGCTTTACAACGTGGGAAGGGGCCGTTGCGAGAGAGCGCTCTCCGGCCAAGTCGGAGCCGGGGCGCCCCGGGGTGTTGACAGGTTCGCGACAGCGTACGACAGTCACTCCGAATCCGGGCGCCGACATCGTTATCCACAGCCGGACGGTCCGAGTGTCCCGGACGGTCCGAAACGGCCCGAAACGGTCCGGGCCGTCCGGACGGTCCGAACAGGTCCGAACAGGTCCGACGGCGGTTGTCCGGCGGTTGTCCGACGCCGGCAGGTGCCCGCTCCCCCCTCCGTCCGCCCGCAGAGGCAGGTGCCCGATGGTGCGACCGGCACGACAGCAACGACCCGAACGGCTCGCGAGATCCGAGCCCTCCGGGCGACCCGAACCCTCGGGACGCCCCGAGGCTTTCGCCCGCCCCGAACCGGCGGCCCGCCCGTCGGCCGCCGGTGCCGCCCGGCGGCGCCGCGGGCCCCGCGCGGCCGGCCTGACCGGCCTGACCGGCGCGCTCGGCGCGCTGACGGCCGCGGCCCTGGCCGTCGTCGGCCTGGGCGCGCCCGCGGTGGCCCAGGCGCGGGCGGCGGCGCTGGTGACCGCGCCGGCCTCCCTCGTCAACCCGCTCATCGGCACCTCCAACGCCGCCGACGACTTCCCCGGCGCCGACGTGCCGTTCGGCATGGTGCAGTGGAGCCCGGACACCCCGTCCCGGCCGGACGGCGGCGGCTACGCGTACAAGGACACCTCGATCACCGGCTTCAGCCTCACCCACATCGCCGGGCCCGGCTGCGGTGCCGGCGGAGACGTCCCGGTGCTGCCGACCGTCGGAGCCGTCAGCACCTCGGCGACCGACGGCTTCTCGCACTCCAACGAGTCCGCCACGCCCGGCGCCTACACGGTGAAGCTGGCCAACGGCGTGACCACCGAGCTGACCACCACGACCCGCAGCGGCATGGCCCGCTTCACCTTCCCGTCCAGCACCCAGTCCAACCTGGTCTTCAAGCTGACGGGCAGCCAGAACGGCTCTTCCAGCACGCAGTTCACCCAGGTCTCCAGTACCGAGGTGAGCGGCCAGGTCACCAGCGGCAAGTTCTGCGGCGCCGGCAACAGCTACACCGTGTACTTCGACATGGTCTTCGACCGGCCCTTCGCCACCCAGGGCACCGCCGCCGCCACCGCCACCCCGAAGGCGTCGGCCCCGCTCACCGGGGCGGGCAAGAACGCCGCCGAGGAGCCCGGCCACCCCGTCCTGCACGGCGCCGCGCCCAAGAGCGCCGGCGCGTCGGCCAAGGGCGCCTCGGCCGGCAGCGCCGCGGCCCAGGACGCCAAGAGCGCCGCCGCCCCCGCCGCCGCGGCGAACAACGGCTACGTCACCTTCGACACCACCTCCAACCCCGTCGTGCAGGCGAAGGTCGGCGTCTCGTACGTCTCGGCCGCCGGAGCCGTCGCCAACCGGACCGCCGAGAACCCCGGTTGGGACTTCGACGGCACCCGCAGCGCCGCGCAGGCGTCCTGGAACTCCCTGCTGGGCAAGGTGCAGATCGCCGGCGGCACCTCCGACCAGCAGACGGTCTTCTACACCGCCCTCTACCACGCGCTGCTGCACCCGAACGTGATCAGCGACACCAACGGCCAGTACCCGGGCTTCGACGGCAAGACCCACACCGTCGACTCCGGCCACGGCGCCGCCTACGCCAACTACTCCGGCTGGGACGTCTACCGCTCCCAGGCCCAACTGGAGGCACTGGTCGACCCGCAGGCCGCCTCGGACACCGCCCAGTCGATGGTCGACGACTACGCCCAGACCGGCCAGTTCCCCAAGTGGTCCGAGGACAACGGCGAGTCGTACGTCATGGTCGGCGACCCGGCCGACGAGATCATCGCCGACTACTACGCCTTCGGCGCCCGCGGCTTCGACACCTCCACCGCGCTGACCGACATGCTCGCCGAGGCGCGGAACACCAACAACGACCGGCCCGGCCTGAACTACCTCGAACAGATCGGCTGGCTGCCCAGCGACGGCTCCTACGGCTGCTGCAACTTCTACGGCCCGGCCTCCACCACGCTGGAGTACAACTCCGCCGACTTCGCCGTCTCCGCGTTCGCCGGGGCCCTGGGCGACACCGCCGACCAGAGCGCGCTGGCCACCCGCGCCCAGGACTGGCACAACCTGTTCAACAGCGCGAGCGGGTTCATTCAGCCGCGCGACTCCTCCGGCGCCTGGACCGGCTCGTTCTCGCCGACCTCCGGCAACAACTTCGTCGAGGGCGACTCCTGGCAGTACACCCCGATGGTGCCCTTCAACGTGCACGGCCTGGCCACCGCCATGGGCGGTGACAGCAAGCTCGCGACCTTCCTGGACACCGACCTGTCCTCGCTCACCGGCGCCAACGGCTACACCGACCTCGGCAACGAGCCCAGCCTCAACATCCCCTGGGAGTACGACTACGTCGGCCAGCCCTACAAGACGCAGGCGACGGTGCGGAAGGTCCAGGACCAGATCTGGACCAACGGCCCGGCCGGCCTGGCCGGCAACGACGACCTGGGCGAGATGAGCTCCTGGTACGTCTGGTCGGCGCTCGGCATGTACCCGGAGACCCCGGGCACCGCCGACCTCGCCCTGGGCAGCCCGATGTTCACCACCGCCCAGATCACCCTGCCCAGCGGCAAGACCCTCACCGTCACCGGCACGGGCGCCGCCGACAACGCCCCCTACGTCCAGTCCGCCACCTGGAACGGCACCGCCTGGAACAACGCCTACCTGCCGACCGCCGCGCTCACCTCCGGCGGCGCGTTCACCGCCGTCCTCGGCACCAGCGCCGCCACCGGCTGGGCCTCCGGCGCCTCCGCCGCCCCGCCGTCGTACGCCGGCTCGCCGACGTACACCGACGTCGGCGTCTCGGACGACGCCTCGCCGGCCGCCGCGGACTTCGACGGCGTCGGCAACAGCTACTCCGCGCAGGCGCTGGCCGCGGCCGGAGCCAGCCCCGGGGCGAAGATCACCGCGGGCGGCACCACGTTCACCTGGCCCACCCCGGCCGCCGGCCAGCCGGACAACTACGAGGCGAACGGGCAGAGCGTCGCCGTCTCCGGCTCCGGCTCCATCGCCTTCCTCGGCGCCGCCAACCACGGCCCGTCCACCGGCACCGCCACCGTCCACTTCACCGACGGCACCACCCAGAGCGTCCAGCTGACCTTCTCCGACTGGACCCTCGGCGGCGGCAAGGCCACCCCCGCGGCCGGCGACACCACCGCGCTGACCACCAGCTACCGCAACAAGACGGGCGCCTCCTCCGAGCAGGTCGCCACCTACGTCTTCGCCACCGCGCCGGTCGCGCTGCCGTCCGGAAAGACCGCCGACTCGGTGCGGCTGCCCTCCGACACCAGCGCCGGCGGGCTGCACGTCTTCGCGATCGGCTTCGGCGGCGCCGCCGCGGCCGTCAGCGGGCCGATCACCTCCGGCGTCGACTCCACCCTGTGCGTCGACGACAACAGCAGCGGCACCACCAACGGCACCAAGGTCCAGATCTGGACCTGCAACGGCAGCGGCGCCCAGACCTGGACCATCGGCGGCGACGGCACCGTCACGGCGCTCGGCGGCTGCCTGGACGTGTCGAACTCCGGCACCGCCGACGGCACCAAGGTCCAGTGGTGGACCTGCAACGGCAGCGGCGCCCAGCAGTGGCAGCAGGGCGCCAACGGCTCCCTGGTCAACCCCGAGTCCGGCAAGTGCCTGGACGACCCGAACAGCACCACCACCACGGGCACGCAGCTGCAGATCTACACCTGCAACGGCAGCAGCGCCCAGCGCTGGAACCTCCCGTAGGGCCCGCGGGCCCAGCGGTACCCGGGGCGTCCGGGCGGCCCACCCGCCGCCCGGACGCCCCGGGGGAGCCGGGGGAGCCGCCCGCCGAGGGGCGTCACCGAACGCGTCCGGTCGACGACGTGCTGGTGGCGGCGGCCCGGCCGGACCGAGACGCGCTGGTCCGGCCGTAGACTGCTGGGGTGGCGGGACGGATCAGGGACGAGGACGTCAGAGCGGTACGGGACGCCGTCCCGATCGACTCCGTCGTCTCCGAGTACCTCCAGCTGCGCAGCGCCGGCGGCGGCAACCTCAAGGGCCTGTGCCCCTTCCACGACGAGAAGTCCCCGTCGTTCCAGGTCAGCCCCTCCAAGGGCCTCTACCACTGCTTCGGCTGCGGGGAGGGCGGCGACACCCTCGGCTTCGTGATGAAGGTGGACCACCTCTCCTTCACCGAGGCCGTGGAACGGCTGGCCGCGCAGGCCGGGATCACCCTGCGCTACGAGGAGGGCAGCCACGTCCCCGGCCGCCAGCAGGGCGAGCGGATCCGGCTGGTCGAGGCGCACAAGGCGGCGGCGGCGTTCTACATCGAGCAGCTGGGGACCGCCGAGGCCGAGATCGCCCGCGTCTTCCTGGCCGGCCGCGGCTTCGACCAGGGCGCCGCCGAGCACTTCAGCGTCGGCTACGCCCCGGCCGGCTGGGACCACCTGGTGCGCTACCTGCGCGGCAAGGGCTTCACCGACCGGGAGCTGATCACCTCGGGGCTGGCCTCCGAGAGCCGCCGCGGCGGCGCGATCGACCGCTTCCGGGGCCGGCTGATCTGGCCCATCCGCGACATCACCGGCGAGGTCGTCGGCTTCGGCGCCCGGCGGCTGCGCGAGGACGACCAGGGCCCGAAGTACCTCAACACCCCCGAGACGCCGCTCTACCACAAGTCCCAGGTGCTGTACGGGATCGACCTGGCGAAGAAGGAGATCGCCCGCACCGGCCGGGCCGTCGTCGTCGAGGGCTACACCGACGTCATGGCCTGCCACCTGGCCGGCGTCACCACCGCCATCGCCACCTGCGGCACCGCCTTCGGCGGCGACCACATCAAGATCCTGCGGCGGCTGCTGATGGACGACGCCACCGCCGAGGTCGTCTTCACCTTCGACGGCGACGAGGCCGGCCAGAAGGCCGCGCTGCGGGCGTTCGAGGACGACCAGAAGTTCGCCGCGGAGACCTCCATCGCGATCACCCCCGGCGGCATGGACCCCTGCGAGCTGCGGATCTCCGAGGGGGACGCGGCGGTCCAGCGGCTCATCGACGGCCGCACCCCGCTCTTCGCGTTCGCGCTGCGCTCCATCGTCGCCCGCTACAACCTCGACACCGACGAGGGGCGGGTGGCCGCCGTGGACGCGGCCGTCCCGGTGGTGGCGGCGATCAAGAACCAGGCGCTGCGCGACCGCTACGCGATCCGGCTGATCGGCATGGCCGGCATGGCCTCGCAGGCCGAGGAGCAGAGCATCATCCGGCGGGTGCGGGCGCTGGCCCGCGCCCGGGCCAACGGCGCGGCCGCCCCCCCGGGCAGGACCGGCGCCGGCCGGCCGGGGCGGGGCCGGGTACCGGGCCGGGTGCCGGGGCGCCCGCGGCGCCGCGCGGCCCGCGGCTGGACCTGCGCAGCCCCGCGCACCGCGTGGAGCGCGAACTGCTCAAGCTGGCCCTGCAGTTCCCCGCGCTGGTCGCGCCCGCGTTCGACGCCTACGGGGAGGACGAGTTCACCGGACCGCCCTACGCGGCGGTGCGGCGGGCCATCGCCGAGGCCGGCGGCACGGAGTTCGCCGACGGCGAGTACCTGACCCGGGTACGCGAGGCGGCCCCCGACGACACGGTGCGCGGCATGGTCACCGAACTGGCCGTCGAGCCGGTCATGCACAAGGTCCCGGAGGTCTACGCGGGCGAGGTGCTGGTGCGGGTGCGGGTGCTCGCCGTCGACCGCCGCGTCGCCCAGGTGCACGCCTCGCTGGCCCGGTTCGCGGCGCAGGGGCTGCCCTCCGACGCACCGGAGGCCGCGGCGGCGCACGGCGAGCTGTGGGCCCTCCAGCAGTACGCCCAGCGGCTGCGCACGCTCGGAGCCGCGGCACTCTGACCCGGCGGCTGCCCGCTGTCCACCGAACGGGGGACACCGGTCGGCCCGGGCGGCCGACACCCGGACCGCGGCCCGGGCGGCAGGCTGGCCGCATGACGGAGTACGCGGTACGGGTACGAGGGCTGCGCAAGCGGTACGGCGAGGTCGCGGCGGTGGACGGGGTGGACCTGGACATCCGGCGCGGCGAGGTGTTCGGCGTCCTGGGGCCGAACGGCGCGGGCAAGAGCACGACGGTCGGCATCCTGCTCGGCCACCGGGCCCGCGACGGGGGCCAGGTGGCGGTGCTGGGCGAGGACCCCGAGCGGGCCGGCCGCGCCTGGCGGGCCCGGATCGGCGTGGTGTGGCAGGACGAGTCCGCGGCCGAGGAACTGACGGTCGCCGAGACGCTACGGCACTTCGCCGGCTACTACCCGTGCCCGCGCGACCCCGAGGAGGTGATCGCGCTGGTCGGTCTCGAAGACCGGGCGGGCAGCCGCTCCAAGCAGCTGTCCGGCGGCCAGCGGCGGCGGCTGGACGTGGCCCTGGGGGTGATCGGCCGCCCCGAGCTGCTGCTGCTCGACGAGCCCACCACCGGTTTCGACCCGGTCGCCCGGCGGCGGTTCTGGGCGCTGGTGCGGACCCTCGCGGACGAGGGGACGACCATCGTGCTCACCACCCACTACCTGGAGGAGGCGGAGGAACTGGCCGACCGCCTCGCGGTGATCGCCGCCGGCCGGGTGCGCGCGGTGGGCGAGCCGGCCACCCTCGCCGGACGCGCGCGGGCCGCCGCGACCGTACGGTGGACGGAGCCGGGCGGCGGCCCGCGCGAGCTGGTGACCGCCACACCGACGGCCGAGGTCGCCGCGCTGGCCCGGCGGTTCGGCGGGGAGGTGCCGGAACTGCGCGTCATCCGACCGACGTTGGAGGACGTCTACCTGGAGCTGATCGAAACCGGCAAGGGCGCCGGTGGTGACCGACCCGGCGGAGAACACGAGCCGCGGCCGCGGCACGAGCAGCCGCGGCCCGGAGCGGAGGTGGCGCGGTGACCGCCCTCGGCGCCGGACCGGATACCGCCGACGTGCAACGTGAACGCCTCCCGGGAGCATGGCGGTTGGGCCTCTCGCGCGGCGCGCTGGAGCTGCGCCTCTTCTTCCGCCAGCGTGAACAGGTGGTCTTCACCTTCGCCTTCCCGATCGTCTTCCTCTTCCTCTTCGCCTCGATCTTCAGCGACGACATGGCAGGTACCGGTGCCACCGCCTCCCAGTACTACGTGGCGTCGATGACCGCCTCCGGGATCATGTCCACCAGCTTCCAGTCGCTGGGTGTGTCCATCGCCATCGAGCGGGACCAGCACGTGCTGCGGCGGTTGCGCGGCACGCCGATGCCGCCGGCCGCGTACTTCCTCGGCAAGGTCTGGCTGGTGCTGGTCACCGGGCTGCTGGAGACCGCGCTGCTGCTGGCGTTCGGCACCGCCGTCTACGGCGTCGACCTGCCGGACAGCCTCACCGGCTGGCTCACCTTCGGCTGGATCTTCGTCCTCGGCATCACCGGCTGCGCGCTGCTCGGCATCGCCGTCAGCAGCGTCCCGAAGTCCGCCCGCAGCGCCACGTCGGTGGTCGTCCTTCCCTTCCTGGTACTGGAGTTCATCTCGGGGGTCTACATCCTCGTGGACACCGTGCCACGCTGGATGCTCACCGTCGGGGCGTTCTTCCCCCTGAAGTGGCTCTGCCAGGGGCTGCGCGGGGTGTTCCTCCCGTCGGCCGCCGCCGCGCTGGAGCCGGCGGGCAGTTGGGAGTACGGGCGGACCGCGCTGGTACTCGGGGCGTGGTGCGTGGGAGGGCTGGTGCTGTGCCTGCTGACCTTTCGGTGGAGCGGCCGGGACGAGCGGTGACCCGGAGCGGTGACAGCGGTGGCGGTGGTGACGGCGGCGGCGCGGGGCCGGCGGCCGACGGCACGGGGACACGGTGAACGCGGTGGCGCGCGGGACCGCGGGGGAGACCGGGGTCCACGTCTGGGAGCGGACCTTCCTGCCGTGGGACTGCTACTTCGCGGCGGCGTGGGCGGCGACCGGACTGTTCGCCCTCGCCGCCGAGAAGCCCGCAGAACCGGTCCGCCTCGCCGCCGTCGCCCTCCTCGCCCTCCTCATCCCCTGGTACGCCGCCGTCGGACGGCCGCTGATGACCGCCCCCGCGGTGAGCGTCAGACAGGTCGCGCGCTACCTCACCGTGCTCGTCCTGGTCTTCCTGGCGGCCACGTTCCTCGTCGCCGAAGTGCGCCTGGGCACCTTCGCGATGGTGCCGCAGTGCTTCATGCTGCTGCGGCTGCGCGCGGCGCAGGCCACCGCCGCGGTGATCAACGCGGTGCCCGTCGCCGGCTGGGCGCTGCTGTGGCGGCCCGCCGGACAGGACCTCTTCTACAACGCCATGTCCGCACTGGCGACCCTGGTGTTCTCCGTGGTGGTCGGCAGCTGGATCATCCGCATCATCGAGCAGAGCAGCGAACGCGCGCTGATCCTGGAGGAGTTGCGGGCGAGCCGGGAGGAGGTGGCGCGGCTGTCCGCGGAGCGCGGGACGCTGGCCGAACGGGAGCGGCTGTCCCGGGAGATCCACGACACCCTCGCGCAGGGCTTCACCAGCCTGCTGATGCTGGTCCAGGCCGTCCAGTCGGAGGTGCGCCGCGATCCCGAACAGGCCCTGCGGCACCTGGAACTGATGGCCGACACCGCCCGGGAGAACCTCGCCGAGGCGCGCGCCCTGGTGGCCGGCGGCGTGCCCGCCGACCTGGCCGGCGGCACGCTGCCCGACGCGGTGCGGCGGCTCGCCGCCCGGCACGCCGAGCAGTCCGGGGCGGCGGCCGCCGTCGACGTCACCGGGGTCGTCCGCGCCCTGCCCGCGGCCGTCGAGGTGGTGGCCCTGCGTGCCTGCCAGGAGGCGCTGGCCAACGTCCGCCGCCACGCCGGCCCGGCCGTCCCGGTCCACCTCACCCTCGCCTACGGGGAGGCGGAGCTGGCGGTGACGGTACGCGACGAGGGCTGCGGCTTCGACACCTCCGCCGCGTCCGGTCCGGGCTACGGACTGCCCGGACTGCGCTCCAGAGCGGCGGAGTTGGGCGGCCGGGCCGAGGTGTCCGGCGCGGTGGGCAAGGGGGTGACCGTGTCCCTGACGCTGCCGGCGGGCGCCGCCCGGTGATCCGCGTGCTGCTCGCCGACGACCACCCCGTCGTACGCCAGGGCCTGGCCGCCATGCTCGGCTCGGAGCCGGACCTGGAGGTGGTGGGCGAGGCATCCAACGGCCCGCAGGCAGAGGCGCTGGCGGCGACGCTGCGCCCCGACATCGTCCTGATGGACCTGCGGATGCCCGGCGGCGGCGGAGCGGAGTCCACCGGGCGCATGACGGCGGCCGGGCTGCCCTGCCGGGTGATCGTACTGACGACGTACGAGTCGGACGGCGACATCCTGCGGGCGGTCGAGGCGGGCGCCGCCGGTTACCTGCTGAAGGACGTCTCGCCCGCCGAACTCGTCGGCGCCATCCGAGCGGCGGCCCGAGGCGAGACCGTCCTCGCCCCCTCCGTCGCCGCCCGGCTGGTCGACCGGCTGCGCACCCGCACGGAGCAGCCCCGGCTGTCGGAGCGCGAGACGTCGGTGCTGCGGCTGGTCGCGGAGGGCTGTACCAACGCCGAGATCGGACGGCGCCTGTTCATCGGCGAGTCCACCGTCAAGACCCACCTGCTGCGCGCCTTCACCAAGCTCGGCGTCGCCGACCGCACCGCCGCCGTCACCAGCGCGATGCGCCACGGCCTGCTCTAGTGCCGCTCCCGGCAGGGTGTGCCCCGCTCGCCGCCCTGGCACGGCCGTCCGCCGCGTTGCCGTACCGGCCGAGCAGGCCCACTACGAGGCCGGTTCGGCGCCTTGCGGCTGACCGCACCGGGACACCTCGCTACCGGGCGAACCGTGCCGGTCGCGGCACTGGCCGGCCGGCCGGTGCCCGACGGCGGGCGTGCGCCGGGGCGGTGCCGGAGTAACGGGAGGTCGCGTCACCAGGTGGACGCGCCCGTTCACGCGGGGTGAAAAAAGCCCGCGCACGACTCTCGTGGCGGAGCGGCGTCGTGGGCCAGACTGGGGACGGCGCCGAGCCCTGGCCGAGCCCACGCCGAGCCCTCTCCCGAGCCCAACGACGCGCTCATCCGGAGGTCGCTTCCGTGCAGACGCAAGCCCAGACCACGCCCCCCGCCGCTGTCCCGGCCGGGCCGGACACCCTGTCCGGTGCGGCACTTCGGGTGCCCGAACAGCGCCCCGTACAGGCCGCGTTACCGAACGGCGGACCGGAGGGGCAGGACGGGCCGGAAGGGCGGGACAGGCCGGACCCGTTCGGCGAACCTGCGGACGGCGGCGAGCCGGATGGGCAGGTGGGCGCGGCCGAGCCCGAGGAGGCCGAGCCCCCGCGGCGGGAGGAGGCGGCGGCGCCGGCCGCGGACCTCTTCCGGCAGTACCTGCGGGAGATCGGCCGCATACCGCTGCTGACCGCCGTACAGGAGGTGGAGCTCGCCCGGCAGGTGGAGGCGGGCCTCTTCGCGGAGGAGCGGCTCACCGCCCTCCCCGGCCCGGGTCCGGAGCCGGTGCTCGCGGCGGATCTGGACCGCCTGGTGGTGGCCGGCAGGATGGCCAAACGGCGCCTCATCGAGGCCAACCTGCGCCTGGTGGTGTCGGTGGCGAAGCGGTACACCGGGCGCGGCCTCACCATGTCCGACCTGGTCCAGGAGGGCAACCTCGGCCTGATCCGCGCGGTGGAGAAGTTCGACTACGCCCGCGGCTACAAGTTCTCGACCTACGCCACCTGGTGGATACGCCAGGCCATGACCCGCGCCCTCGCCGACCAGGCCCGCACCATCCGCGTTCCCGTCCACGTGGTCGAACTGATCAACCGCACCGTCCGGGTCCGCCGCCGGCTGCACCAGGAGCACGGTGCCGAGCCGAGCCTGGACGACGTGGCCGCCCAGCTCGGCCTGCCCGCCGAACGGGTGGCCGAGGTGTTGCGGCTGGCACAGGAGCCGGTCTCGCTGCACGCGCCGGTCGGCGAGGAGGACGACCTCGCCCTCGGCGACCTCATCGAGGACGGCGACGCCACGTCCCCCGTGGACTCCGCGGCGTTCCTGCTGCTGCGCGAGCACCTGGACGCGGTCCTCTCCACCCTCGGCGAACGCGAGCGCCGCGTCGTCCAGCTCCGCTACGGCCTGGCCGACGGCCGCCCCCGCACGCTGGAGGAGATCGGCGGCCTCTTCGGCGTCACCCGCGAGCGCATCCGCCAGATCGAGTCCAAGACCCTCGGCAAACTCCGTCACCACACCTACGCCGAGCAGCTCCGCGGCTACCTCGACTGACGTCCGCGCGCGCCTGCCCGTTCGCCCGACCGTCTTCCCGTCCGCCAGTCCTCACGTCGGTTGCGGAAAGGCCGCGGAACGGCATGTTCCGTGCAACTGACCGATTCCGGCACGCGGGCGCTTGGGTAGTGTGGTGCGCAAGTGTGAGGGGATCGCGGGTGGGGGCCTGGGTGAAAAGCCCCTTTCGGCGGTTCCTGCCGATTCAACAGGAGCTTGCTGCCCATGCGTTCACGTATCGCGATCGCCACCCTCGGTGTGGCGGCATCCACCGTCCTGCTGGTGTCCGGGTGCGGGGGCTCGAAGAGCAACGACACCATCAAGCAGCCGACGACGAGCCCGCCGTCCAGCTCCGCGTCGGCTTCGACGTCTCCCTCGGCGACGACCGCAGCGGCCGGGCGTCCGACGATCACCTTCCCGTCGTACGCCAAGAACGTTTTCGAGGACCAGCACACCGGAGATCCGGTCAAGGACGAGATCCTCGCGGACAACGCGCAGTGGGTCGATTCCATGGACGACGCCATCTTCCAGGGCACAACGAAAACGAAGGCGTTGAGTTTCTACAGCACCGGCAAGGCTCTCACGTCGGCTATTAGCTATGTGAAGGGTTACACCAAGGACGGCTCCAAATGGGCAGGAACAACGAGGTTTTTCGATCGTAAGGTCACGCTCCTGGGGTCCGACGAAGCCTCAGTGATCTACTGCTCCGACGAGAGCAAGTCCTGGATCACGACTCCAGGTAAGCCCGTCGACAGCTCGCCCGCCGACGCCAGTAGCTACGTGCTGTACAACATGGATCTGAAGAAGAACGCGCAGGGCGTGTGGCAGACAGACAACGGCACTTCTGTCCGGGGAGCGAAGCAATGCCAGCCGTAATGCGCATGGGTGGGACTGTCGGACTCGTCGTTGCGATAGCAGTCCTCGCGCTGTGTGGCCCAGCCGATGCCGTCGGCCGTGGCAGTCGCGGGACCTTCACCACCGCGAAACCGAGTGGCAGCGGAGCTTCGGACGCCAAGACGGGACTCATCAACGCCACCGTCGGCGTGCAGTACGACACGTCGAAGAACGGGACGGCAAGTGGCGGGAACCCCGTCGGGCCGGTGACGCCGGTGGGGAACTGGTCGCCGCCTCCGTGCTGGTATCAGCCGACCTACACACCCGAGAAAATGAAGGAGGAGGAGGAGACGGTCTGGGCCGAGGCGTCGCCGAGCGAGGAGTGGAAGCAGAGCCAGCGGGACCGGTACCAGAACGGGAAGCCCTACACGAACTTCAACCTGGACCAGCAGGGGAAGGGCTACTTCTGGGAGGGTTACTCGCCGCCGGAGAACGCGGATGTGCCTGGGGCCGAAGCGTGCGCCGACGAGCCTTTCTGGGTGCCGATCGGGAAAACACCGGAGCACAAGAACGCTGTCACGCCCGAGATCCTCGCGGAGTTGGCGTACAAGGCCATCCTGATCCCGCAGGGCACGGCCCAGTTGAACCCGGCGGGCACGCAGACGGTGAACCTGCCGACGTGGGTGTGGATGGACGGGAAGTCCTTCCACCCCGTCTCGGTGCGGGCGTATCTGCCGGACTACGGGGTGGAGGCGACGACGACCGCGACGCCGGTGAGTATGCACATCGACCCGGGGACGTCGGACGCGCGGCTGTACCCGGCCTCGGGGACCTGCCGGTTGGGCGCGGACGGGACGTTGGGCACCGCGTACCAGCCCGGGGACGACGGGGAGCCGCCGTGCGGGGTGACGTATCTGCGGTCCTCGGACAGCGGCTCGTACCGGATGACCGTCACGGTGACGTGGCGGATCAGTTGGACGGGGACGGGCCAGACGGCGCCGAAGGCGCTGCCCACCGGGAGGTTCGGCGCGTCCCAGGACGTCACCGTGCAGGAGATCCAGACCGTCAACCGCTGAGTCGACGGCGGGGCTCCCAAGGCAGTTCAGGACGGGGTCAGGACGATCCAGGTGCGGCCGGGGTGGAGTTGGGCGGGGTGGCCGTCGGCGGTGTAGGTGGTGCCGTCGGCGGGGGAGGGGCGGGACCAGCGCAGGGGGTAGGAGCGGCCGTTGCGCAGCAGGGTCGCGGAGCCGTTGCCGACGGTCTGGCTGAACGGGACGAAGCCGGTACGGCTGTGGTACTGGGACTGCTTCACCTGGACGTGCTGGACGATGACGTTGTCGGCCGTCCACGGGGACCCGGTGCCGTCCATGGCGACGCGGTAGTGCGTGCCGGTCCAGGTGAAGGCGAAGCGGGCCGCGGGCATCGCCGCCGAGGCGGAGGCGCGGGCGGTGCCGCCGGCGGGGACGGCCGAGGAGAAGCGCAGGCCGATGTCCTTGGCCGGTCCGGCCCCCGCGGTCAGGCCGGCCGGGCGCAGGTACTCGTTGTGCGGCGCCGGGCGGTCGGAGGAGCGGAAGAACGCGCGGGTGCCGGTGCGGGCGACGATGGCGCGGCTGCCCTGGAGGACCGGTAGGAGCTTGCTCTGCGCTCCGGAGAACGCCAGGGCCGGGTGGTCGTACTCGGCGAGGAGTTGGAGGTCGGTCTCGCGGGCGCTGCGGACCGGGCCGACCACGGACGGCAGGTGCCGGTCGTCGAAGACCGCCATCAGCCGCGACAGGCCGCCCTCGACCTCGATGGCGTAGACCAGGTCGGCGTCGTTCAGGCCGGTCTGCGGGCGGGCCGCGGCCACGTTGTCGACCTTCACCGCCAGCACCCGCCCGGCCTGCCCGGGTTCGCCGGTCAGCACGTTGCGGGCGGGCGCCGTGGTGCGCCGCCCGCCCCCGTCCTGGCCGGTGGTGCCGGTGGTGGCCGTACAACCCGCCGCGAGGGCGAGTGCCAGCACGGCTGCCGCCCCCGCTCCGCGTACGCGCCGAGCCCTCATGGCTGCTACTCCCTTGCCAGGCGGCGGTGGGGCCGCCGCCCGGCGCCGGCCGGGGCGCACCGGGCGGCCTCCCTCCATGGTGGACCCGCCGACGCGGAACCCCCAGTCGGGAACCGGCCGCCCTCCGGGTTCCGGCCGCCCTCCCGGATTCCGGCTCCGGGACCGGTCGCCCGGCCCCGGCGCCCCTGCCGACGGCCGCCAGGCGCCCTCAGAGGGCCCCTGGAGCCCCCAGCGGCCTCAGTCGACCTCCGCGACCGCCTGCGCGAACTGCGCCGCGTACAGCCGCGCGTAGGCCCCCTTCGCGGCCAGCAGCTCGTCGTGGGTGCCCTGTTCGACGATCGACCCGGACTCCATCACCAGGATCACGTCCGCGTCGCGGATCGTGGACAGCCGGTGCGCGATCACGAAGCTGGTCCGGCCGTGGCTGAGCTTGGCCATCGCCCGCTGGATCAGCACCTCCGTGCGGGTGTCCACCGAGCTGGTCGCCTCGTCCAGGACCAGGATCACCGGGTCGGACAGGAACGCGCGGGCGATGGTGATCAGCTGCTTCTCGCCGGCGCTGACCCCGGTGCCCTCGTCGTCGATGACGGTGTCGTAGCCGTTCGGGAGGGTCCGCACGAAGCGGTCGGCGTGGGCGGCCCGCGCGGCCTCCTCGATCTGTTCGCGGGTGGCGCCCTCGTGGCCGTAGCCGATGTTCTCCGCGATGGTGCCGCCGAACAGCCAGGTGTCCTGGAGCACCATCCCGATCGACGCGCGCAGCTCCTCGCGGGACATCGCGGAGATGTCCGTGCCGTCCAGCGTGATCCGGCCGCCGGAGACCTCGTAGAACCGCATCAGCAGGTTCACCAGGGTGGTCTTGCCGGCGCCGGTCGGGCCGACGATGGCCACCGTGTGGCCGGGCTCGACCTTCAGCGACAGCTTGTCGATCAGCGGCTTGTCCGGCAGGTAGCGGAAGTCGACGTTCTCCAGCGCCACCCGCCCGCGCAGCCGCTCGGGACGGGCCGGGGCCACCGGCTCGGCCGACTGCTCCTCGGCGTCGAGGAGTTCGAAGACCCGCTCGGCCGAGGCCACCCCGGACTGGATCAGGTTGGACATGCTCGCCACCTGCGTCAGCGGCTGGCTGAACTGGCGGGAGTACTGGATGAACGCCTGCACGTCGCCGATGGACAGCGTGCCCGACGCCACCCGCAGTCCGCCGACCACCGCCACCAGCACGTAGTTGACGTTGCCGATGAACATCATCAGCGGCTGGATCGTGCCGGAGAGGAACTGCGCCCGGAACGCCGACTGGTAGAGCGCCTCGTTCTGCTCGTCGAACGCCGCCGCGGACTCCCCGGCGCGGCCGAAGACCTTCACCAGCGAGTGGCCGGAGTACATCTCCTCGATGTGGGCGTTGAGCTTGCCGGTGGTCTTCCACTGCTGCACGAACTGCGGCTGGGCCCGCTTGCCCACCCGGGTCGCCACCAGCAGCGTCAGCGGCACCGTCACCAGCGCCACCAGGGCCAGCAGCCACGAGATCCAGAACATCATGGCCAGTACGCCGACGATGGTGAGGACCGAGTTCACCAGCTGGCCGGTGGTCTGCTGGAGGGTCTGGCTGACGTTGTCGATGTCGTTGGTGGCGCGGCTGAGCACCTCGCCGCGCGCCTGCTGGTCGAAGTAGGACAGCGGCAGCCGCGCCAGCTTGGCCTCGACGTCCCGGCGCAGCCGGAACACCAGCCGGTTGACGACCTTCGTGGAGGTGCGCATCGCGAACACGCTCAGCGCCGCCGAGGCCAGGTAGACGCCCAGCGCCAGCAGCAGCACGCCGCCGATGACGTGGAAGTCCATGCCGTGGCCCGGGGTGAAGTCGACACCCGAGAGCACGTCGGCGACGGCGCCTTGGCCGTGCGCCCGCAGGTACTCCAACGCCTGCTGCTTGCTCGTGCCGTGGACCTGCCGGCCGATCACCCCGGCGAAGACCAGGTCGGTGGCGTGGCCGAGGATGCGCGGCCCGGTCACCGACAGGGCCACGCTCCCCGTGCCCAGCAGCAGCACCAGGCAGAGCCACAGCCGGTCCGGGCGGGCCAGGCCCAGCAGCCGCCGCAGCGAGCCCTTGAAGTCGATGGACCGCTCGACCGGGCCGCCGCTCATGAAGCGGCCCGGGCCGCCCATCGGGGCCGGGCCGCGCCGCACGGGCGGCCTGCCGCCCGGAACGGCTCCGGCTCCGGGGCCGGGCCGGGGACCGGAGCCGGGACCCGCCGCCTTCGCACCGCCCGCGGCCGGGGCGGCGCCGGGGGCGGCGGCGACAGGGGCGTTGTCCGGGGCACTGCCGGGGGCGCCCTTGGGGGTGTTCTCCGCGGTGTCGCTCACGCCGCCGCCTCCTGTTCCGTCAGCTGGGACAGCACGATCTCCCGGTACGTGTCGTTGCCCGCCATCAGCTCGGCGTGGGTGCCGGCACCGACGACCCGGCCCTCGTCGAGGACGACGATGCTGTCGGCGTCGCGGATGGTGGACACCCGCTGGGCGACGATCACCACCGTCGCCTCCGCCGTCTCCCGGGCCAGCGCCTTGCGCAGGGCCGCGTCGGTGGCGTAGTCGAGCGCGGAGAAGGAGTCGTCGAACAGGTAGATCTCCGGCTTGCGCACCAGGCAGCGGGCGATGGCCAGCCGCTGCCGCTGCCCGCCGGAGACGTTGCCGCCGCCCTGCGCGATCGGGGCGTCCAGGCCGCCCTCCAGCTTCTCCACGAAGTCCTTGGCCTGCGCCACCTCCAGGGCGTGCCACAGCTCCTCGTCGGTGGCGTCGGGCCGCCCGTACCGCAGGTTGCTGGCCACGGTGCCCGAGAACAGGTACGGCTTCTGCGGCACCAGCCCCACGGTCCGCGCCAGCAGCTCCGGTTCGAGCCGGGCGACGTCCTCGCCGTCCACGAGCACTCGGCCGCCCGTCGCGTCGTACAGCCGCGGCACCAGGCCGAGCAGGGTCGACTTGCCGCTGCCGGTGGAGCCGATCACCGCCGTCGTCCGGCCCGGCCGGGCCTCCAGGCGCACCCCGCGCAGCACCGCGGCCTCGGCGCCCGGGTAGGCGAAGTCGACGTCGTCCAGCAGCAGGTGGCCGTGGCGCAGCAGCTTGGTCACCGGTGCGGCCGGGGGCGCCACGCTCGACTCGGTGTCGAGCACCTCCTGTATCCGCTCGGCGCACACCTCGGCGCGCGGCACCATCATGAACATGAAGGTGGCCATCATCACCGACATCAGGATCTGCATCAGGTAGCTGAGGAACGCGGTCAGCGCGCCCACCTGCATCCCGCCGCTGTCGATCCGGTGGGCGCCGAACCACAGCACGGCCACGCTGGAGAAGTTCACGATCGCCATCACGGTCGGGAACATCAGAGCCATCAGCCGGCCGGTGGCCAGGGACACGGCGGACAACTCGTCGTTGGCACCGCCGAAGCGGCGCTGCTCGTAGTCGTCCTTGACGAACGCCCGGATCACCCGGATCCCGGTGATCTGCTCGCGCAGCACCCGGTTGACGGTGTCGACGCGCTTCTGCATCGTCCGGAACAGCGGGCGCATCCGCCGGACGATCAGGCTGACCGCCACGCCCAGCACCGGCACCACGGCCAGCAGCAGCGAGGACAGCGGCACGTCCTGGCCCAGCGCCATGATGATGCCGCCGACGCACATGATCGGCGCCGACACCATGAGCGTGAAGCTCATCAGCACCAGCATCTGCACCTGCTGCACGTCGTTGGTGGTGCGGGTGATCAGCGACGGCGCCCCGAACCGGCCGACCTCGCGGGCGGAGAACCGCTGCACCTGGTCGAAGACGGACTTGCGCACGTCGCGGCCGAGCGACATCGCGGTGCGGGCGCCGAAGTAGACCGCGCCGATCGCGCAGACCATCTGCCCGACGGTCACACCGAGCATCACCCCGCCCATGCCCAGGATGTAGCCGGTGTCGCCCTTGACCACCCCGTTGTCGATGATGTCGGCGTTGAGGGTGGGCAGGTACAGGGCGCCGATGGTCGACAGCAGCTGGAGGACGACCAGCAGGCCGATAGGTCGCTTGTACGGCCGCAGATGGGACCGCAGGAGTCGGATCAGCACGCGGGCTTCCTCGGGATCGGGGCGGCTACGGGCGGCTACGGGGACGGCTTCACGGCTACGGGCCGGCCGGTTCGCGGTGGCTGCGGGGGAGGGGAGGGCTCAGGGGCGGGGGTGGGCGGGGTCGGTGTCAGGCGGGTCGGGCCGTGTCCGGGCAGGGGGGTGGCTCGGACGCCGACGGGAAGGACGCCGGGCTGCCCCGCCGGGTTGAGCCACGTGCTGTGCGGCCTGGTGCCGGCGGTGCCTGGAGGTGCCCGGCGGCGGATCACCCTATCGCCCGGACCTGTCAGAGCGTTACGTCCCTCGGCACGCACCGAACGGGGACCCGGCGTCCCCGGCTGCCGCGGGCCCGGGGCAGCCGGGCCCCCGGGCCCCGACGGCGCGTGGCGTGCGGGACCGGCCCGGAGCGGCCCCGGCCCCCGGTTCCCCGGCCCCCGGCTCCCGTACGACGTCCGCGTACGACGTCCCCGTACGGCCGCCCGTTGGGGACTCCTTGGCGCCTACGCACGGGCACCCTCGCGCGGTGCTCGCACCGGACGCGACACGCCGGACGGGTCCCCCGGGCGGCTCAGAGGTCGCCGAAGGCACCCGGGTGGGTGGTGTCCCGAACCGACCGGAACTGCTGGCGCACCGCCGCGCCGACCGCCGCGTCCTCGCCCGGCTCGCGGACCAGCGCCTCCGGCGTCGTCCACGCGGGGGGCTCGGTGTGCGGCCGGGACCCCAGCACCGCGCCCAGCGACCATGCCGCCTGCCGGGCGGCGCCCAGCGCCGCGTACTCCGCCGGCGCCGGGACGACGACCGGCACGCCGAACACGGGCGGCGCGATCACCTGGACGGCGGACAGTTCGGCCGCCGCGCCCAGGAGGACCACCCGGCGCACCTCGGCACCCTTGCGCCGCAGCACGTCGAGCGCGTCGGCCAGGGCGCACAGCATGCCCTCGAAGGCCGCCCTGGCCAGGTGCTCGGGCTTCATCGACTCCCGCCGCAGCCCGGCCAGGGTGCCGGCGGTGTGCGGCAGGTCCGGCGTCCGCTCGCCCTCCAGGTAGGGCAGCAGGACGAGGCCGTAGGAGCCCGGCGTGGAGGCGAGGGCGAGCTCGGACAGCCCCGGCAGGTCGGTGCCGAGCAGTTCGGCGGCGCCGCGCAGGGTCCGCACCGCGTTGCGCACCTGCACCGTGGGCAGGTGCCGGCCGGTCGCGTCGGCGTACCCGGAGACGGTGCCGGTGGGGTCCTTCAGCGCCTCCTCGGTGACGGCGAAGACGGTGCCGCCCGCGCCCAGCGAGACCACCGCGTCACCGGGGCCGAGGCCCAGCCCGAGGGCGGCGGCCATGGTGTCGCCGGTGCCGGCCGAGATCAGCAGGCCCTCGGGGGTCTGCCCGGCCGGCTCGGCGGCCGCCAGTACGTCCGGCAGCCGGACGCCGTGGCCGAGGGCCCGCTCCACCAGGTCCGCGCGGTACTCGCCGGTGGACGGCGACCAGTAGCCGGTGCCCGAGGCGTCGCCCCGGTCGGTGGTGCGCCGGGCCGGGCGGCCCAGCAGCTGCCACACCAGCCAGTCGTGCGGCAGCATCACCTCCGCGACCCGCTGGGCCGCGGCCGGTTCGTGCTGGGCCAGCCAGCGCAGCTTCGCCACCGGGTGCGCGGCCTGCGGTACGGCGCCCACCGCCTCGGTCCAGGCGGCCGGTCCGCCCAGCTCGTCGACCAGGTCGGCGGCCTGGCCCTGGGCCCGCCGGTCGCCGCGCGGCAGCGCGGGCCGCACGGTGACCCCGCCCGCGTCCAGCGCGACCAGGCCCTGCCGCTGGCCCGAGATGCCGATCGCCTGCACGCCCTCCAGGACGCCCCCCGTCGCCGCGTCGCCCAGGGAGAGCAGCCACGTCTCCGGATCGGCCCCGTCCTCGGCCGGCCGGTCGCCCTCGCCCGCCGGGTGCGGGGCGTGGCCCCGCCGCAGGACGGCACCGGTGTCGGTGTCGCAGACGACGATCGTGGTGCCGGCGGCCGAGCTGTCTATACCAGCGACTTTCCCCATGCCGCTGATGATGCCGTACGGCGAGGGTGGCGCGCCGCACTCCGTCCCTACTCCACCCGGGACGGGTCCCAGCCCGGGAGCGGCCCGTTTCCGGGACGGGTCCTCACCTGGGAGGCAGCGGGCGGGCCTGGGCACGTACCCCGGCCCGCCCCGTCGCCGTCCGCTCAGGTGTTCGAGGTGCCCCAGTCGTCCTCGGGCGCGTGGCCGTTGCGGCCGGCCCGCAGCCGCCCGGCCAGTGCCTCCGGCATACGGTCCCCGACCTTGGCGGACATGCTGTGGCCGGCCTTCACCGCGGCGGTCCGGCCCTGCTGGACGGCGCTCTCGGCGGTGTTGCGGACCGCCGGGTTCTGGGCGACCTTGCGGGCGGCACCCCGGAGCTGCTCGTACCGCTCCCGCCCGGCCCGGGCGCCGAGCACGAAGCCGATCAGTGCCCCGGTGATGAACGTCAGCCGGTAGCGCATGGCTCCACCCTTCCTTGTGGCCTGCTGGCTTCCTTGTGGCCGCCCCGGGCGGGTGCCCGGGGCCTCCTTGGCGCCTACCCTCCGTCGCCGGGTTCGACCCTCGCGCAAGCGGTTGGCGAAGCACCCCCCCACTTGCGCTAATGTATGTGTCGCACCGGTCAGGCGCCCTCCGGGAACATCTCGGCGGGTGCATTCGGTGCACGCAGTGCATTCCCCTGTAGCTCAATTGGCAGAGCAGCCGGCTGTTAACCGGCAGGTTACTGGTTCGAGTCCAGTCGGGGGAGCGCGGTCCCCTGTAGCTCAATTGGCAGAGCAGCCGGCTGTTAACCGGCAGGTTACTGGTTCGAGTCCAGTCGGGGGAGCTCTGGATCAGGACTCCTTCGGGGGTCCTTTTCTGTGCTGGTCCCCCGTGGACCTGCGCGTCGGCTCCGGCACCGGTCCCGTCCGCTCCCGGCCCTGGCCCGTCCCGGTCCGGCTCCCGCCTCCGGCTCCACCTCCGCCGTCCCCGGACCGTCCGCCCGAGCCCCGGGGCCCCGCGCGTCCACCGCGCACCCCTTCCTTACACCCGCGAGGGCGACAGATCGTATGAGCAGCTATGCTGCGGCAGACGGCGAACACGCCACGCCGTCAAGGGGCGGTAGCTCAGCCGGTTAGAGCAGCGGACTCATAATCCGTCGGTCGTGGGTTCGAGCCCCACCCGCCCTACCGAAGGACCCCAGGCCAGACCACAAGTCGCCTGGGGTTTCCGGCGTTTCCGGGGGCTGAGGACCGCTCGCCGGCCCGTTGCCTGTCCGCTGCCGGCCCGAACGGCTGATGATCTTGCCGCCGGTGAGCGGTCGCCCTCGTGGCCTACCGGCCATCGGCGGGGCGGGGACGTGACGCGCTGCCAGCGGCGGGCGCCTGGGCGAGGACGAGGACGTGGAGTGGCGGAGAACCCCGGGCGGGGCGGCCGAAGGAAGCGGAGGGTGCCGTGCGCCGGGAAGGGGAAGGGGCGTGCGCGTTGTGCGCGGCGCTCCACGCGGTACCCGGGAGCCCGCGCACCTGCCTGAGACCTCCGGCCGCGTCGGGCAGGGGGCCGGGGTGGCGTTCGTCGGACCGTGCGCCCGGGCCGCGAAGGGCGTGACCGGCCGGGGAGGGCGGATCAGCCGCGCTCCGGCGGTGCTTGTGTCCGGACGGCCGTTGCGAACGGACAGGGCGGTGACCTCCGCCAGGTCCGGCGGGGCCGCGCCGTTGCCCTCGACATCGACGACGAGCAGTTGACGGGTCAGGTGGTGCAGTCCGGCGCGCTGGCGTTCCGTTCTCCGCCGCCTGGATGAGGTGCCCGGCCGTGCTGGTGGTGGTGATGGGGATTGCGGTGGTCGTGCCACTGGCAGCTGTAGCCGTGGGCGTGGGCGTGGGCGTGTCGCGGGGAGGAGTGCGCCCGGGCTCGTTCGGGCCATCCACGACGACGGCCCGGTCGTCGATCTCCATCGGGCCGGTGCGTCACCGTGGTTGCCGCTGCCGGGCGGGCCTGGTGGGGCGTAGGGTCGGCGTGTGGGCAGGAGCAGAGGACGTCGGCGGCAGGCCGTGGCAGTGCTCTTCGGCGCGGCCTTCGCCTTCCTCGCGGTGGGCGCGGCGGTCGGCGCGGAGCGGTTCGGCGGGGGGATCGGCGGGTTTCTGCTCGCGGTGCTCTTCGCGCTCGCCGCGTGGGGCTGCCTCCGCCGGGCCCGCGGCGGGTAGCGGGCCCCGACCCTCGGCTGAGGAGCCTGGTCGATCCTGGTGTGGCCGTCCGGTGGGCTGTTCCCCGACGGCCGTCCGCAGGGGTGCCGGTGTGCCGTCTTCGGGTGGGCCGTTGGGTCGCGTAGGGGGTGATTCCTCCACCAGGAAGCCGACATGACGTGACGTCAGGCGTACAGTGCTGGTATGGAGGCCGATGGGGGATTCGGCGGAGCGCACTCCTGGCAGGTGCCGGCCTGGGCGGTACGGGTGCGGCGCGGCGACGGGACGGTCGCCGGGGCCGGGGTGCTCATCGAGCCGGAATGGGTACTCACCAGCGCCCGCGTGGTGGCCCGCGGCGAGCGTGTGACCGTGGAGTTCAGCGGTGCCGATGCCGCTGCCGTACCCGCGGGCGCCTTCCTCGCGGGCGGCCCGCGTCCCTCGGCCACCGCCTCTTCCGCCACCGTCTCTTCCCCCGCCGCCTCTTCCGCCGTGGCCGCGCAGGGCACCGCCGCGGGCGGTCACCGGGCTCCGCCCGGCGGCCCCGCTTCCGTCGGCGGGGTGGCTGAGGAGGTGTGCCCGCCGGGCGTCGGCGGGGTGGCCCTGGTGCGGCTCGACCGCCCGGGCCGCCCGGCGCCGCCATGCCGCTGGCGCGGGGCGCGGTCCCGGGCCGGCGGTTGCGCGTCTACGGCTTCCCGCGGCTGGAGGGGGCGGGCACCTGGGCGTCCACCGCCACCGGTCCGGGCGCGGGCGGCTGCGACGACGGCCGGGTGCTGCTGGTCGCGGCCGGCCCCCTGGCCCCGGGGTACGCGGGCGCGGGCGCGGCCGACGCGGACACCGGCCGGCTGGCCGGCGTCGTCCTGCCGGGGGCTGCCGGAACCGAGTGGGAGCCGGCCACGGCGTTCACGCCTTACCTGTGCCCGGCCGAGTCCGTGGTGCGCCACCTGGCCCGTACGGCCGGCTCCACGCTGGGCCCGCGAGCCGTCGACGCGCGTCTGTACGCGGTGGGACGCGAGGTCCCCGGCCTCGTCGACCCCGCTTTCGCCCGCCGCCTGGCCGACTGGTTCCGCGGCGACCCCGATGTCAGGCCCGATGTCAGGCCCGATGTCCGGCCCGACGCTTGGCCGCACGCCTGGCCCGACGCCCGGCCCGCCCTCCGGCCCCATGCCCCGCCGGGCGCGGCCCCGCCCGGCATGGCGCCGTCCATGACGGCCCGGCCGGAGCGGCACGGCGACGGCGGCCAGGTCAAGATCTCCGTGGTCCGGCCCGGGGACCGGGTCCGGCTGGCCACACTGCGCCGCGCCGTGCTGCTGGCAGACCGTGAACTGCGGCCCGAGGAGACCGGCCCCGACCCGGAGCAGGTGCCGCCGCCCGGCAGCCTCGACCTGGCCGTCGACATGTCCGGACGTCCCACCCGCTGGCTCGTCGACCGGGTGGCCGACCGGCTGGGCCTGTCCGCCGGCGCGGGCCGGACGCCGGAGGAGGCCGTCCTCTCCGTGGCCGGGTCGCTCGTCCTGGCCGTCACCGGCGTGGACGAGGCCGCCGACCCCGGCTCGCTGCTGGACGTGCTGGCCGCCCTGCGCACCCGCGGCGACCGGCTGCTGCTGGTGTTCCGCGGCGAGGGCGAGCACTTCGCACGCGCCTGGAGCCAGTTGGTGATCGAGCCGAGCCAGCAGCGGCAGGCCGCCGTGGTGGCGCGGCTCACCGAGGCCGTCGGGCCGCTCGCCGCCCGGCTGGAGCGGGGGATGGCCGAGGTCCGGGCTGACTGCGGGCGGGCGCTGCGCGCGCTGTCCCGGGCGGAGGCCGTGCTCGCCACGATGTCCGGCGGCGCCGGCGAGGCGGCCGGGATGGGCCTGGACCCGGCGTTGGGCCGGTACGACCGGACGGCCCTGCGCGCCGAGCGGAGGCTGCGGGAGGCCGTCACCCGCCTGTCGGTGCTGACCGAGCGGCGCGCGGAGCTGGCCGGGCTGCTCTCCGGCTACCAGGTGCTCTACAAGGGGGTCGCGCGGCGCGAGGACCTGGCCGCCGAGGAGCTGTACGAGCGGGCCGCCGGCCTGCTCGCCGCCCGGCCCTGCGACGTCGCCGGGGCGGAGCGGGCGGTGGACGCCTACGTGCGGTTCGTCGAGGAGTGGCTGCGCGGGGACGGGCCGCCGCCGGAGGAGGGAGAGGAGCCGTTATGACCGGTCCGACCGCCATACCGTGCCCGCGCGAGGGGTGTGACGGTGTGATCCTCTCCACCGGGTTCTGCCGCCGTTGCCAGCGCAGGGCGCCCGAGGGTGCGCCGGTGCCGGGCGGAACCCCGGCCGCCTCCCCTCGGGCGGCGACACCGGAACCGGTCGCGACACCGGAACCGGCCGCGATGCCGGAACCGGATGCGGAATCAGGCGCGTTGGCGAGTCCGGGTTCGTTGGCGAAGCCCGAACCATCCGCGCGACCAGGCCAGTTCGCGAAGCCGGCCAAGCCCGTGGAGCCGGAGTCAGCCGTGAAGCCGCCCCCGCCCCCGCCCCCGGCCCACCCAGCCGTCACCGCCGTCACCGTCACAGCCGTCGACGCCCGGAGCGCGTCAGCCTCGCCCGCCCGCCCCGGCACGCTCGACAGCGACGGCCTCGTCCAGCTTCCGGACATCCCCGTACCGCCGCTCTCCTCGGTCTCCACCACTCCGGCGCCGCCCCCGGCCGGGGGCCGCGAGTGCGGCGTCCCGGAGTGCCCCGGCTTCATCGGCGTCTCCTTCGACGGCGGGCCGCCGCCCGACCACGGCTTCTGCCCGGAGTGCGGCACCCCCTACTCCTTCCGCCCGCAGCTCGCGCCCGGTGACGAGATCGGCGAGCCGGGCGGGCAGCGCTACGGGGTGGTCGGCTACCTCTCGCGCGGCGGCACCAGTTGGGTCTACCTCGCGCGGGACACCGCGCTGGAGAACCAGTTCGTCGTCCTCAAGGCGCAGATCCACAACAGCGACGCCATCGCCCGGCGCCGCGCCGTGGAGGAGATGCGCTCGCTGGCCAGCCTCCACCACCGCGACATCGTCAGCGTCATCTCCTCCCGCAGCCACCAACCCCCGGGCGAGCAGCGGCCCACCGACTACATCGTCATGGAGTACGTCGGCGGCCGGCCGCTCAACTCGCTGCTGTCGGCGGGCAACCCGGAGCTGGCCGAGCTGTTCGGTGAGCCGTTCGCGCTCGACCACGTCCTCACCTACGGCTGCAAGATCCTCGGCGCCATGGAGTACCTGCACGACCAGGAGCTGCTCTACTGCGACATGAAGCCCGCCAACGTCATCCACTACGGCCGCCAGGTCAAGGTGATCGACCTCGGCGCGGTCCGCCGCGCGGACGACCGGACGTCGCGGCTGTCCTACACCAAGGAGTTCGCCCCCGGCCGGGAGGAGCGGGAGCGGCGCGGCTTCCACGTGGACAGCGACCTGTACACGGTCGGCAGGACGCTGGAGGCGATGGCCGCCCGGGCCGCCCCCGGGACCGGACTGGCCGCCAGCTCCTTCGAGCGGCTCATCGCCCGCGCCACCCACCCCGATCCGGCCGCGCGCTTCACCTCGGCCCCGCAGATGTCCCGCCAGCTGTGGGAGGTGCTGCGCGAACACCGGGCGCTCAGCCGGCGCGAGCGGCACCCGGAGCGGTCCACCCGCTTCGAGCCCACCGGGCTGCTCTTCGGCGCCGAGCTGGGCACCGTGCCCGAGGCCCGGTACTGGACGGCCCGGGCCGGACTGGACACGGCCGCCCCGCCCGACCTGCCGGTCGCGCCGCCCGAGCCCTGGGACGCCGCCGCCGCGCTGCCCGCCCCGATCCCGGACCCGGCCGACCCGGCGGTGGTCTTCCTGGCCCGGGCGGCGTCCGCGCTGCCCGAACGCGTCGAGGAGCGGGTGGCGCACGAGGCCCGGCTGCGTACGGTCGAGGTCGCCCTGTGGCTGTGCCGGGCGTACCTGCGGCGCGGCGGCGAGGAGGCGGCGGCGCTGTCGGCCGGCTGGCTCGACACCGCCGAGCGGCTGATGCGCCGCCAGGGGGTGGCGCCCGGCTACGACTGGCGGCCCGCCTGGCACCGCGGGCTGGGCTTCCTGACGGCCGACCGGGTCGCCGACGCGCAGGAGTCGTTCAGCGCCGTGTACGACATCGTGCCGGGCGAGTGGGCGCCCAAACTCGCCCTCGGCTACTGCGCCGAGCGGCTTGAGGCCACCCGGCGCCGGGCGGGCGGCGGCCACTCCGTCGAGGAGCTGTACCAGGCGGTGTGGGAGCGGGACCGCGGGCAGGGCAGCGCGGCCTTCGGGCTGGCCCGCCGCCATCTGCGGGCCGGCGCCCGGGAGGCGGCGGTGACGGTGCTGGACCAGGTGCCGTCCACCTCCCGGCACTACGACACCGCCCAGGTGGCGGCGGTGCGGGCGCTGACCGCTCGGCTGGCCGGCGTCCCGGCACCGCCGTCGGCGCTGCGGCAGGCCGCGGAGCGGGTCGAGCGGCTGCGCCCGGACGGCGAGCGGGACCGGCTGGCCGCCGAGGTCCGGGAGAACGTGCTCGCCGCGCACTTCCCGCCGCTGCTGGACCGCCTTGCCGGGCGGGCCCCGGTCCGCACCGGGCTGGCGGCCCGGCTGTGGGGTCCCGGCGGCGCCGTGGCCCTCGCGGCCTCACCCCGCCGGGTCGGCCGCCAGGCCGACGGCCGCTTCCCGGAGCTGCCGCCCGGCGTGCTCTTCGAAGGGGCCGACAGCGCCGAGCGGCTGGCCCGCCTGCTGTACCGCTCGCTGCGCGGCCTCGCCGACCAGCGGACCTACCGGGCCGAGCGCGGCGACCTGCTCGACCGCGCCTACACCGTCCGCCCCGAAAGCACCTTCTGAACCCCGCCGACGTACCCGGACGCCCCCCTGCCGCCGGCCGCCGGCGCACCCCCGTACCCCCGTACCCCCGTTCCGTCCCACCCCACCCACCCCGCCCCCAATCCAGCCCGCCCCACCCCGCAGCGAAGGAAGGCCGCACCTCCGGCCGCCCGCAGCAGAGGAGCCGCACCCGTGGAGACGACCCCGCCCACCCTCAGCATCGCGGTCGACCAGCGCACGTACCTGTCCGTCGCGGGGCCGGCAGGAGCTGCACGCCCTCGTCACCGTGGGGCTGACCGGCGCCGCCGGGGCGGCCGAGCGGCCGGACCTCGCCGAGGTGCTGGTGGTGGACTGCTCCGGTTCCATGGACCACCCGGAGGAGAAGTTCCGGCAGGCCCGCAACGCCGCCGTCGCCGCGCTGCGGGCCCTGCCGGACGGCACGCCGTTCGCCGTCGTCAAGGGCAACCAGCGGGCCGAGGCGATCTACCCGCCGTCGGGCCGGATGCGGCCGGCGTCCGAGGAGACGCGGCGTGCCGCGGAGGCGGCCGTGCGCCGGCTGGAGGCGGCCGGCGGCACCTGCCTGGGCGACTGGCTGGACCTGGCCGGACGGCTGCTCGACGCCGAGGGCGCGCCCGTCCCGCACGTGCTGATGCTCACCGACGGCCGCAACGAGCACGACCGCCTCAACCCGCTGCGCGGCGTACTCGACACCTGGGAGGGCCGGTTCGTGTGCGACGCGTGGGGCATCGGGGACGGCTGGGAGGCCCAGGTGCTGCGGGACGCCGTCGAACGGCTGCACGGTCGGGCCGACTTCGTCCGCCGTGAGGACGAACTGCCCTCCGCATACCAGGACCTGATCGCCCGTCTGCTCACCCGAACGGTGCCCGAGGTGGAGCTGCGCGTCACCCCGCTGGGCAGTACCGCCGTACGGTACCTGCGGCAGGTCTACCCCAACGACCTGCGGCTGGCCGGGGTCGGGGCCGACGGCGGGCTGCGCTACGCCACCCGTGCCTGGGGCGACGAGACGCGCCGCTACCAGCTGTGCCTGTCCGTCGCCCCCGACGGCCTGCCGCCCGGCGAGGACCTCCAGGTGGCGATGGTCGCCGCGGCCGTCCCCGGCGCTCCGCCGGGGACGCCGGTGCCCGAGGCGGGCTGCCTGGTGCAGTGGACCGACGACCCGGTGCGCGCCGACACGGAGAACAGTGCCAACCGCGAGCGCGCCCACGTCGAGAGGCACCGGCACTACGGCCGGACGGTGGCGCGGGCCGCCGAGGAGTACCGCCAGGGCGACCGGCGGGCGGCGGAGCGGCTGCTCGGCGAGGCGGTCCGCACGGCGTACGAGCTGGCCGCGGCAGATCCCGACGCCGGACGGTACCTGGCCGAACTGGCCTGGCTGGTGGAGGTGGCCGACCCGGCGGCCGGCGAGGTCCACCTGCGCGAGGGGGACCTGCGGATCTTCTTCGAGCACGTGATCACCGCCAGCACCCACACCACCTTCGGCCCCGCGCCGGGAGCGGGCGGCGGCGTTCCCTGGCCGGGCGACCCGTCGCGGCCCCTGGTGCTGACGGCGTGCCCCGGCTGTCCCCGGCACATCCCGGCCGGCTCCCGGTTCTGCCCGCACTGCGGCCACCGGTTCGACGGGGAGGCGTCGTGAGCACCACGGGCCGCGACCTCGCCCTGCGCCAGCGGCTGCTGCTGGTGCTCACCGCCGCCGCCACGCTCGCCCTGTTCGGCGCCTACACGGGCGTGAGCTCCGGCGCGGTGCCGCTCGCCTCGTCCACCGCCGCGGGCGTGCTGGACGTCGACACCGCCATCAACGCCCTCACGCAGGCGGACGCGAGCGTCGACCCCGGAGACGGGGACGGGGACGGGGACGGGGACGGCGGTGCGGCGGCCCAGGCGGTCGGCACCGGCGACTTCCACACCCAGATCGCGGTCGCCGACCAGAGCCTCGCGCTGGCCGCCGCCGAGGACGTGACCGGGCCCTCCGGCCGGCAGACCCTCCAGACCGTGCAGGGCCTGACAGCGGTGTACTCGGGCTGGATCGAGCAGGCCGGCCGGGCGCCCTCCGGGAGCGCCCTGCACACCGCCTGCCTGCGCTACGCCAAGGACGTGCTCGGCACCGCGAACGGCCGGGCCGACGACAGCACCGTGATGGGCCGGCTCGCCGCCCTCCACCAGCGGCAGGTGGCGGTGGCGCGCGAACAGGCGTCGTTCGGCTGGCCGTTGTGGCTGGGCTGGACGCTGGCCGCGCTGCTCCTGCTGGCGATGGCCGGGACCCTCGGCGAGGCCAACGGGTTCCTGCGGCGGCGGTTCCACCGCCGCTGGAACCGCCAACTGGCCCTGGCGATGGCGCTGCTGGTCGCGGGCACCGGCACCGCCGCCGTCTTCACCTGGCAGACCCACCAGGGCCTGGCGGGCGCCCGGCGGCTGCTGGAGAGCCCGCAGGCGGGCGTGCGGATCAGCGCGGCCAGCACCGAGGTGGCGCACCGGATGGCGGGCACCGGGCTGCGCGCTGCGGCCGGCTACGGAATCCTCGCCGGCGGCGCCGCGGTGGCCGCGCTGACGCTGTGGGCGTTCCGGCCGCGGATCGGCGAGTACCGGTCGGCCGCGGCACCGGTCGCACCGGTCGCACCGGGCGGGGCCGGGCCGGGGCGGTGGTGGCGCGGGCGGCGCCGGCGGCGCGCCGTGGTGGCGGGTGCGGTGAGCCTGGCGGTGCTCGCCGCCGCGGGCGTGGTGGTGGTCCACGCCGTCGTGTGGCGCGGCGAGGTGACGGTCCTGGCCAACTGGACCGGCGGCGACGCGGCGGCCTTCCGCCGCCAGGTGATCGAGCCCTTCGAGGACAAGGAGCACATCCACGTGCTCTACCAGGGCAGTTCGGCGGAGAGCCAGGTGCTGGCCGCCGACGTCGAGTCCGGCACGCCGCCCGACGTGGCGGTGCTGCCCGGGCCGGGCGAGCTGGCCGAGTACGCGGGCCTGGGCCGGCTGCTCCCGCTGGACGGCCTGGTCTCCGCCGCGGACTTCGACCAGCCCTGGGCGGCCCCGGCGGTCGGCCCGGACCAGCGCCGCCACACGTACTGGGTGCCGGTCAAGACCGACCTCAAGAGCATGGTGTGGCACCCGGCGGACCTCGCACCCGCCCAGGTCGCCAAGGACGCCGACGACCCGTCCTCGTGGTGCCTCGGCCTCGCCTCCGGCGCCACCTCGGGCTGGCCGGGAACGGACTGGGTCGAGGACATCCTGCTCCAGCAGCAGGGCTGGCGGACCTACCAGGAGTGGGCCGTCGGGAAGCTGCCCTGGACCAGCCAGGCCGTCGTCCAGGCGTTCCACACCTGGGGGCGGCTGGTGGGCGCGGGCGGACCCTACGCCGCGACCGGGCTGCGGACCGGTTACGCCGAGGAGTCCGCGCGGGTGGGCCAGGCCGGCGCCTGCGTCCTGGAGCACCAGTCGACCTTCGTCCGCGGTGAGACGTCCTGGCAGCGGGCCGGCGCGGCCTACACGCACTCCCACGACGCGGTGCCGGACGCCGACGCCCGGGAGACCGCGGACTGGGAGGTCTCCGGCGACCTCGCGGCGATGCTCGGCGGCGGCTCGCAGGCACGTGAACTGATCGCCTACCTCGCCCGTCCGGACGTGCAGAAGCGCTGGAGCCAGGCCCAGGACGGCTTCTCCGCCGACCGCCGGATCACCGCCGCCGACTACCCCGACGCCACCGACCGGCAGATCGCCGCCACCCTGCGGGACCCGGGCGCGATCCGCTGCTACGACGCCTCCGACGCCATGCCGTCCGCCGTGCGCGACGCCTTCGAACTGGCCGCGATCCGCTACCTCGCCGACCCGTCCACGCTGGGCCGGCAGCTGTCGGCGCTGAAGGCGCTCAGCGCGCGGCAGGGCTCGGCCGCCTGGCAGACCTCCGTCTGCGGCAGCGGCTGACCCCGGGGCCCGGGGGTATGCGGCCCCGGCGGTGTCCGGGCGCCAGGGGTCCCCGCAGGGCCCGGGGGCACGGTCGGGGACGGCGTCAGCCGAAGAGCTGGCCGCCCCAGTCCTGGCCGGCCGCCAGCCCGGGCGGGGTGACGAAGACACCGCTGCCCACGTGCTGGATGTACTCGTTGAGGGCGTCGTGCTGCCCCAGCGCCGTCTGGAGGGTGACGAACTGGTCGGGGCTCTTCATGAACGCGATGAAGAACAGTCCGCCCAGCAGTTCCCCGGTCACCGGGTCGATGCCGTCGGTGTACGAGTAGCCGCGCCGCAGGATGCGCAGGCCGTTGTTGTTCTCGTGGGCCGCCAGCCGGATGTGCGCGTCGGCCGGGATCACGTACTGGCCGCCGGCCTTGGCGTGGAAGTCCGGGGTGTCGCGTTCGGCGTGCCCGGTGAGCGGGGCGCCGCTGGACTTGAACCGGCCGAAGACGTCCTGCTGGTCGCCGAGCCGGTCGCGGTCCCACGCCTCCAGCCGCATCTCGATCTTCCGGCTCACCAGGTACGAGCCGCCGCGGGCCCAGCGCTGCGGCTCCTCGTCGCCGATCCACACGTACTGGCCCATCAGGGCCTCGTCGGCGCCGTCGATGTTGCGCGTGCCGTCCTTGAAGCCGAGCAGGTTGCGGGGGGTGGCCTGCGCGGGGCTGGTGGAGGAGGTGCGGCCGAAGCCCAGCTCCATCCAGCGCGGCACCAGCGTGCCGAACGCCAGCCGGCGCAGGTTGCGCACCGCGTGGAAGGCCACCTGCGGGTCGTCGGCGCACGCCTGCACGCACAGGTCGCCGTCGGAGCCCGCCGCCGCCAGGTTGTCCTTGGGCAGGTGCGGCAGCTTCTTCAGCGCGCTGGGCCGCCGTCCGGCCAGCCCGAAGCGCCCGTCGAACAGGCTCGGCCCGTAGCCGATGGTGATCGTCAGGTTCCCCGGGGCCAGGCCGACGGCCTCGCCGGTGTCGTCCGGCGGCGCCTCCAGGTCGCCGTTGTCACCCGGGACGGGGCGGCCCTGGGCCATCGCCTCGGCCGCCGCCGTCCACGTCGTGAGCAGGTCCGCCAGGTCCTCCTTGGTCGCGGTGGACGCGACGTCGAAGGTGGCGAAGCAGAGCCGGTCCTGCGAGGGGGTGGCGATCCCGGCCTGGTGGCCGCCGCGGAAGGCGACCGTCTGGGCCGTGGCCGGCCCCGACGCGCCGGACCCGCCCGAGTCCGAGGAGGAACCGCCGCCGCGGGTGCCCAGGGCGGTGGCCCCGGCCCCCACGGCGGCCCCGGCGACGGCCGCGCCGGCCCCGACCGCGCCCAGCAGCCGGCGGCGGCTGACGCCGCCGGCGGCCGGGATACGGTCCTTGTCGTCGGGTTCGGGCGTGATGTCCGGCGTGTCGGTCACTGTCAGGCGATCTTTCCTGCGATCTTGGAGACGGACTCCGCGTAGGCGTCCACGGTCTGCGACAGCGTACGCCGCTGGTCGCTGGTCACCTTCGTGTACTCCACGTAGCCGCTGTCCTCGTAGCCCGGCGTCGCCTTGTACGGCTTCAGCGCGGCGGCCACGGCCTCGTAGCGCTGCTCGACCTCGGTAGCCAGCGCGGCGTCCTTCTGCTTCAGCGTCGGCATCAGCACCGTGACGGCCTCGTTGGCGCCGGCCAGGTTGCCGTCGAAGTCCAGCAGGTCGATGTGCGAGTAGCGCTCCTCCTCGCCGGTGATCTTGGAGGACTGGATCTCGTTGACGAGGTCGGTGGCGCCGTTGGCGATCACCGCGGGCTGGTACTCGACCGTCTGCACCTGGGTGTAGAGGGTCTTCACGTCCGAGTCGAGCTGGTCCGCGAGCTTGTCCAGGCCGGCGGTGGAGTTCTTCTGCCACAGGCCCTGCTCGATGCGGTGGAAGCCGGTGAAGTCCGCCGGGGTCGCGGCGTCGTCGGCGCGGCCGTCGACGCGGCCGTCCAGGTCGCCCCAGATCTCGGCGGTGGGCTCGATCCGCTCGTAGTGGATGCGGGCCTTGCCGTAGAGCTTCTTCGCGTCATCGAGCTTGCCGGCCTTCACCGCGGCGGTGAACGTGTCGGTGGTCGAGGCCAGCTCCTTGACCTCGCCGTCGATCCACGTCGCGTACTGCTCGGTGGCGGAGACCAGCTGCGGGTCGTCCTTCCAGGTCTTCTTGGCCGCGCCGGTGACGGTGAAGGTGGTCTTCTCCTGGTCGGCGCCGGGGCAGTAGACGTGGTAGGTGCCGGCGTCCAGGTTCAGCGTGAAGTCGCCGGACAGGCCCGGGGTCAGGTTCTCCTTCTCGCCGAGCATCTTGCCGCCGTCGAGCAGCTCCGCCTCGGTGACCTTCGCCGAGTTGTCGTTCTTGACGGTGAACTTGACCGAGCCCGCCGCCACCTTGGCCGGGGTGGGCGCGCAGTTCTTGTCGGAGACGGTGATGGAGACGGCGGCGGTCTTGGAGCCGGCGTTCTTCGCGGAGGCCCCGGAGTCACTGCCTGAGCCCGACTTGTCACCGCCGCACGCGGTCAGCAGCAGACCCGCCGAGACAGCGGTCGCGGCGCAGGCCAGGATGCGGCGGGAGGTGGCAGGGCGGGTCACGTCGGACTCCTCGGGAGGGGCCGTGCGGCGCACGGCGGGTTGACGGCGGAAGGCGGTTCAGGGGTGCCGGCGCGTCCGCCGGAGGGGCGGAACGGGGCGCGGCGAGGCTCTGCGGCGGGGGTTCCGGGCGTGCCGGACCTGAGCGCGGTCGGTGCGGGCCGAACGCGCCCGGAGCCCTCGGTGCTGGACGGTGGGTCGGGGGAGAGGGGAAGGCGTCTGACGGGGCTTGCCCGAGGAGCCGGCCGGGCGTCAGCCCGCGCCGACCTCGGCGGAGCGCTCGACGGGGCGCTTGGCCGGAGCCTTGCGGCGTCCGGGCCAGGCCACCACGGCGAGCATCGGGACGGCGTAGACCAGCCAGCCGATCACCATCGCCCAGTCCGGTTCGGGCTGGATGCCGAGCACGCCGGTGATCACGGACGAGGCCGGGGTACCGGGCCGCACCAGCCAGGACAGGTCGAACGCGGTGTCGCCCCGGTTCAGCCAGCCGCCCTCGAAGGCCGTCATGATCGCGGTGGACACCAGGCCGGCGGCGACCAGCACCAGCACCACGCCGGTGATCCGGAAGAACCGGGAGAGGTTGATCCGCACGCCGCCCTTGTAGATGCCGTACCCGATCACGGCCGCCACCAGGATGCCCAGCGAGGCGCCGACACCGCCGTAGACCGGGTTGTCGGACTCGTTGAACGTGGCCAGCAGGAACACCGAGGTCTCGAAGCCCTCGCGCAGCACCGCGAGGAAGGCCATGACGATCAGGGCGGTCGCGGAGTTCTCCGTCAGCGCGCGGCCCGCCGCCTGCTCCAGGTCCTTCTTGAGGTTGCGCGAGTGCTTGCGCATCCACAGCACCATGTAGCTGACCATGACGACGGCGATGGCGCCCACCACCGTCTCCATCTGCTCCTGCTGGCGGGTCGGCAGTTCGCTGGAGGCCAGCTGGAGCCCGATCGCCACCACGACGCAGATCGCGACGGCGATGCCCACCCCGAGCCAGACCTTCCGCAGCGCGTCGCGGCGTCCTTGCTGGCCGAGGAAGGAGGCGATGATGCCCACGATGAGGGCCGCTTCGAGACCTTCTCGGAGTCCGATGACGAACGTGGGGAGCATGGGCGTCCTTCTGGACCGGCGGGGTCGGGTCGTGGCGAGCAGGGTCCGTGCGGGCCGGCCGGCCCGCGATCCTCGTCTCCCTTAGGGGAGCCTTCCCTAGGTTAGGGCACCCTAATTACAACGGACCCCCTGGGGTGCCCGTCAAGTCCCAGGGAGCCGTGATATCGACAAAGCGGCCTTGTTGTGTGGAGGGTCACGGCCCCGTCCGCAGGTCCCCGCCCTTCTGGGGCGGGAAGTTCGGGACGGAAAGGGGGGTGTTGGCATGCCGTGGAGGAAACACGGCGAAGCTGCGGCCTCTTGGTCTGCCGCTTTTGAGATGAATCGCCTGATTCCTGTTGTTTGACGGGCGTTCGCTCCGGATTCCGCAAGCCTTCACCTCTGGAGAGCTCCGGGGCCCGCTGCCCGCGGGGCACCGCCGCTCCGGGGCCCGCTGCCCGCGGGACACCGGTGCCTCGGCCCCGGCGCGCTGTGGGGGGCTTCCACCGCGCGTCCCGCTCCGTCCCGCGCGGGCGCCGGCGGTCCTGGCCGGGCGGTCCGGCCGGGCCCGCGACGGCGGCCGCGCACCACGCCGCTCCGCCGGAGCTGTCCGCGTACGCCCGGTATGACGACGGCATGGGGGACGGCGGCAAGCCGGCGGGGGCTTTGCCGCCGCCACAGGAGTCCCATAGTGTCCCTTCCGCCATGGACTACTGCTACGCGTGCCGACGCCACCTCAACGGCGCCTACTCGTGCCCGGGTTGCGGGGCCCCTGCCGACCGGCTCACGCCGCCGCCCGTGGGCGAGACGATCCAGATGCCGCCGGTCCAGGCGCGGTTCGGGGACGCGGGGGCGGAGGAGCCCTTCGAGGACGTGCCGGGGCTGCCGGAGTTCGGCGAGCCGGGCGAGCCGGGCCAGTCGGAGGAATCGGGCCAGTCGGAGGAGTACCCCGGGGCCGGGGCCGGGCGGCGCGGCGGGCGGAGAGCCGGGGCGGGCCGCGCGCAGGGCCCGCCGGGGCGGCGCCGGGCGGCGGCCTACGGGGTGGGCGCGGTCGCCCTCGTGGGTGCGGTGGCGATGATCTCGACCGCGGCGTTCTCCGGCCGCTCCGGCAGCCCCGCCGGCGGCTCCGACGCCCCGCCGTCCGGCCCGCGCCCGCGTCGAGCGCGGACACCGCCGCCGCCGGCGTCCCGTCGGACACCGCCGTGGACGGGGGTGCCTCGCCCAGCCCGTCCGCGGCGGTGTCCGACGGGGCGAGCGGTTCGCCGTCCCCGACCTCGCCGACGGCCTCCCCCACGGCCACGCACTCCCAGCGGACGTCCACCTCCGTCGCGGCGGTGGTCCCCACGGGTTCGCCGTCCGCCCCCTCCGTGCCGACGGCGCCCTCCGTGTCGTCCACGTCCTCCGCGCCCACCGGCACCGTCGCTCCCGGCCCCACCAGCGAGCAGCCCTCCGGGCAGCCGTCGCCGACCCGGACGACGTGCAAGCCGGTGCTGTGGTGGTGCGACTGACCCGGAACCGGCCCGACGGGGCGCGTCCGGCGGGGGGTTGGTGGCAGCATGGCGGCATGACCAGGCTCCCGAGACTCCCCGAACCGGGTCGGCGGGCGGCGCTGCGGCCCTCGGACGGCGACCGCGAGCAGGTCGCCGAGGTGCTGCGGGAGGCCGCGGCCGAGGGCCGGATCGACTTCGCGGAGCTGGACGAACGGCTCGGCGCGGCCTACGCGGCGCGGTCGTACGCGGCCCTCGACATGCTCACCCGGGACCTGCCGGCCCGCCCGTCCGCCGCGGCCCCGACCGGCCGGCCGACCCGGCTGCTGGCCTGCTTCTTCGGCGGCTTCACCCGCCGCGGGGTGTGGACGGTGCCGGGCGCGCTGACCGCGGTGTGCCTGTGGGGCAGGGGTGTGGTCGACCTCCGGCAGGCGCGGTTCTCCGCCGGCGAGACCCGCGTCCGGGCCGTCGCGATGTGGGGTGCGGTGAAGATCCTCGTCCCCGAGGACGCCGAGGTGTACGTCAACGGCGTCGGCCTGTTCGGCTGGTTCCGGCGCGGCGCCACCGGCCCCGGGACGCCCGGCGCCCCACGCGTCACCGTGCGCGGGTTCGCCGTGTGGGGCGCGGTCAGCACGAAGCGGGCACCGGTCAAAGACCGGGCGGGGGCCCCGCGCTCCGTGGTTGAGTAGCGGGCGGACCCCGTGGCCGGCGGGGTGGAGGTGCGAGCGGGGGCGCCGGAGTGTGCCCCCTTCCGGGAGGAACCGCTGATGGCCCCGCAGACCGTGGACGTCCTGTACACCGCCGTGGCGACCGCGGAGAACGGCCGTGACGGCCGGGTCTCCAGCGACGACGGCCGGTTGGACGTTGTCGTCAACCCGCCCAGGGAGATGGGCGGCAGCGGCGCCGGCACCAACCCGGAGCAGCTCTTCGCGGCCGGGTACGGCGCCTGCTTCCAGAGCGCCCTCGGGGCGGTGGCCCGCGGTACGGGCGTGGACGTGGCGGGTTCGCGGGTGACGGCGAAGGTCGGGATCGGGCCGATCTCCGGCGGCTACGGGCTCGCTGTCGAACTGGTCGTGTCCATCCCGGGCGCCGACGCCGCCACCGCGCGGGAGCTGGTCGAGAAGGCCCACCAGGTCTGCCCGTACTCCAACGCGACCCGCGGCAACATCGAGGTCACCCTGACCGTCGCCTGAGCCCTGCCACCGTCACCGCCCCGCCACCGCCCCCGCTCCTGCCCGTGCCTGGCGGCCGTCGACGGCCGCCTGACGCCGCCTCAGCGGGAGTCGGGGGCGGCGGGGCCCGGGCCGGCGCGCGGCGGGATCTGTCAGCGGCGGTCCCCGCCGCCCTCCGGCGTGCGGGTGACATCTGCCGCATGGCTGCTTGTACACGGCCCTCGGGAAGGCCCCGCGCGGTAGCGTCTTCCCTGACAGTCGGCTGGGAGTTGGCCGAATCTGACGGGAGGTCGGAACCGGACGGAGGTATCGATGGCGCAAGTTGCCGCTTTCTTGGTGATTCCTTGCGCATAGTGCAGAATGTCTGGAGTTGCCCCTGGTGCTACCGGTTCGTGGGTGAGGCCGCTGGGGAAGGCGAACCTCGTCCACACAGGAGGTACCGGTGACGACACGTGGAGTTCTGTACGTGCACGCCGCACCACGCGCGCTGTGCCCGCATGTGGAGTGGGCCGTCGCGGGCGTCCTCGGCGTGCGCGTGAACCTTGACTGGGTCCGCCAGCCGGCCGCGCCCGGCACCTGGCGTGCCGAGTTCTCGTGGCAGGGCGAGTCCGGCACCGCCTCCCGGCTCGCCTCGGCGCTGCGCGGCTGGCAGCTGCTGCGTTTCGAGGTCACCGCCGAGCCGTGCGCGTCCGCCGAGGGCGAGCGCTACAGCGCCACCCCCGAGCTGGGCATCTTCCACGCCGTCATCGGCATGCACGGCGACATCCTCGTCCCCGAGGACCGGCTGCGCGCCGCCATGGCCCGCGCGGCCTCCGGCGAGGCGGAGCTGGCCGCCGAGGTGGCCCGGCTGCTGGGCAAGCCGTGGGACGACGAGCTGGAGCCGTTCCGCTACGCCGGCGAGGGCGCTCCCGTCCGCTGGCTGCACCAGGTCGTCTGACCCCTCCACCGGGGCCCCCGGCGCGCGCGGTGCCCTCGGCCGGTCCGCGAACGTCGCACGGCCAGGGCCTGGTGCGTGGCCGGCGGGGTCTGCCCGGTGGCGAGGTGTCGTGGTGCGGGCGATCGCAAGGCCGGCCGGAAACCCTCGTGGTGGGCTGCTCGGGTTTTCGGCCAACGCGGCGAAAGCCCGCGCCAGGGCGGCGAGCGGGACGGACCGTGCCGGGAGGCGCACTAGCCTGACGGCATGTCGACGTCATCGCAGCAGCCGCACCCCGCGCCCCAGTCGTCCCGTCCGTCCCCGTCCGGCCCGCTCACCGTGGCCGTGCTCGGCACCGGCATCATGGGCGCCGGGATGGCCCGCAGCCTGGCCGCCGCCGGGCACCGGGTGCGCGCCTGGAACCGCACCGCCGACCGGGCCCGGCCGCTGGCCGAGTACGGGGTCGCCGTCGTCGAGGACCCGCTGGAGGCGGTGCGGGACGCGGACGCGGTGGTCACCATGCTGCTGGACGGCCCCGCCGTGCTGGCCGTGATGCGGGACGGGGTGCGGGTGATGCGCCAGGACGCGGTGTGGGCGCAGTGCTCCACCGTCGGGCCGCGAGCCCAGCGGGAACTGGCCGAACTGGCCGCCGGCAGCGGGCTGCTCTTCCTGGACGCGCCGGTGCTGGGCACCCGCAAGCCCGCCGAGACGGGCCAGTTGACGGTGCTCGCGGCCGGTTCGGAGGCGGCCCTGGCGGCCGCCGGTCCGGTCTTCGACGCCATCGGGCAGCGGACCGTCCGGGTGGCCGGCGAGCCCGCCGACGGGCCGGCCAGCGCGCTCAAGCTGGTGCTCAACAGCTGGGTGCTGGCGCTCAACAACGCCACCGGCGAGGTGATGGCGCTGGCCAAGGCCCTCGGTGTGGACCCGGACCGGTTCTTCGAGGCCGTCGACGGCGGCGCCATGGACGTGCCCTACCTGCGGATGAAGGCGCAGGCCATCCGGAGCGGCGACTTCGCGCCCAGCTTCACCGTCGAGGGCGCCCTGAAGGACGCGCGGCTGATCGCCGCGGCGGCCGAGGGCGCCGGGGTGCGGCTGGACCTCGCCGAGGCCGGCGTCGAGCGTCTGGGACGGGCGGCCGCGGCCGGCCACGGCAGCGAGGACATGGCCGCCGCGTACTTCGCCAGCTTCACGCGCTGACCCTGTCCCCGGGCCGCCGGGGGCCGTTCCGGCGTCCTCCGGCGCCCGCGCCGTCCCCGCCCGCGCCGTCCCGCCCCGCGCCGCTCGGCGGGCGGGCGTCGTCGGGCCGGCGGAAACGGCGCGGCCCGGGCGCTCGGCGGGCGTCACCCGCGCGGGCGCCCCGGGCCGCGGCCGGGGATCTACCGGATCAGACGCTCAGCGTGCGCAGCGCCAGCACCACGTTGTGGCCGCCGAAGCCGAACGAGTTGTTGAGCGCGGCGATCGTGCCCTCGGGCAGCGGGCGCGGCTTGTCCACGACGATGTCCGCGTCCGCCTCCGGGTCGGGGTTGACCAGGTTGATCGTGGGCGGCGCCAGCCGGTTGTGCAGGGCCAGCACGGTGGCGACCGTCTCGATGCCGCCCGCGCCGCCGAGCAGGTGCCCGGTCATCGACTTCGTGGCGGACACCGCGAAGTGGTCCACGTCGTCGCCGAAGACCCGGCGCAGCGCCTTCAGTTCGGCCACGTCGCCCTGCGGGGTGGACGTGGCGTGCGCGTTGACGTGCGCGATCTCGGCGGGCTTGATGTCGGTGTCGTCCAGCAGGTGCTGGAGGGCGGCGGCGATACCGCGCCCGGACGGCTCCGGCTGCGTGATGTGGTGGGCGTCGGACGAGATGCCCTGGCCCACGGCCTCGCAGTAGACGCGGGCGCCACGCGCGGCGGCGTGCTCCGCGGACTCCAGGACGACCACGCCCGCGCCCTCGCCGAGCACGAAGCCGTTGCGGTCCCGGTCGTAGGGGCGGGAGGCGCCCTGCGGGTCGTCGTTCCGCTTGGACATCGCCATCATGTTGCCGAAGGCGACGATCGGCAGCGGGTGGATGGCCGCCTCGGTGCCGCCGGCCACCACCACGTCGGCGCGGCCGGTGCGGATCATCTGGATCGCGTAGCCGATGGCCTCGGCGCCGGACGCGCACGCGCTGACCGGGGTGTGCACCCCGGCGCGGGCGTTGACGTCGATGCCGACGTTGGCCGACGGGCTGTTGGGCATGAGCATGGGCACGGTGTGCGGGGACACCTTGCGCACGCCCTGCTCCCGGAGGACGTCGTACTGGTCGAGCAGCGTGGTCACGCCGCCGATGCCGGAGGCGATCACCGTGCCGAGGCGGTCCGGGTCGATCGCCGGGTCCTCACCGGCCTTCGCGGTGAAGCCGGCGTCCGCCCACGCCTCGCGGGCGGCGATCAGGGCGAACTGGGCGCTGCGGTCCAGCTTCCTGGCCACGGGCCGCGGCAGTACCTCGCCGGGCTCGACGGCGACCCGCGCGGCGATCCGTACCGGCAGGTCCGCCGCCCAGTCCTCGGTCAGCGCGCGCACGCCTGACCGGCCGGCCAGCAGGGCCTCCCAGGTCGACGCGCTGTCGCCACCCAGCGGTGTGGTTGCTCCGATACCGGTGACGACCACAGTGCGATTGGTCGGGCTCACAGGAATGTCTCTCCACGTCTAGAAGGGCGGGCGACAGTCGCGTCGTCCGGGGTGGGCGGGCCGTGCGGCCCAGCCCGGGGTCTTCCTCACCGGTCCCAGCGGGACCGGATCAGTCCTGGGCCTTGAGGATGTAGTCGACAGCGTCGCCGACGGTCTTGAGGTTCTTGACGTCGTCGTCCGGGATCTTCACGCTGAACTGCTCCTCAGCGGCGACCACGACCTCGACCATGGACAGCGAGTCGACGTCCAGGTCGTCGGTGAAGGACTTGTCCAGCTGGACGTCCTCGGTGGGGATACCGGCGATCTCGTTCACGATGTCGGCGAGACCGGCGACGATCTCTTCCTTGGTGGCAGCCATCTGTTCGGCGCTCCTTGATGTGTCGTTTCGCTTGCGGCGGCGGGCGGGACGCGTCGCCACCGGTGGTTCGCGGTGCTCTGTGGTGCTGTGTCGTGCTCTGCCGGAGTCCTGCCGGTGCCTGGACGGCCCCGGAGGGACTCCGACGGTGAGGTGTCGCTGCTGTGTCGGCGTCCGACGGTGTTCTGACGTGTCCGACGCCTTCCGGCGTGTTCCGACTAGGGGAGGGTAACGACCGCGGCGGCGTAGACGAGACCCGCCCCGAACCCGATGACCAGCGCGGTGTCCCCGCTCTTGGCCTCGCCGGTGGCCAGCAGCCGCTCCATGGCCAGCGGGATCGACGCGGCCGACGTGTTGCCGGTGGTCTCGATGTCCCGGGCCACCGCGACGTGCTCGGGCAGCTTCAGCGCCTTGATCATCGAGTCGATGATCCGCATGTTCGCCTGGTGCGGGATGAACACGTCGAGGTCGTCCGCGCTGACCCCGGCGGCGTCCAGCGCCTCCTGGGCGACCCGCGCCATCTCGTAGACCGCCCAGCGGAAGACCGCCTGGCCCTCCTGGGTGATCGCCGGGAACTTGACCTCGCCGCTGGCGTCCAGCGGCAGCTGGTCCAGGTCGCCGCTCCGGAACCGGTCCCAGGGCACGGTCTGGGTGATGGTGTTGGACTTGTCGCCCTCCGAGCCCCAGACCGTCGGTCCTATGGCGGGCTCCTGGGACGGGCCGAGGATGACCGCGCCGGCGCCGTCGCCGAAGAGGAACGCGGTCGCGCGGTCCTCCTTGTCGGTGAGGTCGCTCAGCCGCTCCACGCCGATCACCAGCACGTACTTGGCGGTGCCGTCGGTGATCAGGCCCTTGCCGAGGGTCAGGCCGTAGGTGAAGCCCGCGCAGCCGGCGGAGATGTCGAACGCGGCGGGATTGCCGGCCCCGATCCGGTGCGCGATCTCGGTGGCGACCGCCGGCGTCTGCTTGAAGTGCGTGACGGTCGAGACGATGACGGCGCCGATCTCCGAGGCGTTGATCCCGGCGTCCGCGACGGCCTTGCCGCTGGCCGCCAGCGCCATCTCCGCGACGGTCTCGTCCGGCCCGGCCCAGTGCCGTGAGGCGATGCCGGAGCGGGACCTGATCCACTCGTCGCTGGAGTCGATGTGTTCGAGGATCACCTCGTTGGGCACCACCCGCACCGGGCGGTAGCCGCCCACGCTGAGGATGCGCGCGTGCGGGGCGCCCTTGCTGGGCTTGATCTTGGCAGTCATCGCTGCGGTGGCTCCTGTTCGGCTCGCTGCGGTCGGTCCTCCGCCGGTCCTGCCGCCTGCGCCGCCAGCTCGCGGGCCGCCGCCAGGTCGTCAGGGGTCTTGAGCGCCAGGGTGCGGACCCCGGGCAGGGCGCGCTTGGCCAGGCCCACCAGGGTCCCGCCGGGCGACACCTCGATGACGGCGGTCACACCGCGCCGCTGGAAGGTCTCCATGCACAGGTCCCAGCGGACCGGGCCGGACACCTGGGCGACGAGTCGGCGCAGCACCTCCGCGCCCTTCTCCACCGCCTGCCCGTCCGCGTTCGAAACATACGGCAGAGCCGGGTCGGAGACCGCGAGGGAGGGCGCCAGCGCCTCCAGCGCGGCCACCGCGGGGGCCATGTGGGAGGTGTGGAAGGCGCCCGCCACCTGGAGCGGCCGGACCCGGGCCTTCTCCGGCGGGTCCGCCGCCAGCGCGGCGAGCTGCTCGGCGGTGCCGGCCGCGACGATCTGGCCGGCGCCGTTGATGTTGGCCGGGGTCAGCCCCAGGCCCTCCAGGTGGGCCACCACCGCGTCGGGGTCGCCGCCGAGCACCGCGGCCATGCCGGTCTCGGTGACGGCCGCCGCCTCGGCCATGGCCCGCCCGCGGGTGGCGGTGAAGGCCAGCGCGTCCCGCTCGCCGAGGACCCCGGCGAGCGCCGCCGCCGTGATCTCGCCGACGCTGTGGCCGGCCACCAGGTCCGGACGGCCCGCGGCGCCGGGCGCGAACACGCCCAGCTCGCCGGCGGACAGCAGACCGGCGGCCACCAGCAGCGGCTGCGCCACCTTGGTGTCGCGGATCTCGTCGGCGTCGGCCTTGGTGCCGTAGTAGGCGAGGTCGAGGCCGACAGCGTCGGACCACCCCGCGACGCGGTCCGCCGCGCCGGGCAGGTCGAGCCAGGGGGTCAGGAAACCGGGCGCCTGAGCGCCTTGACCGGGAGCGACGAGTACGAGCACCTTCACACTCTCTCTCGCCGACGGCATCGACCGCCGGTGGGGACAGGGACCAAGAACTGACAGGTGATTTGTGGGTGTCCGACAAAACGGCTCAGCTGGCGCGCTCAGTCTCCGAGAGGCGGCCCAGGATCAGTGCGATGCGCAGGGTGAACGCCGATCGAACATCGGAGGGTGACCAGCCGGTGACATCGGTCACACGTCGCAGCCGGTAGCGGACGGTATTGGGGTGCACGAAAAGCATCCTCGCGGCGCCCTCCAGTGAGGACGCCTGCTCCAGGTAGACACTCAGAGTCTCCAACAGGGCAGAGCCCGCATCCTTCAGCGGCCTGTAGATCTCCTCCACCAACTGGTCGCGGGCCTGACGGTCGCCCGCCATCGCCCGCTCCGGCAGCAGGTCGTCGGAGAGTACCGGACGCGGGGCGTCCGGCCAGGCCCGGCACGCCCGCAGCCCGGCCGCCGCCGCGCGCGCCGAGCGGGTCGCCGAGAGCAGGTCGCCGACCACCGGGCCGGCCACCACCGGGCCCGGCGCGAACGGCCCGAGGAGCGCCTTCGCCACCCGGATCGGATCGTCGTCGCCGCCGGCGATCACCACCAGCCGATCGCCGAGCACCCCGGTCAGCACCTGGACCTTGGCGTGCCGGGAGGCCCGCCGGATCGCCTCCACGGTCAGCTCGCTGTCCCCGGTGGGCGCGGTGCCCAGCACCACCACCACCCGGTCCGGCGACTTCCAGCCCAGCGCCGCCGCCCGCGACAGCACGCCCTCGTCGGCCTCGCCGGAGAGCACCGCGTTGACCACCAGCGACTCCAGCCGCGCGTCCCAGGCGCCGCGGGCCTCGGCGGCCTGCGCGTAGACCTGCGCAGTGGCGAACGCGATCTCCCGCGCGTAGACCAGCAGCGCCTCCCGCAGCACCGCCTCGTCGCCGGGCGCGGCCACCTCGTCGATGGCCGCCTCCATCACCTCGATCGTGGTGCGGACCATCTCCACGGTCTGGCGCAGCGAGATCGCCCGGGTCAGCTCGCGCGGGGCGGTGCCGAACACGTCGGTGCTGATGGCCTGCGGCGTTCCGGGGTGGCGGAACCACTCGGTGAAGGCGGCGATACCGGCCTGTGCGACCAGGCCGATCCAGCTGCGGTTCTCCGGCGGCATCGCCCGGTACCACGGCAGCGTCTCGTCCATCCGCGCGATGGCGTTCGCGGCCAGGTGCCCGGCGGACTTCTCCAGCCGGCGCAGGGTCGCGGGGTGGTCGCCGACCGGTTCGGTGGGACGGGGCGCTTTGGAGGGTTCGGGCACGACGTCAAGGTTAGGGGGTTCGCTTTTCCGGACGGGACGGCCCCTACCGGGCAGACCCGAGCGAGGGGCGGAGACGACCGGGTCAGCCGTACGAGGGCTCGGCGTGCATCTCCCACACCAGGTACTCGGGTGCCCCTCGCTCCCCTTCGGCCGGTACGGCGTCAAGGGGGCCGCCCCCGGTCACCCGCAGGGTGTCTCCGGGCGCCAGCAGCCGGCCGCCGACCGCCACCCGGCCCCGGACGGCCTGCACGTGCCGGAACGGCGCGGCCGGCAGCTCCGCCGCGCCCCGGCCCAGGTACAGGGCGGCGTGCGGCTGCCGCAGCGCCAGCGGCGCGGGCACCGACGGCAGGCCCGAGGCGACCGGGTGCAGGCCGGGCCCGGCCGGCCCGCGCGCGCCGGCCGGATCGCGGGCCACGGTGTGCCGGGGCGGGCCGCCGAACGGGTCCGGGTGCAGCCACATCTGGACGAACACCAGCGGTTCGGCGCCGGGGTTGCGCTCCACGTGCCGCACCCCGCCGCCCGCGCTGAGGAGTTGGGCGTCGCCGGGGCGCAGCGTCACGGCGGTGCCGTCGGCGTCCCGGTGCTCCAGCTCGCCTGCCAGCACCCAGGTGACGATCTCGGTGTCCCGGTGGGTGTGCTCGGCGAACCCGGCTCCGGCGGCGAGGAGTTCCTCGTTGCAGGCCAGCAGCAGCCCGAAGCGGGTGTTGGCCGGATCGTAGAACTCGCCGAAGGAGAACGTGTGCCGGGTGGTGACGCCCGCCGCCGGATCGCCGCCGAGGTACCGGTCGGCGGCCCGGCGCACCTCGAACCCGCCCCCGGGGGAAGGGAGTCCGCCGGCCGGGGAGCCGTCGGGCGCGCTCACGCGGGGCGGCGCAGCTCGGCCAGCACCGCGTCGGTCAGCTTCGGCCACAGTGGGAGCGCCCACTCGCCGAAGTCCCGGTCGGTGAGCGCCACGCAGGCCGCGCCGGCCTCCGGGTCCACCCACAGGAACGTGCCGGCCTGCCCGAAGTGCCCGAACGTCGCGGGGGAGGAGAGCGACCCGGTCCAGTGCGGCGACTTGCGGGCGCGCAGCTCGAAGCCGAGCCCCCAGTCGTTGGGGTCCTGCTGCCCGTAGCCGGGCAGGACGCCCCGCAGCCCGGGGAACGCGACCGTGGTGGCCGCCGCCACGGTGGAGGGGTGCAGCAGCCGCGGCGCCATCAGCTCGCGCGCGAACGCCAGCAGGTCGGTGACGGTGGAGGTCGCGCCGTGCGCGGGGGAGCCGGACAGGGTCGTGCCCGCCATGCCCAGCGGGTCGAGCACGGCCTGCCGCAGGTACTCCGCGAAGGGGATGCCGGCCCCCTTGGCGAGGGTGTCGGCGAGCACCTCGAAGCCGGAGTTGGAGTAGATCCGCCGGGTGCCCGGCGCGGCCATCGCCTTGGAGCCGTCGAAGGCCAGCCCCGAGGTGTGGGCGAGCAGGTGGCGCACGGTCGCGCCGTCCGGCCCGGCGGGGTCGTCCAGCTCGAACACGCCCTCCTCGTAGGCGACGAGCGCGGCGTAGGCGGTGAGCAGCTTCGTCACCGACGCGAGCCGGAACGGCCGCGAGCTGTCGCCGACCGTCCCCGCCACGGTGCCGTCCCCCCGGACCACCCCTGCCGCGACGTTCCCCACCGGCCACCCCGTGACCTGCTCCAAGCTCTCCATGCGGCCCAGCCTAGGTCCTGTCCGCGCGCTGCCGCCGACCGCCCGTGGGAGCGCGTGAGCCAGGGCCGCCGGGTGGCTCGCCCGCGCTCCGGCGACCACCCGATCGGGTGAGCACCTGGGGTGGGCGACGGTCAGGGGGCCCAGGGCAGCCGTATCGCTTCGATCTCGGAGTCGTTCAGGAGGGCGTCGATGAGCGCGGCGGGCCCGGCGACCTTGGTGGCCCACAGGTCGTAGTCGGTGCAGATGACCCATGAGTGGTCCTCGGCCCAGAGGTTGGCGGGGCTGAAGTCGATGTCCGGGTGGTCGTACAGCTCCTCGGCGTCGCCGAGCCGCCCCACCTGGACGCGCGGGTTGTCGAAGTCGTAGACGTGTGTCGTCAGCGGGCAGTAGTAGGCCAGGCAGCGGGTGTCCGGGCCCGCCGGGCTGTGGACGCGGAGCAGCGCGACCAGCCGGTTCCAGGTCTCGCGGTCCAGGCTGCCCTCGGTCGGCGGCTCGATCGTGACGGGCCGGCTGCGGTCGGACTCCACGGAGGGGAAGCCCCGGTAGCAGGGCAGGGTGCCCTCGGGGACGATCGGATCACCGCTGCGCCGCGCGAGGTCGGCCCAGCGCAGCCGGCGCCAGCCGGGGCCCGGGTGCTCGGCGCGGCCCAGGCGGCCTCCGGTGAAGATCGTCTCGCCGTCCAGGTCGATGATGCCGACGACCTGCGGGAGCACGCTCCCGTCGGCGGTCCCGGCGCGGCGGACTCCGTCCAGGGAGGCGTCGGCGGGGCCCCGCTCGTGCTCGTACATGGCGTTCAGCACCCAGGCCGCGTCGGGCAGCGGGGGCGGCATGAACCCGCTGAGACCGTCGTCGTCGGCGAGTTCCCGCAGCCAGTCCGCGGTGCTGGACGGGGCGAGAGGCCACCTGGCCGAGAACGAAGTCGATGGTTGCTGCATTCAACTATATTATCCGGGGCGGCCGGCCGATCCCGCGCGGCGCGCGCCGCCGTTCGCCACCCGCTTCCACGCCGGTACCGGCCAGGGTGTCCACGCGGCCGGTGCACTGACCACCACCGGCCAACTGCGCTCTGTCCGGCGACCCTTGATGCCGTGCCTCCGGGGCGCCCGGTGCGGAAACGCGACCGGAGGGGCGCGCTCGCGAAACCGGCCGGGCGTGGTTGCCTGGAGTGCGCTCCAAGGCCATAGCGTGGACCCATGACCGTTGTGCGGGTGGCGAAGAGCTCTGACACAGGCGAGGTCCGCGGCGGGAGGGCCGGACCGCGCGCCACCGCCGGCTGCGCGGGCCACCCGCGCCCGGACGGCCAGGACTGGTACACGATCAGCGAGGTCTCCGACGCCACCGGCCTGAGCGCCCACACGCTGCGCTGGTACGAGCGGATCGGCCTGCTGCCGCGCGTGGACCGCTCGCACACCGGCCAGCGCCAGTTCAGCAAACGCGACCTGGACTGGCTCGGCCTCGTCGGCAAGCTGCGGCTGACCGGGATGCCGGTGGCCGACATGGTCGCCTACGCCGAGCTGGTCCGCGCCGGCTCCCACACCTTCGGCGAGCGGCGGACGCTGCTGGAGACCACCCGCACCGACGTGCTCCGCCGGATCGCGGAGCTGCAGGACACCCTGACCGTGCTGGACGGCAAGATCGCCGCCTACGCGGGCGCCGCGGCCGCGGCCCCGGAGAGGAACGCGTGATGAGCGACATCGGACGGCTGCCCGCCGAACGGCTGGGCGCGGACGGCCCCCTGGTGGGCGTCCAGGGCCTGGGCTGCATGGGGATGAGCGAGTTCTACGGCGCCACCGACGAGGCCGCGGCCCGCGCGACGCTGGAGACCGCGCTCGACCTGGGCGTGACCCTCTTCGACACCGCCGACATCTACGGCAGCGGCGCCAACGAGGAGTTCCTCGCGCCCTTCCTGCGGGCCCACCGCGACGAGGTGGTGCTGGCCACCAAGTACGCCATCGTGCGCAAGGACGACGACCCGGCATACCGGGGCGTCAGCAACGACCCCGCGTACGTCCGGTCCGCCGTCGAGGCGAGCCTGAGGCGGCTGGGCACCGACGTCGTCGACCTGTACTACATGCACCGGCGCGACCCGGCCGTGCCGCTGGCCGAGTCCGTGGGCGCGATGGCCGAGCTGGTGGCCGCCGGCAAGGTCCGCCACCTGGGCCTGTCGGAGGTGACCGGGGCGGAGCTGCGCGAGGCGCACGCGGTGCACCCGATCGCCGCGGTGCAGTCGGAGTGGTCGCTCTTCAGCCGGGACGTCGAGCTGTCCCTGGTGGGCGCCGCGGCGGCCCTGGGCGTGGCCGTCGTGCCGTACTCGCCGCTGGGACGGGGCTTCCTGACCGGCGCGTTCCAGGACGCCGCCAGCGACCTCGCGGCCGACGACTTCCGGCGGTACCAGCCGCGCTTCAGCGGCGACAACGCCCGGCGCAACGCCGAGCTGCTGGCGCCGGTGCGGCAGGCGGCCGAGGCGCACGGCGCCACGCTGGGGCAGATCGCGCTGGCCTGGGTGCACCAGCGGGCCGACGCGCACGGCCTGCCGGTCGTACCGATCCCGGGCACCCGGCGCTCCGAGCGGGTCCGGGAGAACACCGCCGCCGCCGCGATCCGGCTCACGAAGGAGGAGCTGGAGCTGCTGGAGCCGATCGGCTCCCAGGTGGCCGGCGACCGCTACCCGGACATGAGCGGCACCTCGCTGGCCCGCGAGTAGCCGCGATCCGGCCCCGGCGCCGCCCCGGGACCTGGCCCGCGCCGGGACCTGGGGCGGGCTCAGGGGCGGGCTCAGGGCCGGGCGCGGGCCGCCCGGATCGCCGCCAGCACCGCGGCCGCGAACGGCAGCGACTCGTGCACGGGCCCGTAGCCGAGGCCGAAGACCACCGCCGAGGGGTCCTGGTAGGCGGGGTCGGCCTCCCGCCCGGCCGGGCGGGGGCCGGCAGCCGCGACCGGGGCGGGGCGCGGGAAGGACGGCGGCGTCCCGGTCGCCGCGGCCGGCTCGCGCGGCAGCAGCCGCAGGTGGCCGTGGACCTGCTCCGGGCTGCGCCAGCGCACCCCGGACAGCTCCTCCACCGGGAACGTCTGGTCGCCGGCCTTCCACTTCGCCGTGGACGCGCCGGTGCGGAACCAGTGGAACGTCACCGCCCGGCCGTCGAAGGAGACCTTCGCGTCGTACGCCTTGAACGAGCGCGGCGCCGCCGGCGCGGCCACCAGGAACCGGCACGGCTCCGCGCCGCCGGCCGCCGCGATGGCGCCGAGCAGCTCCCCCCGGCACTCCTCGGCGCGCTCCCTGCCCTGCTCGGGCAGCACCAGCCGGTAGGGGTCGGCGCTCTCCCGCAGCTGGCCGTCGGCCACCTCCATCAGCGGGTCCGCGCCGGGCCTCGGCAGTGCTCTCAGCACCACCGTGCCCTTGCGGCCCTCGAACACGTCCACGCCCCCCAGCGCGCCGTACGGCACCCGCCGCTCGCCGAGCGTCTGGAGCAGCCGGGAGCCCCGTACGCCTCTGCTGTAGCGGATGACCAGTGCGTCGGGTGCGACCTCCCACACGGCGTTGCTTCCGCTCAGCACGTCACCCATAGGGGCCAGCTTAGAACCGGCTGTGCCTTTCGCGCCCCTGTCCGCTACGCGCGTTGCGTGAGGTCACGGGCCGGAAGCGGCCGGGCGTGTGTCACCTGAGACCGGTGGTGCAGGAGGCACCCGAGCGGCATACGACGGACCCGTACCGGCCCAGCGCTATGTCCGCGAAGTCGGCCAGGCTCGTGCTGCCCGGGGCGAAGTAGCCGGAGTGGCCGTCGGCCCCGGCCGCGCTGAGCACCCGGGCGCCGAAGGCGGCCGAGACGGGGTCGGCGCCGTGGCCGAGCCCGGCGAACTCCACGTACGGCACGTCGCTGATCCAGTCCCCGGAGTCCCGGGCCGCCCACACGTGGGCGGTGGTGCGCAGGTCCGAGACGCGGTCGGCGCGCATGCCGGGGCTGCCGAAGACCGCCAGGTCGCGGACCCGACCGTGCGGCAGGTGCGGCGCGGCCACCCCGCACAGCACCGAGCCGTAGGAGTGGCAGAACAGCGAGACGGTCGCGCGGCGCGGCAGCGACGCCAGCAGGCTCTCCAGCCGCGGCGCGCCGCGTTCGGCGAGGGTGCCGGTGGAGGCGTCCAGGCCGAGGCCCACCGGCGCGGTGTAGCCGGCCCAGGCGATGACGGCGGTGTGCGCGTCCGGCGCCTCCCGCCGCTCCGCCTCGTACAGTGCCTGCCCCATGCCGACGGGCGCCTCGTACGGCTTGTTCGCCGACTCGAAGTCCAGGACGTCGGTGTCGGAGCCGGGCACCACCACGGCGACCCGCCGGGCCGTGGAGAGGTCGCCGAAGACCTCGGCGACCAGCCCGCTGCCGGTCGGGTCGAAGGCGAGGATCTGCCGTCCGGGCGTCAGCAGGGAGGCGTACCGCGTGGCCAGCTCCGACGCCTGCCGCTGGCCGGAGAAGTTCAGCTCCCCGGAGTGGGCCAACCGCCGCGCCCGGGTCTGCTGCTCGGCCAGCGCGAGCCGGTTGGCCCGGTAGCGCAGGGTCGGGGAGACGCCGTCGAGGTTGCCGACGACCAGCGGGTAGCGCTCCGCCAGCCGCGCCCGCTGGGCGGCGGTCAGGGAGGCGAAGAAGTGGCTGATGGCGGCGGGCGGGGAGGTGGGGGCGGGGAGCTGCCGCAGGCCGGCCGACCCGGTCATCCAGGCCGCGACCGCCGCGGCGCGGGCCCCCTCGGCGGCGGGTGGGCGTACCGCCGTCCACCCGGTGGTGGAGACCATCACGCAGAGCACCGCCAGCGCCAGCAGGGCGCGCAGCGAGACGGGGCTCAACCGCCGGGAAACGGGGGTCACGTGCAGGTCACTCGCTCCTGCCTCGGGGTGCGGGTTCGGGCGGTGCGGGGCGCGCCCGGCCTGAGGCGGCCGGTGCGGGCCGGGGCGCTCCGCGAGGAGCGCCCGGCGGCGCGAACGCGTCCCCTCCAGCGTAGAAGAACCGTGCCGGGAAGACCCGTCAAGTCCGGAAGGAACCGGTTGGTCCCCTAGGTCGCGATGGACGGCTCGGCAGCCCGGAAACGGCCGCGGGCCCCGACCGGTCGGGGGAGACCGGTCGGGGCCCGCGGGGCGGCGGCCAGGGAGCACCGTCAGCCGTCAGCCGTCAGCCGTCAGCCGTCAGCCGTCAGCCGTCAGCCGTCAGCCGTCAGCCGTCAGCCGTCAGCCGTCAGCCGTGAGCCGTCATCGGCGGCCCGGGGGCTGCCCGAGCCGCCGGGGAGGCCGCCAGGGAGCCGCCAGGGAGCTGTCAGGCGTCGCCGCCCGCCGCGCCCGGGTCGGCGGCCGAGGTGTCCAGCAGCTGGTAGCGGTCCACCGCCTGCTTCAGCGCGGAACGGTCGACCTTCCCGTCCCGGGCCAGCTCCGTCAGCACCGCCAGCACGATCGACTGCGCGTCGATGTGGAAGTGGCGCCGCGCCGCGCCGCGGGTGTCCGCGAAGCCGAAGCCGTCCGCGCCCAGCGACGCGTACCGGCCCGGCACCCAGCGGGAGATCTGGTCCGGCACCGAGCGCATCCAGTCCGAGACCGCCACGAACGGGCCCTCGTGCCCGGACAGCTTCCGCGTCACCCACGGGACGCGCTGCTCCTCCTCCGGGTGCAGCAGGTTGTGCTCCTCGACGGCCACGGCCTCGCGGCGCAGCTCGTTCCAGGAGGTGGCCGACCACACGTCGGCGGCCACGTTCCACTCCTCGGCGAGGATGCGCTGCGCCTCGACCGCCCACGGCACGGCCACGCCGGAGGCGAGGATCTGCGCGGGGACCTGCCCGGCGGTGGCCGGCTGGAAGCGGTGCACGCCCTTGAGGATGCCCTCGACGTCCACGTCCGCCGGCTCGGCCGGGTGCTGGATCGGCTCGTTGTAGACGGTCAGGTAGTAGAAGACGTCCTCGCCCGGCCTGCCGTCGGCGGTCTCGCCGTACATCCGCCGCAGGCCGTCCTGGACGATGTGGGCGATCTCGAACGCGTACGCCGGGTCGTAGGCCACGCAGGCGGGGTTGGTGGAGGCCAGCAGCTGCGAGTGGCCGTCGGCGTGCTGGAGGCCCTCGCCGGTGAGCGTGGTGCGGCCGGCGGTGGCGCCCAGGACGAAGCCGCGGGCGAGCTGGTCGGCCATCTGCCAGAACTGGTCGCCGGTGCGCTGGAACCCGAACATCGAGTAGAAGACGTAGACCGGGATCAGCGGCTCGCCGTGGGTGGCGTACGACGACCCGGCGGCGATCAGCGAGGCGGTACAGCCGGCCTCGGAGATGCCGTCGTGGAGCATCTGGCCGGTCGGCGACTCCTTGTAGGCGAGCAGCAGCTCGCGGTCGACGGACTCGTACTGCTGGCCCAGCGGGTTGTAGATCTTGGCGCTCGGGAAGAACGCGTCCATGCCGAAGGTGCGGTACTCGTCGGGGGCGATCAGCACGAACCGCTTGCCGATCTCCTTGTCCCGCATGAGGTCCTTCAGGACCCGGACGAACGCCATGGTGGTGGCGATCGACTGCGCCCCGGTGCCCTTCTTCGCCGTCGCGTAGGTCTTCTCCGGCGGCAGCGGCAGCGGCTTGGCGCGGACCACGCGGGTGGGCACGTAGCCGTCCAGCGACCTGCGGTGGTCGTGCATGTACTGGATCTCTTCGGAGTCCCGGCCCGGGTGGTAATAGGGCGGGTACCCCTCCTCCAGCTGTCGGTCGGTGATCGGCAGGTGCAGCCGGTCCCGGAAGCCCTTGAGGTCGGCGACGGTGAGCTTCTTCATCTGGTGGGTCGCGTTGCGGCCCTCGAAGTTCGGCCCGAGCGTCCAGCCCTTGATGGTCTGGGCGAGGATCACCGTCGGCTGGCCCTTGTGCGCCATCGCCGCGGTGTAGGCGGCGAAGATCTTGCGGTGGTCGTGGCCGCCGCGGCCCAGGTGCAGGATCTGCTCGTCGGTGAGGTTCTCCACCATCTTCCGCAGCCGCTGGTCGTCGCCGAAGAAGTGCTCGCGGATGTAGGCGCCGGTCTCGGTGGCGTACGTCTGGAACTGGCCGTCGGGCGTGGTGTTCATCCGGTTCACCAGCAGCCCGTCGCGGTCCTGCGCGAGCAGCGGGTCCCAGGAGCGGTCCCACACCAGCTTGATCACGTTCCAGCCGGCGCCGCGGAACTGCGACTCCAGCTCCTGGATGATCTTGCCGTTGCCGCGGACCGGGCCGTCGAGGCGCTGGAGGTTGCAGTTCACCACGAAGGTGAGGTTGTCCAGCCCCTCGCGGGCGGCGATGGACAGCTGGCCCAGCGACTCCGGCTCGTCCATCTCGCCGTCGCCGAGGAACGCCCACACGTGCGAGGCGGAGGTGTCGGCGATGCCGCGCGCCTGGAGGTAGCGGTTCATCCGGGCCTGGTAGATCGCGCCCAGCGGGCCCAGGCCCATGGACACGGTCGGGAACTCCCAGAAGTCCGGCATCAGCCGCGGGTGCGGGTAGCTGGAGAGCCCGTCGGGCGCCTTGGACCTCTCCTGGCGGAACGCGTCCAGCTGGGTCTCGGTGAGCCGGTCGAGCAGGAACGCGCGCGCGTAGATGCCGGGGGAGGCGTGGCCCTGGAAGAAGACCTGGTCGCCGCCGGTGCCCTTGTCCTTGCCGCGGAAGAAGTGGTTGAAGCCCACGTCGTAGAGGGAGGCGGAGGAGGCGAAGGTGGCGATGTGGCCGCCGACGCCGATCCCCGGGCGCTGCGCGCGGGAGACCATCACCGCGGCGTTCCACCGGGTGGCGTTGAGGATCCTGCGCTCGATCTCCTCGTTGCCCGGGAAGAACGGCTCGTCCCTGGTGGCGATGGTGTTGACGTAGTCGCTGCTGCGCATCTCCGGCACGGCGACACGCTTCTCACGCGCGCGCTCGATGAGCCGCAGCATCAGGTAGCGGGCCCGCTCCCGGCCCCCGCTGTCGATGGCCGCGTCGAGCGAGTCGAGCCACTCAGCCGTCTCCTCGGGATCGAAATCCGGGACCTGGCTGGGAAGGCCGCCGATGATGATCGGGTTGCGATCGGAGGAAGCCACGCTGTTCCTTCGCTAGCTGGAGGCGATGACGGGCAGCACCCCGGCACCGGGGTCGTCACGCGCGGGAGCACTGCTGGGGCGCCTCCATCGTGTACCGCACGCGTTCGATACGTCATCTCTACCAGGCGGTAACAGCGGGTCGGCGGCCAAACCTGAACTCTACGCCCACCCGGATGCACGGCCGACGCGCACCGCCAATCGGCCGCAACACCGGCAAACCGCAGTGATCTGCGTCACCATGGAGGAGGAAGGCGGCCGCTCCGGGGCGGGGAACTTGCGGCGAAGACGGTCGAATCATCACCGTTTCGGCGGTCTCGTACGCCGGGTACTTGCGCGATCCGCCGCGCCCGTGTGGACTACCGCCAGCGGCCCGTGACGCAGCGGGCGCGCAACGGGGCCCACTCGGGTCCCGCAGAGCGAGGGCACGAACCCGTGCACGTGACAGGAGGCAAAGCGTGAGCGCGACCGCGGACCACGCGGAGGAGCGGACCAACCCGGCGAGCCGGCTTGGTTTCGAGCCCGGACAGGTGGTCCAGGAGCTCGGGTACGACGAGGACTGCGACCAGGAGCTTCGTGAGGGCATCGAGGACCTCACGGGCGAGGAGCTCGCCGACGAGGAGTACGACGACGTCCCCGACGCCGTCCTCCTCTGGTTCCGTGAGGACGACGGCGATCTCACCGACGCGCTCGTCGACGCGACGTCGACCGTCGACGCCGGTGCGCCGATCTGGCTCATGACGCCGAAGACCGGACGGGACGGGCACGTCGAGCCGAGCGAGATCGGCGAGGCGGCGCAGACGGCCGGCCTGGCGCAGACCAGCAGCGTCAACGCGGCGAAGGACTGGACCGGGAGCCGTCTCGTCACGCCGAAGACGGCGAAGGCCGGCAAGCGGTAGGACGCCGGATTCCGGCCGTCGACCGGGGGCGGATTCCCGCCTCCGGCCACCCGCCGCCGGGTGGGCCCTGGCTTTCGGCTGCCCGCCGGGGGCCGCGTGGATGTCCCGCGGTCCCCGGCGGAGGCATGCCCGGCGACGGCTCCTCGGCGCGCCGCTCGCGACGGTTCGGCGGACCGCTCCCGGCTGTCCGCCCACGGGGGCGCTCGCGGGGGGCTCCGCGCCCCCCGAGGGGCGCGTCGGGGTGCCGGTGGGCGTGTCCGGGGGTAGCGGGTACGGGGAGCGGGCAGGCTGGGGCTGAGGCCGTCCGGGTGGCGGGGTGTGCGGGAGAGGGAGCGGGGCCGTGGAGGAGCGGGGCGTGGCGGGCGGGGGCGCGATCGCGGCGGGGGTGGCGGCGCCCGGGTTCGAACTGCCCGACCAGCACGGCCGCACGGTGCGGCTGGCCGACTTCCGGGGCGTGAAGAACGTGGTGCTGCTCTTCTTCCCCTTCGCCTTCACCAGCGTCTGCACCGGCGAGCTGCGGGCCGTCCAGGAGGCCCTGCCGTCCTTCCAGAACGACCACGTCCAGGTGCTCGCCGCCTCCTGCGACTCCATGCACGCGCTGCGTGCCTTCTCCGACGCCGAGGAGCTGGAGTTCCCGCTGCTGTCGGACTTCTGGCCGCACGGAACCGCCGCCCGCTCCTACGGGGTCTTCGCCGCCGACAAGGGGTGCGCGCTGCGCGGCACCTTCGTCATCGACCGGACCGGCACCGTGCGGTGGACCGCCGTCAACGCGCTGCCGGACGCGCGGGACCTGGACGGGTACGCGAAGGCGCTCCAGGCTCTGTGAGGCTCGGGAACGGGTCACTAGGCTCGGCTCGTTGACGGTGCGGAACAGGCAGACCAGCCGTCCCGACAGGGGCGGCGGAACGGATCGGGAGGACCCTGTGGGAGTCAGCCTCAGCAAGGGCGGAAACGTCTCACTCACGAAGGAGGCGCCCAACCTCACGGCCGTCGTGGTCGGACTGGGCTGGGACGCCCGTACCACCACGGGCGCGGACTTCGACCTGGACGCGAGCGCGCTGCTCACCGACGCGCAGGGCAAGGTCCTCTCCGACCAGCACTTCGTCTTCTTCAACAACCTGAAGAGCCCCGACGGCTCGGTGGAGCACACCGGGGACAACCTCACCGGCGAGGGCGACGGCGACGACGAGGTGATCAACGTCGACCTGGCCGGCGTCCCCGCCGACGTGGCCAAGATCGTCTTCCCGGTGTCGATCTACGACGCGGAGCCCCGCCAGCAGAGCTTCGGCCAGGTGCGCAACGCCTACATACGGGTGGTCAACGCCGCCGACGGCGGCGAGTTGGCCCGCTACGACCTCACCGAGGACGCCTCCACGGAGACGGCGATGATCTTCGGCGAGCTCTACCGCAACGGCGCCGAGTGGAAGTTCCGCGCCATCGGCCAGGGCTACGCCTCCGGACTGCGCGGCATCGCCCAGGACTTCGGCGTCAACGTCTGACCGGCGCGGGCGCCGCACACCACAGATCGAGGGGGAAGGGACAACGATGGGCGTCACGCTCGCCAAGGGGGGCAACGTCTCCCTGTCCAAGGCGGCTCCGAACCTCACCCAGGTGCAGATCGGCCTGGGGTGGAGGGCGCGTTCCACCACGGGTGCCGAATTCGACCTGGACGCCAGCGCGCTGCTGTGCGGGGGCGGCCGGGTCCTGGGCGACGACTACTTCGTCTTCTACAACAACCTGAAGAGCCCTGACGGTTCGGTGGAGCACACCGGCGACGAACTGGTCGGCGGCAGCGGCGGCGACGACGAGACGATCCTCGTCGACCTGGCAAAGGTCCCGGCGACCGTCGACAAGATCGTCTTCCCGGTGTCGATCTACGACGCTGACGTGCGCGTGCAGACCTTCGGCCAGGTCAGCGACGCCTACATCCGGGTGCTCAACCAGAGCGACGGCAGCGAGTTGGCCCGCTACGACCTCACCGAGGACGCCTCCACGGAGACGGCGATGATCTTCGGCGAGCTCTACCGCTACAACGGCGAGTGGAAGTTCCGGGCGGTGGGGCAGGGGTACGCCTCCGGACTGCGCGGCATCGCCCTAGACTTCGGGGTCAACGTTTCGTAAAAAATCCGCGTGACGTTCGCGGGGGACCCTTGGTCCCAGGGGAACCACAAGGGATTGGGTGGGAAGCACGTGCTCCTCAGAACATTCGGCTGGTCGTTGGGCATCACTGCCGCCGGCCTCGCCCTGGCCGGCATCCTCTGGGGAGGCCAAGGCGTCGCGATCGTCGCCATCCTGTCCGTCCTCGAAATCTCCCTGTCCTTCGACAACGCCGTGATCAACGCGGGGATCGTCCGCAAGCTCAACCCCTTCTGGCAGCGGATCTTCCTGACCGTCGGCGTGCTCATCGCCGTGTTCGGCATGCGGCTGGTCTTCCCGATCATCATCGTGGCCGTCACCGCCAAGCTGAGCCCGTGGGAAGCGGTGCGGATCGCGGTCAACGACCACGACCGCTACGAGAACCTGGTGACCAACGCCCACCCGGCGATCGCCGCGTTCGGCGGGATGTTCCTGCTGATGATCTTCCTGGACTTCATCTTCGAGGACCGGGAGATCACCTGGCTGTCGTGGCTGGAGAAGCCGCTGGCCAAGCTCGGCAAGCTGGACATGCTCTCGGTCGTGGTGGCGATGGTCGCGCTGGTCGTCGCCGGCACCACCGTGGCCACCGGGGTGCCGCTGCACGGCGGCCACGGCACCGTCGACAAGGGCGAGACGGTGCTGCTGTCCGGCGTCGCCGGCCTGATCACCTACCTGGTGGTCGGCGGCGTCTCCAGCTTCTTCGAGGAGCGCCTGGAGGACGAGGACGAGGACGGCGACGAGGACGGCGGCGAGGGGGGCGAAGGAGCCGAGCGGCAGCCGCGGGAGGCCGCGGTCGGCAACGGCTCCGGCGCCAGCCGGTCGCAGGCCGCGAGCGTGGCCGGACTGGCCGGCAAGGCGGCGTTCTTCATGTTCCTCTACCTGGAGGTCATCGACGCGTCGTTCTCCTTCGACGGCGTCATCGGCGCCTTCGCGATCAGCAACGACATCTTCGAGATCGCCCTGGGCCTGGGCATCGGCGCGATGTACATCCGGTCGCTGACCGTCTTCCTGGTCCGCAAGGGCACCCTGGACGACTACGTCTACCTGGAGCACGGCGCCCACTACGCCATCGGCGCGCTGGCCGTCATCCTGCTGGTGACCATCAAGTACGAGGTGAGCGAGGTCGTCACCGGCCTGGTCGGGGTTGTCCTGATCCTGGCGTCGTACTGGTCGTCGGTGGTACGCAACCGCCGTCTCGGGGCAGACTCCTCGCAGTCGGACGACGACAAGACCGAGGTGGCGTCCCGGACCTGACCCGGCCGCCCACCGACGGCGCTGCCCCCGCACGGCGGGGGCAGCGCCGCGTTCCGTGACAGGGAAGCGTCTGGGAGGACGAACAGCGATGGCCTGGTGGCGGTTCCTGCAACCTGGCGGCGCCCGCCAGTTGGACATGGCGAACGCCCACAGCGTGGAGCTCACCAAGCGCCAGCCGGAGGTGAACCTCACCCGGAACGGCGCCGCCGTCGGCAACATGCGCGTCAACCTGTCGTGGCAGATGCGCACGTCGGACACCGGTGACTGGGCGCTGGAGCGAGGCGGTTTCCTGCGCCGCCAGATGGAGTCGTTCCGGCCACATGTGGTGCAGGCGGCGGGACCCGCGATGGTCAACGTCGACCTGGACCTGGCCTGCATGTACGAACTGGCCGACGGCTCCAAGGGCGTGGTCCAGCCGCTGGGCGACTTCCTGGGCGACCTGGACGCGGCACCGTACATCCAGATGAGCGGCGACGACCGGTTCGGCGGCTCCTCCGGCGAGACGATGTACATCAACTTCGAGAAGGCCGACGAGTTCAAGCGGCTGCTCGTCTTCGTCTACATCTACGACGGCACCCCCGCCTTCGACCGCGCCCACGCGAAGGTGGAGATCTTCCCCGGCTCCGGGCCCCGGATCGAGATCCCGCTCACCGAGCGCCACCCGCAGGCCCGTTCGTGCGCGGTGCTGCTGATCGAGAACCGCAAGGGCGAGCTGTGGGCCCGCCGCGAGGTCAAGTACGTCTACGGCTTCCAGGCCGAGATCGACCGCCTCTACGGGTGGGGCCTTCAGTGGGGGCGCGGCTACAAGTCCAAGGTCTGATCTTTTCTCTGCCCCCCTCGCACCGCGCTGAGCCTTTTTCTGCCCCCCTCGCACCGCGCTGCGGGCTTCGGGTGGCCGGCCGGGCTCCGCCCTGCAGGGGTGCGCGGCCGGGGACGGGTCGGGCGGGGGGAGGGCCTCAGGACTGCTTCTGGAACTGGGGGCCCTGCGGCGGCAGGGTGAACGAGCCGTCGGGGCTCAGAGGCGCCCTGGCGGCCTGCGCGGTGGCGGCCACCGGCTGCGGGTAGCCGTAGGCGGGGTAGGCCGGCTGCGGCTGCTGGTGGACGGGCGGCTGCGCCGGGGGCTGCTGCGGCATCGGGGGGACGTTGGCGGGCGCGCCGGGGAACGGCGGCCGGCCGGGCCCTGCGGGGCGGCCGCCGGCTGCTGCCGGCCGTGGGCGGGCGCGGTGGGCTGCGGGTAGCCGTAGGCGGGCTGCGCGGGCACGTGGCCGGGGTACGGCGCGGCCAGCGGGTAGCCGTAGACGGCGGAGGGCCGGGCTTCGGGGGAGGCGGCGGTGCCGGTGCCGGTGCCGCCCGCGGGCTGGGCGGCCGGCGAGCCCGCCAGGGGGGCCACGGGCTGCTCCGGCTCGCCGTCGTCGACCGCGACGCCGAACTCCGTCGCCAGCCCGACCAGCCCGGAGGCATAGCCCTGGCCCAGCGCGCGGAACTTCCAGCCCTCACCCCTGCGGTAGAGCTCGCCGCAGATCAGGGCGGTCTCCTGCCCGGTGTCGGGCTCCACCTCGAAGACGGCGACGGGCGCGGCGTGCTGCGCCCCGGCCGTGTCGTACAGCGACAGCGCGAGGTCGCGCACCAGGCCGAACGGCCCGCCGTCGCAGGAGGCCGCCAGCACCACCCGGTCCACCGTCCGCTCCAGTGCCGCCAGGTCCACCTCGACGGTGTCGGTCAGCCCCTCGGGGACGCGCTTCTTCGGCAGGTGGCGGGCCAGCCCGGAGGGGTGCCGGGGCGCGTTGTAGAAGACGAAGTCGGCGTCGGAGCGGACGCGGCCGTCCGTACCGAGCAGCAGCACGCACGCGTCGACGTCGGGCACGGCCGGCCCCGGGCTCCAGCGCAGCACCGCACGGACCCCGGCGGCCTCCAGCGGGATGTTCGAGCCCTTCATCATCGCGTGCGTCATGCCCGCCATCCTGCCCGCCCGGCGGGGTCGCCCACAACGCCGCCCACAGCGCCCGCCCGGCGTGCTGCCCCCAGCGCCGGCCGCAGCGCCGCCCGGAGCGCCGCCCACGGGCGCGGGTGGGTCCGGCGGAGGCGGCCCGGGGCTGTCGGGGGTGTCCGGGGAGGGCCGCCGGACGGTCCGGAGCTGGTCGGGGAGGGGGATGAGCGGACGGCCACGCGGAGGACGGGTCGCGGTTACCTGTTTGTCACATGTTGGGGGAACCTTGGCGTCAGCTGTATACGTACGATAATCAGCCACGTCGTTGGGGGGTGGTCCGGACTGCCGGGCTCCCCGTCCCGCAGAACAGAAGGGGGGCCCATGCGGCACTTCGGGCATCTCTCCTCGGACACCAGGATGGGACTCTTCCACCGGGAGCCCCAGGAGTTCACCGCCGACGCCCCCGCCCACACGCTCGCCGTGGCGCTGGGGGCGACGCTGTACAGCCCCGCCACCCGCGAGAGCCTGGCCGACGACGTCCTGAAACAGGCGGAGCGGGGCGTGGTGTCCATGGTGCTGTGCCTGGAGGACTCCATCGACGACCGCGACGTGGCCGCCGGCGAGTCGAACCTCGTCGCCCAGTTCGCCGCCCTCGCCGCCCACAGCGCCGCCGGCCGGGGCCTGCCGCTGCTCTTCATCCGGGTGCGCACCGCCGAGCAGATCACCGATCTGGTCGAACGGCTGGGCGAGGACGTCCGGCTGCTGTCGGGCTTCGTGCTGCCGAAGTTCACCGAGGAGTCCGGCGGCCCCTTCCTTGAGGCGCTGACCCTGGCCGAGGCCGCCTGCGGGCGGCGGCTCTTCGCCATGCCCGTGCTGGAGTCCCCGCAGCTGCTCCACCTGGAGACCCGGGTGGAGACGCTGGCCGGCATCTCCCGCACCGTGGAGAAGTACCGCGACCGCGTCCTGGCGCTGCGGCTGGGCGTCACCGACTTCTGCTCCGGCTACGGCCTGCGCCGCGCCCCCGCGATGACCGCCTACGACGTGCAGATCGTCGCCTCCGTCATCGCCGACGTGGTCAACGTCTTCGGCCGCGCCGACGGCAGCGGGTTCACCGTCACGGGCCCGGTGTGGGAGTACTTCCGCCACCACGAGCGGATGTTCAAGCCGCTGCTGCGGCACAGCCCCTTCACCCCCGAGGCGGAGGACCTGCGCGAGACCCTGCTCGCCAAGGACATGGACGGCCTGCTGCGCGAGATCGAGCTCGACCGCGCCAACGGCCTCCAGGGCAAGACCTGCATCCACCCCAGCCACGTGCCGGTGGTCAACTCGCTCAACGTGGTCAGCCACGAGGAGTACTGCGACGCCGCCGACATCCTCAGGGAGGACCGCAGCGGCGGCGGGGTGCTGCGGTCGGCGTACACCAACAAGATGAACGAGGTGAAGCCGCACCGGCCCTGGGCCGAGCGGACCCTCGCCCGCGCCGAGGTCTTCGGCGTCGCCCGCGAGAACGTCGGGTTCGTCGACCTGCTCGCGGCCGCGCTGCCGACCGCGTGACCGGGGCCGCGTTCGACCGCTCGCCGGTCCCGCCGGACCCGCTGGACCGCGTGCCGGCCACGACCGTGCCCCTGGCCGCGACCCGGGTCGCGCCTCCGTCCCCGACCCCGGCCGCGCCTCCGACCCTGGCCGCGACCCCGCCCGGCCGTCCCTGCCCGCCCCGACGGTCGGCAGCGCCCGGCCCGCCGGAGCCCGCCGCCCCCGCACCGTGAGGAAGCCCGCCTGATGCCACCGACCACCCCCTGGACCGGCCAGTGGGTCGCCGACCGCCTCGGCGTCGCCCTGCACGGCGACGGCCTCGCCGACCTGCTCGGCCTGGCGCTGCGGCGCAACCCCAAGCGGGCCCACCTCCTGGTCTCGAACGTGCTGGGCAAGCACGTACCGCAGTGCCCGGCCACGATCCTCGACCACGCCGCCGGCCTCGGCCGCCAGGTGGCCGAGCTGCTCGGCGAGGACGCCGCCGACGCCGTCGTCCTCGGCTACGCCGAGACCGCCACCGGCCTCGGCCACGGGGTCGCCGACGGCCTCGGCCACGTGCCCTACCTGCACTCCACCCGCCGGGAGGTGCCCGGCTCCGCCCCCTACGGCGGGTTCGAGGAGGAGCACAGCCACGCCACCAGCCACCTGCTGCTGCCCGCCGACCCCGGGCTGCTGTCCGGCCCCGGCCCGCTGGTCCTGGTGGACGACGAACTCTCCACCGGGCGCACCATCGTCAACACCCTCACCGCCCTGCACGCGGTGAGCCCGCACCGCCGCTACGTCGTGGCCGCCCTCACCGACCTGCGCGGCCCCGCCGACCGGGCCGCGCTGGACGCGCTCGCCGAGCGGCTCGGCACCCGGGTGGACGTGGTGGCGCTGGCCACCGGCTCGGTGACGCTGCCCGAGGGCGTCCTCGCCGCCGGACAGGCCCTGGTGGCCGCCCACGAAGGCGTGCGGGACGCCCCGCCCGCCGCCGCCCGCGCCGCCGCCCCGGTCCGGGTCGGGCTCGGCTGGCCCGCCGGGCTGCCCGACGGCGGCCGGCACGGCTTCCTGCCCGCCCACGCCCGCGCGCTGGACGCCGCGCTGCCCGCGATGGGCGCCCGGCTCGCCGACGCGCTGCCGGCCGGGGCCCGCACCGTCCTCGTCCTCGGCACCGAGGAGCTGATGTACGCGCCGCAGCGGCTGGCCCGGCAGCTCCAGAGCGAGCTGCGGGACCGGGCCGCCGCGAGCACGGCCGGGGCCGGGGCGCCCGCCGTCCGCTCCTCCACCACCACCCGATCGCCCGTACTGGCCCTGGACGACCCGGGCTACGCCATCCGCAGCCGGATCGTCTTCCCCGCGCACGACGACCCCACCGACGGCGGCAGCCGCGAGCGCTACGCCTACAACGTGCACGGCTTCGACGCCGTGGTGTGCGTGGTGGACTCCGCCGGCGACACCGCCGCCCTGCACGCCCCCGGCGGCCTGCTGGACCGGCTGGCCGCCGCCACCGGCACGGTGCTGCTCGCGGTCGTGCCCTCCCACCGACCGAACGGAACCCCGTCCGCGATGAGCCCGACCCCGGCGCCTGCCGCCGAGCGGCTGACCCCGTCCCGTGCCGTGTCCCCCTCCGCGTCCCCGCCCCGGCCCGAACTGGCCAAGGGGCTCGCCGAACCGCTGCGCGGCCCCGCGTTCTCCTCCTACCGCCCCGACGAGGTCGGCTGGCTGCTCCAGGACCTGTCCGCCGTCCGCCTCGAAGCGCCCGTCGAGGAGCGGGAGGAGGCGGTGCAGCACGGCGGCGCCCACTACGCCGAGTCGCTGCCGGTCGAGTACCAGCCCACCGAGGAGTACCAGGAGCTGTTCCGGGCGGCGCTCGACGCCTCCGCGGCCCGCATCGCCCGCGCGGTCGGCGCCGTCACCGAACTCGTCCTGGACGAGCGGGGACCCGGCGCCGTCCTGGTGTCGCTGGCCCGCGCCGGCACGCCCGTCGGGGTGCTGATGCGCCGCTGGGCCCGGCACGCCCACGGGCTGGAACTGCCGCACTACGCCGTCTCCATCGTGCGCGGTCGCGGCATCGACGCCAACGCGCTGCGCTGGATCGCCGCCCACCACGACCCGGCCGCCGCCGTGTTCGTCGACGGCTGGACCGGCAAGGGCGCGATCACCCGCGAACTGGCCGCCGCACTGGAGGAGTTGCGCGCCGACGGCAACGACTGGGCCGGCGCCTTCGACCCGTCCGTCGCGGTCCTCGCCGACCCCGGCGGCTGCGTCGCCGTGCACGGCACCCGCGAGGACTTCCTGATCCCCTCGGCCTGCCTCAACTCCACCGTCTCCGGGCTGGTCTCGCGCACGGTGCTCCGCGCCGACCTGGTCGGCCCGCACGACTACCACGGCGCGAAGTTCTACCGGGAGCTGGCCGGCGCGGACGTCTCCGAGCGGTTCCTCGACGCCGTCACCGCCGAGTTCGACGCGGTGGCCGGCGCCGTCGCCGCCGACGTCGAGGCGCTGCGCGGACAGGACCGCGCCCCCACCTGGGAGGGCTGGGCCGCCGTCGAGCGGATCAGCCAGGAGTACGGCATCGGCGACGTCAACCTCGTCAAGCCCGGCGTCGGCGAGACCACCCGGGTGCTGCTGCGGCGGGTGCCGTGGAAGATCCTCGCCCGGCGCGGGGCCGGCACCGACCTCGACCACGTCCGGCTGCTCGCCCGGCAGCGGGGGGTGCCCGTCGAGGAGGTGGACGGGCTGCCGTACTCCTGCGTCGGGCTGATCCACCCGCACTACACCCGTGGCGCGACCGGCGTCGACGGCCGGGCGGTGACCTCGAAGTGACCTCCGTGCCGACGACGCCCGCCCGGCCCACCACCGTCGTGGCCAGCGACCTGGACCGCACCCTCGTCTACTCCGCGCCCGCGCTGGCCCTGACCATGCCCGACGAGCACGCGCCCCGGCTGCTGTGCGTCGAGGTGCACGAGGCCCGGCCGCTGTCGTACATGACCGAGACCGCCGCCCGGCTGCTGGCCGAACTCACCGAGACGGTGCGGTTCGTGCCCACCACCACCCGCACCCGCAAGCAGTACCGCCGCATCAACCTGCCGGGCCGGCCGCCTCGTTACGCGATCTGCGCGAACGGCGGCCACCTGCTCGTGGACGGCCGCACCGACCACGACTGGAACGCCGAGATGCGCCGCCGGCTGGACGACGCCTGCGCCCCCCTCGACGAGATCCGCGCCCACCTGGCCGCCACCGCCGACCCCGACTGGCTGCGCAAGGAGCGGATCGCCGAGGACCTCTTCGCCTACCTCGTGGTGGACCGGGAACGGCTCCCCGCCGGCTGGGTCAAGGAGTTCGCCGGATGGGCCGAGGAGCGCGGCTGGACGGTCTCCCTCCAGGGCCGCAAGGTCTACGCGGTGCCGGGGCCGCTGCGCAAGAGCGCCGCGCTGGCCGAGGTGGTCCGCCGCACCGGCGCCCAGCAGGTGCTGGCCGCCGGCGACTCCCTCCTCGACGCCGACCTGCTGCTGGCCGCCGACCACGGCTGGACCCCCGGCCACGGCGAACTCGCCGACACCGGCTGGACCGCCCCGAACGTCACCGCCCTCACCTCGGCCGGCGTCGCGGCCGGTGAGGAGATCCTGCGGCGGATCCTCGTCCGCTCCGCCGAGCAACCCGCCTGACAGAATGAGGATCTGACGGAACGTCGGCTGCGAAATGCCGGCGCTCCGTCAGATCCGTCCGCCGGGCAGGACACGGGAGGAGCGGTCCCGGGTGCGCTCCACCCGCTCGGCGTTGGCGCGTTCGCTGGCCCGGATGAACTCCAGCGCCTCCTCCCGGGTGCGGCCGCCCCGCACGTGCCGGTGCAGCAGCCGCCGCTCCCGCAGCTGCCGGGGCGCGTCCACGTACCACAGCTCGTCCAGCAGACCCCGGACCGGCGCCCAGCCCGGGCCGTCGTCCGCCAGGTAGTTCCCCTCGGTGACGACCAGCCGCGCCGCCGCCGGCACCACCAGGCCCGCCGCCACCGGCTCGTCCAGCGCGCGATCGAAGTCCGGCGCGTAGACGGGCCGGTCGCCGGCCTCGCGGAGCCGGCGCAGCAGGTGCACGTAGCCGTCGGCGTCGAACGTCTCCGGCGCCCCCTTGCGGCCGCGCAGCCCCAGCCGGTCCAGCTGCGCGTTGGCCAGGTGGAAGCCGTCCATCGGCACGTACGCGACCGCCCCCGGCCCGAGCCGTTCGTCCACCCCCGCCACCAGCCGCCGCGCGAGCGTCGACTTGCCGGCGGCGGGCGCACCGGTGAGACCCAGCAGCACCCGCCGCCCTGGGATGCTTTCCACCAGCGCGACCACGTCATCGACGAGCATCCGAACAGCCTAAGCGCCGTTCAGGAAGTAGGGCACTCGTGTACGAGACCAAGAACCCGCCGCTCACGCCGGAGCTGTACGCCTACGTTCTGGAGAGCAACCCGCCGCTGGCCGCCGTCCAGCGCGCCCTGGTGGACACCACCCACGAGCGGCTGCCGCAGGACGCGGGGCTGCAGACCGCCGAGGAGCAGGGGCCGCTGCTGTCCTTCCTCGTCCGGCTCACCGGGGCCCGGCAGATCGTGGAGATCGGCACGTTCACCGGCTTCTCCACGCTGTCCATGGCGCTCGCGCTGCCCGAGGGCGGCCGGGTCACCGCCTGCGACGTCTCCGAGGAGTGGACCGCGATCGGCCGGGCCGCGTGGGCGGAGGCGGGCGTCGCCGACCGGATCGACCTGCGCATCGCGCCGGCCATCGACACGCTGCGCTCGCTGCCCCGCGAGCCCTGGATCGACCTGGTCTTCCTCGACGCGGACAAGGGCGGCTACATCGACTACTGGGAGGAGCTGGTGCCCCGCATGGTGCCGGGCGGGCTGCTGGTCGTCGACAACACGCTCTTCCACGGCCGGGTGACCGACCCGGCGGCGGGCGGCGGGGCGGCGGCCATCCGCGCGTTCAACGCCCACGTGCGGGCGGACGAGCGGGTGGAGGCGGTGCTGCTGACCGTCGCGGACGGGCTGACGCTGGCCCGCCGCCGCTGACGGGACCCCCGGACCCCGGACCCCGGACCCCGGACTTCCGCGTTTCCGGACTTCCGCGTTTCCGGACCCCGGGGCCCCGGACTTCCCGGACGGTCGGCGCGGGTCGGACTTCTCGGACGGTCGGCGCGGTCGGCGCGGTCGGCCGGCGGGCGCCGGGTGAGCGGGGGCCGTGGGCCCTGCCGGTCGGGCTCCGGACGGGCCGGAGGGGGCGCCGTCGCCCGGGTGGGCGCGGGGCTGTGGACAACGTGCGGAGCGAGGACGGCGGTCCGGGCTATCGTGAGGTCATGCCTCGTTACGAATACCGCTGCAAGGCGTGCGGGTCCACCTTCGAGATGCGCCGCCCGATGTCCCAGTCCGACGCGCCCGCGCCCCCCTGCCCGCGCGGCCACAACGACACCGTCAAGCTGCTCTCCACGGTCTCCGTGGGGGTCGGCTCGTCCTCCGACAGCTCCTCCGCCGGCCCCTCGGCGGGCGGCGGCTGCTGTGGCGGGGGCTGCTGCGGCTGAGGTGGGTCGCTGCTGAGTCCGGCGGCGTCAGGGCCCGGCCCGGCCGGGCCCGCGACGTCACCGGGCGGTGGCTTCGTCGGGCCCTGCCTTCGTCGGGCCATGCCTTTCCCGGGCGGTGGCTTCGACGCGCCATGCCTTCGTCGGGCGCGGCTGGACCGGGCCGGGTCGGCGGACAGGCCGGGCCGGGCTCGGGGCTCGGACCCGCTCGCCGGCCCCACGGTCGCTCACGTGCCGAGGGCACCCCGGGCGCGTCCCTCGCGTGCCGTGAAGGCGGCGCAGCACACCAGGGCCAGAGCCGCCAGGGCGGTCAGCAGGACCGGCACCGGCACCGCGACGGAGAGCAGGGCGACGAGGTACGGGGCGAACATGCCCAGGTAGGCGAGGGTCCACAGCAACGCGGTGAGCCTGGCCAGGTGCTCGGGCGGCGCCACGCGGGTCACCTCGGTGAGCCCGAAGGCGAGAGCGAGGCCGTATCCGGCCCCCAGCACGGCCCCCGCCAGCAGCCCGAGTACCGGGTCGGCAGCGGCGGCCGCGCAGGCCGCCAGGGCGAAACCGAGGGCGCTGAGCGCGAGTCCGACCGCCCCCGGGGCGATCCGGTGCCAGGCCGCCAGGCGTCCGACCGCGCGCTGCGCGAGCATGCCGGCGAGCGGGACCACCGCCGTGGCGATGCCGCCGTAGACGGTCTGCCAGCCGCGCAGGTGCCCGTCGACCAGGCCCGGCAGCGTGGCGAACCCGATGGTCGGGGCGGCGAAGACCCAGGGGGCGAAGGCCAGGAAGCGGCGCAGGAAGCGGCCTCGCACCACACGCCAGGCATCCGGGCTCCGACCCGGGAGCGGAAGGACCTCCCGCCGCGGCCGGGTCTCCGGCGCGTGCCGCGCGCCGAGCCAGGCGAGCAGCGCCAGCAGCACGTGCGGCAGGTAGGCGGTCACCAGCGGGTCGGGCGCCCACTGCGCGAGCACGGAGGCGACCAGCCCGCCCGAGGCGAAGCCCAGGGAGACGAACAGCCCCGATCGTTTCGCCGCGCCCCCGGCCGCGCCGTACGGCGGGCTGGACAGCTCCTTGACCCACGCGCCGCCTGCCGCCAGCAGGGCCCCGGCGCCGACGCCAGTGAGGAAGCGGCCCGGGAAGAGCACCGCGGTCCAGTGCGCCCCCGCCATCAGCAGCAGGCTGGAGAACAGGTTCACCGCGAGCGCGACCAGGGCGACCGGGCGGCGGCCGTACCGGTCGGCGAGGGGGCCGCCCACCAGGAGCGCCGGTACGAGACCGAGTACGTACAGGGCGAACAGACCGGTGGTCGCGGAGGCGGACATGCCCAGGTCGCTCCGGTAGACGCCCAGCAGCGCGGAGAACTGGTTGGCGCTCCAGCCGGAGGCCGTCATCATCCAGGCGGCCCGCACCGCGGCGCGGGAGTCCGGCGGGGGAGGGGCGGAGGGGGACGCCGCCGAGGTGTCCGGCGCCGCCGCGGAAGGGCGCCGAAGGCGCGTGTCGTTAGTGAGCACACCTCGGTTGTACGGGGCGCCCGCCGCCGTACGCCGCCCGCGTTCACGATTCGTGAACCCGCCTCGCGCGCCCCCGGCCGGCAGTTGTCGGGCTCGTCGCCGTCGGCCGCCGGGGCCTTCGGCCGGTCGTCCGGCAGGGCCGTGAACTGGGCCTCGGCAGGGCTGTGAGCTGGGCCCCGGCAGGGCCGTAAGCTGGGAAGAGTGGACTTGCGTTTGCTGGCGTCGTTTCTCGCCGTGGTCGAGGAGGGCCACTTCGGGCGGGCGGCCCGCAGGCTCTTCCTCTCCCCGGCCGCCGTCACCCAGCACGTGGCCAGGCTGGAGAACGAGGTGGGCGCCAAGCTGCTGCACCGCGGTCCGCCCGTCACCCCCACGCCCGCCGGCCGGCGGCTGACCGGACACGCTCGCACCCTGCTCGCCACCGCCGACGCCGCCACGGCCGACCTGGCGGAGTTCACCGGCGCCGAGGCGCGGAGCGACCGGCCGTTGCGCGTGGGGATCATGGGCCACGGGTCGGGCGAGCTGACCCCGGCGGTGCTCAACGCCTACCGCCGCGCCCGCCCGCACGTCCGGGTCGAGATCCGCCAGCTGGACTACACCGAACACGCCACCGCCCTGCTCCACGACAGGGTGGACGTGGCCTTCGTCCGCCCTGCTCCGGAGACCCCGGGCATCAGCGCCGACGTGATGACCACCGAGCAGCGCATCATCATCGTCCCCGCCGCCTCGCCGTACGCGGACGCCAGGGACGAGGGCCTGCGCGTCACCGACACCGAGCACCTGCCGTTCTTCCGCGTGCCGGCGCACACGCCGCTCTCCTTCGTGGACTACCTCTACTTCGGCAACGACGCGCCGCGCCGCAGCGTCGACTACGCCTGCACCCCGCAGGAGGTCCTCACCGGCGTCGTCGCGGGCCGTTCGGCGGGCTCCGGCCTGAAGTCCTTCGCCCGGTACTACTCCTGGCCCGGCGCCGTCTACGTGCCCGTGCTGGACGCGCCCTGGGACAGCAGCTACCTCGCCCGCCGCAGCGACCACGCCACCGCCGGGCACCCCGAGGTCGCCGTCTTCCGCGCCCTCGCCGTCGCCCTGGCCCGCGAGCTGGGCCCCCGCGTCGCCGCCGGGAGCCTGTGAGCCCGCGCGTCCTCACCCGTTCGTGGCGTAGTGCCGTTCGTGGCGTCGTGTCCGTCGTGCCGACGCCGACGCCGGCGTGCCGTTCGTGCCGTCACGCCGACGCCGGCGTGCCGTTCGTGCCGCCGTGCCCGTGCGGCCTCAGCGACCGGCGGCCCGGTCCTCGCGGATGACCGCCACCACGCGGTTGGCCGTCTCGCGCACCGCCGCGGTCTCGGTGAGGAAGGCCCAGTAGTCGGGGTGGCGACCCTGGAGCCCGGCCGCGGCGCGGTCCAGCCGGGCCACGGCGTCGTCCAGCGGGCGGGCGTACTTCGGCTCCGCGGTGGCGCGGCCCTGCATGGCCAGCCGCTGCGCGTCCCGGATCGCGAACCGGGTCCGCTCGACCTCGCCGCTCGGGTCCTTGCTGACCTCGTTGAGCTGGCGCAGCCTGTTGCCCGCCGCGCCCACCGCGCCGTCCACGTCGTCCATCAGGGTCCGCACCCGGGACAGCGCCGAGGCCGCCTCCGCCCAGCGCTGCTCCGTACGGGCCCGGCGCCCCTCGGCCAGCGTCTCCTGGGCGTCCCGCACCGCCTGCTCGGCCTGCTGCGGAACGTTCTGCAGATCCTGCCAGCAGGCCGCCGAGAAACGCCGCCGCAGCTCGCTCAGGACGGGCGCCACCCCCTGCGCCCGGGTGCCGAGCGCCTCCACCCGAGTGCGCAGCGACACCAGCCGCCGGTCGATCTCCTCCGCCTGCCGCGGCAGACGTTCGGCCTCGGCCCGGATCGCCTCCGCGGTACGCCGCATCGTGTCGGCGCGCCGCACCGTCTCCTGCACGCCGTGCTGGGAGGCGCCCTCGTTCAGCCGGGTCAGCTCCGGGCCCAGCGCGGCCAGCCGGGCGGCCAGGTCGTCGGCCTTCAGCCCGGCGGCGCGCACGGCGTCCAGCGCCTGGCTCGCGGCCAGCAGCGACTGCTTGGCCTGCTCCCGGGCCGGCGCCAGCCGGGCCAGCTGCGTCTCGGCCTTGCCCAGCAGCGGGGCCAGCCCGGCCTGATAGCGCTCCAGCTCGCCGCGGACGCCGACCAGCTCGTCCTTCGCCCGGGTCAGCTCGGCGCGGGCCTGGACGGCGGCGGTGTGCTCCAAGCCGTCCCAGTCCAGGTCGTGGGCGTCCACGGCGGAGATGTACGCGGCGCTGGCCTTGTCGATCTTCTCCCCGAGCGCGCGGAAGCCGGCCAGCGCGCGGCGGCCCTCCGGGGTGTCATCGACGGCCGAGATCGTCTCGACGGCGATCTCCAGATCCCGCTGCGCGGTGTCCAGCTCGTAGAACGCCTGAGCGGCGGCGTCCTTCGCGGCCTGCGCCTGCGCGCGGGAGTCGTCACCGCGCCGCCACCACGAACGTGCCGTCGTCACCTGGCCTGATCTCCCCGTCTCGCGCCGCGCCGTGCCGTCCCGCCACCGCCACACGCCGTCCCGTGCCGTTTCAGGCCGTTTCGTGCCCCGTCGAGCGCCCGTGCGATGCCGTCGGGTCCATCCTCCCACCCGCCCGGCCCGAACACACGGCCCCCTCGGTCGGCCCGGTCGGCCCCGCCTGTTGCTGACCAGGCCCTGCGGCAAGGTACCCTGTGTCTTCGCAGTCTCCCCCGGGCGTGTAGCTCAGTGGTAGAGCGCCGCCCTTACAAGGCGGATGTCGGCGGTTCGAAACCGTCCACGCCCACAGCAGAACCCCTGGTCAGAGGCCCTTCCGCCGTTCCGGCGGAAGGGCCTCCGGCGTTGCAGTACGCATTCAGTACGGATCAAGCGCGGGGGCGGGCCCGCGAGCCTCCAGGGCCCTCGGTCCGCTGGCGATCGAGTCGGTCGGACCCCGTCCAACCGGTTCGACCCGAGGTGACCGTACGGGTCCGGAGTCGGCGTCGTGGTCGTGTGGCCGACCAGGGTCCGGGCCACCGTCCACGTCGGCTCCGTCGGCGATCATCAGGGACGCGGCAGTGAGGTCTTCTCGGCAACGTAGTGACCGCGCGAGGTGGCCGCTCGCCGTACGTCAGCTGGTGACGCGTGTCAGGGCTGCTCGAAGTTCCCCATGGCTCGCACCACGGTTGCCGCCACGCGAGTTCCCGTGGTGCGATGATGAGCTACCAGGAGGGCTGCGGAGGCGGTTTTGTCGGTGGGCCCATCGGGCGTTCGACGTTCCGTGGAACGGTAAACACAGGGGACGCCATGGGTGGTAGCGGCCGTGTTCCGCCGAACTCTCCATAGGATTGCTCTCTGTCCGACGTGGGCACCGAAAGTCTCATCGGGGTCCGTGGTCTCCGTGATGAGAACCAGAAACCTTCTTTCGGTTAAGGGGACGACATGGTCGGCGAACCACAAGACGATGTTATACGGGAGGAGAAATTCAATCGCATCGCAGTGGCGTGGAGCAAAGGTTTCGCCGTTGCGGCAATCGCTATCATCTTTGTTTACGAAGCGGTGGTGATTGCATTGGCCCCTGCCGGGTGGCATCCGTATCTGGAGCCGTTGTGCCTGGTGCCTGTCTACTTCTTGACCCGCTGGGTGAACAGGCGCCGCCACTCCCGCCTTTGAAATTCAAGCTCTCAGCCTTGGCCCTGCGTCATTGGTGAACAGGCGATACGCGGCCGCGAGATCACCTACGCCTACGATGCGGCCGGGTGGCTGTCTCCCTCGCCTCCGGGGGGGCTCCGGTCCAGGCTGAGTCGAACCAATCGCTCCCGGGTTCATCGGAGAAGCTGGTCCCAGGCTGCATTTGGGAGCGTAAGGGTATATCGCACCGCCGCTGCAGGAGTCTGTCCACGTCAGGTTGCGGGAGCCCGCCCGGCAGCTTCCAGGGGTACGAGCTGCTCGGCCCTGCGTGCCGCCTTATTCGCCCTTTTCCACGCCTTCTTCAGCGGATCCGCCGGTGCTCGGGGAGGGGGAGGCCGGCGGGTGGTGGGGGTGCAGGGAGGAGGGGAGGGGCTTGAGCAGGCTGCACATGGAGGTCGGGAACGCGGGCGCCGCGTGCTGCACGGCCTGGCATCCTCCGGCCGCGCCGTCGGCGATCGGCACCCATCCGGACTTCTCGGCGCGGAAGAACCAGCGGTCGCCGAGCCGGGACGTGCACGCGGGGTTCGTCGTGTCGTCGCCGCACACCGGCCCGGTGCCCCAGGAGAAGTCCATGACCAGCCACTTGGTGGAGCAGTCGGTCGCACCCCGGTAGGTGTGCTCGGGTGCGTCGACGGCGATCAGGGCCTGGTCGTAGGAGTCGGCGGTGCAGCCGGTGGCCGGCGGCGTGCATCCCAGGCGTCCGCACAGCCGCAGCGCCGGCGGCGTCGCACCCGCCGCGGTGAACTGCGTGTGGTCGTCGACGACCAGCTCACGATCTCCCAGGGGGTCGGGCAACGTGACCCGGGTGGTGGCCGCGGCCTCTTCGGTGCAGCCCGAACGGGTGTCGCCGGAAGGCGAGCTGAAGGTGACCTGCACGTGTACGGTGCCGGGCACGGTGCCGTAGATGCCGTCGGTGACGACGGCTTTCAGCCTCCGCACGCAAGGGTGCGGCCCGCTGGGCACCTGGGCGGTCAGGGTCACTGTGCGGAGATCGTCGTCGAGTCGGGCCGCGGTGACGGCGGAGGGTTCGAGCGTGGTCCACGGGATCGGCCCACGCGCCGCAGTCGAGGGCATGCCCGCACCCGCCTGACCGGCCACCTGCGTCCCGCAGGCACCCAGCAGCAGGACGACCACGGCCAGGAACAGCGCGGTCGTGGCTGCCTTTCGCCTCTCGCCAGATCGCCTCAACGTCCAACCCCCTCTGCGAGACGCCCTGTTGCCGGTCACTATAGACGTGACCGGCTGAGTGGCTTCTTGGTGTGGTGGCCGGTCCGGCGGATGGTGCGGCGCGATTCCCGGGGCGCCCTCTCACGGGAGGCTCGGCTCGGTTCCACTGCCATCCGGGGATCGATCCGGTGACTAGCACAACGCCCCCTGCCCTGTTCGAGTTTCGGTACTTCTCGCTCACACCGGGGGGTGATCTGTCCGGTTTGCTGGTGTGTCATCGGCTGGGGCGCGAACCATGGAGGGGTGAGCACATCCTGGGGGAGGCGCGCCCTGATACGGGCGGCGTGCGCCGTGGCCGCGGCAGCGATCACGTGGGGGGCGGGCGGCACGGCCGCCTTCGCGGCCCACCCGCGTCGCTGCGCGGAAGGCGCCCGCGCACCCGCGTTCTGCGCGCCCCGAGCCCCCGTCCGTCCGGCCCGGTCGTCGAGCCGTCGAACTCGTCGACCCAGGCCGCCCCTACCGCGACCTCCGACACCTCTGGTACCTCTAGTGCCTCTGAGGCCACAGAGACCTCAGAGCAGCCGCGATCAGACCGGCAGCATCAACGATCCCGACGTCCCGCCGTCCAGGACGACGCAGGCAGCGCGGGCAACAGCACCTCGGCGTCCGGCAGACACCCGGGCAACCAGGCCACTGGGGGAGCCGGGCCAGGGCACACCGACCGCCCAGGAACGCAGGCGAGTTCCGGTCCGGTTTCGCCGCCGAGCCGTGGCGACGGCTCGGCGGCGGGGCGCCACCACGGCGACCGTCCGGGCAAGGGCTCCGCGTCCGGTGGAACGTCGGCCACCCCGGAGCCGGGCGGCAGCCCCCCGCCCTCCGCCAGTGACAGCCCGACCCCCGGCGACAGCCCGACAGCGGGCCGCGGCGGCGACCCCACTCCTCCCGCGCCGACGGCCGGGGAACCGGCTCCGGCACCGACGGCCACCCCGTCCGGCTCCGGCGTCGGCACCCGTCCGGGTTCCAGGCCGTCCGACCCGTTCCAGCGCCCCGGCACCGGTGCGGGAACCGCGCACCGGCCCGGACGGGGCCCCGGGAACGGGAGCGGCGCGGGCCATCTCGCGAACGGTTCGCCGGGGCACCGCCCTTCGGCCGGGTCACCGGGGCCCGCCGCCCACCCGCCCGGCAACTGGGGGCGGCATCCGGTGTACGGGCCGTGGCCCTGGAACGTGAAGCGCCACCCGGGCAAGCACCGGAGGTGGCCGCTCCCGGTGCCGACGTGCGTGCCGTACGCCAAGTGGACGAAGTGGACGGCCTGGACGACACCGACGGATTGGTCGGTGTGGACGCCCCGGTCATGGCGGGGCGGAACCTCCTGGCCGCTCGACTCCACGTGGCCGTTGGGCCCGTCGTGGTCACCCGGTGCGTCATGGCCGCTGGGGTACTGGTTCCGGCACCACCGCCCGCCGCCCTGTCCGCCGCCGTCGCATCCGAACCCGCCGTCCGCGCCGCCGTCCACGCCCACCCCAACGCCCACACCCACCCCGACACCGAAGCCCACCCCGAAGCCGTCACCCACCCCGGCACCCGTCCGCGCCGTACCGCCCGCGACCCCGGCACCCCGGCCGGCCGCGGCACCGGCGCCGGTCGTGACCTCGCCGGCGCCGCGGCCCGAGCCCCGTCCGGTGGTCACCCCGCCGAAGCCGGTGCCCAGCACGGCGGCGGTGTGGCCGGTCGCCGCGCCCAAGCCGGCCAGTCCACCGCGGCAGGAGGGGCACACCGTGCTGACCACGATGCTGCTCACCACCGTGCCCGCCCTGCTCGCCGTCGCCGTCCTACGGCCCGGCTCGCACACGTACCGCAGAAACCGCTGACTGTAAGGGGGAGTTGACGTCATGTCGCAGTGGTTGGCACTGGTGATCGCGATGGCCGCGGTCTGCGTGGTGGTGATCAGCGTCGTCGTGCTCCGGCACCGCCGGATCGGCGACGACGACGACCCGTCGGAGACGCCCGACGTGATCGAGTACATGGTGATGATGATCGGCGTCGTCTACGCCATCGTGCTGGGCCTGGCCATCGCCGGTGTCTGGGAGGGCCGCGGCTCCGCCCAGGCCGACGTCCAGGCGGAGGCGCAGGCGCTGCACGAGGTGAAGGCGCGCGTCGGGGTCTACCCGGCCCCGGTGCGCGACAAGATCCGTGCCGACGTGGACACGTACACCTCCTACGTGATCCACACCGAGTGGCCGTACATGCGGGACCACGGTGACCTCACGCCGAAGGGGACACGGCTGCTGGCGGCCGTGCGCGAAGACATCGAGCAGTACGACCCGAAGAGCGACCTGGGCCAGCAGGCGTACCAGCCGCTGGTCGACTCGGTCGCCGCGGCCGACCAGGCCCGGACCGCGCGCGGCCAGAGTGCCGGGTCCACCATGCCGGGGGTGGTGTGGTTCGGCCTGATCGTGGGCGCGCTGGTGACCGTGGGGCTGGTCTTCACCCTCCAGATCCGCAGATCCCCGCGGGAGTTGCTGCTGGTGGGGCTCTTCAGCGCGCTGATGGCCTTCCTGCTCTTCCTGATCTGGGACCTCAACGCGCCCTTCGGGACCGGCCTCTCGGTGACTCCGTCGGTGTTCAAGGACGTGGTCCTGCGCCAGTAGGGCGCGTACGGGACGGGGCTGCCGGTCGGACGCCGTCCGGTCCCCGTCCGACGCCTGTCCTCACGGCTGCGGCCCCCGCCATCGGTGGGGGCCGCAGCCGTTCCGGCGCCGCCCTGGGCCCAGAGGGATCGCTCCCGGCACCCTGAGGGTCCGCACTGGACCTGTCGCTGGACCTGTGCGCTGGACCTGTGCGCTGGACCTGTGCGCTGGACCTGTGCGCACCGGTAGTCGGAGAAGCCGGGCGGAACGGCGGTCGGCTCTGTCCGGCCCCGCCGGGCGGCCGGCGACAGGCCCGCCTCGATGGCTCGCTCTGCACCGAGGAGCGGCCTGGAGACGGCAGAGAGCGGCTCCCCCGCCACACGGGCGGGGGAGCCGCTCTCTGCCGTCTCAGTTCGTCTCAGCTCGTCGCGGGGGCGGCCGGGCCGACGGGCGGTCGCGGGGAGGCGGGCGTCCCGTCGGCCCGGGGTTCAGCCCCCGGGCCCGAAGCGCGGGCCCCGGGGGCTCAGCGGCCCCAGTGCGCGACGTTCACGTTCTCCAGGACGCCCAGCGCGTCCGGCACCAGGACCGCGGCGGAGAAGTAGGTGCTCACCAGGTAGTTGATGACGGCCTTCTCGTCGATGCCCATGAAGCGGACGTTCAGCCCCGGCTCGTACTCGTCCGGCAGGCCGGTCTGGTTGAGGCCGATGACGCCCTGGTTGTCCTCGCCGGTACGGATCGCGATGATCGAGCTGGTGCGCTCCTCGGTCACCGGGATCTTGTTGCAGCTCAGGATGGGCACACCGCGCCAGGCCGGGACGGTGGACCCCAGCACCTCCACCGGCTCCGGGTAGATGCCCGCGCGGGTGCACTCGCGGCCGAACGCGGCGATGGTGCGCGGGTGGGCGAGCAGGTAGCGGGTGCCGCGGCGGCGGCTGATCAGCTCGTCCAGGTCGTCCGGCAGCGGCGGGCCGGAGTGCGGCTGGATGCGCTGCTCGTACTCGGCGTTGTTGAGCAGCCCGAACTCCGCGTTGTTGATCAGCTCGTGCTCCTGGCGCTCCCGCAGCGCCTCGACGGTGAGCTTGAGCTGCTGCTCGGTCTGGTTCATCGGCTCGTTGTAGAGGTCCGCGACGCGGGTGTGCACGCGCAGCACCGTCTGGGCCACGCTGAGCTCGTACTCGCGCGGGTTCAGCTCGTAGTCGACGTACGTCGCGGGCAGCTGCGGCTCGCCGGAGTGGCCCGAGGCCAGCTCGATGGCCGCCTCGCCGCGCTTGTTGACCCGCTGCTGGGGGAGTGCCCGCTGGGCGTCGAGGTGCTCACGCAGCGGCGGCGTGGTCTCCAGCACCGACTGGAGGGCGGCCCGGGGCAGCTCCAGCACGGTGGTCGCGGCGGCGGCGCGCGCGGTGAACGTCCAGGTGCCCTCGCCGAGCAGGGCGCTCTCACCGAAGTGGTCGCCGTCGGCGAGCGCGCCCAGCCGGGTCTGCTCGCCGTAGGAGCCCTCGCCGATCTTCTCGACCTTGCCGTGGGCGATGAGGAAGACCGTGTCGGCCGGGGAGCCGGCCTCGGCCAGCACCTCGCCGGGGCCGTACTCGCGCTGGACGAACCGGTTGGCGAGGGCGGTGAGCGCGGCCACGTCGTCGAACGAGCGCAACGAGGCGATCTCGCCGAGCTCCTGCGGGATGACCCTGACCTCGGAGCCGGTCTTCACGAAGGTGACCCGGCCGTCGCCGACGGCGTAGGTGAGCCGTCGGTTGACGCGGTAGGTGCCCGCGGTGACCTGCACCCACGGGAGCACCTTCAACAGCCAGCGCGAGGAGATGCCCTGCATCTGCGGAGCGGACTTGGTGGTGGTCGCCAGGTTGCGTGCGGCGGCCGTGTCCAGACTGGTCCGCGCCCGTTGGTCCTGAGGATCGACGTGTGCGGTGTCCTGTCCCGCATCAACCGACATGGGCTGTCCTTCCCGTCATGAGGTGTTCGGCGCCCATTCTTGTCATCACCCAGGGTGCTGACTATTGCCGGATCGAGTGAGAATACTTTTTGAGAATCGGGAAAGCGGCGCCCCAAGAGTGGCTGCTGCGACGTCCGTACGATCCGTACGAAGAGGCGGCGGTCCTCTCCCGGCTTCCGATCCCGGCTTCCGTTCCCGGCCACCGTTCCCGGACTCCGATCCCGGGCTCCGACCGTGTCCCCGCCGCAGCGCCTGCCCCGGCCCCTGAAACGCCGGAAGCCGGAGCGGGCGCGGGGCCCGTCCGGCTTCATTGGTGGATCGGCTGGTCGGTGAATCGGTCGATCGGCTGGTCGGTGGATCGGCTGCTCGGATCAGCTGAGTGCTGAGGCCGGGTCCGCCGTCGGCTGGATCAGAGCGCCTCGACCACGGGGCCGCGCTCCGGCGGCAGCTGCGGCGGGACGGCGGCGATCTGGGTGACGGGCGTCACCGTCGTCAGGGGCGCGGCCGCGGCGGCCTGCTCCTCGATCGTGCCCGCCGCCCTTGTCGTACCCGGCACGTCCTCCGTGCTTCCGGCGGCGGCAGCGGTGTCCATGAGGGCGGCGGCATCCGTGAGGAGCGCTCCCGGTGCCGGTACGGCCAGGACGGCCGTACCCGCGGCGGCGATGGCCATGCGGCGCTCCCGCCGGAAGACCAGGGCGGCGAACGCGCCCGCGGCCAGCAGTGCCACGAACGACATCGCCGTGCCGAACCAGCTCGCGCCCAGCCACCGGCCGCCGGCCCAGCCCAGGCCCACGCTGTAGGTCGCCCAGCAGAGGCCGGCCAGCGCGGACCACGGCAGGAACTCGCGGGGGCGGCGGCGGGCCGCTCCGGCACCCAGGCTCACCACGCTGCGCCCGGCGGGCGCGAAACGGGCCAGCACCACGAGGGTGCCGCCGCCGCGGTTGAGCACCTGGCCGAGCCGTTCGTGGGCGGCGCGCAGTCGGCGGGAGCCGGCCACCCGGCGGTCGAACCAGTCGCCGCCGCGCCAGGCCAGGCGGTAGGCGAGCAGGTCGCCCGCGCACGAGGCGGTGGCCGCGCAGACCAGCAGCACCGCGATGTCCAGCAGCCCGTCGCGGGCGCCGGTGGAGCCCGCGGTGGCCGCGCTGATCACCAGCACGCCGCTGGGCAGTACCGGCAGGAAGACGTCGAGCAGGACGGACAGGCCGACCAGCACGTAGATCCACGGCCAGTTGAACAGGTTGCCAATGCTGTGCAGCACGTCGTCGCCTCCTGCCCTTCGCCAGTCCAGTCCTGCCGGGGTGTTGCGCTTAGGTCGTGCGGGCCCGTCTGGCGAAAGTGCTCCGGAAACGTCGTCTTCGGAGCCGCGTCAACGAGCGGTGGATCTTCTTCCACCGTCAGCCGTACAGGTTACGCCAGTGCCCGCGGGCGGTTCCGCCCCGGTCGCGTGACGTAGAAGACAGTCACGAAGGGGTCACGGCGGGAATAGCCAGCTGGGAAAGGCGCGGTTCGGCCTCGGCGGGCGGGGTGCGCGATGGCCCTCCGGAGGGCCCGCCGATGGGGGCGCGAACGCCGCCGCGGCCGTACCTGGACCGCCTGTACGGACCTTCTCCGACCGGCTCCGCCCCTCCCCGCCGACCGGGTCCGGTGTGCTCCCTCACATCGTTTCCGCAGGACAGAAAGGGTGCGAACCCTCACGGCGTGCCCTCTGGACGGCCGGCCGCACGGAGGGTAAGGGGGTCCGTCGGCCGACCGTACGGGCGGCGGGAGGAGCGGCCGGGTGCCCGCACGCGGACGGTGACGGCCCGCTCGGCGGCGCGCGGCGGCGGACGTGGGCGACGCGGGTCGTTCGCGGAGGGTGGTGGACACGTCGCATCAGGTGATTGCGGGCCCGGGTGGAAGGGGGTATGCCGTAGGGTGGTGCGCAGCAGAAGGGGAGTAGCTCTTCGCCGGACCGTCGACATACTGCTCGCCGGGTGCGCGTCCTCAAGGGGTCGCGTCCGCCAGGTGGGCCGGCGCCCGGAGGCGGCGCGTTTCGTCGCGCCCGCCAGCGAGACCTTCGGCCGCAGTGTCCTGACGCTGCCGCGGCCGAAGCGTTCCCCGGAGTCGATTTCCGTGGTGCTCTCGGTCGTGGCCGCCCCGACCGAACGAGGAACGACCTTCCGTGCTCAGCATCACCGTCATCGCCGTCTGCTTCGGCGTGATCTTCCTGGCTGAACTGCCCGACAAGACCGCGCTCGCCGGGCTGATTCTCGGTACCCGCTACCGGCCCTCCTACGTCTTCGTCGGCGTCGCCGCCGCGTTCGCCGTCCACGTGGCGCTGGCCATCGCGGCCGGCAGCCTCCTCACCCTGCTGCCGCACCGCTGGGTGCAGGGCGTGGTGGGTGTGCTCTTCCTGGCCGGCGCGGCCATGCTCCTGTTCTCCAAGGGCGAGGAGGAGGAAGAGGTCAAGGCGCCCGCCGACCAGAGCTTCTGGAAGGTCGCGGGGGCGGGCTTCATGTTGATCCTGGTGGCCGAGTTCGGCGACCTCACGCAGATCATGACCGCCAACCTGGCCGCCCGCTACGACAACCCGGTCTCCGTCGCGATCGGCGCGGTACTGGGCCTGTGGGCGGTCGGCGCACTGGGCGTCTTCGGCGGCCGGCTGCTGATGAAGCGGGTCCCGCTGGGCCTGATCACGAAGGCGGCCGCCGCGGTGATGGTCGTGCTGGCCGGCTTCAGCCTCTACGAGGCCGCCGCGGGCTGACGTCGCCCGCCGGACGCACGACGACCCGGCGCCGGCCATGGTTCACCTGCCATGGCCGGCGCCGGGTCGTTTCGCGTGGGGCGGTGCCGATCGTCGGGTGGCGCGTGCCGTCCTATAGGACGGCCGTCCAGGCCCTATAGGACGTACGGCCGCCTTATGGGCCCTGAGTGGGCGGCTCGGCGGCTTCCTATAGAGGACGTACTGCGCGGTGAAGGACGTACTACGCGGTGACAGTGACGATGAGGGTCCCGTCCGGCGCCGCCTCGACGCGGACGGCTTCCAGCGAGGGCGCGTGCGCGTCGGGGGCCAGGGCCGCGGCGCGCGGGCCGACGCCCACCACGCGCACACCGGCCGCCCGGCCGGCCGCGATGCCCGCCTCGGAGTCCTCGAAGACCAGGCAGTCCTCGGGCGGGAAGCCGAGTTCGGCGGCGCCCTTGAGGAAGCCCTCGGGGTCCGGCTTGCTGGCGCTGACGGACTCCGCGGTGATCCGGACCCGCGGCATGGGCAGCTCGGCCGCGTCCATGCGCGCCGTGGCCAGCGCCTCGCTCGCCGAGGTGACCAGCGCGTGCGGGCGGCCCTGGAGGGCGGCGAGGAAGGCGGGGGCGCCCGGGACGGGGACGACGCCGTCGGTGTCGGCGGTCTCCTCGGCCTGGAGCACGGCGTTCTCGGCGAGGTTCTCGGCCATCGGGCGGTCCGGCAGGAGCACGGCCATCGTGGCGTAGCCCTGGCGGCCGTGGACGATGGACATCACGTGGTCGTGGTCAAGGCCGTGCTTGTCGGCCCAGCGCAGCCAGCAGCGCTCCACGACGGCGTCGGAGTTCACCAGGGTGCCGTCCATGTCGAGCAGCAGTCCACGGACGCGGAACTCGGTGGACGTGGGCTTGGGCATGGGCGTGGACGTCATTTTCGCGGCTCCATCAGGCTCTCTGCGACTGGTCCTCCCGCCGGGGCGGCGCCCCGCGACGCGGTGGGCGCTGAGCGCGCCCGTGCGGCGTCGGCGTCGGCGTCGGCGCCGGTCGTGGCGGCGGGGCCGACCCGAACCCGCCGGCGTCCCGGGCGCCGTGCTGCGCTCCGGACGTGGCGGGCCGGTTCGGCCCCGTGCGTCGTACTCCATGGTCCCGCCCGCGGGTCAGGGTGAGCGGGCGGAACCACTTTGTTTCTCAACGGTACAAAAGATCGGGCGGCGACGCCAGCCCTAGACTCGCCGCCATGCCGACGGAACCCTTCGGGCCGGCCCACTTCCAGCTGGTGCTGCTGCGGCGGATGGCCGACCACAACCCCGGGCTCGTCGAGGACGCCCTGCGCGCTCTCGGCGCCACCCGGACGGAGCTGCGCGAGGCGCACCGCAGGTGGCAGGCGCGGCTGCACGCCCGCGGCTTCCCCCGTGGCGAGGCCCGCTACCGCACCGCCCTCGGCCCGCCCGAGCAGGTGCGGCGCCGCCGGGTGGGCGACGTCGAGCTGCGCTCGGCGCTGTGGCCGGTGCCGCTCTGGCCCGACCTGCGGTTCGAGGTGGTGACGGCGCCCGGCGGCGCCGCCGTGCTGAACGAGTCGCTGGTCCGGGCGCCGGGGGAGCCGCCGCCACCGCTGCGCTCCCTGGACGACCTCACCCCCTGGTCCTGCGTCATCGACGACGCGGCCCGGGCCTTCGCCCCCGCCGTGCCGCTGCCGCCGGACGCGCCGACCCGCGCGCGCCTCGCCCTGACCCCGCCACCCGGCTCCGGCCTGCCGCCGGAGCCCGCGCCCAACGCCGGCTCCGGCGGCGGGCCCGGCCGCGTGGTGGCCCACTTCACGTGGGGGCTGCTCCAGTTCGTGGAAGGCGTACCGCACCTGGGCTGAGGACCGCGGGGGTGCTGAGGCGGCCGGACCCGGGCGCTGAGGCGGTCCGCGGTTCGGCCCTGGCGTGCCGGACATCCCCATCGGGTCCTGTAATGGCGGGAGTTGGGGGTTTCTGGGGCCCATGACGCGGGCCGGCCGGGGTAGCCGAGCCCGTGAGGAGGTGTGTCATGGAGACGCAACAGGTCGGGGTGGTGCGCACCACACCGTGGTGGGCGCGGATCGTCGTCGGCGTGGTCGTGCTGGGCTTGCTGTTCTTCCTCCTGGGCAGGGCGGACCTCCTGCCCGGCATCCCCAACCCGTTCGCGGAGAAGACCGACGTCCGCAGCGGGCCGGTGGTGTTGAAGTCCATCCAGGACATGAACCGCTTCGAGGGCGCCAGCGGCAACTTCGAGGTGGTGGTGGACCTGGACAAGGACGCGAAGTTCCTGCCGGACGCGGTCCGCGGCAAGCGCACCCTCTACGTCGGGGCGGGCAGCGTGGACGCGTACGTCGACTTCGGCAAGGTCGGGTCCGGGGCCGTGCAGGTCTCCGGTGACCGGAGGAGCGCCACGATCCGACTGCCGCACGCGGCGCTGGAGCGGGCCTCGCTCGACCCGAAGAACTCATACGTGGTCTCGCAGCAGCGCGGCTTCTTCGACCGGGTCGGCGACTTCTTCAGCGGAAACCCCGGCAACACGCAGCAGCTCAACGTGCTGGCCGCGCAGAAGATCCAGGACGCCGCCAAACAGACGAACCTGGCAGGCCGGGCCGAGACCAACACCCGCGGCATGCTGACGCGGATGCTGACCTCGCTGGGCTTCGACAAGGTGACCGTGGTCTTCGGCCCGGCCCCGAACGCGCCAAGCCCGTCGCCGAGTTCGTCGGGTTCCGCACCGAAGCCGTCGCCGTCCAAGGCATCATAGGGCGGCGTAGGGCGGCGTAGGGGCGGCGTGGAGCGCCGTGGAGCGGCGTGAGGCCGCGCGGGTCGTCAGGAGGTCAGGGACCTCAGCGTCGCGCGGGTGTTCGGCCCGGCCTCGCCGATCGGCGTGCCCGTGTCCAGATCGTCCACGTCGTACTGGTGTTGGAACCTGGCCACGGCCCGCTCCACCTCGTGGTCGTAGTCGCCGTCGACCCTGCCGTCGTATATCCCCAGGTCGGACAGGCGCCGTTGGAGGTCGGCCACGGCCCTGCCGGAGTCGCCCTGGCTGAGCACCTGCTCGTCGGAGTGCTGGGAGCCGTCTCCCGCGTCGGAGGTCGGCTCGGTGGTCGGCTCGGTGCTGGGCGTCGTCGTGGTCGTGGCCGTGGCGGTCGCCGTGGCCTGCGGTGTCGAGGTGCTGGTTGCCGTCGGGGTCGAGGCCGGGGTGGAGGACACCTTGCCCGACGGGGTGGCCGAGGCGGTGGGCGTGGTGGACGGCGCCGGGGTCGTCGTGGGCGGCGGCGTGCCGGGCGTGGTCCCGCCGTTGTCGGCGTGCGGGGAGGCGGAGGCGTCCGGCGGCAGCGTCACATCGGGCACCGCGGAGGTGCGGTCCGGTACGGCCAGGTCGGTCGGGGCCCGATCGTTGCCCAGGACCTGCCCGGTCACCGCCGCCGCGCCCGCGGCCAGCGCGCCCGCGGCGACCGCCGCGGCGGCCACAATGCGGCGCCGGCGCCTCCGGTGCCGGCCCCGCGCGGCGGTGTCGCGGGCCTCGTCGGCGGAGAGCGCGTCGCCGGACGGCCCGACCGGCGGGTACGCGAAGCCGGAGTACCCCTCGTCCCCCGGGCGCGCTGCGGCCGCCGCGGCCGCGGCCGGGAAGAGCCGCCGGTCCGCGGTGGCCGGTCCGCGGTGGCCGGGGCCGCCCTGGATGATCGGCAGCCGGTCGGTCGTCTCGGCGTCCATGACCTCCGGCCTGCCGACGTAGGGGCGCAGCCACAGCGGGTGGAAGCCCTCGGCGGCGGCCACTGCGGCGGCGCGCTGAGCGGCGCGCGCGGCGGCGCGGGGGTCTGCGGCGTGGTCCTCGTCCGGGGCGGGACCTTGTGCGGCGTCGGAGCCTGGGGTGGACGTGGCGGCCGGCAGCATGCGGGGGCCCCCGGCGCCCGCGGGTATCAGCGGTCCGGCCGGGGTCCGGCCGGGGCCTCCGCCGTGCTGGGCTTCCGGCGCCGGGGTGCGCCCCTGGGCGGGTACGGGGATCAGGCCGTGCGGCGAGGCGGGGCCGGTCGGCGGCCTGGTCGGAGGGCCGGGCTGGGGGGTCGCGCGGCCGGTCGGACCGGGCGGAGTGGCGGTCACGGGGCGGGCCGGGGGCGGGACGGGGCTCCGGCCGGCCCGCATCGGGCCGGCCACCGCGGCGCCCTTGCCTGCCGGGTCGCCGGCCTCGGCGGTCACCCGTACGACGAGCAGCTGGGTCGTGGGCGTGTCGTCCCCGCCCGCCGTCGGGGCCGGTCCGGGCCGGGGCGAGGGGGAGCCCGTCGAGCCGGGGGAGCCGTCGGAGGAGGGTTCGGGGGTGCCAGGGCGATCGGTGGGGCTGCCGGGACCGTACGCAGGGCCCGAGGGCTGCCTGCGCCCCTTCGCCCGGCCACCTTTGTTCTTCGGCGTCACTGGACCCCTCCCGCCGTCGCTCGCCGACCGCCCACCCCTTGGGTGCGATCTGTGCGAAGCCAGACCCGATTATGCCGATCAGGTGGGGATGCGGCACGCCTCCCCCGCACTCCGCTGGCAGACTCCATACGCCATAACGGGACAAATGGTGCGAACATAAGACGTCCGGTCCGCGTCGGAGGTGGCGTGGGCCGTATGAGAACCGTCGAGCCGTAAGGAGCCGTCGATGGCCCGGGAGACGGACAAGGACCCCACCGAGGACCCCACTGCGACCGCGAGCCCGGCGGCGGCCGCGGGTGCGGGTGACGGTGCCGCTCCCCGCGAGGTACGGGCGGGCGGTCCCGGCGCCGGCACGGCCACCTCAGGCGCACCCGCCACCTCAGGCGCACGCGGGACCTCAAGCGCACCCGGCACTTCCGGTACTTCCAGCACTTCCGGCACGTCAGGTGCGTCCGGCGTCTCCGGCGTCTCCGAGGGTGCCGGGACGGCCGGCCCGTCCGGCGGGAGCGCGGGGACTCCGGGGACCCCGGGGACGCCGGCCGGGCCCGGCGCGCCCGGCGAGGCCCCGCGGCCTCCGCCCACGACCGGCGCGCCGTCCGCCTGGCGATCGGCGCCCTCGCCCTCGGCCTGCTGCTGGCCGCCCTGGACCAGACGATCGTCTCCACCGCGCTGCCCACCATCGTCAGCGACCTCGGCGGCATCAACCACCTGTCGTGGGTGGTCACCGCCTACCTGCTGGCGTCCACCGCGGCCACCCCGCTGTGGGGCAAGCTCGGCGACATGTACGGCCGGAAACGGCTGATCCAGACCGTCATCGTGATCTTCCTGATCGGCTCGGCTCTGTGCGGAGTGGCGCAGAGCATGGGCGAGTTGATCGCCTTCCGGGCACTCCAGGGCCTGGGCGGCGGCGGGTTGATCGCACTGTCGATGGCGATCGTCGGCGACATCGTGCCGCCCCGCGACCGCGGCCGCTACCAGGGCGTGTTCGGGGCGGTGTTCGGCGCGAGCAGCGTGCTCGGGCCGCTGCTCGGCGGGGTCTTCACCGAACAGCTCAGCTGGCGGTGGGTGTTCTACGTCAACCTGCCGATCGGCGTCGTCGCGCTGCTCGTGATCGCCGCCGTGCTGCACGTCCCGGTCCGCCGCACCGAGCACCGCGTCGACTACGCCGGCATGGCCGTGGTGGCCGCCGCCGCCACCTGCCTGGTGCTCGTGACGTCACTGGGCGGCAGCACCTGGGCGTGGAGCTCGGCGCAGATCATCGGGCTGGCGGTGGTGGGTGTCGCGCTGGTCGGGCTGTTCGTGCTGATCGAGCAGCGCGCCGCCGAACCGGTGCTGCCGCTGCGGCTCTTCCGGGTGCGCACCTTCTCCGTCTGCTCGGCCATCTCGTTCATCATCGGTTTCGCGATGTTCGGCGCGATGACGTACCTGCCGACGTTCCTCCAGGTCGTGCACGGCTACTCGCCGACGTTGTCGGGCGTGCACATGATCCCGATGGTCGTCGGGCTGCTGATCTCGTCCACCGCCTCCGGCCAGATCGTCAGCCGGACCGGCCGCTACAAGATCTTCCCGATCCTGGGCACGGCCGTCACCGCGGTCGGCCTGCTGCTGCTCCACCAGATGGGCGTGACGACGTCGACGTGGGTGATGAGCCTGTACTTCCTCGTCTTCGGCCTCGGGCTCGGCCTGGTCATGCAGGTGATGGTGCTGGCGGTGCAGAACGCGGCCGACTACCGCGACCTGGGCTCGGCCACCTCCGGCGCCACGTTCTTCCGCTCGATCGGCGCCTCCTTCGGCGTGTCCGTCTTCGGCACGGTCTTCACCCACCAGCTCACCGGCAAGCTCACCGACGCGCTGCGCGGGGTGCCGCTGCCGCCCGGCTTCAACCCCGGACAGCTCCAGGCCGACCCGACGGCCATCCGCCGGCTGCCCGCGGTGATCAAGGACCCCGTACTGCACGCCTACTCCGACTCGATCACCACCGTCTTCCTCTACGCCGTGCCGGTGGCCGCGGTCGCGTTCCTCCTCTCCTGGCTGCTCAAGGAGCAGCCGCTGCGGCGCAGCGTCACCGTGCCGGACGGCAGCGAGACGGTCGGCGCGAACCCGGTGGAGCGCTCCTCGCTCGACGAGATCGCCCGCTGCCTGTCCCTGCTGGGCACCCGCGAGGCCAAACGCGACCTGTACGCGCGGATCACCCGGATGGCCGGGCTCGACCTCCAACCCGCCACCAGCTGGCTGCTGCTGCGCACCTCCAAGGACGGCCGGGCCGACCCGGTGGAGCTGGCCCGCGCCACGACGCTGCCCAGCTCGGTCATCGAGGCCGCGGCCGTTGAGGCGGAGACCCGCGGGCTGGCCGTCCGCGAGGGCAACCCGCTGGTGCTCACGCCGCAGGGGCGCGAATCCGCCGACCAGCTCGCCCTGGCCCGCCGTTCCGTCCTGGCCGGGCTGCTGGGCGACTGGGACCCGGCCCGCCACGCCGACCTGGCGGCCCTGCTGTCCAAGCTGAGCAACGAGCTGTGCGGCGGCGACCACGACCGCCTCTCTCCCGAACGTGAACGGCCCCCTGTCCACACCAACCTGACCCCGCCGCGTGACTGACCGTCCCGTCGGCGGGTGCTTCCGCGGGTGCTGACCAGTAGCTGACCGCCGGGGCGGAGCACACGGCGCGTCTCGCCGAGCGCGGATCGCACGTCGGCCTCGGTCAGGAGGCGGGGCAGCGCGTTGTCGGCGCGGACGACGGCGTCGAACCGGCCGTCGGGGAAGGGCAGACGGCGCCTGTCGGCGGCGGCCGTACGCAGGGGCAGCCCCCGCCCGGCGGCTTCGCGGACGGCGCGGCGGGCGGCGCGGCGGACGGCGCGGGGCTGATGTCGGTGCCGGTGACGCTGTGCCCGTGGAGCGCCGGCCCGACGGCCTGCGTGCCGATGCCGCAGGAGCAGTCGAGTACCGTCGCGCACGCCCGGTCGATCAGGGCGTCCAGCACGTCCCCCTGCCGGCGGGCGCTCGCGTCCCAGTCGGAGTGGATCAGGTGGTAGTCGTCGGCGAGTTCGTCGTAGAAGCGCGCGCTCGACGGCTCCGGCACGGCCCGAGGCTAAAAGCGGGCGCCCCGAGGCTCGGGGCGCCCGCTTTTCCACGGCGGGCGGTCGGCGCGCCCGGTTCACCCGCGCCGGGACGGCGGTTTCGACGGAGGTGATGTCAAAGAGGCCCCCGCCAGCTAGGGTCCGGGTCGACCAGTGCGCTCCGCGCCCGCGCGGGGACGGTCCGCTCCTTGTCCCACAGATGCGGAGAGAACATGCATGCCGCCTTCGTCGTCGTCACCGTCCTCGGCGTGCTCTTCAACGGCGCCGCCGCCGTCACCTACCTGATCGGCCACGAATACCCCAAGTCCCAGGCGGACATGAAGGGCATACCCCGGAAGTACGTACCGGTACTGGGTACGTTGCTGGCCGCGGGCACCGTGGGGCTGGCGGCCGGCTTCGTCGTGCCGATCCTGGGAACCCTGGCCGCCTCCGGCCTCGTGCTGTACTTCGTCGGCGCCATCATCGCCCACCTGCGCGTGGGTTCCCGCAACATCGTCGGCGGGATCGTCTTCCTGGCCACCGCGGTGGCCGCCCTCGTCCTGGGCCTGCTCTGACCGTGCCGCGGCCGCCGGGTGCGGGCTCCCCGCGCGTGCGGGCGTGGTCGGCGTTCCGCCGGTGCAGGGCGGCGCCGTCGTGTCGCGCTCCCCGCTCGGGCGGAGGGTCGGTGTGGGGGCAGGGGTCAGGCCGGGTGGGGGAGGAGCGGGGGTACGGCCGGGGCGGGCGCCGTGGGGAGGTCGCGGACGCGGCCGACGGGGGAGAGGAGGAGGACGAGCGCGGCGATCGGCACCCCCGCCGTCGTGATCCACATCGCCGTACGCAGGCCCAGGACACCGCCGAGCCAGCCGCCGAGCAGGGCGCCCAGCGGGATCGTTCCGTAGTTGAGGAAGGCCGAGCTGGCGGTGAGGCGCCCCAGCAGCTCGGGCGGGCAGTAGCGCTGCCGGAAGCCGGCCGTGATGACGTTGCCGGCCACCACCCCGGCCGCCACGCCGAACCCGCCCGTGGCGAAGAGCAGCAGCCCGGCCCCGGGGGACGCCAGCGGCATGAGCAGGGCGAGGACGGTGGCGCCCAGCTCGAACAGCACCGTCGCGCGGGCCGTCCCCACCAGCACGGCGACCCGGCGGGCGACCAGCGCCCCGACCACGCCGCCCAGGCTGGTGGTCGCGACGAGCCCGCCGACCGCGCCGTCCGCCAGACCCACGGCGTGGACGAGGAAGACGACCTGGATCGACTGGTAGCCCATGAGCGCCAGGTTCGAGGCGGCTCCGAAGAGCGTCAGCGAGCGCAGCCACGGGTCGCGGCCGACCAGCCGCAGCCCCTCGCCGACCTCGGCGAGCAGGGCGCCCCGGGGCCGGGCGGCCGCGCGGTCGCGGCGCGGCTCGCGCTTGCGGATGCCCGCCAGGCAGAGGATCGAGACGAGAAACGTTCCCGCGTTGGCGAACATCGCGTCGACCACGCCCGCGGCCTGCCCGATGAGGCCCGCGGACCCGAGGCCGGCGATCTGCGCGGCGGACGCGCTGCCGTGCAGCTTCGCGTTGCCCTCGGGCTGATCGGCGGGTTCGAGGAGGAGGGGCAGGTAGGCGCTGTACGCGGTCTGGAAGAACACCGCCGCCGTGCCGGTCAGCAGCGCCACGGCCACCAGCAGCCCGACGCTCAGCCGACCCGCCCACCCCGCCACCGGGATCAGGGCGAAGAGCAGGAACGACGCGGCGGCGGCCGCCAGCATGACCGGCCGGCGCCGCGTCCGGTCCACCCACGCCCCGACCGGCAGCCCGATGAGCAGCCACGGCAGCCAGGCGGACGCGCTCAGCAGGCCGACGTCGAAGGGGCCGGCGTGCAGCGTGGAGACGGCGACCAGCGGCATCGCCACGGAGGTGACGGACGAGCCGTACTTCCCGGCGGTCTCTCCGCACCACAGCAGGCGGAAGTCCCGGTGCCTGCGCAGCAGTCCGCTTCTCCCCCGGACGCTCACGCTTCTCCGCCCTCCCCGACGCGACCTGACAGCAGTCCTGTTGGCCTAGGAGCGGGGATCAAGGGGTGTCTCCGGCGGTGCGCAGCGTGCGGAAGAAGGCGCGGAGGTCGCCGGTCAGCAGCTCCGGCTGCTCCATGGCGGCGAAGTGACCGCCTCGGTCGAACTCCGTCCACCTGACGATGGTGTTGCCGCGCTCGGCGATGTGGCGCAGCGCGATGAAGTTCTCCCGCGGGAACGAGGCGAACGCGGTCGGCGTCGACGACGGCTCCGCCTCGGTGCCCCAGTAGGCCGCGTGGGCGCGTTCGTAGTAGAGGCGGCCGGCAGAACCAGCAGTGCCGGTGAGCCAGTACAGCATCACGTTGGTGAGGAGGTGGTCGCGGTCGACGGCGTCCTCCGGGCGGTCCGACGAGTCCGTCCACTCCTTGAACTTCTCGGCGATCCATGCGAGTTGGCCGACGGGTGAGTCGGTGAGGGCGTAGGCGAGCGTCTGCGGGCGGGTCGACTGGATGTCCGCGTAGCCCTGCTTGTCACGGTTCCACGCCCGTGTCCGCTCCCACGAGGCACGGGTGCGCCGCTGCTCGTCGGGGCTCAGCCGGGCCAGCAGCTCGGCGGCCGGCTCGGCGGTGGCCGCCGCGCCCGGGATCAGGTTCAGGTGCACGCCGACGACCTCGTCGGGGCGGATGCGGCCGAGCTCGCGGGAGATCGCCGCACCCCAGTCGCCGCCCTGGGCGCCGTAGCGCCGGTAGCCGAGCCTGCGCATCAACTCGGCGAAGGCGGCCGCGACCCGCTTGTACTCCCAGCCCGCCTCCCGCGTGGGGCCGGAGAACCCGAACCCCGGGATGCTCGGCAGGACCAGGTGGAAGGCGTCCGCCGGGTCGCCGCCGTGCGCCCGGGGGTCCGTGAGGGGGCCGGCGATCCGCTCGAACTCGACGACGGAGCCGGGCCAGCCGTGCGTGATGATCAGCGGCGTCGCGTCCGGCTCGGGGGAGCGGATGTGTGCGAAGTGCACGTCGGCGCCGTCGATCGTCGTCATGTACTGCGGCCACTCGTTCAGCCGCGCCTCGGCGGCACGCCAGTCGTACTCGTGCCGCCAGTAGTGCGCCAGCTCCCTCAGGTACTCCCGCGGCACGCCGTACGCCCAGCCGACACCGGGCAGTTCGTCCGGCCACCGGGTACGGTCCAGGCGCTGACGCAGGTCCTCAAGGTCGCCGTCGGGGATCGCGACACGGAACGGGCGGAGGGTGTCGTCGCCGGGGGAGGTCGTGGTGGTGGCCATGAGGGCGCAGCTTAGAGGCGCAGGTCGGGGCTGGGGCCGGCATTTTGAGCGCCGGACGTGACGGTCGAGGTGATGTGCCGGAATCTGCGGAGGTGGGGAGGTTCCGGGGCCGGCGCGACTGAAGTCCCAGGTCGAGAAGGGTGCTCCCCGCTCGTGCGGGGATGCCCGGACCACACGGCTCCAACTCGTGCTGGGCACAGGCTAATTGTCGGTGCCATGACGGGGCTCGATGTTACGATCCGGCGCGCGCTGCGGCGGCGGAACGTCGTCGGGGCGGGGCAAGCCGGGGGGCGGCCAGGACGGACGGGGCCCTCCGTACAGGGCGTGCGGCTCGCGGGGGTTACCGCGGGGCGGCGCAGGCCGAGCGAGTCTGGGGGCGGGCACGATGGCGTACGGGTACGGGCGGGGACGCGCGGAGCAAGGGCGCGGTAGACCCGGAGGAAGCGGCAGGCCAGGGGGAAGCGGGGGAGCCCGAAGGCAGGGCGGCGCGCCCAGGAGGGTGTTGGGGGGCACCCTGGTCGCGTTGCTGCTCGCCGTCGCGGCGTTGTTCGTCGCGCCTGCCGGAGCGGCGGTCGCGAGCACCGGGCCGGGCGGCAGCGCGCGGGGCGGAGCGCAGGCGGCCACCCACACCGGGCCGAAGCAGTCCGTTTCCGAGCCGAAGCAGAAGCAGAAGCCGAAGCAGAAGCAGAAGCCGAAGCAGGAGCAGAAGCCGACGGCCGGGCCGAAGTCGACGGCCAAGTCCGCCGCGAAGCCGAACCCGAAGAAGCCTACTGCCGCCCAGCTCAAGACGCTGCGCGCCAAGGCTTCGGTCAGTGCCGCCTCGGCCGCCGCACCCGCCGACACCGACCCCGCCGACTGCGGCGGTGCGCTCGCGTTCGACACGGTGTACGCGTGCGCGTCGATCCCGGCCAACGGCACGGACACCTACACGGTGACCACCACCGCCGACACCGACCTGCTGACCGTCCAGCTCACGCAGAGCGGCGACGCGTCGGCTACCGGGAGCCTCACCGGTCCGGACGGGTCCTCCGTGAACTGCTCCATCCTGAGCTGGTCCGGGCCGGCCAACTGCCGTACGTCCGGGGCCGGTGTGTACACGCTCACCGTCAACGGGGGGTACAGCGCCAACGGGTACACGCTCGCGGTGTCCTCGCTGCGCGCAGCGGACTGCCCGACCCTCACCGACGCCGATCTCGCCTTCGGCGCCGACCCGTTGACGGGTTCGATCGCCGCCGGCGGCGCCTCCGCCTGCTATGCCCTGAGCGCCGACGCGGCCTCCAACGGCGACCTGCTGGAGCTGACCGGCGTCTCGTACGAGCTCCAGGCGACCGTCTACGACTCGGCCCTCACCACGGTGTGCACCGTCGGCCAGTACGGCGCCGCATGCACGCTGACGGGCACCGGCCCGTACCAGGTGGTGCTGCGCGACGCCTACGCGCAGGCGGTCTCCTACCAGGTGGGCATCGCCAGGCTCTCCCACCCGAGCGGCTGCGCCGCACTGGCCGCGGCGCCCTTCGGCGACCCGGGGGACGCCGTGGCGAATGGCACCCTGCCGATCGAGGGCATGGACTGCCGCACCGTCACGCTGCCCGCGGGGCCCGTGCGCGTCTCCCTCGTCGGCGGCGAGGCCACCAGCGGCTCCGCGGCATGGACCCTCTACAGCGCGGCCGGCGACCAGGTGTGCCAGGGCAGCGGGGACCTGACGTGCGACCCGCTGCCGGAGGCGGGGACCTACACCCTGCTGGTCCGGAACAGCTCGATCTGGGACGCGGCACCCTACTCGCTGGCCGTCGTGCCGCTCAGCAGCACTGACGGCTGCGCCGCGAACGTCGGTACCTCGTACGATCTTCCGCTGCTGAGGCAGGCGTTCAGCTCCCCGGTCGAGGTGGACTGCCAGCCGTTCACGGGCACCGCGGGCGAGCGGATCGACGTGGCGGCGAACGAGGACGTCTACGGCGGGCTGTACCCCGTCATCGTCGACGCGACCGGTGCCGACAGCTGCACCCGCGTCTCGGACGACGGCTCCGTGCAGGACGGCTGCGTGCTGACCGGCAGCGGTCCCTACCGGTTGGTCATCCCCGCTGACGGCGCCCCGTCCGGCGGCTACACGATGCGGGTCGCCCGACTGTCGGACCCGGCCGGCTGCGCCACGCTCGCCCCGCAGACGTACGGCACCGCGCCGACCGCCTCCTCCAACCCCTGCCGGCTGGTGCAGGTCACCGCCGCGGGCACCTACGACGTCGGTGGCACGCAGGTCTACCGCCAGGACGGCACCCGGGCATGCGACCTGTTCGACGACCTGTGCACCCTGACCGATCCCGGAACGTACGCCCTCATCTCCCGGCCCGGCTACCTCGACGGCACGCCGTTCGTCCCGGTCTTCGTCTCCCGTACGCAGACGGCGGGTTGCACCCCCGTGTCCGACACCGGCTTCGCGACGGGTGCCGTCGGCGGCACCTTCCAAGGGCCCGGTGAACGCGACTGCCTGACGCTGCCGACCTCGTCCGGCAAGGGCCTGTACCTGGTGAACCCGGAGGCCGACGGGGTGCTCAACCCGCAGGCCGAGGTGGTCGACGCGACCGGCGCGCAGCAGTGCGAGGCATGGGACTACACGCTGACGGAGTGCGCGCTGACCGGCACGGCGCCCTTCCGGGTGCTGCTGCACATGGAGGACGATCCGTCCCTCACAGCGAATGTGACGGGACGTTATGCGGTCACCGTGGCCCGGACGGACTCGGCGGACGGCTGCACCGCCTTCCCGCAGTCGCCCTTCGGCGACGCGCACGGCGCCGACGTGACGCTCACCGCCGACGCCTCCGTGCGGTGCCTGAGCATCGGGGCGGCGCAGCACTCGGCGACGGAGATGTTCGACTACACCGACGCGGACAACACCCCCTCAGCAGGTGTCTACATCGCCGACGCGCAGGGAAACGAGGTCTGCCAGTCCTCCGCGGGCTACTCGTCGGCGATGTTCTGCGGCCTCACCCCCGGCACGGCCTACACCGCGGTGATGGTCGGCGGGTCGGCGTTCGGCGATGGCGGCGCCGACGTCACCTACCAGCTCGTGCACCGCGACATCGGAGCCACCGCGACGTGCGGCACGGCCGGCTCCACCCGCATCGGCGGCCCGCCCACCACCGGCACGCTCGGCTCCACGCTCGCGGCGGCCTGCGTCCGCGTCACCACCACCTCGGCCGCCGACCGGATGTGGCTGTCCACGGCCGGCACCGGTGAGAAGACGCAGCTGCTCGTCACGGACGCGCAGGGCAAGGCGGTGTGCAACCGGGTCGGAGCCGTCTGCCAGGTCACCGGCTCGACCAGCTACCAGGCGGTGATCATCGCCGACAACTACGACGGGACGCCCTTCGACTACCGGCTCGACGCGTGGCAGCTGCTGGCGAACGGCGCCTTCCCGTCGCAGTGCGAGGCGCTGGCGAACGGTCAGGCCGGGTTCGGCCCGCTCGTCGGCACGCTCACCGCCACGAAGCCCGCGGTGTGCGCGACCGTCCCGGTGGGGCAGTACGAGCGCCTCACGATCAGCGGCCTGGGCGAACCGGCCACCGGTGACGGGGTCGATGCCCACCTCTACGCGCCGAACGGCACCGACGAGTGCCAAGGGAGCTACGGAGCGTCCACCACCAGCTGCTTCATCCCGTACAACTACCCGGCCGGGAACGCGCTGCTCCTCATCGACCTGCCGGAGAACGGCACGGCGGCGGACTACGTGCTGTCGGGCACGTGCACGGCGTTCTGTCCGGCCGCCTCGGCCGGCGCGCCGACGCTCACCGCGGTCAGCCCCGCGCACGCCCCCTCGGGCAGCCTCACGCCGGTGACCCTCACCGGCACCGGGTTCGCGCAGGGCGACACGGTATGGCTCACGCCCGACGACGGCACCTCGCCGGTGCCGGGCACCGTGGACTCCGTGAGCGACGGCACGTCCCTGCACGCGTCGTTCGACCTGGGCGGCGCCGCCCCCGGCACGTGGACCGTCCGCGTGGCCTCCCCGACGGCCGCGGCGGCCCAACTCCCCGGCGGCTTCACCGTTGACGCGGCGCTGCCGGGCTCGACGTTCCACACGTTGGCGCCGACGCGGTTGATGGACACGCGGAACGGGACGGGTGTCGCCAAGGGTGCGCTCGGGGCGGGTGCCACGGTGACCCTGCCGGTGGCGGGGAAGGCGGGTGTTCCGGCGGGCGCGACAGCCGCGGTGCTGAACGTGACGGCGACGGGCGCGACGGCCACCGGTTACACGATCGTCTACCCGGACGGCACCGCCCGCCCGGGTACGTCCAGCCTCAACTACGTCGCTGGGCACACCATCGCGAACGCTGTGGTGGTTCCGCTGACGGACGGCAAGGTTGATTTCTACAACAATGCGGGGTCGGTGAACCTGCTGGCGGACATCTCGGGTTACTACACGGCGGACGGGACCGGTTCGACGTTCCACACGTTGGCGCCGACGCGGTTGATGGACACGCGGAACGGGACGGGTGTCGCCAAGGGTGCGCTCGGGGCGGGTGCCACGGTGACCCTCCCGGTGGCGGGGAAGGCGGGTGTTCCCGCCGCCGCGACGGCCGCGGTGCTGAACGTCACCGCCGTGGGGCCGACCGCCACCGGCTACGTGACGGCGTTTCCGGACGGCACCGCCCGCCCGGGTACGTCCAGCCTCAACTACGTCGCTGGGCACACCATCGCGAACGCTGTGGTGGTTCCGCTGACGGACGGCAAGGTTGATTTCTACAACAATGCGGGGTCGGTGAACCTGCTGGCGGACATCTCGGGTTACTACACGGCGGACGGGACCGGTTCGACGTTCCACACGTTGGCGCCGACGCGGTTGATGGACACGCGGAACGGGACGGGTGTCGCCAAGGGTGCGCTCGGGGCGGGTGCCACGGTGACCCTGCCGGTGGCGGGGAAGGCGGGTGTTCCCGCCGCCGCGACGGCCGTGATCCTCAACGTGACGGCGACGGGCGCGACCACCACCAGCTACGCGACCGCCTACCCGAACGGGACCACCCGCCCGGGCACGTCCAGCCTCAACTTCACCCCGGAAGCCACGACGGCCAACCTCGTCGTCGTTCCCCTCGTCAACGGCAAGCTCGACTTCTACAACAACGCCGGCTCCGTGAACCTCCTCGCGGACATCACCGGCTTCTACACCCCCGCGACCTGACCCCTCCCCGAGGTCTCCGAAGGACCCGAAGGGCCCGAGAGCCCCTGAGGTCCCCGAAGTCCCCGAACGGCAACCGGTCACGTCAGCCGTCACGTGGACCCGCTGGGCCGACCCGGACCCGTCAGGACGTCCGGTCGCCGCCCCGGCGGGTCCACGCGCGTGCCCCCGCCCGTGCCCCCGCCCGTGCCCCCGCCTGCGCGGGTGCGGCCCTCCCGGCTTACCCTCCGCTCGGGAGGGGGTGAGCTGCGGCGGGGGTTCGGCGCGGTCGGGCCGTGACGTGGGTCACGGCAACGCGGGCCGCGCCGGGGACAGGGAGGAGTGTGGATACTTCACTACGCGCCCGGGTGCGGGCCGGGGACCCGGATGCCTTCCGGCTGCTCTTCGACGAGCATGCTTCGGTGGTCTACCGGCACGCGGTCCGGATGACCGGGGACTGGGTCATGGGCGACGACATCGTGTCGCTGACCTTTCTGGAAGCGTGGCGGCTGCGCGAGCGGGTGCTTCCGGGGGAGGACAGCCTGCGCCCGTGGCTGCTGGGTATCGCGACGAACGTCTCGCGCAACACCGCGCGGGCGGCGCGAAGACACCAGGCCGCGCTCACCAAGATCCCGCCCCCCGAGGCGGTGCCGGACATCGCCGACGAGGTGGCACGGCGGTTCGCCGACGCCGATGAGCTGGCGGCCGTGCAGAAGGCGCTGGGCACGATGCGGCGCGGCGAGCGCGAGGTGTTCACGCTGTGCGTCTGGGAGGGCCTGGACGCGGCCACCGCGGCCGAGGCACTCGGAGTCGCCGTCGGCACCGTCCGGGCTCGGCTGTCGCGCGCGAGGAAGCGCCTGCGCAAGCTCGCCGAGGCCGAACTCGGCCGTAAGAAGGGCGACGTGAGCCGGGGCGACGTTCCCGGCGGCGCGGGGTTCACGTCCGCGCGGGAAAAGACGCAACGCACCGATCTGGTCGGACAGGTACTGGATAGCCGCCACCAGGCGGCTCGGTCCATTCAGGAGAAGCAGCGATGAACACCCACCCGCGACGACGCGATCAGCCGGTCGACCACCAGGACCTGGCCGAGTTGCTGCCCGCGCCGGGCCGTCCGGTGCTCTCGCAGGACCGCCACCGTGTCCTGAGGGAGCATCTGATGGAGAACATCACCGACGAAGCCGGTCAGCAGTCGCCGGTTCCGACCCCGTCGTCCACGCCTCCGGCCCGTCGCCGCCCCTCGCGGCGCCTCGTCCTCGGCGCCGCGCCGCTGGCGCTGGCCGTGGTCGTGGGCCTGGGCGTGGCGGTGGTCGGCTCGCACGACCCCAAGGGCAGCGCCAGCGCCTCCGCGGTCCAGCACGACCAGGCCGTCAAGGTGCTGAACCAGATCGCGCTGGCCGCTTCCGAGTCCCCGGCTGTCACGGTGGGCGACAACCAGTACATCTACACCAGCACGGAGGGCTCCTCGCGCGTGTGGGACGGACCCACGACGTTCATCAGGGACTCCAAGGGGAAGGTCACGGGCCTGAAGACGTACAAGGGGAACGTCCAGAGCGAGGAGTGGGAGCCCGTCGACGGCAAGCGGGAGGGTCTCCGGCACCTTGTCGCGCTGTCGGCGGACGGCACGCCCGACCCGTCCCAGACGGAGAACATCGCCATGGTGGGAGGCGATGGGTACCTGAACTTCAAGCAGCTGCAGGCTCTCCCGACCGACCCCGACGCCCTGCTGAAGAAGCTGGAGGAGGGCGGCGAGGGTGTGGCGCATTCCCGGCTGACGGAGATTGTGTTCGAGAACGTCGGAGCGATCCTCGACGAGGCGACCCTGCTCCCCGACCTCGACTCCGCGCTCTACCGTGCCCTGGCCAAGCTTCCCGACGTGTACGTGGTGAAGAACGTCAAGGACGCCGCGGGCCGCTCCGGCATCGGCCTCGGTTACACGAAGCCCAACGGCTCGCCGACGAGCGCGGTCGGCGGGTTCGTCTTCGACGCGAAGACCCTGACCTACCTCGGCACGCCCGACAGCGCGCTCCTGAGCGCCGGCGTCGCGGACCAGAAGGGCAAGGCGCCGGTCACCTCCTCCTGACCCCGCACCCTCGCAGGGCGTCCGCTCCGGCGGGCGCCCTGCTCAGCTGGGCCGCTGCGGGCGGGTGTGGTGCCGCGTGCCGCCGCTCAGCTCGCGAACTGGATGCTGCGGCCGTCGAAGTCCGTGAAGTCGTGGAAGTCGTTGGTCGGGAAGTACAGGGCCGGTCCGGTGCAGTCCGTGGACTGGTAGACGGAGAAGCCCACGGGGCTGAAGTTGAACTCGGCGTGGGCGGCGAAGGGCAGCGCGGTGCAGCCCGGCGCGGGGGTGTACGACTGCGACTGCCCGCTGAAGACGCCGGAGTAGAGGGTGACGGCTCCGTCCGGGGGAGTGGCGACGGCCGACGCCGGGGCTGCGGACGCGCCGACCACCAGGGCGAGCGCCCCTGCGGCGACGACTCCCGCGAGTGCCTTGAACTTGCCACCGAACATGGTTGCCTCCGGGCACGATTCACGGGCGGACCCTCCCCCGCGCGGCGCTGCGAGAGGCCGCGGGGGGAGGGGCCACCGTGGCTGATGTCAGGTGTGAGCCTAACTTCGGCCGCCATGTTGTCAAGCATTCAAGTTTCTGAAGGTGTGTCAAACATGTCTACGAGACATGTAGTTCGCGATCTCAGGCGCACATGGCAGGTGAGGCCGCCGACCCGAGACCGTCCGCCCGTGTTTCCCCTCCCACGCGGGGATCTCATCCCTCGGGGGTGGTCGGGGGGTGGGGTGGGATGTGGACGAGGCGGAAGAGGGTGTGGCGGCGGAGGGTGAAGCCCAGGGACTCGTAGATTCTGATGGCCGGGGTGTTCGCGGCGGCGGCGTGGAGGAAGGGGACGTCGCCGCGGGCCTGGATGCCGGCTGCGACGTGGCGGACCAGGCGGGAGGCGAAGCCCCTGCCGCGGTGGGCGGGGTCGGTGCACACCGCGCTGATCTCCGTCCAGCCCGGCGGGTGCAGGCGCTCGCCGGCCATGGCCACCAGGGCGCCCCGGTGCCATATGCCCACGTAGGAGCCCATCTCCACGGTGCGGGGGCGGAACGGGCCGGGACGGGTGCGGGCCACCAGGTCGAGCATGTCGGGTACGTCGGCGGCGCTCAGCGGCGCGGCCTCGGGGGTGAACTCGCCGCGTACGGAGGTTCCCACCAGCTGTACGCCCGGGATGGCTTCGCCCGCTGTCCAGCCCTCGGGCAGCCGCGCCACCCCGGACAGGGAGAAGGAGTTCCCGGGGCCGATGAGTCGGGTCAGGTCCGCCCACGCCTGCGGGTCGTCGGCGTCGGCGATCGCCACGAAGGGGGCGACGTCCTCCAGGTAGCGCCCGGCCTGGCCGACGACCTCGGCCAGGTGGCGGTGCGCGCCGTTGAGCGCGGCCCACGCTGGGTTGTCCAGGACCTGGTCATCAAGGACCCGGTCATCCGGAACCCGGTCATCCGGAACCCGGGAGTCCCGAACCTGGTCGTCCGAGAGAGGGGTGTCCTGGGGATGCGGGTGGGCCGGCGGATCGTGCGGGGGCTGAAGGCTGGTCGACATGGTCGCCTTGACTCTCCGTTCCGGTTCGGGTGCCGCGGGGGGAGCTGCGGGTGCTGCGGGTGGTGCGACACGACGGGTACGGCGCCCGGCCGTCGCGCGATCGCGCCGTCGCGCCGTCGCGCCGTCGCGCCGTCTCGTCGTCGCGCGGTCGCGTCGTCTCGTCGTCGCGCCGTACGGCTGGGCCTGGCGCCGTCTGTCCGCCGAGGTCAGGAGTTGGTCAGGGGCAGCCCCGGCGGGTTGATCTGCGCGCTGGGCAGGGCCTCGTTGCTGAGGTTCCATGCGGCCAGCCACTGCGCGTACTGGCCGTTCTTGATCAGGTACGTGATCGCGTCGGCGACCGGCTTGACCAGGCCGTCGTCCTTCTTGGTGGTGGCGCAGATCAGGCCCTGGAGGCTCGCCCCGGCCCCCGAGTACGTGCCCGCGCTGCGGGTGGCCTGCGGGGTGCCCGCGGTCGTGGTGACGTGGTAGGCGACGCTGGGGTTGGGCTCGAAGTAGGCGTCGATCTTCTTGGAGGACAGCGCCAGGTAGGTGCTGTTGTTGTCCTGGTAGTACTTGATGTCGAGCTTCTTGCCCTCGGCCTTGAGCTTGCTCTGCCACTCCAGCAGGATCTTCTCCTGGTTGGTGCCCGAGCCGACGGCGACGGTCTTCCCGGCGAGGACGTGGTAGTCGCCGTTGAAGGTCCAGTTGTCGCTCTTGCGGGTCTCGAAGCCGAGGTTGTCCTGGCGGTAGCAGGCGAAGTCGTACTTCTCCTTGCGCTGTTCGGTGTCGGTGATGTTGGAGAAGCCGACGTTCGTGCGGCCGCTGTCGATGCCGACGAAGAGGTTGTCCCACGTGGCGTTGCTGATCACCGGCTTGAGGCCGAGGACGGACGCGACCAGTCGGCCGAGGTCGGGTTCGGCCCCGGTGAGGGTCTTCTGGTCGGTTCCGACGTAGCCGAGCGGCGGGGAGCCGGAGGGCAGGAAGCCCTCGCCCACCACCAACTGCCCGCTGTCCCGTACGGACGTGGGCAGTTCCGCGCGGATCGAGGCCACCTCGGGCACCGTCAGCGTGGTCTGCTTGGCCGCGCCGTTGGAGAGCGCGCCGACCACGACGGCGCCCTTGGCGGTCGCCGCGGCCGGGGCGGAGTCGTCCGCGCTGCTGTCGCTGCCGCAGGCGGCGAGCCCCAGCAGGAGCGCGCCGACGGCCGTGGCGGCCAGGGCGGTGCGCGTTCTCACACCGGCCGGGCGCGGGGTGCGGAGGGTGGGACGAGGCATGACGACCTTCCTTGTCGTGCGAGGGGCGGGCTCGAAGCGGGGAACGGGCAGGAGTGGTCGAGGCGTGGGGAGCGGAGGCGGGGCGGGGTGCCGGCCCCTGGTCACAGCACGCGGCTGAGGAACTCCCGGGTGCGGGGGTGGCGGGGCGCGGACAGGACCTCGGACGGCGGCCCCTGCTCGACGACCCGGCCGCCGTCGAGGAAGACCACCGAGTCGGCGACCTCCCGGGCGAACCCGATCTCGTGGGTGACCACGATCAGCGTGGTGCCGCTGGTGGCCAGGTCCTTGATCACCGCCAGCACCTCGCCGACGAGTTCGGGGTCGAGCGCGGAGGTCGGCTCGTCGAAGAGGATCACCCCGGGTTCCAGGGCCAGCGCCCGGGCGATGGCCACCCGCTGCTGCTGGCCGCCGGACAACTGCCGGGGGTAGCTCTCGGCGCGTTCGGCGAGCCCCACCCGGTCCAGCAGGGCGCGGGCCCGCTCGCGGGCCTCGGCGCGGGTGGCCCGGCCGGTGGCGACGGGCGCGGCGGCCACGTTGTCCAGCGCGGTCAGGTGCGGGAAGAGGTTGAAGTTCTGGAAGACGAAGCCGATCCGGCCGCGCTGGACGCGGATCTGCCGCTGGCCGAGCTCCTTGAACCGGCCGCGGTAGTGGCGTACCCCGATCGGCTCCCCGCCCACCTCGACGTGGCCCGCGTCCAGTTGCTCCAGGTGGTTGATCGCCCGCAGCAGCGTCGACTTGCCCGACCCGGAGGGCCCGAGCACCACCAGCACCTCGCCGGCGGCCACCTCCAGGTCGATCCCGGCGAGCACCTGCTGGCCGCCGAAGCTCTTCCAGGCGCCGTGCACGCTCACCGCGGCCGGCCGTACCGCCGCGGCGCCGGCCGGCTCCGGGAGGGTCGTAGCGCTCATCGGGCCACCTCCGTCGCGACGCGGGCACGCAGGTCCCGCAGTGTCGCCCGCAGCCGTTGCAGCGGGGTCGGCGGCACGTTGCGCAGCGCGCCGCGCGAGAAGTACCGCTCCACGTAGAACTGGACCACTGACACCAGGCTGGTGAGGATCAGGTACCAGACGGTCGCCACCAGCAGCAGCGGCACGATGTCGCTCGGGTAGGTGCTGCTGAGGGTCTGCACCCGCCCGAACAGGTCGAGCAGCGAGACGTAGAAGACCAGCGAGGTGCTCTTGATCAGCCCGATCAGCTGGTTGACGTAGGTCGGTACGATCGCGCGCAGCGCCTGCGGGAAGACGATCCGGGTGAACTGGTAGCCGCGCGGCAGGCCGAGCGCGGCGGCCGCCTCGTGCTGGCCCTGGTCGACGGAGAGCACCCCGGCGCGCACCACCTCGGCGGCGTACGCGGCCTCGTTGAGGCTGATGCCGATCACCGCGACCACCATCTCGGTGGCCACCTTCGCCTCGCCGAAGTGCACGAACCCCGGACCGAACGGCACACCCAGGCTCAACGTGGCGTACAGCGCCTGGAAGTTGTAGAGGAAGAGCAGGACGACGATGAGCGGCACCGAGCGGAACAGCCACACGTAGAACCAGCTCACCGCGCGCAGTACCGGACTCCGCGAGAGCCGTGCGGCGGCCAGCAGGATGCCGCCGAGCAGGCCCAGCAGCGCGCTCCACGCCGTCACCTGGAGGGTGGTGGACAGGCCGTGCAGGATCGCCGGGCGCAGGAACCAGTAGCCGAACCGGTGCCACTGGAAGAACTGGTTGGTGACCAGCCCGTGGACCAGTTGGGCGGCGACGACGAGGACGGCCGCGGTCAGCACCCAGCGCCCGGGGTGGCGCAGCGGTACGACACGCTGGTCCGTCGGCCGGCGGACTGACGACACGTCAAGTCGGCCTGGAGCGGGCGGTGATGGTGGATCTTCGGTGGGTTCGGCCGGGTGGGGGATCGCGGGTGCGGTCGGGGAGGGCTCGCTCATCGGGGACTCCGTGGGCAAGGAGGGACCGTCCCGCGGCGCGGGCACGGCGCGGCTCCGGGGCGTCCGGGACCGCGGGGGATGGGAGATGCGGGAGGGGTGCGTTCGGCCCGTCGCGCCACGCACCTGCCGAGCGGGAGGTGCGCGCGGCCGGGCACCGGCGCTGGCGCTGGCACCGGCACTGGCACCGGCGGTGAGGGCGGCGGAGGCTGCGGCTCGGAGGGGCCGGCGGACCCGGTCTCAGAGAAGGCCGGCCGACGGGCTCGCGGTCCTGCGGGTCAGCCTCGACAGAGAGTGCGGCCCACGGGTCGACAGCAGCCCGGACAGCAGCAGGTACGGGTGTGGCAGCGCTGTGCGGCTGTCGCCGTCCCTGCGTCCATTCCGCCCACCTCGTCCGCCCATGACGGGCTTGCCGCGTGCCACCGACCTTTGCGGTCCGGTGTCGTTCGCCGTGCTGGCCTGGCCGTACGCTAGGCAGCCGCTCGGCGGGGTGTCAACGACTCGGAGCGCGGAAAGAGTGGTTCTGTGCCGGTTTCGAGGGCGGGTTTCACACGCCGTTCAAAAAGCGGCCCTCGTCTCGGGCGGCGCTGCCGGGCGTGGGCCGTCCGGTCCGCGCACCGCTACGGCCACGGCAACGGGCACGGGCACGGGCACGGCCACGGGCACGGGCGCGGGCGCGGCAACGGGCACGGCCACGGCAACTGGCACGGGCACCACGAAGGGCACTTCGACGTTCACTGGTACGAGTGCCCGTTACCAGCACCGCGGCGAGGGCGCCCTGGCGGCGGGGCCGGGGCCGGGGCCGTCGACGCGAGGTCGGGTTCAGCGCACACGTGGAGGCGGCAGTGGAAGTCCCCGGCAGGTCCCAGGACACGGCCCCCGACCGGCGCGCGAGGCGCCTCGCCGCCCACGGAGCCGTCTCCGCCGCCCTGGCCGCGCTCAGCGACGACGCGTTGCGGAAGCTCCTGGACGACGAGGCGGTGCCGCTCGGGTCCGGTATCGGCGGGAAGTCGGCGCGGCTGGACGTCGCCGGAACGCCGGTCTTCGTCAAGCGGGTGCCCCTGACCGACCTGGAGCGGCAGCCCGAGCACGTCGGGTCCACGGCGAACCTGTTCGGGCTGCCGCTCTTCTGCCACTACGGCGTCGGCCTCCGCGGCGCAGCGGGCTTCGGGGTCTGGCGCGAGCTCGCGGCGCAGGCCGCGACGTCCGACTGGGCGCTCGCGGGGGAGTACGAGGGCTTCCCGCTGATGTACCACTGGCGGGTGGTGCCGGACTCGACACCCTTGCCCGAGGACCTGGCCGACGTCGAACAGGCCGTGGCCTACTGGGGCGGCGGGGCGCCGGTGCGCCGTCGGATCGAGGCTCTTCGGCGGTCCTCGGCGAGCGTCGCGCTGTTCCTGGAGTACATCCCGCAGAACCTGCACCAGTGGCTGAGCGTGCAGGTGGAAGCGGGGGACGAGGCCGCCAACCGGGCCTGCGCGATGGTGGAGAAGGAGCTGGAGGCGGGTATCCCGTTCATGAACAGCCGCGGGCTCCTCCACTTCGACGTGCACTTCGAGAACATCCTGACCGACGGCCGGCACCTCTACTTCGCGGACTACGGTCTCGCCATCTCCTCCGACTTCGAACTGTCCCGGGACGAGGCCGACTTCTTCGACCGGCACCAGGTCTACGACCGCTGCTACGCCGCCACGTACCTGGTGAACTGGCTGGTCACCGCCCTGTGCGGCGTCCGCAGGGAGGACCGGGACGGCCGCTACGCGCTGGTGCGCGGCTACGCGGACGGCAGCCGCGGGCGCCCCACCGGAATCCCCGAGGAGGCCGCGGCCCTCATCGCCCGCCACGCGCCGGTCGCCGCGGTGGTGTCGGGGTTCAACCTCGCGTTCCAGAGCCGGAGCCGGCGGACCCCGTACCCGCTGGAGGAGATCCGCCGCATCGGCGGTGCGGGGTAGGTGGCGGGCGGACGGGCGGACGGGCGGACGGGCGGGCGACGCGGATGCGGGCTGCGCCGCCCGCGTCCGCCTCGTGGCCGATCGAGGACTCACTGGTCGCCGAGCACGCTCTGCGGGAGCGGGTGCGTGGTGCCGTCGGTGTACGTGACGGTCCCCGACGTGATGTCAGGGCCCGTGCTGGTGGACGTCCAGACGGCCATGAGCCAGTGGTTCTGGACCCTCGTGGCCACACCGCGCCCGTCCGGCAGGCGCAGGACCACCGATCGGATGCCCGTACCGACCCGGCCGACCGTGAACGAGGTGCCGGCGCCGCTTCCGGTCCGGCTCGCCTCCGACCTTCCCGGACCGAGGACGAGCTGCTTCGCCGCCACGTCCACGGCGGCGGGGCCCAGGAGTTCGAAGCCGCCGCTTCCGTCCCCGTTGACCTCGCACGCGTAGGCCTTCCCGCCGGCCAGCACGATCTCGCCGAGCGCCTTTCCGGTCGCGGTGACGGCGACGGCGGGCGCGTCCTTGCCCACCGGCAGGCCGTCGGCCCACGCGAGGCACCGCGGGTCGATGTGCGACGGCGCCGTGGCCGCGGAGGCGGACGGGGAGGCGGACGGGGAGGCGGCCGCGGCGCTGCTGCCGCCCGCTTCCGGCTTCGTGAGGGCGACGCCACGCTCCGGCGCGGCCGAGCCGCCGTTCAGCGTCACCGCACCGTAGGCGGCGGCACACGTCGCGACGACGGCCACCCCCGCCCACACCGCCCGGCTGCGGGGCGCCCGCGACCGGCGGCGGCTCCGCTCCCCGGCGAGCAGGGAGCCGAGAAGCCGCTCGCGCCGTTCCAGCTCGGCGGCGGTGAGCTCACCGTCGGGGGCGGCGTCGTGGCCGGCGAGGAACAGGTCGAGATCGAGGTTCTCGGGCATGGTCGTTCCATTCCGTACGAAGGGGCGGGACTCGGGCGCCGCGTCGGTCCGACGCCGTTCGAAGGGCGGTCCGCCTCTCACCGGGAGACCCTCTGACCGCTCGGGACGACGGCGACCGGCCCGAGCAGCTCGCGCAGCCGCCCCCGCGCCCGGGACAGCCGCATCCGGACCGAGGACGGCGAGCAGCCGAGGACCACGGCGGCCTGCGCGTCGGTCAGGCCCTCCCAGACGACCAGTGACAGCACCTCCTGATCCCTGGCCGCCAACCGGCGCCACGCCGCGCCCAGATCGATCCGGGCGTCGGCGGCGCCCGCGGGGTCGTAGGAGTCGTCCCGGGGCTGTCCCGCGATCCGCACCGCGAGCGCCGCCCGGCGCCGCAGGCCGCGGTGGGCGTTGAGCATCGTGTTGCGCGCGGTGGCGTACAGCCAGGGTGCGACGTCCTCGGGCAGCGAACGCCGCTTCCGCCAGGCGATCGTGAACGTCTCCACGACGATGTCGTCGACCTGCGCGGCGTCCGCACGCCGTCTGACGAAGCGCAGCACCTCCTGGTAGTGCTGCCGGTACATCGCCTCGTAGTCGGTCTCGGTGCTGATCGCCATGGGCGTCCTCTCGAAGGGGCGGCCGTCACCTCTCCATGTCCGGCCGCGCCCGCGCCGCAACACCCGTGCTGCCCTGTGCGCGCGCATCGGTAACCCCGACGCGCCCTCGTGCCGCTCACCGAGGCGCAGCTGGTCTCCCTGGTCTCCGACCCGCGGGTGATGGCCGCCCTCAAGCAGGTTCCGACCGACCAGATCTCCCCCGCGCAGACCGGACAGCCCTACCACCTGTGACCGGTCCGGGACCGTACGGCGACGGCCCCGCACGCGTCGTGCGGGGCCGGGTGCCTGGTCCGGTGAGCGCGGTGTGCTCGCGGCGCCGGGGCGGGCGCCGGGCCGGGCCTGGCGCGGCCGTGGTCAGTGACTCTGGTCGAGCATGCCCAGGACCAGCTGGACGACCTCTTCGGTGTCGGCCTCGGCCAGCGCGCGGAACGCGCCGCTGTTACGGGACAGGATGACGCCGAGGAAGGAGGCCACCAGCAGCTCCGCCCGCAGCTGGGGCCGGTCCAGGCCCTCGCGGGTGAACCGCTGGCACAGCGGGTCCACCAGCCGCCAGCCCAGTTGCCCCATGGCGGCGGCCTGGACCTCGGGGTCCTCCAGGGGAGTGATGGCCGCCCGGAAGAGGGGGCCTGCGCCGCGTCGGGCCACCGCTTCGAGGAGCATCCTGGTGCGCTCCGGTTCGAGCAGGTCGGCGGGCGGGGCGCTGGCCCGGTCGAGGTCGAGTGCCGCGAGGTAGAGCTGCGCTTTGCCGCCGAAGTAGCGGGCGATCAGGGCCGGGTCGACCCCGGCGCGCTCGCCGATCTCCCGGGTGGTGCTGCGGTCGTAGCCGCGTTCGGCGAAGAGGCTGGCCGCCGCCTCCAGCAGCAGTGCCCGGCTGCGCGCGGAGTCGCGTCGCTTGCCGGTGGTCACCGGGCGGACCGGGCGTGGGCGGCCGAGGTGGTGTCCTCGGCCGTCTCGGCGTCGGCGATGCTCTCGTCCATCAGCACTTCCTCGTCCACAGTCATGGCGCGCTTCGCGGCCGCGGCCCCCCGCTTCGGCACGATGATCGTAACGACAGCGGTGACCACCCAGATGACGCAACCCAGCCACGCGGCGGTCTCGTATCCGCTGTTGGTCGGCAGCGGTTGGCCGGACGGGGTGTGCGCCTCCAGGACGACCGCGCTCAGCACGCTGCCCGTGGTGTAGCCGATGGTGCGCAGCACCTGGTTGAAGCTGATGGCGCTGCCGGTCTCGTGTGAGGGGACCGCGTTGACGATCAGCCCGGGCATGACTGCGAAGGTGCAGCCGACGCCGAGCCCGGCGACGCCCATGATGACGAAGAGCTCCCACAGGCTGCCGCGGGCGACCAGGAACAGCACCATCGACACCAGCGAGACCCCGCAGCCGATCGGCAGCACCATCGCGGACGAGGTCCGCCTGGCCAGCAGCGGTACGAGCTTGCTGGACGCGACGCTGGCGGCGGAGAAGGGCAGCAGCACCAGGCCGGTGACCAGGACCGAGGTGCCGAATCCGTAGCCGGCGCTGCTGGGGGTCTGGACGAAGCGGGTCACCATCGACATCAACATGTACATGGCCACACCGGCGATCAGGCCGGCGACGTTGGCGGTCAGGACCGAGTGGTTCCGCAGCGACCGCAGGTCCACCAGCGGGTGGCCGGTGCGCAGCTCGTGGCGGCTCCAGGCGACCAGGACGACGACGGCGAACACGATCATGCCGAGGACGCGGGGAGAGGTCCATCCCCAGACGTCGCCCTCGCTCAGTGCGAGCAGCAGCGAGGCCAGGCCGACGGCCAGGAGCACGGCCCCGAGCGCGTCCAGCGGCCGGCTCTTCCGGGCGCCGGACTCGGGGAGGACCAGTGCGGCGCCGAGCAGCGCCAGGGCGCAGATGATCGCGCCGAACCAGAAGGCCGCGTGGACGCCCAGCGACTCGGTGATCAGGCCGGTGAGCGGGTAGCCCAGGCCGACACCGGCCACGGTGGTGATGGAGAGCATCGCGACGGCCGACCGCGAGCGCTCGGCCGACAGCGCGTCGCGTGCGGTGGCGATGGCCAGCGGGACGAGGCCGAGGCCCACGCCCTGCAGGCCGCGTCCGGCGACCAGGGAGCCGAACCCGAGTGGCAGCGCGGCGAGCACGCCACCGAGCGTCACCACGGCCAGGGCTCCGAGTACGACTCCCCGCCGGTGCGGCCCGTCGCCCAGCCGCCCCAGGACGGGTGTGGCGATCGAGCCGACGAGCAGGGTGATGGTGAGCGACCACTGGGCGTCGGACAGTGAGACGTGGTCGACGGCCGCGATGGTGGGCACCAGGGGAGCGCCCAGGCTGCTGATCACGGCGACCACGGTGCCTACGAAGACCAGTACGGGGACCAGAGCACGGTGTCGCAGGTCAGGTCCTGTATGGCGGCCACTCATCAACGTTCTCCAAGATTGTCATCAGATGATGTCATCATATGATGACATGGCGCGGAGGGGATATTCACCGCGCGAGCGCACCCACGGGGGCGATGCTCGCCACTTCGCTGCCCGCGCAGCGCAGCGCAGCGCAGTGCCGTGCCGCGCCGCGACCGCGACCGCGTCAGTCGGCCGGGTCGAAGTTGACGCCCAGGGCCGAGAGCTTCTTCGCCGCGTCGATCAGGACGGGAGCCAGGCGCGCGGCGACCTGGGCGTTCATCCGGCCCACGGGTCCGGAGATGTTGAGGGTCATGACCTCCGCTCTCGGGTCGCGCCGGGGCAGCGCGCAGGCCATGCCCGCGACGCCGGTGTGGTTGGCCTCCTCGGTGTACGACCAGCCGCTCGACCGGACCCGCTCCACGTCGTCCAGCGTGGTCTCCGCGGTGTCGGCGGTGCTCTCCAGGAGTTGCCGGACCACGTGGGCGGGCAGCTGGGCGAGCATGGCGCGGCCGGTGCATCCCCGGGCGAGCTCCGTCGTCTCGCCGACCCTCGCGGCATAGCGGATCGGCCGGTCCTGGTTCTCCGCCACCAGTACGATCACGGCCCGGTCGTCGGCGCGCCGGTGCAGCGTGACGGTCTCCCCGATGCGGTAGGTCAACGCCTGCATCACCGGACGGGCGGCGAGGTAGCTGTTCCGTCGGGGAAGGGCGGTCAGGGCCAGTGCGATCAGTTCGCCGCCCGTCGAGTAGCCCTCGGCGGTGTGCTTCAGGTAGCCCTCCTCCTGCAGGATCCGCAGCAGCCGGTAGGTGACGCTCTTGTTCAGCCCTGTCTCGGCCTGCAACTCCGCCAGCCGCCGAGGTTCCTGGGCGAGGGCGACCGCCCGGAGCAGCCGCAACGCCCGTCGTGCGGTCTCCCCGCCGGGCGTGGCAGTCGTCGGTCCGTCCACAGGGCTGCTCATCAGTCCTCCTTGGTTTCACCATGTGTGACCAGTGTGGCGGAATTCTTGGTCTTGATCCAGTACATCATGAACCCTGGCGAATGAGAGCCGCAGTCATGAAGTCACTATGTGGAACTGTTGGCCTGACAACGAGTGGGAGGACGCACCATGTCCACATCGGATCTCTTCGGAGCCCCCGGCCGACCGACCGAGTACGGCCGGATTCACCCCTCCGACGAGGAATGGCTGGCGCGCGGGACCGAGGAAGCGGTCCTGGAGCCCGATCTGCCCATCGTGGACAGCCACCACCACCTGTGGGAGATCGGCTCCTCGCCCTACCTCTTCGGAGAGCTGGCCGAGGACCTGGGCTCAGGACACCGCGTCGAGTCCACCGTCTTCGTCGAGTGCGTCACGCACTACCGCGGCACCGGGCCGGAGGAGCTGCGCCCGGTCGGCGAGACCGAGTTCGTCGTCCGTGAGACGTCAGGCCGTCCGGGCATGGCCGACGGCATCGTCGGGTTCGCCGACCTCGCTCTGGGGCGCGGGGTCGAGGAGGTGCTGCACGCGCACCTGAGCGCCGCCCCCGGCCGGTTCAAGGGCATCCGCTACTCCAGCCACTGGGACCCGAGCGACGAGATCGAGAACGGCCGGCCCTACGTCCGCCCCGGACTGCTCGCGGAGCCCGCCGTCGTCCAGGGCGCGCGCGTCCTGGGAGAACTGGGACTGAGCCTCGACGCGCTGGTCTTCCACCACCAGCTCGACGACGTCATCGCCCTGGCCGACGAGGTGCCCGAGCTGACCATCGTGCTCAACCACTGCGGGTTCCCGCTCGGCTACGGCCCCTACGCGGGCCGGCGCGACGAGGTCTTCGCCGCGTGGCGGGCCTCGATCCGCCGGCTGGCCGAACGCCCCAACGTGGTGTGCAAGCTCGGCGGGCTGATGAGCCGAGCCGCCGAGTTCGACTACCGGACCGCGGCCGAGCCGCCGTCCTCGGAGCTGCTGGCCCGGCTGTGGGGGCCGTGGATCACCACGTGCGTCGAGGAGTTCGGCGCCGAGCGCTGCCTCTACGAGAGCAACTTCCCCGTCGATCGGATGGGGACGACCTACTCGACGCTGTGGAACACGTTCAAGCGCATCTCCTCGGGCGCCTCCGCCGACGAGCGGGCCGCGCTGTTCGCCGGCACGGCGCGACGCGTCTACCGGATCGGCGCTCAGGAGACCCGGTGAGCGCGCAGGCGCGAGAACAGGCGCCGGCACAGGGCGAGGGGCGGGGCGGGAGCGAGGCCGCCTCCGGCAAGGGGGGCCTCCTGCTGCTGCCGCTGGCCACGAGCACCCTGCTCAACCCGATCAACACCACGGTCATCTCCGTCGCCCTCATCCCGATCGGGAAGGAGTTCGGCGCGCGGACCGATCGGACCGTATGGCTCGTGTCGGGCCTCTATCTGGCCTCGGCCATCGGGCAGCCGGTGCTCGGGCTGCTCGTGGACCGGCTCGGCGCCCGGCGGACGCTGGTCTACGGAAGCCTGATCACGCTGGTGGCCGGCCTCGTCGCACTCCTGCCCGTCTCGTTCGGCTGGCTGGTCGGGGTACGCCTGGCGATCGGCATCGGCACCAGCGCGGGCTTCCCCGCCGCGATGGCCGTCCTGCGCAGGCAGCAGGAATCGGAGGGCCTCGACCCCGGCGGGGCACGGCGCGCGCTGGCCGTGCTCGCGGTGTGTTCGCAGGCCGTCGCGGCCGTCGGGCCGACCCTCGGCGGCCTGCTCATCCTCTGCTTCGGCTGGCAGGCCGTGTTCGTGGTCAACGCCCCGCTCGCGGCGCTGGTGCTGATCCTCACCCTCGCCCTCGTACCGCGGGAGTCCCCCGATGCCGGGGAAAGGCAGCCGGCGGACGTCGCCGGTGTCGCGCTGTTCTGCGTGGCCCTGCTCGCGGTGATGCTGCTGCTGTCCGACCCCACCCTCGGGCTGCTGTGGTTGCTGGCGCCCGCGGCCGCCGCGTGCGCCGCGCTGGTCAGGGTCGAACGCCGGGCCGTCGTGCCGTTCCTGCGGCTCGGTCCGGCGGCCACGGTCCGGCCGATCCTGCGGACGTACCTGCGCCAGACGCTGGTCTTCGTTCCGCTCTATGCCACGGTGTTCGGCTACGTGCAGTGGCTGGAGACCACCAGGCACCTCGGCGACACCGCGGCCGGCCTGGTCCTGCTGCCGCTGTCGGGCACGGCCATGCTGCTGTCCTCGCTGCCGCTGCGCGGTCGGGCCCGGCCGCGGCTGGCGCTCTCGGCGGTCCTGCTCGTGCTGGGCACCGCGATGCTGTTCGTGCTGGGCTCCGCCACCCCGTGGGCGGTGCTGCTGATCGTGGGGGTGGTCTTCGGCGCGGTGCAGGGCCTGGTGAGCCTCGCCAACCAGAACGTGCTCTACCGGCAGGCCGCGCCCGGCACCATCGGTACCGCGAGCGGGCTCTACCGCACCGCCCAGTTCCTCGGCGCGATCGCGGCGTCCACCCTGATCGGGATCTGCTTCCGCGACGGCGCGACCTCGCATGCCCTGCACACACTGGCTCTCGTGCTGGCCGTCTTCGCCATCGCGACGCTCCTCGTCACCCTGCCGGACCGTGCTATCGACGCCGAATCTCCCAGCCAGGGCTGATCCGGGGCTGATCGGATCGGGGGCTGATCGAATCCGGGGCTGATCGGGGGTTCCTCGTTCGGGGGCCGGGCTCGGCGAGGAGGCGGCGGTCGACGGGCCCCGTCCCACGGCCGTCGACGCCCGGGATCAACCCGGGTGCGGCGGCCCGGGAGGGCTGGCTACAGTCAGGCCGTGGCCCACACCTACCCGCCGCTGAACGTCGAAGTCCGCACGCCGCGCCTGACGTTGGCCGGAGCCTCCGACGAACTGCTGGAACGTCTCGTGCCGTTGGTGCGGGCCGGGATCGCCGACGCCGAGCCGTGGCCGTTCGACGACCCGAGTTCGTTCTACGCCGACAGCCCCGAACGGGAGTGGCGGTGGCTGCGCGCCGTATGGGCCGGCCGCGCCCGGGTGAGTCCGGACGCGTGGCGGCTGTACTTCGCCGTGCTCGTCGACGGCGAACCGGTCGGCATGCAGGACCTCGTCGGCCGGGACTTCGCGCGGTTCCGCACGGTGTCCAGTTTCTCGTGGCTGGCCCCCGGCCGCCGAGGGCAGGGGCTGGGCAGGGAGATGCGGGCGGCGGCGCTGCATCTGGCCTTCGCCGGGCTGGGCGCGCGGGAAGCCGGCAGCGACGCGTTCGTCGACAACGAGGCATCCAACCGCGTCTCCCGCGGCCTGGGCTACGAACCGAACGGCACGGACTGGGACACCCGCCGCGGTGAGCCCGCGCGCATCCAGCAGTGGCGGCTCAGCCGGGAGGCGTGGGAAAGGGTCCGCCGGGACGACATCGAACTGGTCGGCGTCGAGGAGTGCCTGCCCGTCCTGGGGATCGGCTGAGGCGTCCCGTCCGGAACACCGGGCCTGACCCGCCCCGGCCTGACCTGGTCCGGGGCGGGTCAGGCCGGGCCACGGCCGCGGCGCCCGACTGACGAGCCGGGCGCCGCGACCGCGCGGGTCAGACATGCGACCGCGCAGGTCAGACCAGCGCGGTGACCGCCCCGCCGAGGTGCCGGACGAGGAACCGGGCCGCGCTGTCGGCCTCGAACCGCGGGAACGCGAAGTGCTTGCCCGCGTTGGCGTGCAGCGACTTCTCCTTCGAGGCGAAGGCGTCGAACAGCGCGAGGCTGCCCTCGCGCGGGATGCGCTCGTTGTCCCACTGCATGCCGAACTCGATCGGGACGGTGATCCGCCCCGCCTGCTCGAACAGGGCGTCGGGCCACATCATGCCGAAGACCGCGGCCGTGATCCTGGGCTCGGCCGCGACCAGCGGCACCCCGATCGCGGTGCCCATGGCGATACCGACGTACCCGACCGGCCCGCCGGCGCCGATCTCCGGAAGCTCCTGGAGGGCGTCCAGGGTCGCCTGCCACTCGGGCACGGCGAGCTCCGCCAGACGGGCGTTGTACGGGACGACGATCGGACCTTCCGGCTCGCCCGTCTCCTGCGCCTCGCGCAGCGCGGCGACCGCCTGCTCGTCCTGCGCGGAGCGCGGCCGGTCGCCGTGACCGGGCGCGTCGATGACGGCGACGTGGAAGCCGCAGCCGGTCACGAGCTGCCGCGCCCGGCCCGTCATCGCCGGGTGCTTCTTGTGGGCGCCGCCGCCGTGGCCCATCAGGACCAGGGGTGCGCGATCGGCGCCGGAGGACGGCGACCAGAGGACGCCGGGGACCTCGCCCACGGTGAAGTCGCGCTCGACCATGCCATGCGACGACGACTCGGCGGTGAACCGCGGAGAGTTCATTGGTGATGCCTTTCGGGAGTGCCTTGGTGTGGAGGCGCTCCCGGCAGCACCTACGTCAGCCGCCGGCCGTGACGGAAAAGGGGGAGCACCCACGTCGATACAGCGTTCATGGGTCTCACCTCCTCGGGCGGCGTCACGGTCAACCGCAAGCTACAAGCCCGAGCTTCGCCCCGTCCAATCCTTTTCCGCGCCGGAGGCCGCTCACCGGAGCGGGCTTTTGGGCCGGGCCCGTGGCAGCGCGCTCTACCAGGCCGCAGGGCCTTCTCCGACCCGGGGTGTCGGGGGAGCGCCGCCTGTCAGCGCAGTCGGCTGAACGCCTGGTCGGCGTCGGCCACGGCCTCGGGGTGGACGTCGTGGGCGGTTCGGCCGTCGTCCGCGATCCTCTGCCAGTTGGCCCGGGCGAGCACCCGTTGGACCGCGAGCACCTGGGCGGCCAGCAGACGTGCCTGGATGCCCTCGCCGAGGGCGTCCGCCAGCGCCTCCTCGTCGTCGAGCCGGTACCGCGTGAGGCGTCCCGCCAGGCTCGGGGTGCTGAACACCAGCCGGTGGAAGGCCACCACGTTCGGGTGGTCGTTGAGGCCGGTGACGGGGTCGTGCCGGTCGAGGCCGGCCCGGAAGTGCCGGTGCAGCGCCGCCACCGGCTCGGTGCCGGGCTCGCGGTCGCGTACGACGCGGGCCGCCTCGCCCTGGTGGTCCGCGAACCGGTGCAGCACCAGGTCTTCCTTGGTGGGGAAGTACCGGAAGAGGGTCGGCTTGGAGATCTCGGCCGCCGACGCGACGTCGTTGACCGAGACGCGGTCGAAGCCGCGCTCCAGGAACAGCGAGACGGCCGCGTCGGCGATGGCGTCGCGCGTCCGCGCCTTCTTGCGGGCCCGCAGCCCGGTCGGCTCGTTCACCGGGCCACCGTAACAGTTGTGACCGAGTTGCATTTTTAACCGGGTAACGTTTCTATGGACGGCGTGAACCAGACTGACACTCCTCCCGTACTCGTCACCGGGGCGACGGGCCGGATCGGCCGCGTCGTCATCGACCGACTCCTCGACGCGGGCGTCCCGGTCCGCGCCCTCACCCACCGCTCCGAGGCGGCCGGGACGCTGCCGCCGGAGGTCGAGGTCTTCACCGGCGACCTCACCGTGCCCGAGTCGCTCGACCCGGCACTCGACGGCGCCGGCGCGGTCTTC